>NZ_JFFR01000011.1 GCF_000695685.1 Vibrio fortis | reverse complement strand
TGGAGGCTAGCATGAGTAAAGATAGCATAATTTTCATTGGCTTAGATACGCATAAGTCATTTATTCAAGTCGCTGTTTTACAAGAACATCGAGGGGCAAACCCACAACAGTTAGGCCGCATTAAATCCAATAAGTCCGCACTAATTAAATTGGCCAAACAACTGCAATCCAAGTATCCCAAAGCGACTCTGCACTTTGTCTATGAAGCGGGGCCATGTGGTTACTGGACTTATCGCTTGATTACGAGCCTTGGACACTGCTGCTATGTCGTCGCTCCATCGTTGATACCTAAGAAGCCTGGTGAGCGAGTTAAAACTGACAAGCGAGATGCAGTGAAGCTCGCGAAGTTGTTAAAAGCCGAAGAGCTTACACCCATCTATGTACCGGAAGCCGAGGATGAAGCCATTCGAGACCTCTCACGTGCCAGAGAAACGGCCATGAAAGATCTCAAAGACGCAAAGTTCCAACTCAAAGGCTTTCTTCTTCGCAATAATATCCAAGCTACGGTGAATGATAACTGGTCTAAAAAGCATCTACGGTGGCTGACCGACCTCATTCTTCCTCACCATAGTCAACAAATCGTCTTACAAGAGATGATCATCACAATCAATGAACGCATACAACGCCTTCAACGACTCGACAACGAACTGCTCCATCAGGTTAAAAACTGGCGATATTATCCTGTAGTGAAAGCCATACAAGCTATGCGTGGAGTGAGGTTACTCGTAGCTCTCGGCACAATAGCTGAACTGGGTGACCTACGACGGTTCGACCATCCAAGAAAGCTTATGGCTTACCTTGGACTTGTACCAACAGAAAACTCTAGTGGAGGTAAAACTCGCCGCGGCAGGCTGACAAAGTGTGGTAACAGTCGGGCTAGACGGTTGCTCGTTGAAGGCGCACATACCTATAAACACAAAGCGAACATCTCCGTAGAGCTTCAACTAAGGCAAGAAGGACTACCTAAAGAGATCGTCGATATTGCTTGGCAAGCCCAGCAAAGGTTATGTCGTCGTTACCAACGGCTACTGCAAAAAGGTAAACACCGAAATGTCGTTGTTGTCGCCATTGCAAGAGAGATGATCGCCTACATCTGGGCGATTGCTCGTGAAGTTGTCATCAGCGACGTAGATCCTAAAACA
>NZ_JFFR01000010.1 GCF_000695685.1 Vibrio fortis | reverse complement strand
TATTTTTGCGGTATCGACCTAGCTAAAAACCACTTTAGCCTTCATGCCGTAGACCAAAATGGTAAAGTCATACTTCATAAGTCAGTAGCACGCTCTAAACTATTGACTAAAATAGCAAATATGCCACTCATGCGTATAGGCATTGAAGCGTGTGGTGGTGCACATTATTGAGCTGGAACACTCAATAAACTGGGTCATGACGCCCACATTATGGCTGTTAAATACGTAATTCCTTATCGAACTAAGGGAAAGAACGACCTTAATGATGCTGTTGCTATGTTTGACAACTGGGGGAGACCATATATGTGAGCAACGTAATACCGAAGCTTCCGCTTACTATCTTGAATTTCAAACGTAACGCGTGGTAAAAAACCAAGTGTTGCGAATCAACCTTAAACAATTTTTATGAGTACTTAGTTTGAATCTCCCTCAAAAGGCTCAATACGGACTGTTCTATAAGTGGTTCAAGATCTGCAAAATCAAACTCAGGTCTAATATGAAGGATTGAGTTCAAATGTAGGAGACCTCTAATATACCTGCTCCAACTAAGCTTGTTTGTTGAACGCAATGTTTCAATTGTCTCACCACTAACCAAAGAAATAACATCAAACTCTATTGTCACTAGAGGGCGCCAACCTAAGATTGCTCCCAAGCCAAACAATAACGAACCTCTTCTATGAAATGGCACACGAACAACGAGAGCAACATCGTGTGTAGTGAAACCATCTTCAGGCACCGAACTCAATGGCAATAGTTCTACTAGTTTGAAGCGAATATCATCAGTTAAACTAACACTATCGGATGACATGGAGTATTCATCTATAACTTTTAACAGATCTCTTCTAGGCGAAACTTTTATTGAATCTAAATATACAACCACTGAAACTCCATTGTACTTGTAACGTTCTGTTAAGGTATGAGTAACGCATTACCGGTTCCGCTTCAGTCGCCTTCGATGCTAAACACAACGTACGATTAAAATGCCACACGCCAGATATCAACCTTAAGTAATTTGTGTCAAAGCGGATTTAAAGACAATATCATGGCCATCTACTTCAATTAATCCAAAATCGCCTTCTATAGAAAGGATGCCTTGTAAATAAGATACTCCTTCAACTTCACCTAATGTCGGAATGCCGCTTAAAGTCGTCTTGCTAGCAGATAACTGCATTCCCTTAAAACGAACCGTTATCGCTTTACCTTGCTTATTACTGACAAAGAGTTTGACCTTCTGTTTAGACTCCAAAAGGAATAGCATTTCAATATAGGCATCATCAAAACTCTGATTCAGCGAGAGTAACTCAGAATCAATTAGACAATTTAGTTCCATATTTCTCCGGGCGTTACCCCCCTTTTTTAAATACCTAGCAACGTTACCATCTACCAAAAATATTGGGCCGTAGGCACTGAAAGTGATTCAAACAGAGAGTGCCACACATCGTGGTTCACTCTAATTTACTGCTAGGCTAATATCTACGCCTATCCACGCTACTATTGATAGTAGCTATTGACGTTACAAACCCTTCATAAGCTGGATAAGATAATGACATAACACTCTCAGTCGTTTCTGAAAACACTAGCTCACGATCTAAATCGTACTCAAACTGACTATTAATAGTCATATTGATAGCCATTTTAAGTTTATCAAGCTTAACTTCCATATCCCCGCTCGCGGTAGATTCGATGAATGCTGTACCATCTTTAATCTTGACCAACTTTCGAGTTCCATCAATAACCATAGAGACCTTCATTTCAGGGTGTAATGGCACGTCCATCGTAGCTTCAAATGGATACACATTTCCTAGCTCATACTTTTTGTGGTAAATCGAAAGTTCCTTATTAGGAAGTTCAAGCATTCGCTTTATCGAATCTTCTATTAGCTCATTCGACTGAGGTGTTTGAACCACGACATCAGAATAGGCACCATTCTTAGAAAGAGTCCCTTCAACAGAGATACCAACCATGTCCATATCACTCGGAATTTCTAATGCTATATACTCACCATTAATTTTTTGATACCTCTCAAATTGGGTAAATATCGTACGAAACATCCACTGGGCATTTTCGTCACTTATTACAACCTTAGTTTCTTCACTACTTATTTCTTTAGTATCGATAATGCTTGGGAACTGTGCTCTTACATCGATAGGAAGACTATCCAGATTTCCATCAAAACTAATATACATTTGACTTTCTTTAGTCTCACTAGTGACAGTTGTCGTATTCGGTTTATGTTCATCAACCAAAACCGCATCAGCCATCACTGGCAGTGATATAATACATAACGCTGTTAAAAATTTAACGCTACTCTTCATATTACTCTCTATAATCCACTAATTAACCTAAAGCCAAGCGCTTCAAATCACTCTTAAATACTTTTTATTTTTGTAGTCTTACTGCTGTGCCAAACACTAATATTTCTGATGCCCCATCAGTAACTGAGCTAGTTGTGAATCGTATTCCCACTATTGCATCAGCATTTAACTTTTGTGCATCTTCTATCAATCGCTCTACCGCTATATTTCGAGCTTCCATCAACATCTCGGTATAGCCTTTGAGTTCGCCGCCTACAATACCTTTTAAACCAGCCATGATATCTCGACCAACATGTTTAGACTGAACCACGTTGCCATTAACGATACCTAATACAGCCTCAATTTCCTTGCCAGGAACAGTTTCCGTTGTCGTATAAATCATAATTTCTCCTTAGAACATAAGTCCTTGTTTAGGTGTGAGGCACGCTATGCCAATGCCTCCGCATACCATCTTAACTACTAAAACCGCAGCATAATAAAAATGCCACGCGTTGACAGTCTGCTTAGATTGCTTGTTAGAATTTGATATCCAAAAACTATAATTTAACGCCTTTCTTCTAGGGCGAAAAGTACAAGGCACATTCTAATGAAGACAGTCCCTCACAAATGGCTGTTTGTATATCTAATTCTTTCTGAGTTTTCTTAGGCTTCCTGGGATTCTTTTTATGAAGCTCTTGAATAACTAAATACCCCCAATAACCTCTTCGTGCAGTGGCAAAAATTTCGTCTCCAACTGAAAAATAATGAGATCCTATGTTGTGTAAATCATATGTAAGATCTCTTTCGCCGTCGTTTATACAGAGGTACTTTACTGTTCCACCTTTAACTGAACGCTCACCTTTACAAGTAACCGTATAATTGATTTTTACTACTTCGTCACTCATATAATTTTCGTTAGAAATTGATATGCCGATTCTTATAAAAATAAACAGTGGAATGACCCAAATGGTCATGAGCGAGTTACTAACTAGGGGTTTTCCATATTGTCTATGTTCCACAATTATGTTTTCGGCACGTTTGTCTTTTTTTATTTTATAGATATATAAAAAAGCAGTTAAAGTAACGGCTAGGAAAGCTGAAACATAAGTGAAAGCACCATTGTCGAGAGTATTGTGATATACCGAAAATCTTGCCTTAAACACGAGAATCGATACAAAAACCAATGGGGCTATAAATGATATAAACTGAATGCTGCCTCCTAAAATTCTAACGCTGCATTAAGGGGTGAACAATGCTTCCACATAACCTAAGCCGACGCTCTGTAAACATTAATTTTGAAGTAGAATCTAAAATGCCAAGCATTGCGAATCGATTTTAAACAATTTGTTAGCAGGACATTACATGAATCGTAGATGTTTCATTGATATAACTATAGCCTTCGATAGTGAGTTCCCATATGTGCTTAGCCATGTTACTCCTGTACTGCTAACGCTTCACTAAACCGATAAAACCTAGCAAACTCCACGCTAAAAATGCGTAGTAAAACGTATCAACTTGATGATCTTGTTAGCAAACGAACTCAAACTCTTCGACATTCTCAAAAGAAAATTGCTTCAAATGTGATAGAGCTACATTTGAAACCACAAGCAAAGAGTCTTCTGTGATACCAAAATCATCTTGACCTGCTTTTCCATTTACTTTCAACCACAGAAACTCGGGAAGTGTTTTATTCGGGTAAAGCTCATTAAATAATTCAGATGTGGTAATTTTGGCTGCGTCCAAATCAAAGCCTGTTAAAGATGTCTTTTTAAGAGATTGCGACAGGTTGTAAGATACCAAAAAACACGGAAAAGATTCCAAGATATCATCACCAAGCCACCCTTGAAACTCGTAGTGCAAGTTAGTTACCAATGGAGGATAAACAGAAAAGTCGCCTTCAGTTTTTTCACCAAGACCGCCTGCGACTTCAGGCTCTATAACAAAATACTTCATATATTCTTTCTATTTATTTAGGAATGAGCTTACGGGCGATATTGCTATACCACCCAACTTAAAACCGGTGCCCTAAGCACTGACTCAGATTTGGATAAAATGGCCAAGCGTTAGGAGCCCCTACCTGTTAAGCGATTTGTTATGGTGATTTACTTCGTACTTGCTTGGATAATGAGTAATTCGATTTCTGAGTCAGACGTATTCACTAAGCCATGTGTACCGTAGGGTTTATTCACAATCATATCTCCAGAAGTTACCTTTCTAGACTCTCCCTCAATAGTCATGGTCCCTTCACCTTGTAAAATAATATACATTTCTTCATCATCACCATGAGTATGCTCTCCCATGGAGCTTCCCGGTGGCATTACAACTCTAATGGCAAAATCCCAAGCTCCTGAAAAATCTTTGCGTCTAAATGCTCGGTAGATATCAATTGAGCCTTCACCGCCATGGCTGTTTTTATCGACTTCTTTATCACAACTGTAAAAATTACGTATCATTTATTCTTAGTTTCCATTCATGAGAACTATAACGCAGTATTATGGTGTGAGCGACGCTTAGTTATACTTGAGCGAAGCGCAACCACACAGAGTTGCAAATCACTCTTAAATAGTTGTTATATTCGAATCTATTCTCTGTAAGGCGTAAAGTTGATGTCATAGCCAAAAGGATTTTCCTTTGGTGGTTCTTCAGGCTCTGTCTTATATATCTCAACTTTTCCTTTAACATGAAATCCTACTCGTTCACCAATAACGTTTAACATGTCACAAGCTTGATCGGTATCCAGTGCCCAAACTTTAATTGCCATAAAAGCAGAGCCAATAGGACAGTCGAAACTGTGTGAATTGTCGACGACTGTACCATCCGCCAACACAGTGAAATGAGTGTAGGGAGTCTGATCCTTTCCATATCTAAGTCTCAGTTTCCAATCCGAATTATTTTCCATTCTTACTCCATAGAACATAACGCCGTCTTAAACGCTTGTTTGGCTTAACTTCCACCATTTATCTGTCTTGCAAAATCCGCGTGAAAGTTGATTAGCTCAATACCATCAATTGCTTTTATTGATACATTGTTGCCTTCAACAGTACAAAAAGGCGGATAAGCGAATAGCAGTTGACCAACCTTTAGCTCCAAATCGCTTGGAATGCCCAATCTTTCAATTGGTTCCTCGTCAACCCAAGCCAAAAACTGTTCCCAGGTACAACCAAATCCATCAATATCACCCGTTTCAGCATTCAATTTAACTACCAAGTTATCTCGAATAAGAAATTGATCACCAAATCAATCCTGAGCAATTGGAAAATCACTTGCTTTAACTTCTCGATATAAATTGTGGAAAGCCAACTCACCCTCTAAGAAGGTATTAACATTTAACAAGCGTTCAAGTGCATCATAAGAGCGGGTCTGTAAACCGCCCGAATATAATATTTTCATCGTTTCTCGCTCTGTACGTCTAACCGCAGACAACGTACAAAACCAGTCGCTGCATTGCACCTTAAACACTAAATTCACCGCAAACTAAAAATGCCACGCGTTGTTTGTCGGTTTGAAGCTTTTGTTATGTAGTCTCTCAACTGAACAGCCCATTTAACTTCGGAGTTACAGCCAAACGACAGTCATACCTTTACGTCTCACTTCCTTTTGAGCTGAACCAAATACTCCGATGTACTACCATCCCAATAACACTTTACGCATCTACCTTGTTCGAACAAATGGGTACAGTTTTCGTACTCATATAAATAATGAGCACACTCTGGACACAACGACACCATTTTAGATTTGGACTTCATGAATAAACTCGAACACTCATTACATCTAAGTAAATCATCGCTTATATGCAACTTCGCCTCCCTTAAGATTCAAATTGCTCTCTGCCTACTACATAACGCAATGCCGAAGTTTCTACATATCACCTCAAACACCAAACGCAACGCAACGCATAGTGAAAATGCCACGTGTTGCGAATCGCTCTTGAACAATTTGTTGTGGACTCAAGGCAGAGGCATCCATTCTTTTACGCCTACATACTGGTCATATTTGTCTTGTTCGTCTTTTGTTTTTTGGCCTCTGATGTAACGCATTGAAAATCCACCATACATTGAACCACTGTTATTCAGAGACCAATCTACGATATCTTCATCTGAAACTAAGTATGCTTCACCGACGACAATATGATCTAACTGAGGGAGTGTTTCAAAAGCTTGAACCACGAAAGAATTTGAGTCTACATCTACCACCATGAACCATAAGTAAGCACCTTGTTCTGGGAAGTATACTTTTACAAGAGCAAAACTAGATGCAAGCTCATGGATAGACAATAGATCGCGAAAGGATCCAATGCTCGCTTTAGCTTCTGTAATAGTCTTCTGCCATGCAAGGTCAGTGGATAAAACTGGATTACTCTTCACTTCGTCACCCGAAAAACTTAAACCTGAATGTAGAATTGATACCAATAGTAGTAACCAATATTTCATTGTTAGCCCCAAACAACATAACACCCCGTTAAGGTATGAGGCACACAATACTGAAACCTCTGCATACCACCTTAAACACTAAACCTACCGCATAGTAAAAATGCCACGCGTTGAGAATCCCTCTTGAACAGTTTGCTATATGCTGTCTTCAAACATTGCATTTAAAATACCATACACCATTTCATGGCACGTGGAATTGCCTCCCAAATGAACTAACTCATTATCACTTTCACCACTCAGAAACGCCAAGTAAGGATGTGCTTCATTACCATCAAAACTAACGCTTGAAGAACTGTCGATCATACTTGCAACTTCAAAAGAAATATTACCAGTTAGTTCTTTTAGCAATGTTCCCTTAATACCAGCTCTTTCCAAATGTTCGGCAATACGTGCAATCATCTCACCAGTAAATACTTCCTGTTGAAGCATAAAATTATCTGCGTCTACTTTTAACTCCATAGGTACTTCATTCCTTTGTCTGGTATTGCATATAACGAATGACATGGATTCCCCCTACCGAGGATCTGCCACACTTATGTGGTACTTAAATGCATCGGAGGCACCATGTCT
>NZ_JFFR01000009.1 GCF_000695685.1 Vibrio fortis | reverse complement strand
GTGCCTCATAAATCCGTCGAGCAACAAGACATCCAATCTCTTATTCGAATGAGACGTCTGCTCGTCACTGAAAGAACTCGTGTCGTTAATCAAGTACGTGGCCTTATCTCTGAATACGGCATCATTATGCCCAAAGGAGCCGCTGCCTTCAGAAAGGCCATCCCCGAAATACTCGAGAACGATGAAAACCAACTGTCTTGTATATTAAGAGAACTGCTATCCCATCAGTACGAACGATATTTATACATCGACGAACAAGTCAAATGGTTCGACGATAAACTTAACCAAACCATCAAGCAGTTCGAAAACGCAAAGCGACTCATGTCTATTCCAGGCTTTGGGCCACTCACTAGCCAAGCAGTTGCGGTATGGCTTGGCTCCGGACAACAGTTCAAAACCGGTAGAGATGCCTCCGCCGCAATGGGCCTTGTGCCGAAGCAAGATACCAGCGGTGACAAAGTCATTCTTCTTGGGATAACTAAAAGAGGCAACACGTATATCCGCTCCCTACTCGTTCATGGAGCAAGAGCAGCGCTGAGGCGCGCCAAATTTAAATCCGATAATCTCAGTAGGTGGATGCTTGAACTCCAAGAGCGACGAGGACCAAACAGAGCCGCTGTCGCTTTAGCAAACAAACTCATGCGCATAGCGTGGGCAGTTATTACTAAAAATGAAGAGTATCGACCAACACAAAGCTAATGATGATCACCAACCCTTTGCAAAGTACGTAGTAAGATGAATAACAGGATAAATCCTACACGTTGAAAACCTTATGCTCACACTGTCTTATAAAGTCGATAAGGTGATTAGGACTTCGTGTTCGACTTCCTCATCTTGGCCAAGGCAATAGCCGTTAAACAGGCCGTATATATGGAAGTTAACCTGCGCTTTTAATCATATTACTGGCTTGCAAAACTGGGGGAGACCATATATGTGAGCAACGCAATACAAAAGTCGCCGCATACCGCCTTAAACACTAAACGCAACGCATAGCAAAAATGCCGAGCGTTGCGAATCACTCTTAAACAGATTGTTAGCTTTCTTTATTTAGGGTTGAAACAAGCCATTCACTAACTGAGCGTTCTAATTGAGCTTTACTTTTATAAACAATCACTTGGCTTGACGACAAGTCAAATGTTATATCCTTTTCATTTCTCGCTATAAGCAAAACATCCTTGCCCATCGCATGCGCAATTCCAAGTTCATAAAAAACATTTGGATTACGCCCACTTATATTAGCAACTACAAACCTAGAACTGGCTATCTCTTTTATGATGTGGGACAAAAGATTGCTTTGAACCATTACATCATCGCCTTTTACACATAAAAATTTATGTTTTAAGAAAGACTCTTCAACCCATGCATAATCCTCATAGAAATCTTTATTCATGGGAGTTAGTACAAATACTTGATTGCTCTTGACTTCAAACTTTTCGTGAACACCCAGCTTGGATAGAAAAGAGTTTTCTGCACTTTGAAAGCTATTACCTTGAATAACTAATTCATTCATTTGTTTAAAACGTTCTTCATTCGAAGATAGCTTGTAGTTTATATTGTAAAGTTCTTTCTCTAAATCTTGACGATATTCATCTTTCTGATAATCCTTAACCTTCAGATAGTCATGAAATAACTTTCGTATTAGAACATATACAAACATTGCAATTAAGAACAATGGAAGCGAGGTAATTAATGCTTCATAGAATACCGAGACTACATCAATCATCATTTACACCTTTTTCTCCAGCACCAGTTAGCACAGAGTTAGTTGAACTTGGCATTGCACTCTTATTTTCATATTCCTGCATTATTAAAATAGAGAAAACCAACATCAATATCGATATAAACATTGATGAAAGAAAGTAACGGTTTATATATTTTTTATTGCAATTATCTGTATTTTCAATCTTCAAATGGTTATAAAAACCTATAGAGACACCCAGTAGCACCAATCCGAAGATTAAGAAAATACCAACGCCAAATGGATCACTAGGATTCAAAACCATAGCTGCGAGTACGAAAGTACAAGCCATAATTTTGATATCGATAGGAAAAACCATAATCAGTTTAAAGAAGTTTATCTTAGAAAAACCTCTTCCCCACCCCCAGCGCAAGAGAAAGCTGAGAAGCAATAGCACAATAGGAAAAAGCCAACTCCCATTCCCAACTAACCATTCAGATGCATTGGTAACTACATCCTTTATGCTCACAAAAAACCACCTAACCTTTTATCTTTATGTTTTAATTTGAATGAATGTTATCACGTACTAAATGAGTTGCACACTAAAGAAAGCTAACATTCTTAATAATAGGCAGTCTCGCTTTTCTACCTACCCGACTTTCGAACAATTTATCATAAGCCACTAAAAATTAAAGAAAATACATCGAGTTTTGTACTCTACCCTCACATAAAAACGCGTCTGCGTGTTATCACTTTTTAATAATGCGTGTTATCCAAGGTATGAAAGTCATAAAACCATTAAGAAACCACAACTTACAAAACTCGCCATCGACAAAGTGAGAGTAAAAATTCAATAAAACATGCCACTTTCAATAGTCAAACAACCTTCAAGCTTAATAAACTGTTTAGATATACAGAAAAGAGAGTAAAGATGATAAGCAAATCAGCCATGAACTTGGTATTAGGCTTTGTAGGGGCAAAAGTGATTTTAGGTATAGACTTGAGGTGTCAGCATTGGTCGCTGGACGTAAGCGAATAACTGGTCATGAAACTCATTCATTTGTTGCTTAGTGCATTTTGACCAGTTTAAGGCTTCCCCTATCACACCATGATGCTGAAACGCATTGAGACGAATCGCTACGGTTTCTGGCAACGAACTAAGGTAACGCCCTACCTGTTCGACTTCTGTATCTAAGTCGCTTTTTCCGGGGATATGCAATAAACGAACTTCATGTAGCTTTTGATGTTCCGCTAAGAAGTTGATTGAAGAGAGTACGCGGTGATTCTCGCGTCCAACTAACCATTGATGAGTTTCATTTTGCCATGATTTTAGGTCGATCATTGCGCCATCAAGGTACGGTAGAACCCTACTCCAGCCTTCCGATGAAAGTGAGCCATTACTATCAATAAAACAGGTTAAATGAGAGAGCTGAGGATCGGTTTTGATTGCTTTAAAGAGTTCGATAATAAACGGCAGCTGCATTGTAGCTTCACCGCCTGAGATGGTAACTCCGCTTAAGAAGAACTGATTTTCTCTCGCGATTTCAAGAACATCAGAAACGGTCATCAATGATATTTTCGGACTCGACTTATGACTGCACACATCAATGCACTTATCACAATGTGTACATTTTTCTGGATACCAAGTAACTGTACCAGATTCACTATTTTGAGTTAGCGCTTCACTTGGGCATTCAGGAACACAATCACCACAATGGTTGCAGTGATTGATGGTGTGAGGGTTATGACAAGTGATGCAATCAAAGTTGCACCCTTGTAGAAACAACACCAAGCGATTTCCCGGCCCGTCAACACAAGAAAAGGTCAGCACACGGCTGACCTTCGCTTGTTTTTCTGCCTTTATATTTTTAGTAACCCTAGCCATGTGAGTCGTTAGATCAGAAAATTTATTGTTCGTAGGTAGGTGACATTTCTAAGCTCGCCACACGTGGTTTACGCTCCAAAATGCCGGTATTTTTTGCCGCCTCTGCGCCCAAGAAAGTGGTATTGGTACGAGAACCTTCATCGTCATATTTTGCGATATCAGAGAGCTTAATCATGTATCCCGTCACGCGCACCAAATCGTTAGACGCGACGTTTGCAGTAAACTCACGATAACCGGCTTGAATCGCACCTTTACATAGGTTGAACATCGCCTCAGGGTTGGATTTAACGGTCTCATCAATCGTTAAGATGTCACTGATGCCCGACGTGTAAAACTTATGATGACCTGCGGTTGCTCGCACGTAAGAGACCGGATCCGGCTCAGTTCCGTAAGGAATACGAACACCAGGGGTTACATCTTTATCAAGACTAATACCGCCTTGTGCGTGCAGCAGTGCTTTACCATTTAATCCATATTGAACTGGTGAGGATTCAACGATCTCTGCAAGTTTTTCAGAGATGGTGTGACCGAGTGTGTTGGCTGCTTCATCGTGTCCGTACTTAGCTTCAACCCCCTCTTTCACCATCAGGATATTGACGGCTTCCGCCATGCCGTAGATACCAAACATAGGTGCGAATCGCGCTTCTTCAATCAAGCCCTCTTTCGTCAAGAAGCCTTCAAAGAAATTCGACTCTTCATGAAGGAAACGACTACGAGCATCCATCAGCTCAACTATGATGTTGGCGTATGTCGGCAGCACTTTCTGTAGAAAGTCAGCGCTGTCTTTAGACTTTAGCGCGACCTCTTTTAAGTTCATACGGACCAAGGTATTTGAACCACCAGCAAGCGGCAGAGAGTTATAGCAACTCACGATTCCAAAGCGCTTATCACCGTAAGCACTCGCGTGTGCTGGGTAGTTTGCGATATGAGGTTTACTGCATTCACAGATGTTGCTCGCCGCTTGACGCAAAAGATCGTCAGGTGTCACTGCAGGGTCGTACATAAAGGTTAAGTTAGGCGCGATCTGCTTAAGCTCAGCGTCTACTCGTAAAATAGTGCGACAGATGATGTTATCTGCAGGGCCGATATTCACATGCATGAACGCATCTGGGAGCGTGCGGTCCAGCATAATCCAGAACAGTTTTAGTTTTTGATAGATTTGCTCGTCTGTTAGTTCGCCAACGAATGGCATTAACACATCGTCCAGTTGACCAAGGTATACAGGAATAGAGGTCACGGATGGCACATGGTGATAGATGATCGTCAACATGTTGAGCGCTTCATCCAAATTGGTCGCCGCGCTGAGTTCTAAATACTCTGAGCCTTGATGTAAGTACTTAGAATAGTCTGGCAAGACGTAGCGCGGCTTAAACGGCGCATGGCCTTCAAACATGTCACACAGCACCCCGTCTTTGAGTGCTTGTTCAGCTTCTTGGCTGATTGGCATATACGGTAGGCTTGCTTCCGCTTCTAGCGCTAAATAGCTCGACTTCTGCTTAGGTGAAAGGTTGGCATCCGAAATAATATTGTGGAAACGTTGCTGAAGTTCAGGCATTGGTGATGACGTTGTTTGGTGGCTCATGATAAAACCCTTTATATTTATATGGTCTTATTTTAAAAGAGTAATCACTTTTCCACTATTGAAATTTAATCAATTAAACATTTCCATTATGGAAATCATGATCACTAAAATAACGACCAAAAGAAAACCCACACTGCAAAACAGCATGGGTTTATTCTATCTATTTAGTATCAATACGTTAGCGTGATTTAGTACGGATGGTAGACTGCTTACGACCTACACCCATTAGCACTTTTAACTCACCCTGAGGGGTATCAATCGAGAATGGTACGGACACTTCTACGTTTGAGAAGCCTGCCGCCATTAACACGTTCTCTGAGCGACTCAGTGTTAAACCAGACGCTTCGTCATCGCTCTCTACACACCAATCCCAGTGAACAAACAGTCCATCTTCTTCTAGAAGTGTGTAAATCAAACTCACCGTATCTTGCAGATTCGGGATAAAGCCACACACAGACGAAGCGACTACGACATCAAATTGCTTTCGAAATGCAGGGTGTTGAGCTGCTAAACCACGAGAAAGAATATCAACAACGGGCTCTACGTTAGGTAGCTCTTTTTTGTCGAGTTCTTCAATCATGGCTTCAGAGAAATCTAAAGCAATAATCTCTTTTGCAAAAGGGGACACTTTTTGGCTAAGCAGACCTGTGCCACAACCAAAATCAAGGACACGGGTTCCGTCTAGATCAACGAGCTGGCTCAACTGGTCAAATACGGCTTTTGCGAATTCAGCCGTTGCAGGTTCTTTATCCCAGTCTTTTGCGTACTCGTCCCATTGTTTCGCCATCATGGCCTCCATCTTTACTTCTTGTACGTTCGGAACCCTCTCAGATTAAACTAAATTGACCCGTTCGTCATAGAGTTATCATGCAATGATGGACTATTTCTAAGAGAATCAGCACAATATTCACATATAAACCTTACGATTCTCGCTCATTCCGGAAAATCTATGAACTTGTCTCAAATCCAAGCGTTTTGTTCCGTGGCAGACCTCGGCTCAGTGTCAGAGGCTGCACGTCAGCTCGAATGCAACCGTACTAAGCTCAGCATGTCGATCAAAGCACTGGAGAAAGAGCTGGATGTTGAACTGTTCATTCGCAGTGGCAACCACGTTGAATTGTCTGAAGCGGGAAAAGCTATCTACAAGGATTGTGAAGGCATGTTAGTCACGGCCGCTCGCATAAAGCAGACTTGTTTGCATGTCTCAGGTGAGTTTAACGCCGAGATTTGGATAGCACGCGACGATTCTCTTCCCGATGAAATGTGGCAAGATCTATCGCATAAACTGAATAACCGCTACCCCTCCACCTCTTTCAATATTGTTCTGGCTTCGAGTGGTGACTTGGCCAACCTTGTTGAAACCCAACAGGTCGACTTTGCTTTTGGTGTCGATTACGAACGTGTCGATGACCCGAGGATCCTCTACAACCCGCTGGGTAAGATTCGAATGATGTCGGTTTGCCAAAAAGGACACGCACTGAGCCAAATGCGCCGAGTGTCTGACGAAGTACTACGTAACTCAATGCAAGCGACCATGGTTTACCTCAACGAGAAAGACAACCCTGTACTTGACCCGTTCTCGCGCCGCTACATAGGGTTTTCAAGCTTCGATTACATGCTCGACACCATCATGCGTGAAGACGCGTGGGGCGTAATGCCTGAGCCGTTGATTCGTCATCTACTCCGCGAACAAAAACTATCTGTGATTAAACACACTTACGGTTTAACTCAAGAAGATTACTGTATGTTTACTGCGGCAGGTATGGCAGAGCACCCAGGGATGAACTGGTTAGCGGACAAGATCAGCGACTATCTGTTTGATTTTTAATGTCAGGCTATATCTCGCCCTCCGTCATACACTTCATCTGATCTCTTCTCGACTTCGATGAGCATTAATCACAGTTAGTACAGTTAGTACAGTTAGTGTTCATCAACACCATCAATGTCGGTGCAATAGCTATTGATTGCGTTTGTTATTTAAGGCGCACACCCCTTCAGTAATCCTCAAATTATTCTTATCGAAATCAGTCAGCGTCAAAAATTATGACAGACATAATTAAACCTAACCTTATGATTTAATTTGATAATTAATAAATACTACATTTTCAACTTTGCGTGAAGGCAGATTGAGTTTGTAAAACTCGCTCAGTATTAGAACAATGAAGATATCGAAGACACTAGGAAATCATTATGTGTGACAGGACAAACCAAAACGAAAATCGAGTATTAATGTTCTCAGCCCTTCTTGCATCTGGCTTTGCATTGGGAGGCTTGGCACTAGGCTTAATTGTTGGTTCCCTCGTCATCGTATTCGACGGTGTTTATTCGCTGATCAGTTTACTGTTAACTTTATTGTCACTAGCAGCGTCGAAGTACATTAATCGCCCATCAGACTCTAACTTCCCTTTTGGTCGTGCGATTATTGAACCTATCGTTATCGCTTTTAAAGCCGCAGTAATTCTTATCGTCGTCGGTTATTCACTATACTCTGCCGTTGGCGCGTTAATGACTGGCGGTCGCGAAGTCGACGCTTCAATTGCGACCATCTTTGGTGCGTTGAACGTACTGGGTTGTGGTTACGCATGGTGGTATATCGCCAATAAAAGTAAGTCATTCTCTTCAGGTTTGATTGAAGCAGAATCCAAACAGTGGCAGATGGATACGTTATTGAGTGTGGCCGTTACTGCAGGTTTCGTTGCAGCGTGGTTAATCACCTTGTCACCGTATGCTGAGTTTGCCGTGTACGCTGACCCGATGATGATGGTTCTGATGTCGTTCTACTTCATCAAAGTGCCATTCGATATGCTTAAGCAAGCAATGCGTGAACTGCTGATGATGTCGGCAAACAAAGAGATTTGTGAAAAGGTTGACGAGAACGTCATCGCTGTTGATAAGGAAGCGGAGCAAGACCTAGAGCTGAAAGGCGTAACTAAGGTAGGTCAAGAGCTACGTATCAACGTTGATATCCACACCAATAACCAAGAAACCATTGCGGTCAATGATATTGAAAAGACGCGCCGCTTACTGAAGCGACGCCTATCAAAAATGCCTTATGAGCTGAAACTCAACTTGAGCATTGCTAGTTAGAACAAGAAGCAAATCACAACTAGGTCTTCGCTTGTTCGATATCACTATTCTCTGATTTAGCCGACGCTTTCCGTGTCGGCTTTTCTCTTGTTACCCACCAGCACGCCAATGAACCAATGGTTACCATGCACACGCCTTGCAAGAAAGTGAACGTGAGTGACAGGCCAAGCAGCATTGAAGAGAATAACGTCGCGAAGATTGGCGTAAAGTAAGACATGGTTGCGAGAAACACCATGTTGCCGCCGAGAATCGCCGTGTTCCACAACGCATAACCCGCTCCCATTGCCGCGCCCGCCAAAACAAGATCGATAGCAGCGCTCGTTGTCATCACCATTGCTGGTTCGTCACTCAACGCATATTTAATCCATAGCGTTACAGCCGTTGCGATAAAGAACAGTACGATCGCATTCTGACCTTTCGCCACGCGCTGCGTGTAGTTGCAATACACCGCCCAGATTATCGCGCCAAAGAACGCCATGGAATACGTCAGCGGATTCGTCGCAACGTTGGCTGCAATCTGTTGTACCGATAGGCCTTGGTCGCCACTGATACTCCAAGCAACACCAAAGAAAGCAAGGACGATACTTGGATATACCAATAAGTTGGTTTTCTTCTTACTGAGTAAAACGGCAAACAGTACCGTTAACGCAGGCCATAAGTAGTTAATGACGGCCATTTCGATGGCTTGGTGACGGCTGTTCGCCATACCTAGAGCAAGCGCCAAAAATATCTCGTAGCAGACGAAAAGCGAGCCTCCAATCAGCAAATACGATTTAGAGAAGCGCGAAACTTTCGGTAACCCCATGGTAAAGACCAACAGGATCGAGCTCACCGTATAAAGGCTGGCAGCCCCTCCAATCGGTCCTAACTGTTCAGATACACTGCGTGAGAGCGCGATTAAACAGCTCCACAATAGAATGGCCATCACGCCATAACAACTGTAACGATGGGTCTTTAACACTTGATTACCTTTTTACAAAGCCAACTTAAGCCATTTCCTAAATGGCGAGCATAAACCAGAAACTCGGCTAAATGATAGAAAAAACAAAATAAGACTTCCTAAAATAAACAACACTTCGTACAATATAATCATATTTATTCCATCACTATTACTTTAATGAACTATACCGATAGCTTTACTCATTACCTAGACCTGCAACTAAAAGAAGTCATTGCTTCTCAAGGCGCAGGGGCTATCGGCCAAGTCAAAAAAGCGATGGATGCCGAAGCAGTTCGACAAAACAAAACCATCCCAAGCTCTATAAAACTGTTTGTAGACGGTTTTTGTGTATTGAGAAAAGGCAAGGTTAAACAATCACTTGTCTATCTTAGTCAAGCTCTGAATAAAGCCGATGCTTCTCCGTCTTTGATCCTGAAATATTACATCGAATATGGTTTGGGTATCGCCATGATTCGTTCGGGAAATTTCACCGAAGCCATTGTTGAACTGACTAAGGCTTCAGAGTGCAAACACATTGATAGCCCCTACTTGCTTGCGCGAATCTACGCGAACTTAGGCTATATCTTTCTCGAAGCAGAGGATTTTCATAAAGCGCACTACTACTGTGAATTAGCTTGGGAAACGAGCGCACAAACCCCAGAACAGATGGTGATCTCGCCGGTATTAACCAACCTTGCGTTCACCAACAGCAAACTGGGCCGATTTGATGTGGCTATCAAACAGTTTGAGCAGTACAGCGAAACGCTATCGCGACACGCAAGTCCACTCGGTGAATTCTTTTATCACAACGCCTTCGGAGCCCACCTAGAGCTTCTGGGAGAGCCACAACAAGCGCTTAAGCACTTCTGTAAAGCAATTCAATGTGCAGAGCAACTATCAGATGATTTCTACTTATTAGATGCGCTTCTCGAATATTGTCGTTGTGCGATCGAGAATCAGCACATTGATCATCTCGACACTCATATCCAAAAAGCACTGCCTCTCGTTGAAGCATTCGGAAGCGCGAAGATGTTGGAGGCGTTTGCCTCTATCCTGCATCAAGAGTCGAAATTTAACCGTGACGCAGCGGTGAAGAGTGAACGACTAGAGCAAGCCTTCAATTTACAGTCAAAGGCGCTCAAGCTGCACGGTGAAAGTAACAGCGAATCGATCTCTCAGCTTTATCAGCTCCACTCTGAGCGCCCCCAGCTAGAGAACGCACAGTCACTGGCTAAGAACTTGGAATTGATCTCTTCGTTTGGTGAGTATCTTGGCTCACACAATGACCTCACCGACATGGTATTCCGTCTGTACAACGACCTTTCAAAGCTGATGTCTGTCGATTGTCTCGCTTTGGGCCTATACGACGAGGCGACTGAGCAGCTCCATTACGAACAGTTCATCGACCTTGGTAACCTGCTACCACCGTTCACTATCGATTGTCGTGATGAGTCGACTTTAAGCACCTATTGTATTAAGAACAACCTGTCTTTCGTACACGGTAGTTTTTCCCCTGAAGTGCTACAAAAGCTTGTCAATAACGACCCAACTGCCCATGCATTTGTCGGTACAACACAAGAGGATTACCCCTCTGTTATCATGATCCCTTTAACGCTCGATCATAAGACGTTGGGAGTGCTGACGATACAGACCCACCAGCCACATGCTTACCAGGACTACCATATGTCTTTGATTAAGCATCTTGGCTCCTACATCGCGGTAGACTTGCAGAATAAACAGCACAAGAAGCAACTTGAGGCACAGAAAAAAGAGCTTAATCGCTTGGCGAACTTAGATCCTCTAACAGGCCTCTTTAACCGAGTCTCGCTTGGTTCATCGATTCAGAAGCTACAAAAATGCCCACAAGCAGCGAACAAGATCTCTGTTTTGTTATGCGATGTGGATTTCTACAAGCAGTACAACGACAGCTATGGCCACGTAAAAGGTGATGACGTATTAAAGGAGATCGCCAACCTACTTCGAATCCACTTCACTAAAGAGCACTGTAAAGTATTCCGATTTGGAGGTGATGAGTTTCTTATCTTAACGGAATGCATGATGAAGCCAGAACTTGAGAAGAAGGTACGCAGCTTCATGGCAGACCTATATCAAAGAAACATTGAGCACAGCGCTTCACCATGCAGTGACAGGATCACCGTATCCATCGGAGGAGCTGTATTCGATCACAGTACCAAGAGCTTGCTGCTTGACTCTGAGCTCATCCAAAAAGCCGATGAAGCTTTATATTCCATCAAGGATCAAGGCCGAAATGGGTCGCTGATCATTGACGCTGAAGAATTCACAGCACCAGAACCTAGTGATGCTTTCCCGCTACCGTTTATGTAGTGGTATTCAAAGCCCAACACCTAATTCATCAATCAAGCTCCAATAAAAAAGGTACCCAATTTCAAAATTAGGTACCTTCAATATCTGCCATCTTTTGTTGAGATCAAGCGAGCAATAGAGCCTTTAATTCACTCAGTGATGCGACTTGGTAGTGTGGCTCAATACCACTTGGTCGTGGTTTACTGTCAACATTCAACCAGCAGGTTTCAATACCAAAATCGATACCACCAAGAATATCTGAATGAGGGTTATCACCGACCATCAGCATGCGCTCTTTGGCAGGAGCACCACTAATGCGATGTGCATGGTCAAAGATAGCGAAATCGGGCTTAGCGACGCCAACTTCTTCAGAAATCACCACATGATCAAAATAGTCTGTCATCCCCATTCGCTCTAAACGAATGGCTTGTAGCTCGGTAAAGCCGTTGGTAATGATGCCCATTTTAACTTTGCCTTGCAGCGCATCCATCAGCTCTTTCGCCCCCGGTAGCAAGGTACAAATATCGGCCATTGCATTTAAGAAAGCGCTGTTAAGTACTGCTGTTGTCGTATCTAGCTGTTTCGCCCACGACTCAAAGCGCGTGTGCTTAAGCTGATCCGCAGTAATCTTACCGTCTTGATAATCAACCCATAGTGGTAAGTTCACTTTTTGGTACGCCGCGTAATCTTGCTCGTCAAACTCCACGCCAAAACGAGAGAACATCAGCTTCATTCCTTTAAAAGAGTCAAAGTGAAAGAGCGTTTCATCCGCATCAAAAAATATCCAGTCGTACTTCATTACCTATCCTACTTGGGTTTGATCATTCTTAAGAGGCGATGCCTCATCTTGCACACTTTCAACACAACTGTGAGCTTGTAGAAAGTTCTGACTTTTTATAGAAGTCACGCATCAACTTATGATGTATCGCAAATTTTGCCACATATTAAACTAATAACATACAAGAAACACATCTCAATACCGGAGGTATTATGAAGCACTTCTTACCATCGTCTGTCATGCTCACACCATTTCTTGTCAAAAACTACGATGCTTTCGTCGGTGAAAACTCTGCACAAGAAACCGATCAAGAAATCGTAAGCAGTGAAAAAGCTATTGATGAAACCATCGAAACCGAGAAAACAAAAAGTTAATTATATTAGAACTTTATGTGTGTTTCTTGCATCAACAATATTCATTCTCATATAGATGGCGTACGGTTGGCGCCACCTATTATTATTCAAATTATCATTAGAAACTAGCTAACCGTTTGCTTCATGAAGCACGTCACAATCCCTAACTACAAAGTGGTAGTTAGGCGCGAAAATTGTCCCAGATCAATTGTTCCACAAGTCTTTATCGCCAACATAGAACTCAAGCAAAAATCATAATTTAACTGGAGCAATTCATGGCTAGTGCATTTTTTATCCCTACAATCAACTTCATGGGCACAGGCTGTTTAAAAGACGCAGCAGACAGCATTCAATCACAAGGTTTTAAGAAAGGTCTGATCGTTACAGACAAAATCTTGAACCAAATCGGTGTTGTTAAACAAGTACAAGATCTACTTGAAGAGCGTGGCGTTAACACAGTTGTGTTCGATGGTACTCAACCAAACCCAACAACAGCTAACGTAACAGACGGCCTAGAACTACTAACAAACAACGAGTGTGACTTCGTCGTTTCTCTAGGTGGTGGTTCTCCACACGATTGTGCGAAAGGTATTGCACTAGTTGCGGCTAACGGTGGCAAGATTGCTGACTACGAAGGCGTAGACCAATCTGAAAAACCAATGATGCCACTGATTGCTATCAACACGACAGCTGGTACGGCTTCTGAAATGACTCGCTTCTGTATCATCACTGATGAAGCTCGCCACATCAAAATGGCAATCGTAGATAAGCACACTACGCCACTGATCTCTGTAAACGATCCTGAGCTAATGCTTGCTAAGCCTGCATCACTAACTGCAGCTACAGGTATGGATGCACTGACTCACGCAATCGAAGCGTACGTGTCTATCGCGGCTACACCAATTACAGATGCAGTAGCAATCAAGGCGATTGAGCTTATCCAAGCGCACCTACGCACAGCAGTAAGCAACGGTGACGACATCGAAGCTCGCGAGCAAATGGCTTACGCACAGTTCATGGCTGGTATGGCGTTTAACAACGCATCTCTAGGTTATGTACACGCAATGGCGCACCAACTGGGTGGCTTCTACGACCTTCCACACGGTGTATGTAACGCGATTCTTCTTCCACACGTTCAACGCTACAACGCGCAAGTATGTCCTGAGCGTCTACGTGACGTGGCAAAAGCGATGGGCGTAAATGTTGAAGAAATGACGGCAGAGCAAGGTGCTGAAGCAGCTATCGCTTCTATCGTAACTCTAGCGGCTGATGTTGGCATTCCTGCTGGTATCGCTCAACTGGGTGCAAAACTAGAAGACATCCCTACTCTGTCTGACAACGCGCTGAAAGATGCTTGTGGTTTCACTAACCCGAAACAAGCAACGCACGAAGAAATTTCAGCGATTTTTGAAGCGGCGATGTAACCCTTCAATTTATAAGATACCAAACTTTATATGTTAGTTTGAAAGTGGGCTTACCGTTGGTGAGCCCACTTTTTTATAGAGCAAAGTCACAATAATTGACAAGACGAATTCATATGCGCGCAGTGAAACAGATCACATATTAAAACAATGGTTATGGTTATTTTCACGCTCCAAATACGTCGCTGCCAATACCAGCACACTCCCCTTAAGATCACCATTCTGTAAATTATCTATTATTTGTCTTAGTGTTATTAATAACAAGATCAATAACCAGCACCAATACATACCAAGCCTTATTATTCAGGTAGAAAAACTAGTCATTTTTGCCGCCTTGCACAACTGAAATTCGTTTCCTAGCTTTCTTATGCAACAACTCTAAACAACGTCAGTTTAGGATGAACTAATGAAAAAGAACCCACTCACTATTGTGTTAGGGCTAACTGCTAGTGTGGGTCTGGTCGGGTGTTTTGACGACTCCGATTCAGATTCAGATTCATCTAGTAGTGCTAGTTCTTATAGTGTGACAGCCATTGACGGATATCTGCGCAATGCCACCGTCTGGCTCGATCTCAATAGGAATTACGTTTTAGATAACGGAGAGCCCACAGCCACCTCTGGAGAAGGCGGTGTTGCTGAGTTAGATGTCAGCGGTATCGAAAACCCTTCCCAATATCCAGTTGTTGTTCAGGCTATAGCTGGACAAACCGTCGATGAAACCCAAGGCCAAGTCACCGAAAGCTATGTCATGTCAGCCCCGGCAGGCGAGACAGCCATTACTCCCCTTTCAACACTCGTTCACAACACGTTAGAGCAGGACGAGAACCTTTCAAAAGAAGATGCAATTCAACAAGTCGCAACACAATTAGGCATCGACACTGACGATGTGCTTGGTGATTTCTTGGAAGGTGATGGCGCACCAAAAGCCGCCTATGCCGCAGAAAAGATCGTTGAACTAGGCGCTCTACCAGAAGAACCAGAAGACTTGCAAAAAGCAACGGAAGAAGGTTCTTCAGAAGCAGGAAAATTCACGATCGTTGTGGCTGGTATCAACGAAGAGATCAAAGCCATTCTCGATACCATTGATGATGAGAAGACCCCAGAGCAGATAAAAGATGACTTAAGTAATGTCGCAGACATCGTAATTGCCGATGAAGATGGAGATGGCGTTAAAGATTCCGTCGACGAGTTCTTAAACAATCCAAATGAGTGGGTCGATGCTGACGAAGATGGATTAGGCGACAACTTGGAAGACACGTATCCAAATGATAGCGATAACGACAGCTACAACAATGATGTCGACCTATTCCCTAACGATGCGACTAAAACTGGAGATCTAGATAACGACAATATTGATGAAATCGATGACCCGTATCCTAACGACAGTGACAATGATGGCTACAACAATGGCGTAGATGAATTCCCGAATGACAATACGCGATCAGGCGATGATGACGAAGATGGTTACGACAACCTAGATGATGATTATCCGAATGACAGCACTCGCTCGGGTGACTTAGATAATGATGGCGTCGATAACCTCGATGACAACTGTATGAACACTGCGAACGCTGACCAAGCCGATTCAGATAGTGACGGTATCGGTGATGCCTGTGAAACAAGCACAGCATTAACTTGGGATAGTACTAATTGGGATGACAGTAACTGGCAATAATCGCCTGTTCGAAGAATACGGATATATAAGGAATTTAACATGAACACCACGATGAAACTTGTGTTGGCCACCGCAGTTAGCAGCGCGTTTACCTCTGTTGCTTTGGCTGACGTACCAAATGTCTTTACCGCAAATACTCCAGCAAAAGCGAGTGAAGTGAATGCCAACTTCACAGCTCTCGACAACGATATTAACGCGTTGGGAGCCGACTTAGATGGAATAGACGATAACGTCGATGCTATCGAAGCAAGGGTGACCAGCTTAGAAGCAACCGGGACTACATCAGACCCATACACCACCGTCGCTATCAATTGCGGTGAAGATGCCGATGCGCTAAAAGACGCACTGGATGATTCAAGAAATACCACCACTAGAACAACCTACAATGTCACAGGCGCCTGTAATGCAATATTCATTGTTCGTAATGACGTAAAAATAGTTGGCTCCGATGGTGCGAGTATCCTTGCTGGTGCTACTGAAGATGAACCAGAAGCAGTTTTCATTGATGGCCAATCCAGTGTCAGACTTCAAGACATCACCCTTGGGGGTGCCCTTTTTGCAAGAAACAGCTCATCTGTGCGCTTTGATAACGTCACCTTGCCAACTGCCGTACAAGATGGCGATGAGTATCAAACCAACGTAACAATTCGCACCGCTTATCTTCGAGTCAATTCTGGTTCAGTGAACAATCTCGCGTTACACCTTAATCGAAACGCCAGTGTCGATATTCGCAGCAGTATTACCGGTGCAGCTGCTCAAGCTATCGCCGATGCGAACTCCAGTTTGGTAGTAGACAGTGAAAATGTCACCTTCACGACCCTTGAAGCCATTGGCAGTTCGTTTATATACGTCGCTAATTTGGTTGCTGAAGATGTCATTGTTGAATCCGGATCGGTACTCGAAGCAGATGCATTAACCGTAAGTAATGAAATGGAAGCTTGGGGTAATTCACGCATCTCAGTTTGGGGTGATGCAACCATCACCAATGAAACTCAAATCGCTCAAGCGAGCTCTTTTGTATCGGATGGCGACGTTTCAAGTGGTGTGTTTGAGTGTGAATCTAACTCGATGTTCCAGATCCTAGGTAATTTAACCGTGACTGACACCTTTGAGTGGGATGAGTCCAATACTAATGGCTTGAGCCTACAACGTGGTTGCCACGGTCAATATGGTCTCGATGAAGAGAATGGCGGTACCCTCACTGGCTCATTCATCAAAGATAACTACTCTGGGCTACTTGATGGCCAATATATGGAAGTCACTCAAAATTAAAGCAAACAAAAACAACGTCAGTTAAAACCAAAAGAGCATGCCTAATCGCATGCTCTTTTCCTTTTTGAAACCAAGCGTAACCTTAGCCTTTATAATTTCTAACACGAGCGGCTTCAGCTTCGCGCTTGTCTACAACCGTTTTACCGATAGGTGCCAATGAAATCACAGCAAGCTTTAGGTGCTGAATAGCAAATGGAATACCGATGATGGTTACAAAGCACGCTACTGCAGATAGCACATGGCCAATCGCTAGCCACACCCCTGCGAATACGAACCAAATGATGTTACCTATCATGCCAAGTGGGCTGGTGCCAATATCGCCCTCGTTAGTCAGCTCATCACGTGCGATAGCTTCCTGGCCAAATGGGAAGAACGAGAAGTTACCCATCACAAAACACGCTCTACCCCAAGGGATACCGACAATCGTGATGAATGCCAATAGTCCGAAGAACCACCACGCCAATCCCATAAATACACCGCCGAACAAAAACCAAATGATATTGCCGATTGTTTTCATTGAGTGCTCTCCATAAATCTAAGATGCGACATTACACGTTGTAAGCCGTTGTTAAGGTTATTATTTCAAAACAAAGATGAACCGCCAATGAACCTTTGAAAATAAAGATCATTTGATACTCACCACGATTCTCATACACAAATCCTAGCAAGTGTGAGCTTCTTTGTTACTATAGCTGCAAGTTAGTCAACGAATAGACTGTGTAGGTATAAAACCTAGTAAACAGCAAGAGTAAAGGTCGGGCTTTATGAGCAACAACGAGCAACCAAAAAAGAAGATGAAAAACTGGGTACCTATCGTTTTTTTCGCCGTACTCAGCACCATTCCAGTGTTTATGTTTTTAGTTGATGTCTACATCAATCAATACATGTAGACAAACGACAGAACGAGAAAGGCAGTGGCGCATAACCACTGCCTTTTTGTTTGGAACTAAGTGCTCAATCAGCTTAACTCAGCAACCAACATATCAAGAACATCGATAAATTCATGATCAGGAAGATTCAATAGATTATCGCCAACATACCACTCAATCTTACATTGGTGTGGTAACTCACAAGGGCTCGGGTTCCCAATCCAAATTTTATCTCGCGCTGCAATCTTATCTCTTAACTCAATGCCCTCTTCCACACTCACTGGCAAGTACAGATGCAGCATATTACTTTGGGGCTGTTTAGGGTTCACAATGAACTGCGGATAGTCTTGAAGAATTTGATACACCTGTTTAGTGCGTTCATACAATGCTGGCATCTGCGTTAAGCGCTCATCAAACTGCATGGCAGCCGAAACAATAAATGGAGTTCGGTGATAAACATTACCACCTTGTCGCTTCATCCATAGTGATGCTTTCTCAATGAATGCCTTACTACCGAGTAACAAAGAGCCACCTAACCCATTGATGCCCTTATATAAAGAGACATAGGCAGAGTTGAAGCCATTAGCAATCTCTTTATAACTTTTTTGGTAATAGGCACCACACTCCCACAGGCGTGCGCCATCCATATGAAGATGAACATCATTAGTTTGACAGTAATCTTTGATGGCTTCTAGCTCTTCCCACTCTGGGAGCTGACCACCAATTTCACGCATAGGTAATTCATACAGCGCAGCAGCGATTTCATCAGGCCACGCTCTCAAATCGTCCACATTCCAAGTACGATGCACATTACCTAAAGGCAGGACATTGAAACGATTCTGAACCTGATAGCCTTGGCTTTCATGACGGATAATGTGACTCGATTCATGCATAGCAACGTTCTGACGGCGCTTCTCATCACATACGATTTGTAGAGCCGTAGGTTGGTTCATCGTTCCGGTGATCACAAATACTGCAGCCTCAAAACCAAGAAGGTCGGCAACTTTCTGTTCGAACTCTTGAATAAACGCCCCATCACCATAGGTATCATGCGTTATGTCATGCTCTTCAGACCATTGAGCCATCTGTGAAAAGAGTTGTGCCGGTGTGGGATCGAAATGACCGGAGAGAAAAAGTTTGCACTGCTGACGTAGGTCCTTAGCCATAGGGTATTTCCTTTGTTCGATGTTCAATTGATGTCGTCTTTGCGACTCTGATTTCTGACTCACGGTAACACGAAACAAGACGCTATTTTGCCACTTAATACTGCATATTTAGATTTCTATTTCACAAGTCTTGTCGCAAAAAGCCTCAAAATCGCAAACGTTTCCACTTCTATCAAATAGTCGTACGTTATCTCGATCAAATCCAAGCTAATTCATTGTTCTTCAACTACTCTTCTATTATTGTAACGAGTAGATATTGTTCGAATTATATAAAGAGGGCCATATGTCGAAGAATCGAGTTCTGGTGTTGTTTGCACACCCATCTCAACACCGCTCTGAAGCGAACAAACCACTGTTTGACCAAGCCAAGAAAATTGAAAACGTCACGTGTGTCGATCTTTACGCTGAGTATCCAACCTTCAAGATCAATATTGACCGTGAGCAGAAGCGTCTTCTTGACCACGACATTATTATCTTTCAGTTCCCACTCTACTGGTATTCGACTCCAGCCATTCTAAAAGAGTGGCAAGATTTAGTCTTGGAATATGGCTTTGCTTACGGTACCGATGGCCATGAGTTAGAAGGCAAGAAGTTCCTGTGTAGCATTACTGCGGGTGGTAAAGAAGATGCCTACCAGACAGACGGCTACAACCACTTTACGATTAGAGAGCTGCTCCACCCTCTTGAACAAACCGCGTCTTTATGTGGCATGGAGTACTTAGCGCCCTATGCACTGTTCGGCTCACGAACCGCATTAGAAGAGAACCGTATCGCTGGGCACGTTGAGCGTTATAAATTCTTATTGGAGTCATTAGTTGCCGGCGACATCGATTATAAGAAAGCGAAAAAAGCCGCCAAACTAAACCACTACCTAGATGAAATCATGAACAAGGACTAAAGAATGACGGGATATTTTTTACAAGCCTTTATCTACTTAGTCGCCGCCGTTATCGCGGTACCTATCGCTAAGCGCCTTGGTTTAGGCTCTGTTCTGGGTTACCTAATTGCAGGTGTGGTTATCGGCCCTATCATTGGCCTTGTGGGTGAAGAAACAACAACCATCCAACACTTTGCCGAGTTTGGTGTGGTAATGATGTTGTTCTTAGTCGGCTTAGAGCTAGAGCCGAAAATGCTGTGGGCAATGCGTAATCGTCTAATGGGTTTGGGTGGCCTACAAGTTGGCGGTACAGCGGCAATTGTAATGGGCATCGCGCTTGTATTTGAACAACCTTGGACAATCGCATTAACCATCGGCCTCATCTTTGCGCTCTCTTCTACTGCGATTGTTCTTCAAACCTTTAATGAAAAAGGGTTGTCGAAAACAGAAGGCGGACAGAATGCTTTCTCTGTTCTTCTATTCCAAGATATCGCCGTTATTCCAATGTTGGCATTCATCCCACTATTGGCGCTACCGGAATTAGTTGAAGCAGCACAAAATGCAGTATCCGCCGCGGCAGATCATCATGACGAGCTAAGTTTGGTTGCCGGACTACCGGGCTGGGCGTACGGCCTTGTGATTACCGCTTCAATTGCGTTAGTTGTTGTGGGTGGTCACTTCTTAAGTCGTCCACTCTTCCGCTTTGTAGCAAGCTCTGGATTGCGTGAAATCTTTACAGCAACAGCACTCATGTTGGTTATTGGTATCGCAGCATTAATGAGCCTAGTTGGCCTATCTCCAGCGCTAGGGACTTTCCTCGCAGGCGTGGTACTTGCCAACAGTGAATTCCGCCATGAGCTGGAATCAAACATCGACCCGTTCAAAGGACTACTGCTTGGTCTGTTCTTTATTACGGTAGGTGCGGGAATCAACTTCGATGTACTGTTCAATGATTTCATCCTAATCATCGGACTGACTCTGGGTGTTATGCTATTAAAAGCAGCTGTGCTATTTACCTTGGCACTAATCTTCAAGATCAAAAACAGCGACCGCTGGCTATTTACACTGAGCTTGGCGCAAGCTGGTGAGTTTGGCTTTGTGCTATTGAGCTTCTCTGCTCAAAACCATGTATTGCCATCTGACATCGTTCAAACTCTGTCTCTTGTTGTCGCCTTGTCGATGTTCCTAACTCCGGGTCTCTTCATCTTGTTCGATAAAGTGATCCTTCCTCGTTATGAACAGAAATCTAACGATAGAGAAGAAGACACTATCGAAGAGAAAGGCACTGTGATCATCGCGGGTATTGGTCGTTTCGGGCAAATCGTTAACCGTCTATTAGTATCTAACGGCGTAAACACGGTGGTGCTCGATCACCAAGCCAACCAAGTCGATGTACTTCGCTCAATCAACATCAAATCATACTTTGGTGATGCGACTCGACCAGATCTACTGCACACAGCAGGTATCGAAGATGCGGCACTATTCGTTGTAGCCATCGACAATCAAGATGCAAGTGTCGAGTTGGTTAAATACGTGAAACACACTTACCCGAAAGTGAAAATATTGGCTCGTGCCTTCGACCGTGGACACAGCTACCGTTTAAGAGAAGTAGGTGCCGACTTTATTGAGTCAGAGACGTATCATTCAGCGTTGGAAATGGGTGCAGAGGCGCTTCGCTCTCTGGGTCACCATCCATTCTTTGTTGAACAGCAAAAGTCGACTTATATGCGTGTTGAAAATCGTAAGTCAGAGAAGCTATATAAAGCTTGGGCTGCGGCTGAAGATAACCCTCGTTACGACAACAACTATCGTCAAATCTTCATTCATCTAGAAGAAGCGATGAAAGAAGACATGAAGAAAGACCGTTCAGACAAGCATACCCGCTCTGAGCGTGGTTGGACGCCACCACCGAAAGGTTACGCTGACGACTTCGAGGAAGAAGAAGCGTAAGTCATTACAACCTCAAACCCAAACGCGGCTAAATCAGCCGCGTTTTTTCGATTTAAGCACTGGGAAAAACGCCAAATAACGTCCGATCGGGAGATAAAAGCCTATTAAGTTCGGCTATCACAGCTGCATTTATGTGATCTATATTTGATTTTCCATTTCGAACGAAATTCGTATTTTTATGCACCCGTTTACATTTATGAAACATATCGCAGGACATTCTCTTTAGAGATTTTATACGTACCCTTCTCAACCCTACCGAACAGAATCCGAATACATCACACTTAAACGTCCATTTCACTGGCTTTGAATAACATTGCATACACCTTTATGCATAAATAATTAACCACCGATAAATATTCACCCAGCCAATTACTTAACCAGCGAAGTCACACGTAAAGCTCATTAAATTTAACAAAAACATTTCAAATTATTTCTATTGTTACAATTTGTAACGAATAAGGCTTATGGGTATAGTCCTCCACTTCAAAAAGTGAGGCGTTTGCCATCACCTAAAGGAGGAAAATAATAATGATTACTAATGATGCAGTAATAATGGGCCTGTTAGCCGTTATTCTTGGCGGTGTATTTATCACGGAAAGTAGCCAAAATAGCGCACTTAAAAAATTCTACTCGTTCGTTCCGGGTTTATTGCTCTGTTACTTCGTACCTTCACTACTTAACAGTTTTGGCATCATCGACGCCTCTAACTCAAAGCTATACTTTGTTGCTAGCCGATACCTACTTCCAAGCGCACTGGTACTTCTGATTATCTCAGCGGACCTTCGTAAGATCTTCGGTCTTGGCTCAAAAGCAGTGATCATGTTCCTTACTGGTACGCTCGGTATCATCATTGGTGGCCCTGCTGCAATTCTAATCATCGATCAGGTTAACCCTGACCTTGTATCTGGCGACGTTTGGCGTGGCCTGACAACAGTAGCCGGCTCTTGGATTGGTGGCGGTGCCAACCAAGCAGCAATGAAAGAAGTTTTTGATGTAGACGACCAGCTGTTCTCTGCAATGATTACCGTTGATGTAATCTGTGCCAACATCTGGATGGCAGTGCTTCTGATTATGGCTGGCCGTCAGAAGAAAATTGACGCATGGTTGAAAGCCGATACTTCATCTATCGAAGAGCTAAAAGAGACGGTATCTAAATACCAAGAAGAGAACGCTCGCCCTACAACAACGACCGATCTAATGAAAATCGCTGCGATTGCCTTTGGTTTAACCGGTCTTGCGCACTTCTTCAGCGACATCATTGCACCATGGATCTCAACCAATGCACCTGAGCTTGCAAAATACAGCCTAACTTCTGGCTTCTTCTGGCTTATCGTAATGGTGACTACATTTGCACTGATTGCTTCGTGCTTTAAATCGACACGTAGCCTAGAGCACACTGGCGCATCTAAAATCGGTTCTGCATTTATCTACATTCTGGTTGCAACCATCGGTATGCAAATGGACGTAACTGCAATCTTCGATAACCCAGGTTACTTCTTCATTGGTATCACTTGGTTGTCTATCCACGCAATTCTTATGATTGTGATGGCTAAATTAATCCGCGCGCCACTGTTCTTCATGGCGGTCGGTTCTCAAGCAAACGTTGGTGGTGCAGCCTCTGCTCCAGTGGTTGCGGCAGCCTTCCATCCTGCTCTAGCACCTGTGGGCATCCTTATGGCCGTTCTAGGTTATGCACTAGGCACTTACGGCGCATACATCTGTGGTCTTATCATGCAGGCGGCCGCGGGTTAATTAAGAGCCCAAGCAACCTTTTGAAATACAAAACCCCGATGCTGAGTGCTCAGTATCGGGGTTTCTTAATAGTAAATATAAAGAATTACACTACCTTCGAGGAAATACATCCTAGCTAGCGTTAATCAGAATCCCAAAGTCGATGTTTATATTTTCAATACGTTAGACTCATGAAATATCATCGTTCGCTTACCAACTTTAAGAAAGTAAACGGTCTTTTTAAAAAAAGTTTTTTACTTGATCAACTTAGTTGGAGCAATCGCGCACCAAAAGAAATTCAGCGAGTCCGGGATACACACTTCTGATTCATCACCGATCTCTTTCACTGCAATGTATCGGTTTTGTGAACCAATATAGTTCGTCGTTTCAGCCGCTACAGGACGATAAAGCTCGTAACCATCTTTCACTCCCATTTGCTCATAAACACCCGGCTGATAAGAAGTAAGAAGCGCAGCATTGGAAACTTCTTCTAGTAACAAAATCTGCTTCCCGGTTTCCACATGAGTTACATTAGTACATCCCATCAAGGATAAGGTCAGTGAAGCTAGAGCAAACATACGTTTCATTAAGGAAGTCTCCAAATAATATGACAACAAATTAGAATAGCATTCTATATAATTTATATCGAAATTTAAAGAACACCATACTCAATGGGACGTATTTATCAGACACGGCGATAAAGCCTATGAAGTTGAAGTCGATGCGACAACAGGAAAGATCGTCGCTTCAGAAGAGGAAAGCCTTGCAGAGATACAAGCCGAACTATCGGGAGACCTGTCCCATGAAGGTGTACTCGGGATGTTGATAAGTAATCTGAAAGACCCATACAAAAATGCCCCAAATTTCTTTGGGGCATTTTCATTGTAGAACTAGCTGAGGGTCTCCCCTATTAGCTTATTCCCAATCTAGGATTACTTTACCAGACATACCAGAGCGCATCATGTCGAAGCCAGCTTGGAAGTCGTCCACTTTGTAGTGGTGAGTAATGATTGGTGTTAGATCTAGGCCAGACTGGATTAGTGAAGCCATCTTGTACCAAGTTTCGAACATCTCACGACCGTAGATACCTTTGATAACCAAGCCTTTAAAGATTACTTGGTTCCAGTCTACTGCCATGTCTGATGGTGGAATACCTAGTAGAGAGATCTTACCGCCGTGGTTCATGTTAGTCAGCATGCTGTTGAATGCAGATGGTACACCAGACATTTCTAGGCCTACATCGAAGCCTTCTGTCATGCCTAGATCAGCCATTACGTCTTCTAGCTTCTCTTCCATCACGTTTACTGCACGCGTTACACCCATCTTCTTCGCAAGGTCTAGACGGTATTCGTTTACGTCAGTGATCACAACGTGACGAGCACCAACGTGCTTAGCAACTGCTGCAGCCATGATACCGATTGGACCAGCACCAGTGATTAGCACGTCTTCGCCTACTAGGTCGAAAGAAAGCGCTGTGTGTACTGCGTTACCAAACGGGTCGAAGATAGATGCTAGATCGTCAGAGATCTCTGCAGGGATCTTAAATGCGTTAAACGCTGGAATCACAAGGTATTCAGAGAACGCACCAGTGCGGTTTACACCAACACCTGTTGTGTTACGACAAAGGTGAGTACGGCCGCCACGACAGTTACGACAGTGACCACAAGTGATGTGACCTTCGCCCGATACACGGTCGCCGATTTCAAAACCACGAACTTCTTGGCCGATGCCAACAACTTCACCCACGTATTCGTGACCTACAACCATAGGTACTGGGATTGTGTTTTGTGACCACTCATCCCAGTTGTAGATGTGTACGTCTGTACCACAGATTGCGGTTTTCTTAATACGGATAAGAAGATCATTATGACCCATTTCAGGTTTTTCAACCTCGGTCATCCAAATGCCTTCTTCAGGCTTAAGCTTAGAAAGTGCTTTAATTTTCATAATGTTACCTAGTTCATCTCGCCTAACTGTAAGGCGAGAATCAAAAATATTGCGTTATCTATATTCTGAGTAAAGCCTCAGAATTAGATGATTTCCATCTCTTTACCCACTTCGATGAATGCATCGATAGCACGGTCTAGTTGCTCGCGAGAGTGTGCAGCAGACATTTGAGTACGGATACGCGCTTGGCCTTTTGGTACTACAGGGAAAGAGAAACCTACAACGTAGATGCCTTTCTCTAGAGCACGCTCAGCGAACTCAGCCGCTACTTTTGCATCACCTAGCATGATTGGAATGATTGCGTGGTCAGCACCACCCATTGTGAAGCCTGCGTCTTCCATGCGAGTACGGAAGTGTGCTGCGTTTTCCCATAGACGGTCACGAAGCTCGCCACTCTCTTTTAGAAGATCAAGAACACGGATAGACGCGTTAACGATCGCAGGAGCAACTGAGTTAGAGAATAGGTATGGACGAGAACGCTGACGTAGCCAGTCGATCACTTCTTTCTTACCAGACGTGTAACCGCCTGAAGCGCCGCCCATTGCTTTACCTAGCGTACCTGTGATGATGTCGATACGGTCAACAACGTTGTGGAACTCGTGAGTACCAGCGCCATTTTCGCCCATAAAGCCCACTGCGTGAGAATCATCAACCATTACTAGAGCGCCGTATTTGTCTGCTAGGTCACAGATAGCTGGAAGGTTTGCTACTACGCCGTCCATAGAGAATACGCCGTCAGTTACGATTAGCGTGTGACGAGCGCCTGCTTCTTTAGCCGCGATAAGTTGCTGCTCTAGCTCTTCCATGTTGTTGTTCGCGTAACGGAAGCGCATTGCTTTACATAGGCGAACACCATCAATGATTGAAGCGTGGTTTAGAGCATCAGAGATGATTGCATCTTCTTTGCCTAGGATAGTTTCGAAAAGACCTGCGTTCGCATCGAAACAAGATGTGTAAAGAATCGTGTCTTCTTTACCAAGGAATGTAGATAGTTTGTCTTCAAGCTCTTTGTGGATGTCTTGAGTACCACAGATGAAACGTACAGACGCCATACCAAAGCCGTGTTGATCCATACCCGCTTTACCAGCTTCGATAAGTTCAGGGTGGTTAGCTAGACCTAAGTAGTTGTTTGCACAGAAGTTAAGCACTTCTTCGCCTGTTGAAATTTTAACAGCCGCTTGCTGCTGAGAAGTGATTACACGCTCAGACTTGTAAAGACCTTCAGCCTTTACTTCTTCAATTTGTTTTTCAATCTGTTGGTAGAATGCAGAAGACATTGTCTAATTCCTTCCTAGTTATTATTCACAGCGAATTCGCTGCTTATTTATAGGGGGAGTATAAACGGTAACGCGAGCGCCATTTACACTGTAAAACTTATGCCTACATTCTAGTAGAACATCTCGATCTCGATTATCCCTCTAGTTGGAAAAACATTAATGAACCTGAGGCACGAATCAAATTCCTTAACTATGAAGAGAGTCACAATTCACTGTCCAACCTGATTAGAAAAAGAACTCACAAACACTAATAGTTCGATTTATGTCGAATTAAAAAATTTTCCCGCAAAACGATATAGTGACTAAACGCATATGCCCCCACAATGCGCCTCCCTTAACAAATGAGCGCACTGACCAATGAACTTATCTGACCAATTGATCAAGGAAGCTTTCGCCAATGAGTGGCACACATGCTTTTACCAGCCAAAAGTAAAAACTGACTCTAGCGACGGCTCTGACAATACAGATGTAATTGGAGTAGAAGCGCTTTTCCGATTGGATATCCCTGAACACGGTATCTTCGCACCAGGCACATTCATTGATCGCGCGTTTGCGCTTGGTTATGAAGAGACCATCTTCTTTAATGTGTTAGAGCAAGCGCTCACTGAGATACGTGCTGTTTCTCCGTCGTTAAACTTGGCGGTAAACATCAGTAAACAAGTGTTAGCCAATCCAAACAATGTGGCGAGAGTCAGAGAGATGCTTTGGAACAGCTCTTTTCCAGCTAAGCAGCTCACTTTTGAGCTGAGTGAGAATGATGAGCTTTGTTCTTCGTTGACATCTCAAATGGAGAGCTACAAGGCGCTTGGTGTAAAGTTTAGTGTCGATGATTTTGGTGCCGGCTATTCAGACATCGACAAAATTCAAAAACTTAGTATTGATGAAGTGAAATTCGATCGCTCTTTGATTAACAAACCTGCAAGCGAAGCATCACAGCTGATCGAAACGGTGATTGAATACTGCCAAAACAGAGGGATTTCGACAGTAGCGGAAGGTGTAGAAGACCACACGACACGAAATCGTGTGCAGCAACTCGGATTTGATAGCTACCAAGGCTTCTTATACAGCAAACCTGTCGCTCTACCGGATTTAATGCTGCTCATGTAATAAGGTTGCCTCAGCAAGAGTAATTACGAACGCTAGCTTAAGATAAACTCGACGCTTTTTTTCTTCTGCTTTAAATCGTGGTAACGGACGTATTTAAAATAGATATCGTTCTTATTTTGAATATTCTGAGAAAAAGGGTTCCTCACGACTTTTTTAATATCAGCTTTAAAAAATGGCATCCCTAGCTTGCTCATATAGGGCTCTAGATATATGTCATACAGAAACTGACACATAGCAGGATCAAGGGTCGGAAACCGGAACTGAGTATCAACCAAGTTGTCGGCCATATAATCGAAGATTCTTCGTCTTATAACGATACTCACAGCACCAACACTACACAGCATCTTGCTAACACCATCATAAACTACATGACCGATGATGACGCCGTCGTACAGAAAGCACAGCACTTCCATATCTTCTGATTTCACACCCAAGTGTTGAGACACTTCGATAAAATCATTTCCATACGTTTTTTGGTGCATGCCTTGAATCGAGCGAAGCTTTTTTCCTGAAAGAGCTGCTATGTTGCAAGATTCAACACTGGTAATCTCATAGTCATAACCAATATCAACACTAAACGGACGCTCGGCGTTCTTAGTTGCTGCTTTAACTTGCACCATCTCTTCAACCGAAAAGTCATAATCAACTTGGAAGAAACTCGCAATTCCGAGACGACGAACAAAACTAGGCAACGTCTTCGCCCGTTCCCACTGACTCACCATCACCTGATTCACACCAGAAAAAGCTCTGTGAGAATGAGAAAGTAGCTCGGCCAGCTCTTCCTGAGATAAAGCTTTCTCCTCACGCAGATACTTTAACTCTTGTGCAAAATTCGATTTATCCATAACTCACGTTGCCTTAGTTATTATCTGTCGCTTAACACCCAAGGCTTGTATGGCTAGCTCTGGGTAATCGGCTCTCTTTCGACACTGTCTTCGGTATGTTCTGCCAACCAGTACAACCAAATCATCACCAAACATAGGATGAAGCAGAGCACAAATAGCCAGTAGGCGCTCAACATCTCTATCACCACTCCACCAAGCAGTGGCGCAATAGCAAAGCCAAGAGAGTAAAGTGCAGCCGCACCGAAGTAAGAACCCCTTAGATGTGGCGGTGCCATTCTATCGATTTGTACATTAAGGGTTGGGAAAGCAATCACTTCTCCTAAACTTAATATAAAACAAGCAATTCCCCAACCTAGTGGCCAATCATTTGGTGTAAAAAGAAAACCAATTTGTGCAATTGCCATCAAAATCATGCCGATTCGAGTTCGTACAAATAGCGGCACATGCTCAAGCCATTTAAGCATTGGAAATTGGAAGACAATAATCGTCAGCGTATTCACCAACACTAACCCAGCAATGAGTTGCGCGGCATCAGTGATGGAAGAGCGCACGATGACTTGAGGAATTGACGACTCAACCTGCGCGTAGACAAACATCATGATGAAGTTGGCAACCATCAGTTTTACAAAAATATTGTCTTTGCGAATCACATTAAGCGTCGCGGCAAAATTAGGCAGTTGAGAGGGATCCGGCTTGGTAAAAGTGCCCTTGCGTTCAATTCCTAACAGCAGCCAGAAACCGTAAACGACATAAGTACCACCAGCAACAAAGAACAGGTTTTGTGGCTGGGCAAGCGCCAAAGTGATCCCAATCAGTGGACCAAGTGCGCCACCCAAATTAAGTAAGAAGTAACGAATGTTTAGCGCTAACTCACGATCTTTCAAATCGCTGAGGTTGTCACCTATTACTGCTTTGGCTGGTGCTTCAATCATTGGACGCATCAAACCTGTCATCATGATCAGCACATAGAACTGCCATACTTCACTCGCTAGTGCGATACCGGTGTAGGATATCGAGGCAATCCAACTGCCTAGCACCATGACCCATTTGCGCCCTAGCTTATCCGAAAGGTAACCCGAGTAGAGACCAGTTCCAGCCCCAACGACGGCGGATACCGCTAGCATGGTGCCGACTTCAATCGCAGACGCACCGTAATCTTCATAGAGAAAGACGATCAGAAAAGGCCATGCCATAAAGTAGCTTGTTCGGGCGAGTAACGTTCCAGTCAGAACTGTCCATACTGAAAAGTTAAACCGTTTTATACGCTGCTTTTGAAATAAGCTCTCCGATCTATCCATAAATATCCTTTCCCTTAACCAACTGATTTAATTATGACTATTTAGCCAGTATATGTATTTGATTGAATAAATACATAGGCGGTAATTGTTTTTATAAAACACGGAATCTTCTGCTTAATCCGCCACCAAAACGTGATACAAGCCACACAAAACACTGCGCTTAATATTGAATGGAGTTTGACGTATGATGCTGATTGTCGATTTCTAGAAATATCAGCCCACTGGCCGAGTACCTAACGTTATGATCAACCCAAAACTGATAGCCCTACTTCCTGACCTTGCCTCCTTTATTTTGGTGGTCAATGAGGGCAGCTTTACCGCCGCAGCCAAACAACTTGGTGTGACGCCATCAGCGCTGAGCAAGCTAATAACACGTTTGGAAAAAGCCCTGTCAGTAAAGCTGTTTGAACGCACTACTCGTAGTCTTATCATTACGCAGGCAGGTCAACTGGTGTACGACCAAAGCGTAGTGATGATTAACGCGGCACAACAAGCGGTTGAGCTCTCCACCTCTGACCACACGGAGCCCTCTGGTTCTCTGATCGTGGCAGCGCCCGAGGCTTTCTTAAACTCTGTGTTGCAACCCTTCGTTGTCCCTTTCCTTAATCAATACCCAGAGATTCAACTAAAGCTGCGCGCTGCTGATGGGGACATCGACATTCTGCGTCAGGGAATTGATATCGCGTTTCGCCTTACAGATAAACCCGATGAGAGTTTGGTGCTTAAGGAGTTAGGCAAAACCAACCTCGTATTGTGCGCAAGCCCAGATTACCTTGCGAATAAGGGAACGCCGTCACATCCGACAGATCTTAGCCAACATGACTGTCTGTACCTTGCGGAGACCGACAAAGACCATATTTGGGATTTCCTTAAAGATGATGAGTTCCACACGGTGTCGGTCAGTGGACGCTACGCAGTAAACCACTCGCAAATGCGTTTAAAAGGGGTACAAGAAGGATTAGGGATCGGGATCTTCCACGACTTCGTGATTCAGGATGCGCTCGCTGAAGGAAGCGTCGTTCAAGTTCTCAATGACTGGACAATCAAAAGTAACTACCACGGCGCTATCGCAATGCAGTTTGCACAAACGAAATACATGCCAGCGCGTCTGCGCGTTTTCATTGATTACGCCATGGAGCACTTAAGCGACAAACTGGCAGGAGAAACAAAATAATGCTGAAAGGAATCCATCACGCGGCAATAATCTGCTCTGATTATCAAGTCTCAAAGCGCTTCTATACCGAGATTCTAAAACTGGAAATTGTTGCCGAGAACTATCGAGAGGCACGCCAGTCTTACAAACTCGACTTAACATTGCCGAATGGCGCTCAAATTGAACTGTTCAGCTTCCCAAATGCACCCGAAAGGCCGAGTTTTCCAGAAGCTCAAGGGTTAAGACATTTAGCTTTCTGTGTCGATGACGTTCAGCAAATGAAAGGCTATTTAGAAAGTAAAGGCGTGGAAGTCGAACCCATTCGAGTGGATGAGTTCACTGGTCGAGAGTTTACCTTTTTCGCAGACCCTGATGGATTGCCACTGGAGCTTTATCAGGCGTAAAAACCATCGAATACATAGCATTAGCCGTTTAAATCAATATACCGCCTCTCGATGAGTAATGCGCATCGAGGGGCGGCGTTCCATCTAGCTTAAAGCCATCTAGCTCAGAGCCATCCTCAATCTTTCAACACGTGAGAACAGCAGCCAGTCAAGTAACATCGCGATGACTATCGTTGCTCCGGCTAGCGGGAACAGCACAGAAATAAGAACCACAGTCACCAAGCCCGCTTTCCAAATACCTGCGTCTTCAAACTTAGGCGGCACTCCCAACTTTCCTTTACCCGCAGGGCGACGCATCCACCACATGACTGCGCCAGTGATCGACACTGCAATGAAGGCCAAGCAGAACAGAACGTTTAGGATTTTGTTCACGATACTGATGTCCCCTTGGTGAAGAGAGATACCAACAGCGAGCGTCTTTGCCATCACGTTATAATCGCTCCACGTCACCTCTCCGAGAATACGACCTGAGTATTGGTCTAGGTGAGTTGTTCGGTCTTTCCTCGGGTCGACAATATCGCCACCCATGGTATTGGCGGTGATGGTATACACCCCTGTTTCAGAGCGCGGGAAATTGACGCGATAATAGGTGAAACCCAATCTAGACGCGGTTTGCATAACTTCCTCAAGCGAAATGCTCACTGTGGAGGCATCATGGTGGCTATGCTCGTCTGCCATTGCCGAGTGATCGTGCGATTCCGGGAGTGGCGTTTGCTCTAAATTCCAAGGTAATTCTTCTTCAGAACCATGGTTCAGAGAAGCATGCGTTTTATCCGACAGTGGTACATCATCCCACAATTGCGCAGGAAAACTGCTCCAAGCCTGAACCATTTTACCGCCCCAAAAACCAGCCCAAGCAAGACCGGAGAGAAGGAACAGCAACAGAACTAGAGACAGAGTACCACCAAGATTCGCGTGTAAATCGCGCATCAGAATACGAGTTCCAGATGAGAAACGAATCTTTAAGAACCCAGCTTTAGTTGCATTGCCACGCGGTAGCCATAAATAGATACCCGAAACCAAAAGAAGGATAGAGAGACTGCTTGCTACCTCGATCAAATAGTCGCCCCAATCCCCTACTAGCAAGGTGCCATGTATTTCATTTGCCAGCTGATACCAACTCTCGCTGCGTGGGATCTCACCGATTACATCTCCAGAGTATGGATCGACAGTGGCGAAAACCGATCGGCCGTCAGACAAGTTGACCGAGAAACAACTTGGTAAGCTTTCAGACTTTGCGGTAATGAACTGAGTGACAGCTCCATCAGGGTACTGCGCTTTAACCGCATTTAACTGGTCGCCAATCGGTACCATAGCGTCAGTGGCACTGCTTTGAACGATAAGTGCTTCTGAATAAAGAGCACTTTCAAGCTCGTCATCAAGTAGCATCACCAGCCCAGTTATACTCAGCATCAACATAAATGGGATAACGAACAGGCCTGCGTAGAAGTGCCATCGCCAAGTCAAAAAATAGAGGGTTTTACTTCGAGCCGGAGCGGCAGGTTGAGATTCAATTCTCGACATTGATATTTCCTTTTGCACGCACCAAAACACCTTCTGAGGTCATCAGAAAGTGAGGAAAGGTGTGAGCAGGTTAACTTTACTGTGTTGTTTTATTTGTTGTTATTTAGGTTAGGAAATAGCTTGAGGTGGGCCTCTGGGAGAGTGTCTCTTAAAAGCCTCGCTTAGAGCCAAAAAAGCGTAGCTGTCTGAGACAATCAAACTCAGTCGAGTTGTCAGTAGTGCAGTTGGAATTTCATCGTGATGGAAGCTAGAAAAATGGCTAAAAGGACACGGCTTACCATTGTGTGTTTGCGGCTCACCTTCTTCAACTTGTACTAGCTCAAACCCATTAACCGTACATAACGTCGCCCACACGCCTGCGCTGTTACCATGAGCATTGATAACAGGCATCAGTGTAATGAGCGTCCAGCTTAAAGCGGTAGCCCATAGCATGGAATAATTGAACGACGTTTGACGCATCTAGTACGAATCTATAAATAAGGTTTATAAATTTCTAACATTATGAATCAGCTAAATAGGCGTTTAAACGGATTAATTAACATTATGTTAAAAACCTAAGCTAACGCACATTATTGATATCATTCACATAGTCAGTTAGCTCGAAATAAAAACGCCACACCAATGAAAGCTGGTGTGGCGTTTAAAATTCTGTATGACCTAAGGGATACTCTCAGAGCGGAGCATCAAAAGGTTAGCCGAATAGCTTGCTCCAGATACTTGGGTTACGCTTCTCGTGGTATTGCTCACGTAGGCCATCAATCGTGCGTAGCTCTTGCTTCGCTTCTTCGAATTGACCTTGTTCTAGCTTTTGCTCAATCGAGTCAATTGATGCTTGGATCTTAGAGAAACCTTCCATGAAGTTTTGCTCTTTCTCCGCAGGGTAAGAACCCGTTTTCAACTCAGCAACCAAAGTATCTAGACGTACCATTGGCTTTTGCATCTCTTCAATGCTTTGAGCTTCTGCAGCTTGTTTGAACGCAAGCTTCATTTCTTGCATGTTTTTCTTGAGGTCTACGCTTGCAAACGCTGATGCCGACATCACCGAGGCCGCAATCAGGCCAGATAAAAGAATTGAGCGAGTTTTCATTGTTTCTCCAGTTGAAGATACACCTTTTTGTTTACGGTGCTTATGACTTTATTTGTGAGCGCTAGTTTATACAAAAATTCTGCACACACAAAAAATGATTGTGACGAAATGCAAACCCGCCGACATTCTCTTAAACAAGATCTGAATATTCTGGGATCTCATTGCGGCCACGCAGTGCTAAAAAGCGCAGAAACTGGCTAGGCGAATGCGTAATCACTTGCTCTGGCGGCATACCGACTTCATCAAGCAGTTGCGACACGAGATCTAAGCCCCCGACATCCACACAAAAGTGCGCATCGCTACCGGTTGTGATGTATGCCCCTTTTGCCTTGGCAATTTTGGCGATTTCATAACAACGCTCAACACTACCAATACGGCTATTACCTTTCAGCGTAGTGTTATTGATCTCGATAGCGACATTGTGCTCAACCGCACAATCAATCACGGCTTCAAAATCAAAGTCAAAGTTCGGATTACCTAAATGTCCGAGCGCATCAATACGGCCAGCCTTGATCACGTTAATCAGCGCCAAAGTATGAGCCGCTTTATCTGCAGGGCGGAAAACTGGTTCATGAAAGCTTGCAATAGCCCAATCGAGGTTCTTATCTACACTTGGGTGTACGTCAATCTCACCGTCCGTATTCATGATATTCGATTCAACGCCGCGGATAATGGCGACACCCTCAATAAAGCGAGGAAGAATACGCTGGTTGCTGAAAAACCAGTAGTGAGGCGCGCCCGGCATAGATTCTGAGTGATCCGTCGTACAAAACATCGCAAGACCTCGCTCACTGGCTGCTTTAGCATTCTCAATTAAGGTGCTGTATGCGTGGCCACTGGCGTAGGTATGGGTGTGGGTATCAACTTGTAATTTCATCTTTGCGCTTCACTCCGAACTCTTATCTTGATGCTGTAATCAGTCTATCAGCTCAAAGTGACAATTAGCATACCGATGATGCTTTAGTTAAGTCATTTTTTTGCAACCTTTTCAGCTTCTACAATACTTAAACCAGTCACTCGATTGGTAATTGCGAATGAGAAAAAAACGTTACCCCTTAAGCATTCATATCACGACGCTATTTTTGGTCATGACCAGTATTGTCGGAACTGTATTAATCACAATGAGTTACAAGCACTCTCAGCAACTGCTTCTTGGAACCATTGAAGAAGTCAGCCAGGAACACAGCAACAAGCTTGAGCTAGTGTTTAAACAATCGGTCGCACCCGTGGTCACAGCGCTCAACGTATTGGCCGTCAGCCCTTTTATTACCCATGACACGACTCAAAATGAGTACCATGCTTGGCTCTCATCTCTGGACCTTATCTTTCAGCAGAGCCCAAGCTTAGTTGCTCTGTTTTACGGCTCAGAAAATGGTGACTTCAAACTGTTCCGCCCGATAAAGACCAACAAACAACGTCAAGAACATAGTGCGCCTTCCAAAGCGACCATGATGGTGACCGAAACCGCCACCAACGGCCTAACACGAATCACCTTTCTAGACGGCGCACACCAAATCATTAGCCAAAAGGAGACCGGACAAGACCTCTTCGACCCAAGAACTAGACCTTGGTTTATCAATGCAAAGCGAGACGGTTCCATCCAGCTATCTGAACCATATCAGTTCTTCTTCCTCAAGACGCCTGGGATCACTCTCTCTAGACGATCCAGTGACCAGCAGTATGTGATTGGTGCAGATTTTACGCTCAATTCCCTATCTGCGCAGATTGGCGACCTCGCCTTTTCGGATCAAAGCCGCTTGGCGCTGTTTGACCGTCATCTGAACTTACTCGGGCATCACCAACTCGACCTCGATGCTGTTGCGCCGATCACCAGTCCAATGCGATTTAATTCTCGCGAAGCCAATAATGTGCTTAAAGAGACAGTGCTTGCTCCGCTTTTAAGCGATAACAGAGCTACCAAGCAGAGCATTCAGAGTGTGGAATACAACCTCAATGCCTGGGCATTAACGCTAACGCCTGTAGAGCTCACCGCTAATGTCACCCTGTTTCTCGCCGAAGCGACGCCTCACACCGATTTACTTGCCGACTTAATATCGATGAGGGATAGGCAAGTCACCGTTGCCATCATTCTTCTGTTCATCTGTTTTGGGTTGGTATGGGTTGTCGCAAATCGCCTCTCTATGCCAATCAAAAAGCTGATGGAGTTGACGCATAACATCGCGCGCTTCGATTTTAAACGTACCCACTACCCTAAGAGCATGATCAACGAAGTGGCGAATTTGGCCCACTCCATCGAGCTCATGGAACATACGCTGCATGATCTAATTGCCCTGCTGCGTGATACCGCAGGCAATCAAGACTTCTCTGTTTTGGCCAAAACCATTGCCCACCAGAGCTACCTAATCACTAAAGCCGAAACCATCTTGTTGTATGCCTACGATAATAAGCAAAAGCAGTTTGAGATTGCGGCCAATCACGCCATCATCCCATTTAAGGCTGACCTCAACGAGTTTGTTAAGGATACACCCTGGCTGCTTGCGAAACTGAAAATGGGTGAAGTGGTCCATCTCGATAGAAGCGAAAATGCACTAAACCAGTATCACGCCACGATTTTCAACTCAGATCTGTACTTCTTCCCGCTTCTTAATCGAGAGAAGCAACTCGTCGGCATTGTGATCATCGGTTACGAGCGTGCAATATCAAAAATGCAGTCAGATAAACACGCCTTTCTTCGCGAGCTGTTGAGCTTTGCTGAAATTGCCAAAGACAACATTGACCAAATGCAACAGCAGAAAGAGATGCTCAACGCCTTCATCGAGCTGATCGCTTCGGCTATCGATACCAAGTCGCCATACACAGGCGGACACTGTCAGCGTGTCCCTGAGCTCACCCAATGGCTAACCGAAGCAGCGATTAAGGATGACCGTTACTACCCACTGTTTGCGCTGGACAAAAAACAGTGGGAAGCATTGAGCTTAGCTTCGTGGCTGCATGACTGCGGTAAGGTAACAACGCCAGAGTATGTAGTCGACAAAGCCACCAAACTCGAAACCCTTTATGACCGAATTCATGAAATCAGAATGCGCTTTGAGCTTCTCAAGCAACAAGCAGAAACCGACTACTGGAAAGCCGTCGCCAATGGTTCACTTCCAGAAACAGAGCTAGAGAAACTGAAAAGTAAACATCAACAACTCGATGAAGATTTCACTTTTGTCGCTCAATGTAACATCGGTTCAGAGAGAATGGAGGAAGAGAACCAAGCTCGACTCGATGAAATCGCTAAGCACAAATGGAAACGCACGCTCAGTGATCAAGTCGGCATAGCTTGGACAGAAAAGATTCGTTATGAGCAAGAGCCCGAATTACCTGTAATGGAACCACTGCTCGCAAACAAACCCCAGCACTGTGTGCCGTGGGAGAAAGGTCTAAGCCCACAAGACCTATGGCAAGAAGACTATGTACTCAAACCTGGAGAGTTAAAATACAACCGAGGAGAGCTTTATAACCTTAAAGTGCGCAGCGGCACCTTAACCCCAGAAGAGCGCTTTATGATTAACGATCATATTATCCAAACGTCGGTGATGCTCAATAAGCTCCCCTACCCTGAGCACCTTAAAGAGATTCCAAAGATCGCCAGTTATCATCATGAACGAATCGATGGCAAAGGCTACCCATTTGGATTGGACGATGACGAACTCTCTATCCAAGCCAAAGTGGTCGCGATTGCCGATGTGTTCGAGGCATTGACCTCCAGTGATCGCCCTTATAAACATGGCAAAAGCCTAGAAGAGTCTTTAAAAATCATGACTCGTATGGCGACCACTGGACATATTGACCCTAAGCTTTATTTGCTGTTTTTAGAGAAGGACATCTACAAACGTTATGCCGATGCCTTTCTTGAGCCAGAGCAACACAGTGACGTTGATACGCCACAACACATAGAGAAAGTTAGAGCCTACATTCGTTCACTGTTTTAGGACTTTCAATGTCTAACTTGAGGGCAAACTTGTTTTTTCGATGAGACAAGAAGGTATTGACCATGCTGGCAAAAATAATCAACCCGATACCAAATAGCTTTTGATTTGAAAATATGTCGTCGAACAGTAGAGCTTGCCAAATCGCACTGAACAGAAGTGTTGTGAAAATCAGCGGAGCCAATTGAGAGCTACTGCTCACCAGTCGGTAGGCTTTGGCGCGACATATTTGCGTATTAATGGTAAACACCGCAAACATTGCCAACACAAGCCCTACCCAATAATAGTTCGATAGCGTAAATCCTTCACCCACATTGGTAATGAGTGCCTGATCGAGCGACACAATATCATGCAAGCTGTAAATCATGATTGGTGACGCTAACAGAGCGGCGATCAAGAAGGTCCAAGCATTCATTTCTGCTGGCGACAGTTCACCCTTTGATGCTCGATACAAACTCACTTGTGAGCCTGAATTAAAGAATCCAGCCATCAAACCAATTAAGATCGCCGGTTTAAAGTCGAATTCAGAAAGATTGCCTGCCATTAGCACGACACCGGTAAACGTCATCCCTAAGCAAACCAAAATCCTTGGATTAAATTTCACGCCAAATATTAATTTTTCTAACACTGGGATAAACAATGGGCCAGTACTAAACAAAACGATACTTTCAACTAAGGTTAAGCTCTGTAGCGATGATAAAAAGCAGAGCTGACAAGCCGTCATGCATAAAGCTCTCGATACAATCGGTTTGAGTAATTCATGACTAGGTTTACGTAATCGAACGAAAACCAAAATCGACAATAAAATCAGTCCAGGAAAGAAGAATCTAGAAAAAACGAGCAAAGTTACTGGCATGATTTCAGCGAGGTATTTCGCTGCAAGCCCGCCGACTGACAGGCTAAATGTAGACACCACCATAAACAGGGTGGCCTTGGTAATATCAGACATAATTATCACCTCCTATGTGCTTTATTCTAGAAGGCTGACACGACAAAAAATAGCGAGTAATATTAACCAGAACTGTAAGGAAAACTTACTTATGAAGAAACTCGTTCCATTAAAGTCAATCTATGCTTTTGTCGCTGTTGCTGAGACAGCGAGCATGACCGAAGCCGCTAAGGCGCTGTTTGTTAGCCACTCTGCAGTGAGCCAAGCGATCAAATCGTTAGAGCAGCAAGTCAATAAACCCCTATTCCAGCGTGTCGGGCGACGCGTTGTTCTTAATGCTGATGGTAAGCGCTACTATCGAAAAGTCGCTCCTGCTCTCGAGCAGATTGTCGATGCAACAGATCAGTTAGCCAATACACCAAAGGAGAACCGATTAACCGTCAATATGGTCAACTCTCTGGCGCTACACTGGTGGATACCTCGAGTTCCTATGCTGCAACAGGACTCACCAAGCCTAGATATTCGCCTCTCTAACCGCATCGGTTACTTCGACCTCGATCAAGAGGGTGTCGATATTGCGTTAGTACATGGAAAACCGCGAGAGTGGCAAGATTACTACTGTGAAAAGCTTGGTGACGATGAGCTAGTGCTAGTCGCGAGCCCCAACTTAGTCAATGGGCAAGGTTCACAATCAATGGAAGAGCTGCTCAAGACCTACCCCGTCATCGGTGTTTTTAACCCACGTAGGGAACACGATTGGCAGGTGTGGTGCGACGCACACCAGCTACCTGTGCCCTTCTTCAGCACCAACCTCTCCTTTGATGTGTCCATTCAGGCGGTACAAGCAGCGACACGCTCTCTTGGCATACTTGTCACACATCGACTGTTTGTTCGTGACGACATAAAACACGGAGCTTTGGTTGAAATTAGCGAGCCTGTTTCAAACCCGCATCAAGACTATTACTTTGTCTGTTCAGATAACAAACTCAAAAATGAAAGTGTGCTAAAACTAAGAGCATGGTTACGGGCACAATTTACCTCTAACCATCCAGATTAAACCAATAAGGGAACTGCATTATGATCGTGACAACAACCCCGTCGATTGAAGGAAAACGCATCGTCGCTTACAAGGGTGTGATTGCCGGAGAAGCCATCCTCGGCGTAAACGTGTTTAAAGATATGTTTTCTGGCATTCGAGATTTCGTTGGCGGCCGTTCTGGCACTTATGAAAAAGAACTCGAAAAAGCACGTTCTTATGCGTTTCAAGAATTAGAACTAAAAGCTCAAGAGCTGGGTGCCAATGCAGTTGTTGGTGTCGACATTGATTACGAAGTACTAGGTCAAGGCAACGGCATGCTCATGGTTTCAGCCAGTGGCACAGCGGTGGTCGTCGATTAATACAACAAAGCCCTTTGGTAATATCACCAAAGGGCTTTGCTTTTATCTACTTATGGTTCTGGGGGTCTAAAAGTGAGTTAGCTAGCTTGGTCTTGATGACCTTGTACCAATTTGTCGAACTCAGAAATACGTGCATAAAAGGCACCCTTCTCTTCTTTAGAGATCGAGCTTGCCATCGGTAGGTTTGCTTTCATTGGATCAACCGCGCGATCGCGAACCAGCACTTCAAAGTGCAAATGTGGGCCAGTAATGCGACCCGTTGCTCCTGCAAGAGCGATCTTCTGACCTCGTTTCACTTGCTGCCCTTTCTTCACCAAGAATCTGTGTAAGTGCAAGTAGCGAGTTTTGTAAACGCTGTTGTGTTCAATAACCAAATACTTACCCGCATATGGGTGGTTTCGCACTGCGACAACTCTACCGTCACCCGTTGAATAGATAGGCGCCCCAACGGGAGTCGCGAAGTCTGTTCCGTTATGCGGAGTAATGCGCCCTGTCACCGGGTGTTTTCGTCTAGGGTTAAATGCTGAAGTGATTCTGCGATACTGGCGATCCACCGGGTAGCGATCGAACGCTTGTTCCAAGCTGTTGCCTTCTCGATCGTAAAAACGACCATCATCAGCAAGAAACGCAGCAACCTCTCGACCACGAAGCTGAAGGGAGATCCCTTGAACTTCTGTTTTTCCCGTTAAGTGGTCATCCGCATACTGCTCGCTGACTAACACACTAAAACGATCGCCAGCGCGTAAATCGCGGGCGAAGTTGATCTTATCTCTCAACGTTCGAGTGATATTGGCGATTTGACGGCTTGATAAGCCAATTTTATGCGCAGATAGCGAGAAGCTGCCATTCACTTCGCCGGCGTACATCTTCTCTTTCCATTCACCCGGCATTTCGATGAACTGATAGTCAAAGCTGCCATCGTCATTAAGTGAATAGACTGAACGCTCAATCAAGCTTTCATGATACGTGAGCTCGACAAGACGGCGGGTGTCCTTGTCGACAAGCAACTCTAAGTGCTCCCCAGGTTTAATGGTATCTAACTTAAGTGATTCCAGATCGGCTTCAAGAATCTTGTGTGCGGTTTCGTATGGCAGTTGCCACGAAGCAAACACATTACTCAAAGTATCCCCGACTTTAACGAAGTAATGCACTCTCACGAGGTTACTATTCGATTCCGAAGCTTCCACAGACTGAGGGGTAATAACCTCACTCTCTACCAACTCTTGATAAGGTGTGACTTTAATTTCGATTTCTTGAGGCGGTTCAGGCTCAATAGAAAGGACGGCAGCTAGCGAAAAGGCAACAATAGCGATAGTCACTAGTCCTAGGCGAATAAACTTCATAGGTCGAATAGAGCTTTCAGAGGTAAAAAACTCCAATTGTTATAACATAACAATTAGAGTTGATAAACCGGTGTTTGTAACAATCTATCGAGCTATTTCTCAGCTCTATCTGTTACTGGCTGGGCTATGTTGCAGACCTATTGCTCCTCACGTAGCGCTTCAAAACCCTCTAAACCTCTTAACATTTCAAAGTCGGTTTCATCAGAGATAAGATCTCGCATTGAGGCACTTGCTTCTATTGAGCGTTTCAGATCTTCAATCGCTTGAGATTCAGAGCCTAATCGCGCGTAGGCACATGCACGTTGGTAAAGGGCGTGCGCATTTTGGTCATCCACTTCTAATACGCGGTTACACAGGCTCATTGCCCAGTGGAACTCTTGCATCTCCATGGCTGCATCTGCTTTGTACGTTAGTGCTTCCAAGTCACCCGGACGAATCTTAAGGATCTCATCATAGATCTCTAGCTTCTGCTCTGGAGTCTGTTGGTTCTGAGCTCTCAGCCAAAGGTTATGTACTTCATTGATGATCTCAATCTCGCGATTGTTTTCCGAGATGATGCGAGTTTTACGTTTTAAATCCCGCTCTAAGGCAACAAACTTCTTCTCGTACTCTTGAGCGATCTTATTCAACCGTTGATCAGCCATCTCTTTGGTGTTGTGTTTAATTTCTTTAAGCGATTGCCATCCTATCAACGCGATCAAAGAAGCCACACCCGCGATAATGTAGAAGAAGTACGTGACCGTAACATTGGCATAGTTCAGTGACTTATCCGCGACTTCTAGCTCACGGTCGGTGATTTGAATAGTCATCCTGCGCTCAAGGTCTTGCTGTTCAATTCGCAGAGACTTTAGTTCATCCAAGATGTAACGCTCCATCAATGGCCTATCAAGGTACTCCTTCTCAGAATATCGTGTCTCTTCAGACGCAACACTCATCATAGGTAACACTGCCATTATTACTAACCAAACCACTCTTAGCATCGTATATTCCTTATACATCTTGATATTAGGTCACTCTATATTGAAATTGTGCAATTCGCTAGTCGAGAAACCAAGTCAACGTAATTTTGAAGTGTGCCTTCAAGTAGTCATAAAAATAACCCTCTCCAGAAACAAAAAAACCACGGCGAGCACCGTGGTTTTCTTTAATTTGAATTAGCTTAAATGGGCTTTAAAGCTAAATTAGGAAAGCTTTTGTAACCAGGCTTCACACTTAGCCGTGAACTCAGATAAATAAAGCTCTGGATTACCGAGCTTTTCCCCACCTTTTACATCCGCGCCAGTAGCACGCCAATAGTTACGAGAGATGAGATTACGATTGAAAACAAAATCGCTCACTTCTGCCTTAGTTAGCGGAATTTTGCTACCAAATACTTGATAGTAAAGGTCTAGAACCAATGACAGATCGTTGCTGTTGCCTTTCAGAAAGGTATCGACATTTAGCTCTATCGCTTGGCGTTCATGTACATTGCTGTCAGTGGTAACCAATTGCGCAATGACCGTATAAAGTGAGAACTCAACCTTTTGCGCTGCAAGCAGTGCTGCGCCCAATAGCGCATGTTCGTTAGACAGTTTTTCTGTTGATGAAGCGGTAGCTGTTGTCACTGTGTTAACCTCAAATAATGATAAAAGTCATGCTTTGTCGTTTTAAAAGACTTAAGCACTCTTACTCCAATTTACTGCACCTTCTGACTCGGCACGTTCAGCATCAAACACGATGTAATCAGATGCACCTTCTGCTTTCACTATCTCAACTTTACCTTTAAAGCCGACTTGGGAGAGCTTCTTGGTCAGGTGTTCAGGAGCGGTTTCAAATACCACCTTCATAAACGGCAGTTGCTCAGCATGAACAAAGCCATGCTCATTAAACAGGTCCATTGCTTGAACTAAATGGTCTGAATCGGTTAACTCAATAATTTCTACAACTTCTTCCAACAACATTTTCTATTCCATACTCGCCAGAAAGTGACTGACACGAGCATCGTGCTGTTGCTCGTATACATTTCAATGCTTAAAAAAGCACCCCTTTAGTAGCACCGAGAGGATAACATATTTCCCGAGGTAAAATATGTTTATTTTGACCATCCCCAAGATACAAAACCGCGTACTTTTCTCTTGTTTATCAATGACAACTTTATCGGTTAACAGCCATCAACTCCGCGATTTAACCATAATTTATACCCTGTAGTCCTCTAGGTTAATTGCATTTTGTTACTTTCTTCTCAACCAAATTCAGAACAACGAGAGGACTCGACCTTGACTACCTTCACCAAATCCGTACTTGCAATGAGCGCTCTAACTGTCGCTCAGGGTGTTGCAGCGGCAGAGCAACCCAATATTCTTGCTATCTGGGCAGATGACCTAGGCTACTACAATACCAGCGCTTACAACCGTGGCATGATGGGCTACGAGACTCCAAACATCGATCGTATCGCACACGACGGCGCTATCTTCACAGACATGTACGCACAACAATCTTGTACTGCGGGTCGAGCGGCATTCATCACTGGTCAGCACCCTTTCCGTACCGGCCTTTTGACCATTGGTATGCCAGGCTCTGACCACGGTATTCCTGATTGGGCACCAACCATCGGTGATGCACTTAAACAAGAAGGCTACGCGACAGCGCAGTTTGGTAAGAACCACTTAGGCGATCAAGACAAACATCTACCAACTAACCACGGCTTCGATGAGTTCTTCGGTAACCTTTATCACCTAAATGCTGAAGAAGAGCCAGAAACCTACTTCTATCCAAAAGACCCAGAGTTCAGAAAGCAATACGGCCCACGCGGTGTAATCAAAGCTACTGCGGATGGCAAGATTGAAGATACAGGTCCACTGACTCGTGCTCGGATGGAAACCATCGATGAAGATTTCACTGAAGCGGCAATCACCTTCATGGAGAAATCAGTGAAGGCAGACAAGCCATTCTTCGTTTGGTACAACTCAACTCGCATGCACGTATGGACTCGTCTCAACGATCATTACGATGGCATCACAGGTCAAGGTATCTACGCAGACGGGATGCGCCAACTTGATGACAACGTTGGATCTTTATTAGATACGCTCGACCGCCTAAAGGTTGCAGACAACACCATCGTTATTCTTTCTACCGATAACGGCGCTGAGAAGTTCACTTGGCCAGATGGCGGTACTTCTCCTTTCCACGGTGAGAAAGGCACCACCTATGAGGGCGGTATGCGCGTTCCACAAATCGTGAAATGGCCAGGCGTTATCGAACCAGGCTCTGCGGTGAACGCGCTAATGTCTCAAGAAGACTGGCTACCGACACTGGCAGCGGCGGCGGGTAACGACAACATTATCGACGAACTGAAGGAAGGCGTAACACTGAATGATAAAGAGTGGCGTGTTCACCTAGACGGTTCTAACTTCAAACCATTCTTCGAAGGTAAAACGGACAAAGGGCCTCGCGAAACAATTCTATACTTCTCAGCGAACGGTGAGTTAAATGCACTACGCTGGAATGACTGGAAAGCAAGCTTTGCGATGATGGAAGGCGACATGCAATCTGCAGTGCGTCAGGCTCCAGCTTGGGCATCAATCACTAACCTACGTATGGACCCATTCGAAACTGCAGCCAAAGAGTCCGGTATGTACACGCGCTGGATGATCGACAACATGTGGTTGTTTGTTCCAATGTCTCAAGAAGTGGCGAAGTTCATGGGTTCTCTAGAAGGCTACCCAATGCAAGCAGGCCAAGGCTTTAGTGCTGCAAACATCAACTACAACACGTTGAAACTTCAGAAACTTGTGCAGAAAATGCAACAGCAAGGCGCGAATTAACCCAAATTCAAACGCCTTGCTAAAACAGACTCTAATTAAAGCCCCATTGGGGCTTTTTTTGTGAGGCATCGATAATTTTCTTACGAAACCACGAATGTGCCATGTCCGAATTACGGCTCTTGTGCCACACCAAGTATTCAATCCCTAAGTCTGACTCAAACGGCAAAGGCGACATCTGAAACTCTTTCAACAATCCAAACTTTTCCAGTACCGACTCTTGGCTAATGCAAACCAGATCGGTTCCCTTAACCATGTCTAGCATCTCAAATGGACCCGGAGCTTTACGTGCGACTTTTCGCTTTTGTGCGTACTTGCTGTTTTTCATTAACGGCGAGTCTTCCGTGTTCCACATGCTGTGAACCACGTGCTTTTCCGCTAAGTATTCTTTAAGAGTAATATCGCCGCCCAAGCGCGGGTGATTCTTGTCATAAACCACCACCATACGTTCGCTCGCCAAAGGTACACACTCTAAAGCTGGGTCGTTAATCGGGACATGAGCAATACAGAGGTCATATCGATGCTGACGTAAATCGAGCGCGATATCTCCCGTATAGAGAGGGTCGACATTAATACCGATATCAGGCGTCTCTTTGTAGAGAATGTCTGAGACTCGCTTCATGACCGAGTAAATCGCACCGCTAATGCAAGCGACATTGAAGGATCGATCAATTTTGCTTGGGTCGAATTTACGCTTGCTTGGAAATGTCGATTCAAAGGCATCGTATGCTTGCTTGATTTGTGGATAGATGTCGTAACAGAAACGGCTTGGTCGGTAGCCCTCTTTAGTCTTCACGAATAGAGGATCATCGTAGGTCTCTTTGAGTCGACCTAGTGCTTTACTGACAGCAGGCTGGGAAACGCCAAAGCGCTTGGCGGTGTTGGAGATAGAAAGCTCTTCCATCATCACAACAAAATAGGGAATTAAGCTAAAGTCTGTATTTTTCATGTTCTGTTCCGCTTGCTCTGTTTCAAGAACGTTGGGTTGACCTAATACCTCACACCTCGATAGTCCGTTACTGAGATTGAAAGCACTCACAAATATTCTCTAACGTTAACAACGTAGAATTCCCATCACCCCTATCAATATCAAACAATGGCTAAGTTATATCGAGTATAACTCTTAGTTATGCTCCAGCTTCTTCCCCTGCCTGCAAAGTAGAATAGCCAATCAGAGTCAGTTCCAAATGAAAAAGCCCCAGCTTAATTAACTGAGGCTTTGGACATGCATTTTTACGATTTTTAAGGCTTATTGCGCTCCAACCGCTTGTGGTTCGCTGGTTTCAACAATGGACTCATTGAGTAGCCCTGCATATACACCGCTGTGGTCAACCAATTGTCTGTGATTACCGCGTTCAACGATTTCACCTTTCTCCAGTACCAAAATCATGTCGGAGTGACGAACGGTGCTCAAACGATGGGCAATAGCAATCACAGTCTTCTCTTTGAACAGTTTCTGCATCGCTTTTTGGATCAGATCTTCGGTAATTGAATCGACTGAACTGGTCGCCTCATCTAGCATCATCACTTGACCACCTTGCGCCACTGCGCGAGCGAACGAGAGCAGCTGAGTTTGCCCCACTGACAAGTTCGAGCCGTTCTTATCAAGATGGAAGTCATACCCATTAGGTAATTGCTTAACGAATTGGTCCGCATATACATAACGCGCTGCTTGCTCAACTTGTTCACGAGAAACATGTTCTTTTCCGAGTGCGATATTAAAGTGAACACTCTCTTCGAATAGGTGTACGTCTTGCATCATCAATGAAAACAGGTGCGCTGAGTCTTCCATTGAAATATCTGACAACTCGATGCCGTTAAGCAGAATACTGCCTTCATAATTCTGATAGGTTTTCGAAATCAAACGCATGATCGTCGACTTGCCAGAGCCTGTCGAGCCCACCAGTGCAATCTGATGGCCTTTCTCTAAAACGAAAGAGACATCCTTTAGCACATAAGGCGCGTCTGGCTTATAGCGGAAGCTAACATTCTTGAATTCCAAACTCACGAAATCACGCAGTTGCTCTTCAACTTGGTGTGACGGCAGCAGTTTCCTCCCCTGCTCCTCTGTCGGCTCAACAAATAGCTCTTCAATATGGTCAAACGCTGCAAACGAGCTCTGAATAGAAGCAATCTGCGAGGTAAAGTCACGAATCGGAACAAACACTTTCTCTAAAGTATTGATGAAAGCGATCAATACACCCAGAGTTAAGCTCCCCTGCAGAACCTGTTCTGAACCAAACCAAATCATCAATGCGATAGTTATCGAGGTGACACCGGAGATCACCGAAAACAGAATCGCATCGTACTTATTGATCTTCTTCTGCGCTCTTAAAAACTCATCGGTATAGCCTTTGAATCTTTTCTCGACGACTTCTTCGGCACGGTACAACTGAACGGTTTTCATGCCTAACAAGGCTTCTTGTAAAAAGCCAATTCCGCGCGCCAATGACGAACGAGTAATAAGATGCATCTGACGCAGTTTATTACGGACAAACACAGTCAAATACGTCACTGGCGGCATCACCACTAATACAATCAAAGTGAGCTTCCAATCGATGTAAAACATCATCCCAATCAAAGCGAGCGTATTTAGCGTGTCTTTTACCAAACCGACCACAGATTGAATGAAGGTTTCACCAATGGTTTCAAGGTCGCTGGTTAGACGTGACAGCGTGATGCCAATCGGAGTGTTATCAAAGTAGCTACGTGGAAGCTTGAGAACACGAGCAAACAGCACCGAGCGCATATCCGTGATGGTCAGTTGCCCTGTCTTTCTAAGGTTGTAAGAGTAAGTCGTATCGACCACATAGCTGACAATCAGTACCGCGACCAGATAGAACACATATTCCAGCAAGCCATCAATATTGCCATTACTCAATTGAACGTCGATGACTTGAATGATCAGCCACGGAAACAACAAACTCGTCATAATGGTGAGCGGCAGCATCGCAATACCGATAAATGCGGTACGCTTGTACTTCTTCGCAAACTGCAGGAGGTGTTTGAGATATTGAATATCAACGCCTTTTAACATGCCGCTGCCTCCGCTTCATTTTGCTGTAATTGCCACGTCTCATAGTAGTAAGGACATGTTTTTAGCAGAGTTGTATGATCGCCTTTAGCGATCACTTTTCCTTGGTTCAAGACAATGATCTCATCCATGTACTCTAGTGCGTTGACACGATGTGAAACCACCAGCACCGATTGATTCTCTAAGCGTTTAAACAGCCCTTCTAGAATCTTTCTTTCGGTTTCATAATCGACAGCTGAGAGGACGTTATCCATGATGATAAGGTCAGCAGGCTCTAGTAGCGCACGCGCAATACTCAAACGTTGCTTTTGCCCGCCGGATAGCATAATGCCCTTCTCTCCCACCAAGGTTTGGTCGCCCATTTCAAGACGTGCTACATCGTTCGCAAGCTGGCTAAGGTTCAACACTTCATCCACTTGTTCTTTAGCAATGTCAGTCTGAGTGCTGCCAAATCGAATGTTCTCTTCTACTGTAGCTGAAAACAGGTATGGGTCTTGAGTCACGGTTTTAACGTAGCGGCGCAAATCGTTGCGCGAAAACTCAGTGATGTCTTTGTCGCCCAGAAACACACTCCCTGCTGCCACATCTAAATGATGATTCAAACAGTTAACCAGTGTCGTTTTGCCAGAGCCAATACTACCGAGTACGCCTACTTTTTTACCTGCCGGAATATCAAAGCTGATGTCATCCAACACCAAGCGCTCTTCACCTTCGTATTGATAACTGAGGTTTCTTACTGACAGCGTTTGGCCTTTCAGTGCTTCAACTTCATCGGTAGTTAACGTCGTTTCATCCCGTTCAGGCACCTTCGCATTCAAAATGGTTTGTGCACTGGTGATGCCCACAATGCCACGCTGGTAAATGGTCGCAATACGCCCGAGCTGCATCAGTGGCATGGCTAACAGTACCGAATAAGTTAAGAAAGCAGTGATTTCACCTAGCGTAAGCTCTTGATTAACCAGCATGTAGCCACCTAAACCAAGAATCAGGATCTTCATTAGGTCATTGGCATAATCTAAAACAGGCATAAAGAACACTTGAATGCGTGTGATCTTGATTCTGCACTGCAACAACATCTGATTAAGCTTCTCAGTCTCTGCTCTCACCCACGGTGACATCTGTTGGCTCTTTATCAAATCGATGCCCGATAGGTAACTCATCAACTGTGCAGACAAGTTCTGTAATCGCTTCATATGCTCCATATGCAGCGATTTCATTTTCACAAAACCCACTCGGAAAATGACAAACGCGATAATAATCGGTATCACTGAGTACATGGTAAGTTCAGGCGAAATGCGCCACATCCACAACGGCGTTAAAGACAACGCTAACAACGCGTTGAAAAACTGCAAAAAACCAACACCAAACAACAAACGTACGCCTTGCAAGTCATTGTTAATTATTGAAATTAAACGCCCTGACGCAAACTGAGAATGGAAACTGTTTGGTAACCGATTGAGCTTTTCCAACAGTGTATTTTTGAGAGAGGCTTCGGTTATACGCCCCGGGTTAAGCGCATAGATACGCGACCAAATTCGCACAATGATCATCGACACCGACATCACCACGATAATCGCAATATACGTTTTCAGCTGATCATGACCAGCCACCGATGCATCATCGATAAGATCAATCGCCAACTGGATGTAGCGAGGGATTTCAACCTGCAGCCAGTTAACGAGAAATATGAAAACAATCGCAAGTAGGTAAGACTTACGATTCAAACGCAGGTAGTGCGCGAAAAACTGAGACTTAGTCATATAGGTCTTTCTTTGAGCCTTTTGGGGAGCGTTATCAACCAGTGTCGATGAGGGTTAACGTTTACAGTACAAAGGTAACCCAAAAGCAACTAGTTGACAAGGTCAACTATAATTAAAATCCCAAATAGGCTTAAGATGATCCAAGTTCTGCTTTTCATCGCTAAGTATTCAGCAATGACGTTAAGCAGATGCCAACAAACGTTGAACTCATACAAAAGACCCGCTTGTTATGATATAACATTACTAAACATTGTTATCCCACAGTGCTGGCTATACTGGTCAATACTGTTTTCAAACGCAGTAACATTTGGAACATCACGCTCATGGACAAACTAAATCGCGTTCTACTGGTTGCGGGTACACATGGCAACGAGTTAACAGGAATCTATCTACAAAAGCTCATCAAAGACCGCTTATATAACGCAGATCGCGCGACATTTTCGGTGCTATCGATAACAGGAAACCCAGAAGCCGTTAAAAAGAACGTGCGTTTCATCGACGACGATCTCAATCGTCAGTTTGCAGTAAAGAACAGCGATGACAGCGAAGCGAATGCTGAACAAACACTTGCGCAGAAAATCGCTTCGATGCATTCAGACAACAATAAGCAGCTGATTGTTGACCTTCACAACACCACCAGCAACATGGGGGCAACCTTAATCTTGCTCTCAAACGACCCTTTCTATGAAAAGATGGGCGCGTATGTGAAACAACGTATGCCAGAATCTAATATTCTGTTTGAAGATCGCAAACCTTGGCAGGAACAACCATACCTTTGCACCACAGGTCAGCATGGCATCATGATTGAAGTTGGCGCTCAAGCACATGGCTCGTTAACCTACAGCTCATTAGAGCTAATGAAACAGATGCTGACCTTGGTACTAGACTATGTCGAAAAACATAATTTGGATCAGGTTGGAGAAGTAGAAAACTACGACGCCTATTACTACCTCGAAGAAGTTAAAATCCCGCTCGATCACGACGGCATGCGCGCAGCAACGGTGCACCCAACAATATGCGGGCGTGACTTTGAAGTGGTTAAGCAAGGTGATCCGATACTGGCTACCTTCTTCGGATACGATGTACTTTGGGAGAGCGACAAAGAGGTCTACCCGCACTTTATTAACGAAAGTGCCTATAGCGCAGCGAATATCGCGATGGCATTGGCGGAAAAGAAAAAGGTCATTGTGGCTTAATAATTTGTACAACCACACGACATTCTGGCGAATACTGGTGCTACCCAGCCTCAAGCTCGAACCTTCTAAAAAAACAAAAGCCCCTAAAACACAATGAAGCGTTTAAGGGGCTCATTTTTAACCACCTCACAATAGGCAGTTTGGCAAACTGTTGACTCTAAGCAGTCAAGCAGCTCAGCAATTTGCTCTCTAGTTCTGCATCAATTTCTGTCGCTATCACCTCTATACGGCTTTCGCTGCAATCATCCAACTCAGTCTCCGTCAGGCCGTCTGCTGTTTGGTTGTAACCAAAAATGCCGTCTTGGGTGATAAACACGGCTTTCATACGCTCTACATCGATCGTCAACAACAGTTTAACAACGGCTTCGCGCTCAAATACCTTGTCTGCAGAGAAACGCCATCCCTCACTGTGAAAACCTTCACCACTGTTGCGGGCTTTAATAACACCCTCTTCTGGCATTGGTAGTTCCGATGCTAATGGCTTACTGTGGCCGTGATGATGATGGTGATGTTCATGAGCGTGTGCTTGGGTATCGCCATCAAATTCATGCTGAGCAATCTCACCGTGCTCCGCAAAAACGACTCTGGTGTTAGGTTTTGCCACCTTAGCGACGTATGCCTCTAGTTTCTCTTTATCGCCGTCTTGGTAGAGGTCAATTTTATTACCGACAACGGTATCAGCGATGGCAATTTGTTGATTGAAGGTATCGTGCTCAGTGTAACGAGGATCTGCAAGTTTACGTGCATCAACCAAGGTAATGTTCTTTTGAAGCGATAGTACCGTGCGATAGTGCTCAGATGATAAGACCTGCAATACTTCTTTTGGATGACCCAAACCAGTCGGTTCAATCAACAGGCGATCAGGCTTCGCTTCAGTGAGCAGTTGATTAAGCGCGATCTGCATAGGTAAACCAGCCGCACAGCACATACACCCGCCAGGGACTTCACGAATAAACACCGATTGAGAGTCAGGCTTCTGCCCTTTAATCAGGCTGCCATCCACACCTATCTCACCAAACTCATTAACCAGCACAGCCCATTTCTCGCCTTCCGGTTTGTGCTTCATTAAGTTAAGAATGGCAGAGGTTTTTCCCACCCCAAGGAAGCCAGTAATAATATTGGTGGGCACTCCTGAAATAGAAGCTTGTTTAGAGCTCATTGGCAATTCTCCTATAGCCTTGAACAAGGGTGTGATTCGCTGAGACAACCGATTCAGAAAACGCCGAATACTCTGGCGGCACCTTAGAGATACTATTTAAGTCAAATTCAGCACCAATATTTGTCATCGGTGGCACATGGAAATTCTCTGTAAGGTCTCTCCCATCAACCACGCAGTTATGGCGGATCACACAACCTTTACCAATAACAGTATTGAACACCACTGAGTTGAAGCCAATAAAAACGTCGTCGCTCACTTCACAAGGTCCGTGAATAATTGAGCGGTGGGCAATAGAAGAGCGTTCGCCAATGGTGACCGCCGCTCCAGCTTTCGAATGAATCACAACCCCATCTTGGATGTTGGTATCGCGCTTGATGACAATCGCTTCCATATCACCTTCTTCATTCACCTCGTCAGCACGAATCACAGCGTATGGGCCAATAAATACATTCTCTTCGATAATAACCTTACCGCAGATGATGGCTGTAGGGTCGATAAATGCCTTTTCAGAGATTTGCGGCATATGACCGCTTGGATTTCTTCTTAACATACTACTTACTCACAACAACAGGTTTTGAAACTTAAATTATCTCTCAAATGCTAGGCGCATCGCTTTAACTGGTTGGTCAGTCACGGTTTGGTTCTCATACACAAGTTGACCGTTGACCCAAGTGCCATCAATACGTGAAGAGAAAGTATGTCCAGCGAAAGGCGTCCAACCACAATGATATAAGCTGTTTTCGTGGGTCACTTCTGTTGAAGATTCAATATCGACAAGAACCAAGTCAGCAAAGTACCCCTCTCGGATAAATCCACGCTCTTTAATGCCGTAACGGATAGATGGGTTGTGGGCCGTTTTTTGAACGACCTGTGCAATCGTCATACGCTCGCTATTGACGTGATCGAACAGGGTCAACAATGCATGCTGTACAAGCGGTAAACCCGCTGGCGCTTGCTCATAAGGAACCTGTTTTTCTTCCCAAGTGTGAGGCGCGTGATCAGTAGCAATAATATCGATTTGGCCCGTCTGAAGAGCCGCTACGATCGCGTCTCGATCGCTAGGGTATTTCACAGCAGGGTTACATTTAATCTGGTTGCCTAACGTCGCGTAGTCTTCGTTGCTGAACCAAAGGTGGTGCACACACGCTTCAGCGGTGATGTTCTTGCCCTCAATCGGTCCTTTGTCAAACAGAGCGAGCTCTTTCTCAGTCGTAATGTGTAAAACATGCAGCTGACTGTTGTGCTTCTTAGCTAAACCAACCGCATAAGAAGAAGATGCATAACACGCCTCGTCATCTCTTAGCACTGGATGATCATCTATTTCCAATGTCGCTTTTGACTGCTTAAGTCTATCTAGATTTTTCTGGATTACCGGACCGCTCTCACAGTGGGTAACGATAAGCACAGGAGAATCACGGAAGATCGCTTCTAAAGCATCCGGAGCCTCCACCAGTAAGTTACCTGTCGATGCCCCCATAAACACTTTCACGCCACAGTGAATCGCTGGGTCTAATCGCTTGATCTGCTCTAAGTTGTCCTCCGTTGCACCCAAGTAGAAGGAGTAGTTGGCTAACGAGCGCTCTTCTGCGATAGCGAATTTTTTCTCGAGCGCTTCAATCGTGGTCGTCGCAGGGTTTACATTCGGCATCTCCATGTAGCTGGTGATACCTCCAGCTACCGCAGCGCGAGATTCTGAAGCGATGGAGCCTTTGTTGGTTAAACCAGGCTCGCGAAAGTGCACTTGGTCATCAATCATTCCCGGAATAAGAAAACGACCTTTTGCATCAATGATTGAGTCATCAGAATGCGCCTCAATCCCCTTTGCAATCCTATCAATGCGTTGACCGACAATTCTCACGTCAGTCTCAATAACCACCCCTTCATTCACCACTTGGGCATTTTTGATCAGCGTTGCAGACATAGTATTTAACAAGCTCCTTGTCATTGTTAAAGGTTGGGTTGCAATGACCACTAGACTATTGGTGCCCCTCTTCAAGACAACAAAGGTGCTAACGCTCAATTCAATGTTACGTTATAACATAACCAATATAAGGTTGTAACTCTTTGTATGGTTTATTGATGAGCTTGTTAGTGAGCTTTAATAGTCATTCCTATCGAGAGTATGGACAGTCAGACAGCCCTCACAGTGACCCCATTAAATCCCAAGAAAAATGTGATCTTATTTACACATAGGGCGATCAAGCCTTTCTCTTGTTTCAATGATAATTATTATGTATGACAATATTACATAATAAGAGTACCAATAATGAACAGAAGAACCCTAATTGCTGCATCTGTACTGTTGTCTATGCCTTTAGCTGCTATGGCTGAAGTGGTTAACAATGGTGTATCCCACGCCGTCCCTGCCGATAAGTTTGACATGCGAAACTGGAAGATCACGATTCCTTCTGACATCAATGAAGATGGGCGCATCGACGAGATCGAAGGCGTCGCAATGATGAGCTACTCTCATGAGAACTTTTTCTTCCTGAACGAAGATGGACACCTTGTGTTTGAAGTACACAACAAGGCGATCACAACCAAGAACTCTAAGAACGCTCGTTCAGAACTACGCCAAATGCCGCGCGGCGCTAACTTTGACAACATTCTTACCGACGGCAAACTCAATCAATGGGCACTCTCTAGCCACCCTCAAGCGGATGAATACAGCGCCGTTGGCGGAACACTCGAGGCGACTCTTAAGGTCGACCATGTATCCATCAATGCTAAACATCCAGAGAAGTACCCTGCACACTCTGTTGTTGTAGGACAAATCCACGCCAAGAAACACAATGAACTCATCAAAGCCAAAACAGGCTACGGGCACGGTAACGAACCATTAAAAATCTTCTATAAAAAATTTCCGGGGCATGAGTACGGCTCTGTATTCTGGAACTACGAGCGTAACCTAGCGAAGAAAGATCCAAACCGTGCTGATATCGCTTACCCAGTTTGGGGCAACACTTGGGAGAACCAACAAGAGCCTGGCAAGGCGGGCATCAAGTTGGGTGAAGAGTTTAGCTACCGTGTTGAAGTAAAAGAGACCATGATGTATCTGACCTTTGAAACCGCACGTCATGACACGGTGAGATACGAAATTGACCTAAGCAAAGGGATTGATGAGAAAGACTTCCCTACAGGTTACGCTGAAGATGACTTCTACTTTAAAGCCGGCGCGTACGGTCAATGTAGCGTGAACGATTCCCATCCAATTTGGGGACCTGGTTGTGCAGGTACAGGTGACTTCGCAACAGACAAGAAGAACGGTGACTACAACAGCGTGACCTTCTCAGCGTTGAAGTTAAACGGAAAATAACGCTCTATTTAATGTCATAGAGCAAAAATGACCTTCAAACATGATGGCTTGAAGGTCATTATCAATGCGATTATATGAGTTGATGATGAAGGCTTTCGTCAGTACTTTTCTAATCGAACAATCCGGTCACAGGTTGCATTGAATAATAACAAGCTCGCGCTATACCTTGCTCAGAGACCAACTGTAGATCATCAATGAAGAAACGACTGGTCATAGTATGTCTACCACCATTGATGAAAATCTCCATCACCGAATTATCAACATATACGACAATCACCTGCCTTTTGCTCAACCTCGGTGCTTTTCGCACATCTCCAAATTCTTGAGCATAGTTCTGAGACATTTGACTGCGATCGAGAGTAAATTCATTTTCGTCAGCACTAAAGATCACCTTGTCGCCACGCTCATTTCTTAACTCTAAAGAAAACTCATCGCTTTCGAGCTCTAAACGAAGCATAAAACTTGTTTGATTCAGCACGTGTGTTCCAGAGAAGACTTCTTTCTTCCCTTTCAACTCATCGATCTCAGCGACAGGTGATTGAACTAGGTAGCCCTCTTCTAGGCGAAGTTCACGTGGTAATGACAGCATACCTGCCCACTGATTCTTTACCGATGGCGCGTCGATGTCAGGTAACCCAATCCAAGCAATCAAAATACGGCGACCTTGTTCATCTAAATAGGTCTGAGGTGCATAGAAATCAAAGCCATAGTCAGGTTGAATGATATCTTGGTGTCCTTCAAGTTCCATTGACTCAAGGTTCAATCTGTCACCAATAATGTAGGCGACCGAGTAAATATTTTTAAAATCGTAAGCATTGCTGGATGACACACCTTGTGGAGAAAACAGCATGATTGACTTGCCATCAATTTCAAAAAAATCAGGACATTCCCACATGTAACCGAAGTCTTGGTAACGAGTTTTTATCGGCCCTTTATGTTGCCAAGTCTCCAAATCTGGACTTTGATAAAGCACCATTGAACCACGTTCAGCTGGAGTTTGAGCGCCCACGACCATGAAGTACTGGTCATCCTTTTTCCATACCTTAGGGTCTCGAAAATGCTCAGTGTAGTGGTCATTTTCAATAATCACGCCCTGCTTCTCTATCGTACCTTCTGCCGTCATGGTTGCGAAACACTGAGTAGGCTCTCGGATCCAATCTTCATCGCGTTTGTTACCAGTAAAGAAAAGCAAAGCTTGCTCGTTATCGACAAGCGCCCCTCCCGAATAGACACCGTGCGAGTCGTAATCGTCACCGGGCTCTAGTCCTACTCCATGATCCGTGAAATGAACAAAATCTTTGGTTGATAGGTGGTACCAATATTTCATGCCATGAACAGGACCAACCGGGGTCCATTGATAGAAAATATGGTGTTCACCATTGAAATAGCAAAGACCATTTGGATCGTTCAGTAAACCAAATTTTGGGGCTATGTGATAACTAGGAAAACCAGAATCCGCAACGCGAGCACTCTCCATTTCAGCCACTTCGTGCGATGTAATCTGTTCTAAACGGCGGTACCTTTGTTCCACAGTCCAATTACTATTTACATTCATGCATTGTTCTCAAGTCTCGTTGACTACGACTGTGCGCAGTGGATGAACTGAATAAGTTCTTCTTGGGTAGGGAGTGCAGTCATGGCACCTTTTTGGGTTGTTGCAAGAGCACCGCAACCATTTGCCCACTCGATCGCTTTATCAATCGTGGCGAAATTATCCCAATGTTGCTGTTGAGAAAGTCTTGCGAGCAGGCCACCGACAAAGGCGTCACCAGCACCAGTCGTATCAACTGGCTGTACGACTTGACCTGTTACTCGCTTTCCTGAACCTTCAAAGATTCGCCACACTCCCTTGGCACCTTGCGTAACCAAAATGAGCGTATTGTCAAAATCAGCGATAGCATTTAGACCTTGTTCAACCGATTGAGAGCCTGTCAAAAACACTAATTCCTCTTCAGAGAACTTGACGACATCAGCCAGTGCCACAGCTTTCATGACCGTACTTTTTATTTCAGTCGGATTCGCCCATACCTCTTCACGTAAGTTTGGGTCGAAACTCACATAGCCACCGACGCGTTTAATTCTATCAATTGCTTCAAATGTGCTGCTTCTGCTTGGTTCATTAGCAAGAGAAATAGAGCAGACATGCAACCAATCGCCTTGTTGAAAGCTTGGAATATCATCGTTGACCATAAACTGATCCGCGCTTGGCTTAACCATAAAAGTAAAGCTGCGCTCACCGTCATCATCCAAGTCAACCACTACTGTTGATGTTCTTTGTGTTGGGTCTTGAACCAAAAAATCGGCATTTACATTTTCTTTAGTCAGCGTCGCTTTCATAAAACGACCAAACGGATCATCTCCAACTCGCCCAAAGAAAGCACTTTTGCCCGAGAGACGAGAAACGGCAACTGCGACATTAGCAGGAGCCCCACCAGGGCATTTCAGTAGCGTCGAGTCCGAGTCGGGAATTAAGTCAACAACAGCATCACCTGTTACCCATACTTGATTCATCATACTTACCTTAAACAAACATATTGATAAATAAGCGGCGACGTCTCGTTGCCTATATCAATGAAAAAACAAAAAGGCTAGCCAAGATAAGATGCTTGGCTAGCGCCCCAACAATTTAGGAAAAGAAGTGGAATTGGGGGAACCCCACCCTTAAGGAGTTCAAAATCTAAGCGGTTGCCTTACGGTTTTGCTTTACCTGTTCACGCATACCAAGAACAACTGTCAGTGCAAACGCCGTAATAAACGCGATGATCATACCAACAATGTAGTAGCCAATATGCTCAGGAGAAATTGAGATAATGCCCGGTAAGCCCGCTGCACCTAGTGCCTGCGCTTTCACATTGAACATTGTAATAAAGGCACTCGATAGAGCTGCTGCACACACAGCGGCGATGAACGGGTAACGCAGTTTTAGGTTTACACCGAACATAGCAGGTTCGGTAATACCCAGTAGACCGGTGACACCAGATGGAATCGCAATCCCTTTCATCTTTTTGTCTTTGCTCATGACGCCAACTGCAAGTGCTGCAGCACCTTGAGATACGTTAGACATTGCTGCAATTGGAAAGATAAATGTACCGCCAGTGATTGCAATATCAGCAAGCAGCTGTGTTTCAATTGCGATAAAGCTGTGATGCATACCGGTAATAACAAACGGCGCATAAATAAAGCCAAATACCGCACCACCAACAAAGCCAGCAGAGTTGTAAAGCCAGTTTAGGCCATCACCTAGTAGGAAGCCGATATCACGTGTAAACGGACCAACAACGGTGAACGTCAGTAAACCCGTGATAAATATGGCCAATAGCGGTGTTAAAAGGTTATCCAGTACTGACGGAATCACTTTACGTAGACCAAGCTCGACCTTAGCCAGAATAAATGCTGACACAAGAACTGGAAGTACTGAGCCTTGATAGCCAACCTTCTGGATTTCAAAGCCCATGATGTTCCAAACAGGAATGTTGCCTGAAACAGCAGCACCACCGAAGCCCCAACCATTGAGCAGTTCTGGGTGAACCATCAGCATACCTAATGCTGCACCTAGATATGGATTACCGCCAAACTTCTTGCTTGCCGAGAACGCTAATAAAATAGGTAAGTAAACAAAAGGAGCATTAGCGAAGGTATTGATCATATTCGCAAGGTCAGTTAACCCTGGGTTAGCGTCAATTAGAGATTGACCATCAATAAACAAACCTTGTGCTGTTAATAAGTTATAAATACCCATCAACAAACCACCAGCAACAATTGCTGGGATAATCGGAACGAAAATGTCAGAGAGTCCCTTTACCGCTCTTTGCACAATATTCTGTTTGTTGGCACCTGCAGATGCGACGTCATTGGTCGACATCTCACTCATGCCAGTTAACTTCGCCATCTCGGCGTAAACTTGGTTAACGATTCCCGAACCGAAAATGATTTGGTATTGACCCGCTACTTTGAACTGACCTTTGACCCCATCAAGATTATCGATGGCTTGCTCGTCAATTTTTGATTCATCGGCTACGGCAAGGCGCAAGCGCGTTGCACAGTGTGCGAGAGCGGTAATATTGCTCTTGCCACCTAATAGAGTTAACAGCTCTTTGGCTACTGCTGGATAATTCATTTCATACCCCATTGGATTATTAATTTGAGCCTTTCGAATTTTTCGGGAACGTTTGCAAAAAGAATTTTTGCTGATTACTAACAAATGATCAAAGATATCTGCTCAAGAGTGTGAGAAAGATCTTTAAATTATCTCCCTAAATGATTCCGACAGGGTTAAAATCCCCAATAACTTAAGCAATGAGTCTCATCTCTTTGCAAACAATCCCAAAAATAAATAAATGGATAGTGTGAATGGCAAGTCTGCATGATGTTGCACTTCTAGCTGGCGTCTCAAAGTCGACAGTTTCACGTGTTATTAATGATGAGTATGGCGTCAAAGAGGCCACCAAGATCAAGGTTCGCAAGGCCGTAAAAGAGTGTGGCTATGTTCCTAATCAAGTCGCCAAAGACCTCAAATCTAGCAAAACAAACCTTGTTGGTGTGATCGTTCCACGCGTCTCCTCTCACGCTACATCACAAGGCGTTGACGGCTTAACGGCTGTACTGGAGCAAGCGGGCAAACACGTATTGTTGGCCAGTACCCATCAAGCACATCAAAAAGAGTTGGAATACATCCATATCTTTAATCAGAAGCGAGTGGAAGGGATTATTCTCTACGCAACTCACCTAGATAAAACGCTTGTAAAAGCAATTCAAAACTCTGCTGTTCCAGTGGTGTTGGTCGGTCAAGATGGCTCGATGTTCAACATACCTAGTATCATTCATGACGATATTCGTGTTGGCTTTGAAGCTGGAAACCGTTTGGTTAGTAATGGATGCCAAACACTTGGCTTTATTGGCGTTCAAGGCGACGATATCGCCGTAGATAAGCAGAGGTCTCAAGGCTTTGAAGACGCCCTCAAACACCATGACCTCGAATTAAAATTCCATGCCCGAGGTGATTTTACGATTGAATCAGGTTACGAACTGGCCAAAGAACACCTCGAGAAGTTCCCGAAATTAGACGGCCTATTCTGCGCAACTGACCGTATTGCGATTGGTGCCATGAGAGCCATTCAAGAAGCCAAACTTGAGCCTGGGAAAGATATTTTCGTACTTGGTGTTGGTGACGATGAACTCGCTTCAGTCTGTACCCCTACTCTATCAACGTTCAACTATGCGTTTGATAAAGCGGGAGAAAATGGAGCAAAGTTGCTGTTAGATAGAATCGCAAATAAAGGGTTTGAAATGAGTAAGATGGTGCTCACCTTTCAAAACATTGACAGGCAGTCTTGCTGAACGACTCAATACAAGCGGGAACAAGGAAAGAGCTATCCTTCCGCTCTCATCCTAAATAAATATTCAATAAAAATGCCAACCTCTGCGGTTGGCATTTTTGTCTTAGTAATTAACTGTATCTTATTAAGTAAAAGTTAATATTAGAACCAAGTTTCCATCTGAAGCGCGAACAGAACCTCTCCGCCGTCACCCATCGTGGATGCATCCGGTTCTTGGCTAATCGCATAACCATTCAACTCATCGCTCCAATCTACATAGCTCACAGCAAAACGTAGTTCAGGACGATCAAAGAAGCCGGTACTTGTTGAAAGCTTCAGAGTCGGAGCTACGGTCGCTTTGTAAAAACCACCACTCGCTTGTTCGACAGAGTTATCAAGGTCCATATATTGGTATGAACCCTCATACACCATCTCAAAGTTTTCATTGAACTCTTGAGCTAATCGAACATTGAGTGATGCCCATGTGTATTCATCATTCTTCTCTAGGCGATCTTGACTGCGTTCAGCCATAAACGCTGGAGCAATACGCCAATTATCAGCAAAGCGTGTGACACCATAACTGAATAGACGTAAGGCTTTCGCGTCATCTAACAGATCGCCGTTTGACCCTATGCCTTTCAACTCAGCACCCAAACCACTACCAACAATGAATCCAGTTTTTGAGAAGCCTTCGCTCATTCCGTAGAAACTCTCTGCATGGAAAGCGAGCATCGCGTGCTCACCGTGATCAGCGGCGCCATCAGTACGATCACTGTTGTCTGCTGACGTCATCGCACTCAACATAAATTGCCACTGTCCAATGCGGTTGTTCATCGTAGCAATGTAGTTTTCAACATCAGTTGATGAGCTATCAATCTCGCCAAAGTCGCGACCGTAAATCGAGAAGTTAGCTTTCCAACTTTCATTTAGTTGAACATCGTAAACGCCCGCACCAGTACCCGACAAGAATACGATATCAGAGTCAAAGAAGTGGATATCAAAGTTATCTCTGTCGAATCGCTTACCCGCCCAGAACGTTGCCTCAGAAAATGTCTCTGAGTCTGAGAACATTGCTAATTTGTTCAATTCTGAATAAACCTGTCGTACGTTCAATTGGCTTTCACTGGCCGTCCATTCATTGTTTGTTTCAGTGCTGTCTGCAAGCATGATTCTAAACAGCGCACTTGAACCATCCTCTGCAAAGCTCTTATGAATCAAGTTCGCTTCTACGTAGTGGTCGTCCTCAACTCCCAAACGACCTATTGGTGCACCAATAGCTCCCGCTGCTGTCATGTATGGCCCTGTACCTGTCGCGCCATTTAAATCATCATTAATTAATAACCCAGATCGTGCATAGCCGTGAAACTCAAATGTCGATGCCTTCTCATCGGCTGTCACTGCGACCTGTTCAGTTTGTTCGACTCTTTTCTCTAACTCGTTGATTCGCTTTTCTAATTCAGAGACCTCTGTTGATGCCATTGCTGGTAAAGCTACCAAACTCATTGCTACAGCCATTGCTAAATTATGTCGTTTCATGTCCTTTGCCCCACGTAATGATATTAAGAATTTCTGCAAACGTTCCCAATAAAATTTATAGGCGATTTAAGAATAGAAAACAGATAATAACCCGATGTTTTGATGCATATTCATACTTAGAAAAACATCTGGCTTGTGACCTTGGGATGGATAATATCGATAAATTTCGGGAACGTTACCGAATTTATTAAATTCTGTTATGCGCATCACGATAAAGATAAGAAAGGGAAATGTGATTGGTAGCAAGCGCACATAAACCATGGCACAGAAATTCGACAAAAACGAAGAAGATTTGCCTTCGTTGATACGCTGGGTGATGTCAGATAATGAAACAAATAGGCCGTTACAGCCCATTTGCTTCATTGAACATTGATAGGGGTTTAACTTACTAGAGGCGTCACCAAGTACTCATGAATCGTTACCTTGCCTTGATCATCTAGAGACAACTGCCATTTTTCATTGACCGAAAGCTCTAATGACTCACCTTTTAATAACGAGTTTGAGTACGTATCTGCCTTTAGTCGGATACGTAAATCCAACTGATAGCCCTGTTCTACCTTCTTAATCGCAAGCTGCTCTACATCGTGCTCACAATTTGGCTTGAATGTAGCGCGAGCTATCGCGTACCAATCTTCGAACCCTGAGTGACCGATAAACTTACCTTCCGGCATCGTCATCTCAACTTTTTCACTAAGATGCTCCAAGAAGTAATCGCTTTGCTCTGGGAGTTGATCAAATTGACCAAACCACTCTGCCACGAAGCGGTGCAGGCGAGCTTCGTCAGACTCTGTTACTTGGCGAATTGAGGCAATCAGTCGCTCTGCGTGGTCATTCGCTCGCGCTTGTACCTCTTCTAACTCGTTGTATACATTTGGAATGTAAACCATTCGGTGACTATACACTGGCTTATTGTATTTCACTCCAGCAAGGTACGCTGTTTGCTGCAGAGGGAACACGAGCTGCTCAATAGTGAAATGGTTATAACCCAGTGGATCATAAGACTCAGATGGACCACCAACAGTGAAAGATAAGAAAAATTCTTTACCTTTTAACTTGTCACCTTCAGGACCATAGGCAAAGCTAAACGCCATAACATCGTCCAACCACTTTTTCATCAGAGCTGGCACAGAGTACCAGTAGAATGGAAACTGAAGGACGATCACATCCGCTTCAATAAGCGCTTGCTGTTCAGCTTCTACATCGATCTTGTAGTCCGGATAAAGCGTATCTAAACGACGTACAGACACGTCATCCAATCCATTTTGCAAAGTATCGAGAATAACTGTGTTTGTGTACGACTCTTCTAAATTCGGGTGACCCGAAATAACAACTGTTTTGCTCATATTCATTCTCTTCATCGTCATTGGTGGATGAGCAAATCATACGTGTCGCTATTGTTTATTTTTAGAGGCTTAATGTTTAATTAACTATTAGGTATAAACTAACAAAAACTAAAATAGAATAGACCTGATATGACTGTAGGAGACAACTAATGAAGGGAACAACGTATAATCAACTACTTATGTTTCATGCGATTGCGCGAGAGGGTTCAATCTCGGGCGCAGCAAGGCTGTTAGAGGTTGCTCCCCCCTCGGTTAGCCAAGCGCTCAAGTCTCTTGAGAGTGAGCTAGGTCTGCCACTATTTACGCGTACCACGCGTCGTGTCGAACTCACAGAGGCTGGCCATGCACTTTATGAAAGAACTTTGGATGCCATCAGCAATCTCTCATTTGCCGTCGAAAGCGTCGCTGATCTAAGTAGAACACCGTCAGGGCGTGTCTCAATCACCGTTCCCAGATTCGTCTATCAGTACTTACTTGAGCCAATATACGTGGAATTTTGCCAGCGCTTTCCTGAAATACAGTTGGAAATATCTATCTTTGATGGAACGGTCGATATTCTCAAAGAGGGTATGGATCTGGGAATTCGTTTTGGTGACAAGGTCGAAGAAGGTATGATCGCCAAACCACTGACTCCAAACTTTAAAGAAGCCGTGTTCGCCTCCCCTTCTTACATCGCTGCTTTCGGCATGCCCCAGAGCATCAGTGAGCTGTCACAACATAGACAAATCCAGTATCGCTTTATCACCTCAAAGAAAGTCGCGCCTCTGCCCATGATCGACAATGGTAATACTGTCCATGTGAAAATCCCGACAGCTCTTACTGTGAACGACACTGACCTCATGGTTGACGCGGCCAAAAAAGGATTGGGAATTGGGCGTATTATCTCACCAATGGTTGAGCCTCTGTTCGAGTCAGGCGAGTTAATTCCTGTCTTAGAAGAGCATTGGGGAGATACCGCAGGACTTTATCTCTATTTCCACAGAAACACACAAAAAGCCCGCCGAGTGCGCGTATTGATCGACTTCTTGTATGAAAAGATCACCCAATAGGCCATTTAATCGAGCCTTGTTGGCTCCGAGCTTGCTATGCGTTCGATACCTCTCAAATTATTCAAATGAGAGTCATAAAAAGAGATAGGCGCAGAGCCGTGTTGTAGCGCCTTTTTATAGATAGAAGCGATGAAAATATCTGCCAGAGTGAATTGACGGCCAATCGCAAACCTTGAGTCTAGGCAGATCGACGGTCTCAGCTTATCAAGACCTCGAGTGATCCATTCTCCGCGCAGTGCTCGTTTCGAATCTTCCACAAGTTCGGGCCGCAAGAAACGCAACACCGTGCGATTTTGTGGAGAGTGTATGGTCGAGTTAACGAACTCACACACCCGACGCACGCTAGCTCTAACCAACGGCTCGTTTCCCAACAAAGTACGACCGTCAAAGGCCTCTTCGACATATTCGATAATAGCCATCGATTCGGAGAGCACCACCCCATCGACAGAAAGTGAAGGTACATATCCAAACGGATTGATCACCAGATAGCTTGTTTGTAACTCTTGTGAGGTCACTTCTACCCTATTGTATGAAATACCTTTGTAGTTCAGTGCCCACTCCACTCGTTCGGAGCTGTTCGACCCAGCGGCACTGTAGAGAACCAAATCCATATGACCTCCTAGTTATTTCTGGCGTAGTTGCGATACCTACCAAAAGTTCACTCTCTTGGCGACCAATTCAACGCTGAAGTTATTATTGAGTCTGCTATTCTTGCTTTCGGTGCTCTTTCAGGTTTTTGTGAAACTCTTCCGTAAGCGCTTGAATTTTTGGCATCACTCGCTGTGCTAATGCTTGACTTGTGACCATCGACTCTTGCATCACAATAGGCATTTTACTCAGGATACTTTGACCCGTTTCTGAACGATAAAACTCTAACATTGCGGTGATCTCTTCTTCAGAAAAATGTTTGTTGTAGATGTTGACCATCATCGGTTCAAACTGCTCCCAGCTCAACTCAGCTTGCATAATCGCAAGCACCTCTTGATGATACTCTTCAAAGAGAGGACGTTCAGACTCAGAGACCTCCAACTGTGTGTGCATACTACCGATCATATTATTTATCTGGATGTTCATCGAATCTAGCATCTCGTCCAAATTCATAACCTCAACTAACGCATCCACTTTTTCTGCCTTAGAAAGATCACTCGCTGATAAATGCAACGGCAATAACAACATTAACGCAATAACGACTTTTTTCATTTTATTCTCTCTCAATATGCAATAACGCATAATCCTAACGGTACAAACCAAAATTTCTTGACGAAAAACATCCCATTGTTACCGGATGATTATCACTTAATTCATTGACATAAAAGGCAATATTGAGAACTTATATCATTTGACGTTATAAAATCGAGCAAATATCGCTAAACATTACAAATATGCGACATGAGGAGTAATAGAACAGAGATTGGAGGAGTTCAGGAGATAGACTGGAAGATAATAAGAGGGGTTGGGACGTAATAAAAAAGTAGTAATGTGTGGGGCAGCACTAACACTGCTACCCCATGTAAGCTTGTGAATTACAGCATCTCTTTAGCAACTAAATGCAGCAGAAACGTTTCACGCTCAATGCTCATGCCTTTCTTAGGGCTTTCAGCCATGGTTTTTTCGTTATGAGCGATAGCGTCATGGATGTTGATCCACACCGGCTTCATTCCGTTCTTAAGTTCATAATCCTCGTAAGCTGTATCACCCAATTCGCTATCAATTTTACAGGTGTAGCAGTAGGAGATCATGTGCATGATATCGGCATCATCTTTGTACCAAGGACGAAACTCCTCGAAAATACCAAATGGTTTAATGCCATGGATATTCTGAGCCCCTGTCTCTTCTTGCAGCTCACGAACCATACCCGCAATAACGTCCTCACCTTCATCTAAGCCGCCCCCAGGAATGGTGTAGTCGTGGTAACGCTCTGTATATAGCATCAGAATGTTCTCACCATCCAACACAATTGCACGAGCGGCGTTACGCTTGTACACAGTTTGGTTATCTAAGTGCTCAATATCAGGGTGAATCGTTGTTTTTAGGTGTCTCATTGTCGTTATAGCTCTGCAAAATTTGGCGGCATCATATCACAATCACCAATAGATTGAATTCGAGCATATGATTCAATGCTTAACAATGCCAAAGCTTATAAACATTAAAGTCTCTCAAATGAAAAAAGCCTTACATGTTTACCCTTGTCGAGTTCCATGTAAGGCTTTCACAATCAGCGTACTGCTTTCAAATAGACTTAACCGTCTGCAGTAATCACTTCAATCAGAGCTTGTTGAACCTGAGCCGCTTCATCAATCGCAATCTGGCAGGTACCAGCTGCGATATGACCGCCGCCACCGTATTGCAACATCAATTCACCTACATTGGTTTTAGAACTGCGATCGAAGATAGATTTACCAGTCGCAAATACAATATTCTGCTTCTGGAAACCCCACATCTTATGAATCGAGATATTGCACTCTGGGAACAGCGCATAAATCATAAAACGGTTACCCGCGTAAATAGTTTCTTCGTCAGTAAGGTCTAAGAACACCAGGTTTTGATGGACCTGTGCACAGCGGGTCACCTGTTCCTTAAACTTCTGCTCATGCTCACGATAGAGATCGATGCGCTCTTTCACGTCAGGCAGTTCGAGGATCTGATCAATCGTATGGTTCTTACAGTAATCAATCAGGTCCATCATCAAAGCGTAGTTGGAAATTCTAAACTCACGGAAACGACCAAGACCAGTACGCGCGTCCATAAGGAAGTTGAGTAAGTTCCAACCTTGCGCATCCAACACTTCATCTTTGTTGAACTGTGCTGAATCGCCTTTATCAACCGCTTCCATCATCTCTTGCCACTCTTCAGGGAAAGTCGCAAGACCACCATAATGATCCCAAACAACACGTGCAGCTGAAGGCGCATCAGGGTCGATAATATGGTTAGTGCGCTCACCCGTATTACGGATGGTCTCAGAAAGGTGGTGGTCAAAAGTCAGATATGACGAGGGAACGTAAGGCAAATTGGTGACAATATCGTTCTCAGTGATCTCAATGATGCCGTCTTGCATATCTTTTGGGTGAACAAATTTAATGTCATCAATGAGGTCTTGTTGCTTTAAAAGTACGGCACACACAAGGCCATCAAAGTCACTACGGGTAACGAGTCGGTATTTTTGCTCTGACATTTTCATTCCTTTGTCATCAAACATATTAAGCTAAGATAACCGCACAGAATATCTATAATCAAGCCATTCACTTAACCCATATGCAAGCAATATAAGTAAGCTTGATCCAACACTCAAAATAGCTCTAAATCTGTCGGACTATCATACTAATTCAACCTGTTGCTTAAATAATCACGGATTTTTCCTGATTCTAAAATATACTCATTAAAAGAGCTTCCTAACCTTGCTAAGGAGATAGCATGAAAACAATTGGCTTGATGGCAATGTTCACTTTGGTTTTAGGGGGTTGTGCGAGCGAGTACGACCAATACAGTGAGTCAGAACGAGTTTCAGTGGCTAACCCTGCTGCCGTGTACTGTGTTCAACAGGGAGCAGAGCTTGACACCGTGACAGAAAATGAGCAGCGCACGACCTACTGTGTCTTTGAAAACGGCGACCGTGTTGAGCAATGGGAATATTATCGCCAAAACCACGAGCAAAAGGCTGAAAGCTAACATCTCTATCTCAAGTGGCCAGGGTGCCACTTGAACACTTCCTCTTATCTTATTGATAAATAAAGACTACCTTATAAACTGATCCGTTTTATTTTTACTGTAATCCTTTGCTTTTACAGTACTTACCACAAATGAACACTGTTTTATTCCTGACATTCCTCTGACATTAGTGCTCTTGCGACCTATAAAATGTGCTCTGTGTTACATTTATTTACAGATAGTTCATTATGAAAAGCCAAACCAAAAACAGCGACCGAAGCTCGATGTCTCTAGAGATCCCTGAATTCAATATCTCTCAATCGACGTCTCAAGTGATTTTCAAGCGCTGCCAAACCGCGCTTATCGTTCTCGCCATCGGTATCATCGTCAACCTAGCGCTACGCATTGATTACGTCTTAATCGGTGGTGAGTTAAGTGAACTGTCTGTCACTGAAGTCCTAGAACAGTTACTTCTATTGACCTCTTCGCTGTCATTCTTATATATGGCGAAACACACCAGCCAAGTTAAGCATGCCGCCTTATTAATGAGCGCGTTCTTTGCTGTGATGTTGACACGCGAATTGGACTTTTGGTTTGATATGATTACTCACGGGGCATGGGTTTATCCAGCAATCTTGGTTGCCGGTAGTGCTATTTTTTACGCCATCAAAAATGGCAAACAAACGCTCGATCAAATTGCGTATATCCTAGCCTCGCCACACATGAACCTATTGATTACTGGTGTGATGCTACTGCTTGTTTTTTCTCGTCTGTTTGGCATGGGTAGCTTTTGGCACAACATTATGGGCGCTGATTATGTACGTGAAGTCAAAATCATCGCTGAGGAAGGCACGGAGCTATTGGCTTACTGTTTGATTGCCTTTGCTAGCGTTAAAACCGTCAACGGATTCAGAAACAAGGCAAAGCAATCGTCATAATCGATTAGCGCCACCAGCGAGTATCCAAATCTTGTTCTGGATCGAGATAACGGTTCAGTAAAGTCAGGTTGGTATCCAGCAATGCGAGATACTCCCTGACTTTTTCTTTGTCCGTTCCCACAGGAGTCTCTTCGATACAGTTGTGCAGTAGAGGCAACAGCGAATCTAGCAAACTAAATTGATCGCTCTCTGATAGTTGTGTCGCTTTGTCGATCGCTTCTAGCCCCAACTGAGCAGGTATTTTACGAGTCTGCTGTTCTTGCCCAACAAAACGCCCTGCTACTGTGCCTTCAAGGTAAACTCGGTAAGTCGTTAGACTGTCAGTCAATAGAAAGAGCTGACCTTGTACAGTCGTATGTGGATAAGGCACCACAACATGCTGATCGATATCTCGCTCAATATTCAGAGACACACCCAATTGACCACAACGCTCTTCAAGCACCTTAAGCAACCCTTGCGCATCCATTAATGATTGGATTTCAAAAATGCGCTGTAAGTGGTAATCATTGGACACGAATATCACATTCAACTGTTGACCATTCTCGAACAGGCCGCTTTCAATGAGTTCCAGCGCCAAGTTATGAATGTTCTCTATCGTATTGGTTGATTTTTTCTCTAATAGCCTCGCTTGAACGCTCAAAGGTGATTCACGCTGACTCTCGAGTTGCAAAAAGTACTCATACATCACTTCGGCTTCAGACAGAGTTTGTCCCGGTGTTACACCACCACAAAATGCGATCGCTACTTCGTCATTTGAGCGACTTACCAGATAATCGATGGCAGCTTCAACTCTACCTTGTCCTTCTGTAGTCAATTCATTCTTATTTAGCCGTTTACCCAGAACAACTACAAGGTTTTTAATGCTCATTTAATGTACAAGTCTCGTTTTCGCAATTAGATAGAGTGAATTATGTATACAATAGTTGTTAACAAAAGTATTTTTAAATTCTCATGAGTTGCTCGCAATAACGCTCTCTATTGATGGCAACTTTATAGGTAGTCAACCGTGTAGCAGTGAGAAGAGGAAATTATCACCTTTTCCCTGACACATGGAACAAATGCCCATGAGTATAAAACATAACAATATCATTCATACACTATGCTCATAAGAAGCGAGGTATGTAAAAACAGTTACATCAGAGTTCGCACGAAGCGAACCCTTCACAGGAAGTTATTATGCTGTCTATTTTTGATATCTATAAGATTGGCGTTGGTCCATCCAGCTCGCATACCAATGGACCAATGATCGCAGGGTTTCAGTTTACTCAAAAAATCGCCTCTAAACTGGAAGAAGTGGCGAGAGTGCAAATTGACCTTTATGGATCTCTTTCCTTAACAGGCAAAGGGCACCACACCGACCGCGCTACGATTTTGGGTCTATTGGGTAATAAGCCTGATACGATTAAAATCAGCAGTGCCAATCAAGCGATGCAAAAAGCCATTGAAGATAAGAGCCTTGCCGTTAGTGGTCACCATAACGTTCATTTCAACGTTGAGACCGATATGCTGTTTCACACCACCAACCTACCCCTACATGAAAATGGCATGACCATCTCTGCATTTAACGCAGATGGCACACTGCTCGATATGGAAACCTATTACTCGATTGGTGGCGGCTTCATTGCCACAGAAGACGAACTCCAAAACGGTAAGCAAGAGCAAGAAACACAGGTTGAATTTCCCTTTAGCTCTGCAGATGAATTGCTTGCTCTAGCTGACCAAAATGGTCTGAGCCTAGGCGGTTTGGTGTTGCGTAACGAAACCTCATTCCAAGACATGGAAGCGATCAATCAGCGCACAGAGCAGATTTGGAAAGTGATGTCACTCTGTATGGAGCGTGGCTTTGAAACTGAGGGGATTCTTGACGGTGGTCTTGAGGTAACTCGACGTGCTCCTGCCCTACTGAAAAAGCTGGAAGCCAATGCCGCGATTGAAAACGATCCGATGGAGATCATGGATTGGATTAACCTGTTTGCTTTCGCAGTAAGCGAAGAGAACGCCGCTGGTGGCCAAGTGGTTACCTCACCAACAAACGGAGCTGCAGGCGTTATTCCAGCCGTTCTGATGTACTACCATCGCTTTATCAAAGAGCTCGATACTAAACAGCTTAAGGACTTCCTTGCAGTATCTGGCGCGATTGGCATCTTATACAAGACCAACGCTTCCATTTCTGGCGCTGAAGTAGGCTGCCAAGGTGAAGTTGGTGTTTCTTCGTCAATGGCGGCTGCGGGCCTTACTGCACTGCGTGGTGGTAGCAATGAGCAAATCTGTATTGCCGCTGAAATCGCCATGGAGCACTCGCTAGGCATGACCTGCGACCCAATTGGTGGCTTAGTACAAGTACCCTGTATTGAACGTAATGCAATGGGGGCTATGAAAGCGATCAACGCCTCTCGAATGGCATTGAAGCGCACCAGCAAGTGTTTAATCTCTTTGGACAAGGTGATCGAAACCATGTACCAAACCGGCAAAGACATGAACAAAAAGTATCGCGAAACGTCTTTGGGTGGTCTAGCTGTGATTCATATGGCACCACCGTGTGAATAAATAACTTTGATGGTCAGCCTCATTAACTTGAATTGAAGCGACACCTCACAATGGTAAACTAAGTTTCCAAATTTAAAACAAAGCCAGCCTCCGAGCTGGCTTTTTGTTCACTTGGAAATGTCTTTTTATAAATCACCACCACTCTTTGTGAAACACATGCGATTAATCTTTAATCAAATTCCCTTTATTAACTGGGGACTTAGATTGAAACCGCTTTCAAGTAATGAGACATCGCCCTGCGCAACCTTACCTTGCAATTTTCATTCATGAAAAATATCAATGCCAACATAAGAAAAGGTACGGCGAGTTAAAGCTCTAATGAGACAAATGTTTCATTTTATGTCTTGCTAGTAATGATATTATAATTAGGTGATTACACTATATCTAAATATAAATGTGAGAAGAAAATAATGTGGAATAGATTAAACAAATCAATGATGTTCTGCCAAATGATGTTTGGATTATCATTCTATGGCGTACTCGTTAGCTTAACCCGTTTCTTCCTTGAAGACCTAAACTACAACGAAGCAGATACTATGATGATCGTGGGTGCCTTTTCGGCGATCGGTCCTCTATTTGCTATCGCTGGTGGCTTCATTGCCGATAAATTCCTTGGTGCTTACCGCTCTCTTACCATCAGTTTCTTAGCATTCGCATCTGGTTACGTACTTTTAGTTTTAGGAGCATCGGCAACCAACGTTCCTCTTTCTATGTGTGGTATCGCACTAGCAAGTTACGGTCGTGGTTTGATGTCACCATCTTACCCAAGCTTATACAAGCGTACGTTCAACTCTCAAGAAGACTTTGAGAAAGGCTACCCAATCAACTACTCGATCAACAACGTGGGTGCTTTCCTAGGTCAATACCTATTCCCAATGATCGTGCTGGTCATTGGCTTCCACGGTGGCTTCGCTATCTCTGGCATCATGGCCGCTGCAGCGCTTGGTATGCTTATCATGAGTCGCAAAGGCCTTGTTGAAGTCGGTGCAGAGTTAGATCAAAAACCAGTTCCAGTAAAAAACTGGGCAATGTTTGGTGCCCTTTCAATTGCGATGATCGGTCTTGTATTCTTCATGTTCTCTAACATGGACGTTGGCCAAAACATCGTTTACGCAATCGGCGGCGCGGCTATCCTTTACTTCGTTTCTCTGATGTTCAAAGCGAGCAAGGCAGAGTCTCTGAAGATGGGTACTATCCTAATCATCACGTTCTTAACCACATGTTTCTTCGTGTACTACGGTCAAATGATGACCTCAATGAACATGGTTGCGATCAACACGCTTAAAGGTTCTCTATTCGGTTTCATTCCACTTGAGCCTGAAGCGGCAATGGCGATGAACCCTCTATGGTGTATGGTTGGTGGTCCTATCGTTGCTGGTTTCTTCGGCATGCTAGAAAAGCGTGATATTCACCTATCTACAGCGACTAAAGTAGCATTGGCTTTCGTACTAACAGCGATTGCATTTGGTATCCTAACATTCGCTGTAACAACAGTTGGTGAAGACGTAATTATCCGTCCAGAGATCTTCCTAGCGATTCACTTCTTCCAAGCAATTGCAGAAGTTATCGTAGGTTCTATGGTTGTTGCCTTCATCCTATCTGTAGCACCTAAGCACATTGAGAACTTCTCTGTAAGTCTATTCTCTGTAGCTATCGCGCTATCTGGTATCGTTGGTGCAGTATTCTCTACGTCAATCGCATTAGAGAAAGGCCAAGAGATCACTCAAGAGATCGTTCAAACGGTTTACGGTGACTACTTCCAGCTTCTAACAGTACTAGCAGTTGTGATGGTTGCCATCGCAATGGCGGCTTCGTTTGTTATTCGTAAGATGCTAGACGCAGCTAAAAATGCAGAGCAAGCGGTTGAGCTAGAAGAAGCAAATAGCTAATTCCACTCACCAGCCTGCACAGTAATTACTTTATGTAATTACGCCACTAACGCCCTAATACCTGATTAGGGCGTTTTTTATTTCCCCTCATTACTCACGCCTTTCTCCTGCAAATAAGTTTATGCTAAAAGTGCATGACGTAAATTCATGTAAATGATAACCATTACTATTGAGTCATTTAATGAAGGCTACTATGATAGTTAGCTTATAGAGAAAGAGAGTCCATTATGAGTAAGCCAAGTCCTATCCAAGTTACTGTTACAAGTACCAAAACCATCACACCAAACATGCAGCGCATCACCTTAAGCGGTGACGGTCTAAGTCGCTTTCCTAATGATTGTGAAGGTGGTTACATCAAGTTGATGTTTAATGAGTTGGGTGGAACAGATTTGACGACTCTTGAGCAGGGCAAACGCCCAACCATGCGAACTTACACGATTCGCGAGTTCAACCCAGACGTGCCTTCAATTGAAGTCGACTTTGTTCGCCACAACACCGTTGACCTACAGTGTGGCTTCGCAGCTCGTTGGGCAATGAACGTGCAAGAAGGTGAAACGATCACCATTGGTGGCCCGGGCCTTGTTCAAGGCTTAAACAAAGACGCTGATTGGTTTTTCTTGGCCGCTGATATGACTTCACTGCCTGCTCTTTCTGCAAAAGTGAAAAGCCTACCGCGTGATGCAAAAGGTTATGCTGTTATTCAAATCACATCAGATCAGGACAAGCAGCCATTGGACGCACCAAGTCAGCTTGAGATCATCTGGTTGATAGAATCAGAACAAGCATCATCACTGTCCGATAAGGTTCAAGAGCTCACTTGGCTTGAAGGTACTGCTGCAGTATGGACAGCGTGTGAATTCGAGAACATGCGCGCCTTACGTCAATACTTTCGTAATGACAAGGAAGTGGCTAAAGAGAACATCTACATCAGCAGCTATTGGAAACGTGGTGTGAGTGAAGATGGCCATAAAGTGTTAAAGCAAGAAGACGCTAAAGCGCAAGCCGAGGCTTAAATTCCGATTTTCGATTTGGCGACTGGCAGCCTGAACATGAAAAACGCCCTTAACTGAGAACGGAAAGGGCGTTTTTTTAATGATTAGAATAAGCAGCTAGATACTTTCACCAAGCTCAATCGCGTAACCTAAGTCCAACTTAGCCGTCCAATCGGTTCTGCCTTGCAAACGCGAAACGATTTGCTCAGCAGCGACCTTCCCTATCTGCTCCCTTGGAGTTATCACCGTTGCTAAACGCGGTGTCATTGTCATCGTAATATCATGACCGTGGAAGCCCGCAATCGCCATTTGTTCAGGCACTTGAATACCACGGCGAACACATTCGTAAAAGGCACCGATTGCCAAGTCATCGTTGGTACAGAAGATGCCGTTAGCCTCAGGGTGCGTTTCTAGCAGCTCGCCAAGCAGCTTTGCACCTAAGGTAAATGAGGAGGCGTCTTCGGTTTGAATCGTCAGCGGCGCGAGCGCGTGCTCTTCCATTGCATGCTCATAACCCGCCATCTTTAAGCGAGTACGCTCATCCATTCGAGCCGCAAGATACGCAATATTTTGACGGCCTCGGGTAATCATCACTTTAGTCATTTCTCTCGCAGCATCAAAGTTATCAAAACCGACAGCTTGCTCGATGCGCGGTGACACAGAGTCCATAATCTCGATAACTGGAATTGATGCAGTTTGGAGCATCTTACGAGCACGTTCTGTATGAACATTTTCAGAGAGGATAATCGCGTCTACATTGTAAGACAACAGAGATGCGATACTCTGCTCTTCAAGTTCTTCGCTATAGCCGTAGTGAGCAATCATGGTTTGATAGCCCGCAGGCGCTGTGACCTGTTCGATCCCACGAATGACCTCGGCAAAAACTTGGTTTGTTAACGAGGGAACCAGCACACCGATGGCATTACTTTTTGCGTTTGAGAGGATATCTGGGGCGCGGTTTGGGATGTAACCCAGCTCTTCAACCGCTGAATTGATTTTGTCTCGTAGTGCTTCAGAAACCTGTGAAGGGTCTCGTAAACAGCGACTTACAGTCATCTTGGTGACGCCAACTAAATTGGCAACATCTTGTAACGTAGGGCGTTTTTTCTTATTTGACATAGTAAATTAGTTATTATTTTTATTGATTATGTTACTGGTAACAGTGTATCCAACTGACTTAGGATTTGAAGCCTTATCTAACGAAATGTTGATGTAGTACCACAAACAAAAACGTCCCCGTAATGAGGACGTTTAAATGATGAGGACTAAGCTTCAACTTCTGTGCGTGGCGTTTCACTCCAAGTTATATGAAACTTATTTTGCTCATCGCTATCAATGCGCGAATAGGTGTGAGAGCCAAAGTAGTCACGTTGTGCTTGAAGCAGATTAGCCGGTAGTACTTCACAGCGAAGTGAGTCGAAATAGCCCAAAGCAGAGCTAATAGCCGGCATAGGAACACCGGTTAATGCCGAGTTTGCAACGACTGCACGCCAACCACAAGAACGTTCATGAACCTCCTCGACAAAACGATTTGCGAATAGCAAGTTGCTCAGCTCAGCATCGCTTTGGTATGCCTTGGTGATGTCTTGTAAGAACACCGCTCGAATAATACAACCTGCACGCCAAATCTTAGCAATATGAGCAAAATCGAGGTCCCAACCCTCTTTGATTGAGGTTGCTTTCATTAAATCAAAGCCTTGCGCATAAACCGAAAGCTTAGCGCAGTACAGTGCATCATGTAGCTCTTCGATGGTCTCTTGCTTGGCCTTGCCACAGTTTGGTTGGACGTGCGTTCGCAACAACTTCGCGCCCTGTACTCGTACCACTTTCTGACTACTTTGAGCGCGAGCGAATACGGCTTGAGCAATGGTTGGAGCTGGCGCCCCTTCTTGAAGACTATTCACTGCCGTCCAAAGCCCCGTGCCTTTCTGCCCTGCTTTATCAAGCACCACTTCAACAAACGGCTTCTGTGTTGTTGGATCTAACGTCTGTAAGATATCAGCGCTGATCTCCATCAGATAGCTGTTCAGTACACCTTGGTTCCACTTAGCAAAGACTTTACCAATCTCTTGTGCAGGCATCTCTAGCACTTCAGACATAAAGTGGTAGACCTCACAAATGAGCTGCATGTCCGCATACTCAATACCGTTATGCACCATTTTGACATAGTGACCCGCGCCTGCAGGGCCTAGATATGCCGCGCAAGGTTCGCCCTTATCAAATTGACCAACAGGCAAGCCGTTTTCGTCAACCTTGGCTGAGATGGCCTCCCACATTGGTTGAACGTAATTCCAAGCCTCTTTGTCACCGCTAGCCATCAGTGCAGGGCCTGTACGCGCCCCTACTTCGCCGCCAGATACCGCCGTTGAGAAGAATCGTAGTTTGCCACGATATTTCAACTCACGAGCTTCTGTATCGGTCCAAAGGCTGTTACCCGTATCAATAACAATATCGTCTTGCTCAAGGCCAGCTGCTAGCAGATCGTCAATCACTGCCTCAACAATGCTGCCAGCAGGGACAGACAAGGCAATCACGCGCGGCTTAACCAGAGAGTCGAGAACTTGGTTCAGGTCAGCGGCTTTAAAGAAGCTACCTTTATCGACTTTTTGCGCGAGTTCTTTTGCTTCTGATTCAGCACGCTCACGATGGACTTCACTGATATCAAAGCCTGTCACGTTGAAGCCTTGATCAAGTAAATTTAAAGCAAGGCTTTTGCCCATAACACCGAGGCCAATCATCGCAATGCTGGATTGAGGCATACTTGACTGAGAAAGATCTGAAGTGCTCATTAGTTCTTCTCCTCAAGCTGCTTAATTGCTTGTAGCGCATCAGCAACAACACCTTGGACGTCTTGCGAAATATCGATAAACAGCGCCTCACTTTGTTGTGGCTCAACCAATGCTTCAAACTGGCTCTTTAACATAGCTTCGCCGTTGAAATAGTGATTTTCACGCGACTTATGACGATTCCAAATAGTGTCAAATGAGCCTTGTAAGTAAACGATTACCAACTCTTGATTATTGTTTCGTAGAATGTCGCGGTACGCTGGTTTTAGCGCTGAACAAGCAATCACTGCAGCTTCATTCTCAACGTAAACCTTGTTTAGAGTTTCCAACCAGCCTTGACGGTCATCGTCGTTTAAAGGAATGCCTTCTGCCATCTTGTCCACATTTGATTGTGGGTGGTAATCATCACCATCATGAAAAGGCAGATTTAGAGCGTTAGCAATTTCGCTACCAATCAAGCTTTTACCGCAGCCTGAAACGCCCATTACTAAGATTTTTTTCGCTTTCATTGGACAATACTATCCTTAGCCTCCAACTCACACTGGAGGCTGTCTATATAATCTGGGGGTTCTTTAGGTCTTTAAAAGAGGTGGATTATTTCCACCACATCGCGAGCTCAGGGAATGCAATCACCATCCCGAGTACCAGAACCTGTAGGCCGATGAATGGCAGTAGTGAACTGAAGATCTCACCCAAGCTGATGTCTTTTGGTGCCACCGATTTCAGGTAGAAGGCTGCTGGGCCAAACGGAGGTGATAGGAATGACACCTGCATGTTTAGACAGAACACCACACCGAACCATACTGGGTCGTAACCAAGACTTGTGATGATTGGTACGAATATAGGCATCGTTAGAAGCGCCACACCAACCCAGTCAAGGAACATACCTAGAACCAATAGAATAACCATCATGATAAGCAGTGTTGCGAGCGGGCTACCGCCACTTAGGCTTAGAATCACCTCTTCAACAAAGTCGATACCGCCCATTAGGTTGTAGATACCAACCAGCGCGCTTGCACCGATACCGATCCACATGATCATGCCGCAGGTACGCATCGTTGCAATGGCACTCTCCTTGAGCATATTGAAGTTAAGCTCACCACGAATCGCTGCGGAAATCATGATACCCACAACACCCAGAGCCGACGCTTCCGTTACTGACGCGATACCTGTGTAGATACTGCCCAGAACGGTTGCTACTGATAATAGTGGGAAGAAAAGCGCCTTGAAGTAGCTCGGTTTATTCGCCATGTCTTCTTCGATCTCTTCATCACTTGGAATTGGAGCCAAAGAAGGGTTTAACTTACAACGAATTAGAACATAACCGATGTAGCAGCCCGCTAGGATAAATGCCGGAAGGAATGACGCTTTAAACAGGTCACCAATCGACACACTCGCCGTCATACCGTAGATAATAAGTACGATAGATGGTGGCAGCATGGTACCGAGTGCACCACCCGCACAAGTTGTACCGATAGCTAACTTTCGGTCGTAACCAAGACGTAGCATCTGTGGCAATGCAAGAATACCCAGCAGTACGGTTTCACCACCGATAACACCTGACATTGAAGCAAGCAATACCGCAACCAATAGGGTCTGTACGGCAACACCACCACGAACTCTTCGGCCTACCGACTTCATTGCGTCAAACAGGTCGCGAGCAATGCCTGAACGGTCAAGCAGAGCAGCCATCAATACAAACATCGGAACCGCGAGGAAAACGTAACCTGATGCAAAGCTATAAGTACGGCTCGCGATTAAAGGCAGTGCGTCTGGACCAAACCAAAACAGTGTGAAAAAGATGGCAACGAAGCCTGTTACAAATGCCAGCTGCATACCCGTAAGTAGCAAGCAGATCATCATAACCAGCATGAGGATACTGCCCCATGCGATGCCAATAGAAGATAAATCAAACATCGTCTTTCTTCCCTAGCCCTACAATCTCTTGGATTAGGTGCAATACAAACTGGACAACAAGAATACAAAGACAAACAAAGATGATGCCTTTAAGAAGTGCTGGGTACGGAGCATTCAGTACCGAGCCTGATGTTTCAAGACGAAGGTCACCCCAGGGTGTAAACCAAGACTCTTGAACCATGAAATAAGAGGCGTAAGCCAACATACCGGCAAACGCTAAACCCACTAAGTGGTGAACTAGGTTTAGGTATTTTCGAGTTTGAGAAGAAACTGAATCATAAATAAGAACGACTCGAACATGTTTGTTAGCAGCAAAGGCGTAAATACCGCCCACGATAAATAGCGAGCCACCTACAAAAGAAGCGGTTTCGTGCACCCAAGTAGTTGGGGCATCGAACGCATAACGCATCACCACTTCGTAAAAAGAGATCAATACAGTGAAGATGAACAAACCACTTAGAACATTGCTGACCTTGATTATTGCGCGGTCGAGAATGTTTCTTGGTTGCTCTTCTTGCTCTTGGGGCGCATGAGGCGTTTTATCTGTCATAACGTATTACTCAAAAAAAACGGAGGGCAATTGCCCTCCAAAAGAGAAGCTAAAATAGGTATTTAGCCTGGATAATCGTTGTGAATTAAAGTAGACCGTTTGTCTCTAGGAAGCCAGTTACAGAGTCGTATACTTTCTGTGCATTTGGAGAACGTTCAGCAAATACTTTCCATTGACCTTTTGCGATTTCACGGAACTTCTTACGTTCTTCATCAGACCAATTGTGAATCGTGATTTCTGGGTTTGCTTGCGCTTCTTTCACTGCTGCTTGGTCAGCCATTTTCAGCTGAGTTGTCATGTCGTAAGAGAAGTCACGAACAGACGTTTGCAGAATAGTTTGTAGATCCGCAGGCATTTTGTCCCACTTCTTCTGAGAGATAGAGATGTCGATCAGAGGAAGAGAGTGGAAACCCGGTTGAACTGGGTGTGTTGCGATGTCGTTCATGCCCGCTTTTTGGTTAGTAGAGAATACTGTGTAGTCAGCCGCATCAATAACGCCTTTGCTTAAGCCAGTAAATACTTCAGAACCTGGTAGGTTAACTGGTGTCGCACCTGCCGCTGCAAATACTTGTTGCACTAGACCTTCAGGAGCTCGCAGTTTAAGACCTTTAAGATCATCAACACCGTCTACTGGTACTTTCGAGATGAACGACTCAACACCCGTAGTCGAAGCACCAACAAACTTAACGCCGTAAGGAGCGTAAAGCTCAGTCATTAGCTCGTTACCACCGCCGTAGTTCATGTATTGCAGAAGTTGTGTTGTATCAGACCAAGCACCAACCATGTTACCGATAAGACCAAATGCTGGATCTTTACCAGAGAAGTAACCCGTTGCAGTTACTTGGCCATCAAGGATACCCATTTTGATCGCGCCTAGTGTCTCTGTGTGCTTAACCACAGCACCTACCGGTAGAAGATCGATGTCGATACGACCATTAGACATAGTCTCAACACGCTCAGCCCAGTTCTGTTGAACTTTGAAGTTCAGATCACCAGATGGATCTGAAGATTGAATTTTCAGTTTGAAGTCTGCAGCCATTGCAGAAGTCGCGAATAGACCTGTTAGGGAAGCAGCAATCAGCGTTTTAGTCATAGCTTTCATTCGGGGTATCCTTATGGGTTTCACTTTAATCCGGTTTGTTATTTTATGTTACCGGTAACGTTGAGTGCGATGTTACCGGTAACTTTATCAGACTGTCTATGAGAGAGATCACATCTTTAACAACAGTAAAACGTTTGCTATCAATAAGGGAATTGCGTGCGAAAAGTCACACTTTAAGAATGATTGACTATATAATAGTTATTCTAAAACAATGAGATAACCAATCCTGACAGAATAAATAGAACACCGACACCACGAGTTATGTGCCACTTTTCCTTCAAAAAGTAGATCCCCATCACAACACCAAAGATGATACTTACCTGTCTTAGCGCTACCACCAAGCTGACATTTTCAGTCATGGTCATTGCGAACAGAACCAGTCCATAAGTCGCGGCCATCATTACACCGGCAGTTGCGGCTTTTTTGCGAATTCGCCATGCGTTTGCAAACTCTGCACTCTGCTTTGAAAGCAATAACCAAGTACTGAGCGGCAAAGCTATTGCCCAGAACTGCATACCTAAATAGAAGATCGATGCGTCTCTATTTGTAACCTTTTTGGATTCGATGTCGCCGAGCAGCAATAAGGCTTCTTTATCGATGATTGAATAGCCAGTTGTGCCAATCGCCGCGATGAGTGCCCAAAGTACACCTAGATTCAAATAGGCCCGTGGTCTTAGATCTTTAAAGCTCTTAAGTGGCACAACTAAACAGCCTAAGGTAATCAGCGTAAATCCAAGCCACTGGTTGTACGTCAATGAATATCCCAACAGCAGAGTCCCGAATCCCACCATCAATACAGGCAATGCACGAGCCATTGGATATATCACGCCGATATCAGCTTGCTTATAAGCAACACCCAACCCCACTAAGTAAATCACCTGACAGATTCCACTCAGCAGTAACAATTGCCAAAACGGTAAGCCGATATTAGAGAAGCCGACAGTGTTGATGTACCAAATAAGATAAGGGGTGAGCAAAGTTGCAGCTGCAAAGCTCGACGCCAAGAAGAATGAAGAGCCAGAGCTTTGGTTTGATTTGCCCAGTACATTCCAGCCTGCATGAAGTAAAGCTGAAATTATCACTATGACTATGGCGGACAGTTCCATGTTCTTTCCAATTTTGAGGATAAAAAAGGCCTCTAACTTAGAGACCTGATTAGGGATTAAAGCTTAATTAACCGACGAGCACCGACTCGCTCACTCAGCTAACCTTCTACCGCTCTAGGTGAGCAACGGATTCGATACTGATAGCATCATGTCGCCAATATTCAATATCGCAATCAATCAGTTCACCATCTTGGTTGTAATTGATCCTTTCAACCACCATCGCTGGTGAGCCTGATGTCGCTCGAAGTGCCTGAGCCGTCTCTCCCAGCAATGACGTAGTACTCACTCGATAACGGATCGTCTGGTAGACAACGCCAAAGTGCTCTCGATAAATATCAGTAAGTGACTTGGAGAGATCATGCTCTAACAGATTTGGGAACAACTCGGGACGAATGTAATTAGTCACATACACCACTGGCCTATCTTCTAGATAACGAACTCGGTCGACTCGGTAAACATCAGAGAAGGGCGCCAACTTTAACAATCGAGTCGCCTCTTTCGTCGCCAGTATTCCTTTAGCCGCGATCAACTCCGTCTTAGGTTGACGGTTCTGAGACAATGCCATGTTGGTAAAATTAAGCGTTTGAGTTGGATCGTAACGCAATGGCTCCGGTGAAATGAACCAACCTCTGCGATCTTCTCGATAAATGCGTCCTTCCGCTTCTAATGAAGACAAGGCTTCACGCAACGTAACGCGAGTCGTATCGAAAGACTCTGCTAACTTACGCTCTGCAGGCAGTTTCTGTCTTGGAGAAAGCATCCCCGACTCTATCTGCTCAACAATGACATCTTTAATTTTTACGTACTGCACCAATTTTCCTTTTAATTATTCTTTCTGGTAGCCGCTCCATGGCCACGCATATTAATTCTTATTCGCCAAGCCGCGAATTATCGCTTACGCCACGCCTGTGTGCGCTGCTCAAACAGCTGATTGATAACCAAGTGCACCACTTTAGCACTCGCTGCCGACAGCATAATCATCACCGCCATCGCCGCAGCTGCTCCAGTTTGGCCAGCATCATCCATATTGAGTACAGAGACTGAGGCTGGAATGGTATCCGTTGAATATAGGAATACTACCGCAGAAGTCGTGGTCAATGCATTAATAAACAAGTAAGTCGCGATATCTAATATGGCGGGCAAACATACCGGCACCGTCACTTTAAAGAACAACTTATATTGAGGAAGGTTGACCGAAGCAGCTGTCGCTTCAATCTCTGCAGGGAGCTGCTTTAGTGCGGTGAGAGCTGTCATATGACCGACGGTGTAATAGTGCACCACGGTATTGATAACGAGGAATGTCATCGTGCCATACAGAAAGTTCAGTGGATTGTTCAGGTCATTAAAGTAAAAGATATAACCTAAACCTAGAACCATGCCCGGAACCGCCATAGGTACTACACTCAGCATCTGCATGACTTGGCGAATTGGCGCAAACGCGCGGCCTTTCTCTATGCCGTATGCACCAAGGAAAATCAGTACGGTACCAATGACCGCCGCCCAAGCGCCCAGTGTTAGCGAGTTAAAAAACGGCGTCCAACCATAAGTACTCATTTCAGCGAAGTTATAGTTGTTAAGCGTCAGCGCTTTGTTCCAAGGCCAAAACGTCACCATAGAGCCGTAGATCGCCATCCCTAAAACAACCACTACAGCTGCAGAAATCATCAAACAATAGATAAAGCAGACACTGTCTCGAACCATACTAGGTTGTGGCTGATAGGCGACAGAACGTGTATCGAACAAGCTTTTCTGTTTCTTTTGCACCCAGCGATCTACGCCGAATGCTAAAGCCGCAGGTAGTAGTAACAAAATACTGGTAACCGCACCCATTGAGAAGTTCTGCTGGCCAACCACCTGCTTAAAGATGTCAGTGGAAAGAACGTTGTAGCTGCCACCAATTACTTTCGGCACACCGAAATCACACACCACCAGCGTAAACACAACGATGAGTGTACTGATCAAACCGTATTTGGCTGCTGGCAGAGTCACGATGAAAAAAGTTTTGAGAGGTGACGTATTAAGAGCTCTTGCTGCTTCGTACAAACGAGCATCTGACGTACGCAATGAGGTTGTCAGGATCATCAGGGCATGTGGGAAGGTCCAAAAAATCAAACCTAATGAGATTCCAATCAACCCATAAACGGAGTGCCCACCGAGCACTTCTTTAGCGATGCCCTGATTACCGAGCAGAAAGATTAAGCTTATCGCAGGGAGCAACGACGGCGCTAATATCGGAGCAGAACCAAGTACTTGGAATAACCCTTTCATCGGCATACAAGATCGTGTCAAAGCATAAGCATATCCAAATGCGAGTACACCTACGACAACTGTCACCAGTAACCCAAGAGTAAATGTGTTACCCACCGACTGCCACAAGCTTGCTGAAGAGAAATAAGTCGCGAAATTTTGTAGGCCAACAAACTCCCCTTCGCCATTCTGAACACTCTTCTTAAGCATCGCCCACAATGGCATCAAGATGAACAGTACCATCACCACAGATAAGAACGCCAACAAGCTGAACAGGATGACATTGTCTTTACTCACTCGAGCGAGAAATGGTGTTATGCGCTGCTGAATTCGTCGCTTAGATTGCATCATTTGTGTCGATTCCATGACAATTACGCCGCCTCATCTTTAGATACAAGACGCTCATTGCTTGGGTACGCACGCAGCCCATCCTGATCGAGCGCCACATAACGAATGTCTCCACGGCGCAGCTTCATTTCATTAAATGTTTTAACTGGCACATCAACCACAATCTGCTTTGCTCTTGGGTCATGCTGTAGTTCACACTCAACACGATAGAATGCGCCTAGAAACTCGCTCGACACAATACGAACAGGAAGAGATTCACTAAAACGTTCTACGAACTGAAGCTGCTCAGGTCGTATCGCAATATCAAATCGGTCGCCGACGTTCGTATCCAGGTTATCTAACTTTGGCAAGGTTAGAATGGATTCAGCAATGCGCATCTTAGAATCCGCAATCACTGATGTTTCAATGAAGTTCATACATCCAACAAACTCAGCGACAAATCGAGTCGCGGGCTTTTGGTAGATCTCTTGTGGCGCCCCAACTTGCTCAATAACACCGTGATTCATCACGACAATGCGGTCAGCCATAGTTAACGCTTCGTCTTGATCGTGCGTCACCATGATAGTAGTAATACCGAGTTTTCTTTGTAACTGGCAAATCTCGTCTCGAAGATGCGTTCTTACTTTGGCATCCAACGCAGAAAGCGGTTCATCAAGCAGTAGAAGACCTGGAGAAAGTGCTAACGCACGAGCAAGCGCAACTCGCTGCTGCTGGCCACCTGATAATTGGTTTGGGTATTTCTGCCCAGATCCAGACAGACCAATCGTCTCTAGCCAGCTTTCAACCGATTCCAGCGCCTCTTTGTTCGACATACCTTGGTTTTTTAGGCCAATCGCAATGTTCTCTTCTACAGTCAGATTAGGAAAAAGCGCGTAAGACTGGAATACAATGCCGAAATCACGTTTCTCAGGTGGAAGAAAGGTTGTATCAACTTGGTTCTGTTCAATACGTCCAGAGGTGGGAAGGTCTAAACCTGCAATTGCACGTAAAAGGGTCGTTTTTCCGCAGCCAGACGGCCCCAAGAAACAGACAAACTCTCCTTTCTCGATCGACAGAGAGATGTTTTTTAACGCTGTAAATTGACCAAACTGTTTTACAACGTTTTCTATATTCAGATAGGTTGAATTGCTCATTTTCTGCAGCACTCTTTAAATGGTATATACCAAATCTAAACCTTGAATATTTCAGTTGAGTGACAAATTTATAGAAGCTAAATGACAGTTATATTGCGTTTGTATAACGGTTCGGTTTCGTCCTCGATAAGTGCTAGAAGTCTGAGAAGATCATTTATCGAATATGAGTACCAAGATGACTCCTCTACCATGTACATACTGGTTCAGCGCCTTAGATAAATTCAGATGGATTCAGATGGATTACCTAGAAAGCAACCAAAAAACCAGCTGATATGTCCAAATTGTTACAACATAACAGCAATACAAACCAAACATTAATGATAATAAATATCATTAATGTTTGTGTAATTTATAAATATTCATATAATCCTCCCTCCAAATAACTACTATAAGTCATTGTTATGAGTATTTACTCGAACCCCATTTTTAAGTTAAGCCTGCTCTCAATTGCTGTCTTTCAATCATTTAACGCAGTTTCGTCTGAAGCCACGGATGAGTCTGTTGAAGTCATTGGTGTTCAATACGCCAAACCAATTACCGTATCGGAACCGGGTCAAACCACTATCGACTGGCAAGAAGTGGAAGAGCAACAATATTCCAACTTTGCGTCTCTTATCGATTCAGTACCTGGTGCACACCTTGACGGTGGCGCTCGTTCCGGTGGTGAGCGTATCAATATCCGTGGTTTCTCTGACCCCAGCGACATAGCCGTATTCGTTGATGGCGCACCGATCGGTTTTCAACAATACCGTTACGGTACATTTTTCTTCGACCCATTTTTGATTGGTGAAGCGGAAGTTATCAAAGGTGCACATGACTATAGAGCGCTCAACGGTAAGTTTGGTGGCACTATTCACATCAAAACCAAGACAGTTGATGACTTGTTAACACCAGGAGAAAACTTCGGCTTTCGTGCAAATCAGAGATACAACACCAACGGCGACTCTATGGCGTACAACCTGAGCGTCTACGGCAAAAGCGATACCGGATTTTACTATATCGCCAATGGCTCGGTGACAGACTCTGATGATATCCACGTCGGTGGTTCAGATAATGGCCTAGATTATTCTGGGTACGAACAAGAAAACATGCTGTTTAAAATAGGTTATGAAAACGACCATCACCAATTTGAAGTGAGCCACACTCGCTATAAAGATGAAGGTCGTAAACCATGGGCTAACCGACGCGGCGAAATGCCAAATATTACCGAATGGACAATCAAAAAATATGGTTCACTAGAAGCTGCAAAATACGCATATACGGTATACAACGAATACACCGACAACACGACGACAGCTTCATATCATTACTCACCGTCCAGCCCGTACATTGATTTCAACATTAAGGCTGCGCGATCTGAGAATGATCGTCACTGGGTACGCCCAGATATTGCCTTTGAAAAAATGTGGGTGTCAGTAGGTAGCTATGGACACGAGTCTTGGCTCAGCTACAAACGCGATTTTGTCGATATCTATAACACCGCGATTCTTGGTAACCACACCTTAGTCACGGGTCTTCAATATCAAAGAACAGAACGTGATTCACTGGTTTTCAATGCGTCATACGATAGCAAAGCAGAGAAAAATTACGGCTGGTACACGCCATATTATGAGCCTTCAGGTAAGCAAAAAACCTATGCGGTCTATATTGCTGACCACTTCCAAGCAACACCTAGCTTCACGGTCACTCCGTCTATAAGGTATGAGTATGTAGTCAGTGAAGGCAAAGGAAATGCTGCACCAGACTATAACGATCCAGCTGCAGGTCATGACTATAGCGAAACAACACATGAAGGTTTCAGCCCTCGCATCGACCTTGATTACGAAGCGACCGATAGTACACGCTTAAATTTCTCATACGCATATGCATTGAAAGCACCAACCATCGATAATTTATATTCTGTTCAGTATGCACGGGCAACCGCGACGGCAACCGCTCGCGACCTTGAGGTGTCACGAATCCATACCTACCAAGCAAGTGTAATCAACATTACTGATGGGTTATTTAGCGATAGCGATTCTATTGGCACTGAATTCACAGTTTTCTTCAATGATGTGAGTGACCACGTACACAACCGAGTAGGTGCGAATTTAGACAAAGAAACGGATGAGAACCAAAGTTGGAACACCAACCTAGATGGCTACAAGAATCACGGTTTCGAACTCATCAGCCAATATCGTATTGCTGATTTCTTTAGCGACTTTTCTGTTGCTTACGTTCGCGGGAAATATAAAGGCAGCCTCGCCGATTCAACAGGCAGTGATGAAGATTTCCCTAATACACCACCACTCAACATTAACCTTGGTTTGGGTTATGAATGGAGTGAGGGCTTAACAACGGGTTGGAAACTTCGCTGGTACGACGCTCAAACCAAAACAGGTGAAGACAAAACCTACAGCAACAAACCTAGTGACCAATATACTCTGCAAGACATCTATGCGACATGGGAAGTTCAGCAAGTTAAAGGGCTTTCGTTTGGTGCAATTGTGACTAACTTGACAGATCGTTACTATGAAGCGTATCTATCAAATGGAATCGCTTCACCTGGTCGAGAAATTAAACTAAGTGCAGCTTACCAATTCTAGATAAGCTCCAAAGCTATTTGAACGAAGCGATCCCTGTTTACCGCGAAAAAACAAGCTTTAGATAAGCAAAAAGGCAACTAAGAGGTGACTTAGTTGCCTTCTATTTATTCACCAAGCAATACCCCAAACTACCCAGTAATTTTGTCTGCTTTGCCTGCTGCACCAGCCAACTTGGCAAGTTGCTTATCTAACCACATCGGCTTTTGACCTACATCTTCTGCGTTTTCTTTTCGACGCACCGCATCGCGCACCATCATCGCTCCCAGCCAGCGAAAAGGTTCTGGTGGAAAGTGACCTAGTGGGCCTTTTGTCATGCCACTTCTTGTCCATTCGTTGTCTAACCCCAAAGCCATCGATGAGAGGATTTTTCCACCCATTCGGGTTTGTGCAACGCCGTTGCCTGAGTAGCCGAGACCATAAAAGATGTTCGATTGATTCTCAATGTTACCGAAGAAAGGTAGCCCGGTAACGGAACGATCAGAACCGCCAGACCAACTGTAAGCAAAGTCTTGCTGTTCTAGCTTTGGAAACAAGGTTTGAAATGAGTTTTTAAGCAGTGAAAGGTACTGCGTCTGCTGGTTAAACATATTATCGACTTGATTGGAAAACGAGAACTTATTGCCTCCCTTGCCAAGCATCAGTCGGCCATCTCGTGTATCTCGGTAATAATGAACAAAGATCCTCGAATCAACCACAGCTGCGCCTTGCTCTGGGCCATACTCCCCGAGTTTTTCTGGAATCGGGTCAGTAATCACCATATCCGAAGAGACAACCACGATACTTCTTTTGAAAGCTTTAAAGTGGTCAAGCATCCATGCATTCAGCGCTAGCACCACTTTATCGGCCGTAACGGTTGCTGCGGGTGTTACGACCTTGGCTGGCTCACCGTAATTCAACTCTAGCATCGGGGTATTTTCGTAAACTTCCACACCTAACTTAATTGCAACTTGGCGAAGACCTCTTGCTAACAATGCCGGTTGAACACTACCGGCCGCTTCGGAATAGTAACCTTCGATGTGACGCTCTGATCCCGCCTGACGACTGAGATTATCACCACACTCCTGCCAGCTGTTGATTCCCTGCTTTTTCAGTTCACTGACCACAGGGGCCATGCCACCTCTCTGGGCTTGGTTCGTCGCCGTATAATAGGTACCACTGCGATAAAGGTGAGCGTCAATATCATGCTCTTTGCAAAACGCTTCTATTTCAAAAATGACCTTTTCAGACTGCTCCACCAGCCATTTTGCTTGTTGCTCTCCGTAAAGGCGTTTTAAAGTTGGAAACTTAGTGGACCAAGTGAGCATACACCCACCATTAGCACCCGATGCTCCACTGCCGCACAAACCTTTTTCAATAACCACAACTCGCGCTTCTGGCTGTTGCTGTTTAATTAAAATAGCGGTCCATAATCCTGTGTAACCACCACCAACAATAGCGATGTCTGTTTCGATATCTTGTGTCAGTGGTTGACCAGCATCACTTGGCGGGCTGTCCTGACCAAACTCCTGTTGCAAGGCTTGTTTGAACCAATATGAGTAATGTTTTGACATAAAAGAGTTACCTAGCGAAATCGACACCAAAATGCACGGTGTGATTAATATTGAGAATTATTAGAGAGCGAGCATTAAAGGGCAGCTCTAATTGATCAAAAAAGGAAGACCTAAGCCTTCCTTTGATTTAGAGGGGTAAGATTAAGATTTAGGTTCAGACTTCGCGTCAAACTTATCAGACCAAGTTTTCAATACGTCTGCACGCTCACTACCCATACGAGCAAAGTCCATCTTCGCCATGTTTTTTTCAACATTTGGGAAGTTTTTCACTGTTGCTGTTACGTCTTTATGACCAACGACTGGGTACATCTCAATGTAAAGCTCATTTGCTGCTTTAGAAATCGACCAATCAACAACACGTTTTGCTGCTTCTGATGACTTAACAAGACCAACTGCTTCAGACTCCCAGCCGATACCTGCTGGAGTAATTACTGCCAATGGGGCACCTTGCGTTTTCAACTTAGCACCACGGCTTGCCATAGAAATACCGATAGCAACTTCACCCATACCAGCTTGTACACAAGGTTTAGAACCAGAGTGTGTGTAGTGTGCAATGTTTTTATCTAACTTTTGCATGTAATTCCATGCTTGGTCTTCGCCCATGTTCTGCAGCCATGCTGAAACTTGCATGTAACCAGTACCGGAAGATGCCGGGTTTGGCATTGCAATGTGGCCTTTATAGATAGGCTTAGTGAGATCTTCCCAAGATTGAGGTGCAGGCAAGTTCAACTGTTTTGCTACGGCTTCGTTAAAACAAACTGCATTGAAAAATGCGTCATTACCATACCAAGCTTGAGAAGATTGTGGATCATTCAGATTTGAGCGAAGTGCATCAACACCTTGAGGCGTATATGGTTGAAGAATGCCCTCTTCTTTCAACAGAGCCATTGATGAGCCCGCAAGCCCCCAAACAACTTCGGCTCTTGGGTTGTTTTTTTCAGCCAATAGCTTAGCCGTCATAATGCCCGTTGAGTCACGTACCCATTTAATGCGAATGTCTGGGTTTTCGCTCTCAAATGCATTCTTGTACTTCGCCAAAATATCTGTTTCAAACGCTGTATAAACCGTCACTTCCTCGGCCGCAAATGCGTTGGTAGCCAGTAGTGACACAAGTGCAGCAAGTGATCCTTTCATAAAACGGTTTTTCATCATGTTCTCCAGTTGAACTGTCTAGCAAGAGTGGATGCAGCCAAGTCGACATACATTCTTTCATTTCCATTAATGAGCACACACCTTATTGGTATGTACCAGATGACGAATATTAACCTATTCGAGTTTTATGACGATTAAATGAACAAAAAATGGCATTTTGAAGATCTCTACTGACGAGATGCCTACCAAGAATTTTGAATATGAAGCTTTTGTGAATCTAGTGATTTTACTCTTTACCTCCATCAGATTCGATTGATAGAGTAACCACAAATATTGGTATAGTCCAAATGGAAATCAAGATGAAAAATGAATACTTGCTCTTAACCCCTGGCCCTCTTTCCACTTCTGAATCAGTTCGCCAAGCGATGCTAAAAGACTGGTGTACATGGGACGATGAATACAACAAAGACATCGTACAGGTCATCCGCCATAAGCTGGTTCAGCTTGCAACGCAACAAACAGGCTATACAAGTGTATTAATGCAAGGCAGTGGCACTGCTTCTGTTGAAGCGACGATTGGCAGTGTAATCGGCACAGGAGGCAAATTACTGGTGGTCGATAACGGTGCTTATGGCGCTCGCATCGCACAAATTGCGCAGTATTTAAATATTCCATGCCATGTCGTTTCACCAGGCGAAACATCACAACCTGACTTGAACGAAATGGAAACGGCACTGGCCATGGATCCAAGCATTACCCATGTTGCAATTGTTCATTGTGAAACCACAACAGGCATGTTGAATCCTATTAAAGAGATTACTCAACTAGCTAAGCAACAAGGTAAAATCGTAATTCTCGACGCCATGTCAAGCTTTGGTGGTATCCCAATGGATATCGCTGACCTAGGTATCGACTTTATGATCAGCTCAGCGAATAAATGTATTCAAGGTGTACCAGGGTTTGGTTTTGTTATTGCCAAACAAGGTGAACTTGAGAAATGTAATGGGCAAGCTCACTCACTGAGTTTAGACCTTTACGACCAATGGCACTGCATGGAAGCGAACCATGGTAAATGGCGCTTTACTTCACCAACGCATACCGTGCGCGCGTTTTATCAAGCACTCATCGAGCTTGAGCAAGAAGGTGGAGTTGCCGCACGATTCCAACGTTATTCAACCAATCAGAAAACACTAGTGGCTGGGATGCGTTCTCTGGGTTTCGAACCGTTACTGAGCGACGATCTTCACTCTCCTATTATCACCTCTTTCTATTCTCCTGCTCATAGCGACTACCAATTCAAAGAGTTTTATGAGCGCCTTAAAGAGCAAGGCTTCGTTATCTATCCGGGTAAAGTATCCAATGCTGACTGTTTCCGTATTGGCAATATTGGTGAGGTTTACCCTGCTGACATTGAGCGTCTAATCGGTGCTATCAGCAAGGCAAAGTACTGGGAAGTGAACGCATGATGCAGTGTGAATCAAAAGAGAACCTCTCTCACACTCACTTTCGTAGTGAAGGAGATGTAAACACAACACCAGCACGACAGGAGTGGAACGCTTCTCTAGAAGATAGAGCCACTCAAGCGATTTTGAAGAGAGATTCAGATGTGTTTCTTCACCAAGCTATGTCAACGCCGTGCTTAGATACCCTGCAACACGCTGAAGGCATCTACATTGAGGATGCAGCGGGTAAAAAATACATGGACTTCCATGGGAATAATGTCCATCAACTGGGATACGGGCATCCAGAAGTCATCAGGAAAGTAACCGAACAAATGGCTTCGCTGCCGTTTTCTCCGCGACGCTTTACTAACGAGACGGCCATCGAGTGCGCGGAAAAGCTAACGCAAATCTGTGGTGGCGAACTCAACCGTGTGTTGTTCGCACCCGGTGGCACCTCCGTGATTGGAATGGCATTGAAGCTAGCAAGGCACGTAACCAACAACTTTAAAGTCGTTTCGCTTTGGGACTCTTTCCATGGAGCCTCTCTTGACGCTATCTCTGTCGGTGGTGAAGCATGTTTTCGTGAAGGCATGGGACCATTGATGGCTGGAGTAGAGCGTATTCCACCAGCGGTGTCGTACCGAGGTGCTTTCCCAATGCGCGATGGCGACCCAAACTCAGATGTTCATTACGCCGACTACCTTGAGTATGTGATTGAGAAAGAGGGAAGCATTGGCGCATTCATTGCAGAAGCGGTTCGAAATACTGATGTCCAAGTGCCAAGCAAAGCCTATTGGAAACGAATCCGAGAGATCTGCGATAAGCACAACGTGCTGCTGATCATTGATGATATTCCCAATGGTATGGGACGCAGTGGTGAATGGTTTACTCATCAAGCTTATGACATTGAGCCAGATATTCTCTGTATTGGAAAAGGCTTTGGCGGTGGTTTGGTTCCAATCGCAGCAATGGTAACCAAAAACAAATACAACACGGCAGCACAAATCTCACTCGGTCATTACACCCACGAGAAAAGCCCGATCGGTTGCGCTGCAGCACTGGCAACCATGCAGGTCATCGAGCAGCACAACCTTTTGCAAAAAGTGAAAGACGACAGTGAATTTGTGAAACAACGTCTGCTCGATATGAAAGCACGTTACTCCGTTATCGGCGATGTGCGCGGAATTGGCCTTTTATGGGGAGTCGAACTGGTAACAGACCCTCTCACCAAGACTCGTGCATACGACGAAGCTGAAGCGCTGCTTTACGAATGTTTAAACCAAGGTCTGAGCTTTAAAGTGTCACAAGGCAATGTCGCACAACTTAGCCCTCCATTGATCATCGAACGCAGCGATCTCAATGCAGCTCTAGATATCTTTGAAGCAGCTATCGATAAAGTATGTCGAGACTTTGGATACCAGATTTAACCTCATTAAACATTAATCACCACCAACAAATTAGTGACAGCCTTGACGTTGATCTCAAGGTTTATAAAGGACAAACAATCATGGCGAAATCATCCACAATCCAAGCGGTAATTTTTGACTGGGCGGGCACCATCGTAGACTTCGGTTCGTTCGCTCCAACCAGCATTTTTGTAGAAGCGTTCAAACAAGGATTTGATTTTCATATTTCTCTTGAAGAAGCTCGCGAACCTATGGGGCTCGGTAAATGGGACCACATTCAAGCTGTGGGTCAATTACCTTCTGTAGAGACTCGTTGGAATGAACAGTTCGGTAGAGACATGAACTCTGAAGATATCGATGCGATATACGCGGCATTCATGCCATTACAAAAAGCGAAAGTAGCTGACCACGCCGCGCCTATCTTAAATGCCATCGAAGTGGTGAATAACTTGAAATCGCAAGGCGTAAAGATTGGCTCATGTTCAGGTTACCCGCGCCAAGTAATGGATGTGCTCGTTCCAGTCGCTGCGGACTACGGATATCATCCAGATTGCGTGGTTGCTACAGATGATCTTCCACAAGGTGGGCGCCCTGCACCATTCATGGCATTGAAGAACGTCATCGACCTTGGTGTTACCAATGTCGCTTCATGTATTAAGGTTGATGATGCTGCTCCGGGAATCGATGAAGGCCACAATGCAGGCATGTGGACAGTTGGTCTTCTTTTATCGGGAAATGAAGCAGGCCTAACCTTCGAGGAGTACCAACAAGCGGATGAAGCAACGCTTGTGGCGGCTCGTAACAAAGCAAAGCAAAAGCTCGGCAAGTCTAAACCACACTATCTTATTGATACTATTGCTGATCTACCGAACGTTATCGAACAGATCGAAGCTCGTATCTTACGTGGCGAACGTCCTTAGCCCAGCCTCTGAAAAGTCATAATCCGATACTCACTGATTCATTCCCGATGTCAATTTTTTGGCTTCGGGTTTGTTCGTTTTATAAGCATGAAGTGGCGCAAGCTTTTTAACTCTTTTATAGAATAAAATTTGTAAAATCAAAACCTTGAGCTATAGCTTTATATATAACCAATCATTATTGATAACTAAACAACTACAAATTAGTTAAATGCATAATTTTTAACAATTTTGTTGACTCTCATGTGCAATAGGATTAACAATAGATTTACCGCTCATATAGATAGATTCCAACTGGGTCAGCGCCTCCAGTTATCGTCTGCAAGCAGTGTGTTACAAACAGTCGATGACCATTTAATGGCAGATCCAGGTAGAATAAAAATTAATCACAAGGATAAGATTATGAAAAGACTGTCAAAAATTATGTGTGCACTTATCGCAACCTCTGGTCTTGCAGCTGCGCCATCTATCGCAGCGACAACTTACGTCGGTGCTAAAGTTGGTCTTGGTTGGCTAGACAGCGCTTGTGTTGATGGCCTTGAGTGCGATGATGATGCAGTGGGGGCTGGTATCTACTCTGGTTACAACTTCACAGACCGTATTGGTGTTGAACTAAGTTCAGACTTCCTTGGTGACTACAAAACAAGTTTCGCTAGTGGTGGTACAGCTGCACAATTCAGTGACCCTCTAATCGCTATCTCTCTAACTCCTATGTACCGTTTCCCAGTAGAGCAAGAGTTTGACTTCTTTGTGAAAGGCGGTCCAGCGTACATCTCTCACGGTGGTGAAGACTCTTTCATTTTATCTGTAGGAGCTGGTGTAGAGAAACAATTCTCAGATACATGGGCTGTAAGGGTTGAATACCAGTACTTCGATGACTTCGATGACAAATACATCCAAGACCTGAACGCAAACCTGTTCTCTGTTGGTGTTAGCTATAACTTTGGCACTGGCGCAACAACAGCTTCTGCGGCAGCGGCAGCAGCCACTACAGCTGTAGTAACACAAGCACCTTCTGAGCCAATCACAGAAGTACAAGAAGTGGTCGTAGAAGAGAAAACAACGGTTGTTGTGACGAAAGAGCAAACCGAAAGCTTCTCGCAAGAGATGTTCGCAACCAACAGTACTGAACTTTCAGCTGATGGTAAGGCGGCCCTTGGTCCTCTGATTGCTGTACTTCAGGCTCACCCAGAATCTAGTGTAGAAGTAGTTGGTCATACTGATTCGACAGGCGCAGCGGAATACAACATGATGGTATCGAAGAAACGTGCTGCATCTGTTGCTGCATATATCGAAGAGCAAGGCATTGATGCTAGCCGTATCACAGCAACAGGTGAAGGTGAAGAAAATCCTGTAGCATCAAACGATACAGCTGAAGGTCGTGCGATGAACCGACGCGTAGAGGCGACTATTCCAGGCTTTGAATACACTGAAGAAGTTCAAGTTGAAAAAATCATGGTTGAAGAGACAACCCAATAATTATTAGCTACACCGCTTAAGCGATCTAGCGTAATTATTCGTAAAACGAAAGGCCATGTACCTTATATGCATGGCCTTTCTTCTTGTTAGACGATTTCCCAGCTATGGGTCATCTCAACGCCTGCGCCCAACATCAAACAAACTGAGCAGTATTTTTCTAATGAATCAGCGCATACTTTCGCAACCAGCTCTTCATCTAAGTTATCACCTGACACTTCGAAGTGAATATTGATTGCAGTGAAAATCTTTGGCGCGGTTTCACGACGTTCTGTCGAGAGCTTTGCATTACAACCTGTAATCGCCTGTCCTGCTTCTTTTAAGCCATCAACCACGTCAACAGAACTACAACCACCAGCAGCCATCAATACCATCTCCATAGGGCTAGGCGCCGTTGCACCGCCGCTACCGTCCATTACGATAGAGTGACCTGATTGAGATTGGCCAAGAAACTTAAAGCCTTCTACCCATTTAACTTCTGCTTTCATGTTTTTCCTTAGTCGAGTGACGCGCACTCATTATGGTTATACAACGACATAAACGTCACCCTACTACTGGTCGTATCGGAGAGCAAGTCGTCCCGTTTAAACACGCACAATTTAATTTCAAAATAATTTTTTAGTGAATAGTGCAATTTTTTCCATCAAAGTCCTGTCTCTATTCGTACATTCAGCATCGAATGAGTAAACGTCAAGATGAGGTATCTATGAAGAAATTATCTAAAATATTGGTTTCACTCGTGGTCGCATTGCCACTGATTTCGTTACTTGTTAGCCAAACAGGCACAGCCAATACAATGGATAAAGCGGCACACTCAGGTAAAACCGAAGTGGCAACTTTAGCTGGGGGGTGCTTCTGGTGTACCGAATCCGATCTTGAAAAACTCGATGGTGTGATCGATGTTGTTTCGGGTTACTCAGGAGGAAAGCTAGAAAACCCAACATACAAACAGGTAGCGTCAGGAAAAACAGAACACATCGAAGTAATTAAGGTTGTTTATGATCCTAGCGTGGTTAATTACGAGCAAGTGCTTGACCAGTTCTTTCGTCATATTGACCCAACCGACGACAAAGGTTCGTTTGTAGACCGTGGCCCTCAATATCGTCCAGCGGTTTTCTATCATAACGCTGAGCAAAAAGAGATTGCTCAAAACTTCATGAATGAAATCGAAGAGGCAAACCTATTTGGTGCTCCTTTAAAAACTGAGCTGATTGAGTTTAAAAAATTCTGGCCAGCAGAAGATTACCATCAAGATTACTACAAGAAGAGCAAGGTTCGTTACAACTACTACCGTTATGCTTCGGGCCGAGATCAGTACCTAGATAAAATCTTTGGTGATGATCGCCAAGAAAACCCACAAACGATTCGCCAGCTATTAGATGGCGAAAACCAAGCTGCAAACGTGAAAGTTTACACTAAGCCTTCGCAATCTGAGATCAAACAGAAACTGACATCACTTCAGTACAACGTGACTCAAAAAGATGCGACAGAACGTCCTTTCGATAATGAGTACTGGGATAACAAGGAAGAAGGCATCTATGTTGATATCGTAACCGGCGAACCGCTTTTCTCATCAAAAGACAAGTACAAGTCGGGTACGGGTTGGCCAAGTTTCACTCAGCCAATCAATGACAACTACATTGTAACGACAACCGATTACAAGCTGATTTATCCACGTACCGAAGTACGCAGCCGCTTTGGTGATTCACACCTTGGTCACGTGTTTAAAGATGGACCAAAGCCGACAGGACTGCGTTACTGCATGAACTCAGCGGCTATGCGATTCATTCCAGTCGAGAAGCTAGCTGAAGAGGGATACGGAGATTATCTAGAGATGTTTGAAGGTTAATCGCCATTCGAGAATTAGAAGACAAAAGCCAGCATTGACGCTGGCTTTTTCAATTCAATCCAATGAAGAATTATCCCGTTAGCACAGTATCTTCTGGATACTTCACCAGCGAGGGCTCTGGTCTTGCTAACATATAAGCCAAAGTTAACGGCCCTATTCGGCCAATAACCATAACGACCACCATAATGTATTTGCCCGGCTCTGATAAGTTTGCAGTTAGCCCTGCAGTCAGACCAACGGTTGCAAAGGCTGATATCACTTCAAACATGACACGATCAAATGCCGCTTTCTCCGTTAACATCAATAAAAACATCGCTGTCGTTAACATAGCCCCACTGACCACGATGATGGCTAAGGATTTGGTAACTGCTTGCCATGAAACGGTACGCTTAAACATCACGACGTGCTTTTTCTGGCGCAAGAAGCTCCACGTAGCCACAAAAGCTACTGCAAACGTTGATACCTTGATCCCTCCCCCCGTAGAAGTTGAGCCGGCACCGATTAACATTAAGACAATCATGACGAGCAGAGCGGGCTGAGTATAGTGAGTAAGGTCGACACTATTAAACCCTGCGGTACGAGCACTGGCTGATTGAAAGAATGCTGCCAGCCACTGACCGTTCGTTGTGAGACCTTGCATCGTTTCACTATTGTTTCGCTCTAACAACCAGAACAATACGGTTCCAACTAAAAGCAGTGTCGGAGTCGCTGTTAACATGATTTTGGTGTGTAGATGCAGGTGATTGAAGCCACGGCGCCAATTTGAAGCTAAATCGCCGACGACAGTGAACCCTAAACCTCCAAAGATGAACAACCCTGCTAGAGTGAAGATCACTAGAGGATCATCAACAAACGTCATCATGCTATCTGAAAAGAGCGCAAAGCCTGCGTTGTTAAAAGCCGAAATGGCGTGAAAAAGAGCATAAAAGCTCCCGGTTTCCCATCCATATTCCGGTATCCAACGAAAACAAAGCAGAATAAAACCAATGAGTTCTGCGATAAGCGCAAACGCGATGATCTTTTTGACCAAGCTTCTCAAGTTGACGCGTTTATCTTGTCCTAATGCCTCTTTAGCGAGCGCTTGCTGCTTCAAACTAAGCCTCACCCCAAACATATATAGGAGCACCGCAGACAAGGTCATTTGGCCGAGTCCACCAACCTGCATTAGGAACATCAATAGCACTTTACCCGCCAGAGTAAAATGGGTCCCAGTATCTACGACACCTAAACCAGTTACACTTATCGCTGAAGTCGCAGTAAATAGGGCGTCAGTGAACGAAAGGCCCGTAACCGAAAAGACGGGCAAAGTAAGAAGAATTGCCGACGGAATAAGAACCCCAAGAAAACTGGTGAGGATGATCTTTGGCTCAGACCCTTTCTTCGGCTTATTGTCTGGCTTTAAGGTGTAGAACAGCCCTCTTCTTTGAACTGAATGCATAGACCGCCTTATGACAATGATTTAAGTCGATTAGCCAATAACTCTTTAGGACCTGCAATGATGACCACGTCCCCAATCTCCAAACTAATATCTAATTCAGGTGCTTTGACCAAGTTAGGGCCACGTTTAAAACCCAGCACATGCACATCACTTTGTTGACACAATTTAAGATCAGAGAGCGGTCGCCCAAGTAAATTATGTCCTATTACAATTTCAGTCAGAGCGAGTTCACTACCCAAATCAATAAACTCTAACACGCGTCTATCGAGCATCTTTCTTGCGACTCGGATACCCATATCTCGCTCGGGAAGAATGACATGGTCTGCGCCAATCTTGGTCAGAATCTTAGCGTGAAACTTATCATTCGCCTTCACCCATACCGTTTTGGCACCCGCCTCTTTCACAACAAGTGTGGTCAGAATACTGGCGTTCACGTCAGAGCCGATTGAAACCATGATCATATCGTACTCATCTAATCGCAATTCCTTCACGGTTTGTTCGCTGGTACAGTTTGCAACAATACCTTGCGATACAAAGCCAGCCGCTTCTTTAACTCGCTCTTCGTTAATATCTACCGCTAGCACCTGCGCCCCTGAATCTTGAAGCTCTTTGCATACCGCGAGCCCAAAACGGCCTAACCCAATCACGGCAAACTGTTTATCTGTCATAATTTCCTCTATCCTCATTGGTTGAGGCTAAACAGCAAGTCTTGAACAGCAGCGTTGAGTGAATAAGATTATTCATCATTACGCTGATAAAATTTCCTAATCTCTTGATTTTAAAGGTAGAGAACAAATTGGATTTCTGCTAATTTCGGGCCACTTATTTTTCTGTCATAGCACACAATTGCATAAAGCTGCCTAGACGCAGCTATTCTCTTTCTTTTGGGGACAACACTTGCTATGACATCCGCGTTATCACTGAGTGAATTCAAAACATGAACGAATTAATTCAACAAGTTCAGACTTACGTAAATGCAAACCATCATGAATGGAGTAGCAGTGTTTTATTCATCACTATTGCTAGTTTCTTCGCATGGGTTGCGTGGCGAATCCTTCACAGCCGCTTGGAAATATTAGCCAAGAAAACCGCATTCCATTGGGATGATTTACTGCTCGATGCGCTAAAAACGCCAGTCAGTACCGTACTTTGGTGTTGGCCAGGCACTGTCTCTCTGGGATTAATTTTGCAAGGGGAATTTGGGGGCGAAATCAATTGGCTTCGAACCCTCAAGCACATCTTGATTATCTGTACCTTCGTGTGGTTCACGCTCAGAATGATCACCAACAGTGAAGAGTACATCCTAGCGCAGAAGAAACGTGATGAGACAACGGTTCAGGCCATAGCCAAAGTATTCCGTCTGTTCTTTATGGTGATGGGAGCACTCACCATCATGCAGACCTTTGGTTTAAGTCTGTCTGGTCTTCTAACTTTTGGTGGTGTGGGTGGCTTAATCGTCGGTTTGGCAGCGAAAGACCTGCTATCTAACTTCTTTGGCGGCATGATGATCTACTTCGATCGCCCATTCAAAGTTGGAGACTGGATTCGCTCTCCAGATCGTCAAATTGAAGGTACAGTAGAACGTATCGGCTGGCGCATGACTATCATCAGAACGTTCGACAAGAGACCGATTTACGTACCGAACTCTGTGTTCAGTAATATCGTAGTAGAGAACCCATCACGTATGCTTAATCGCCGTATCAATGAGACCATCGGCCTTCGTTACGAAGATGCTGACAAGATGCAAGCGATTGTGGATGAAGTAAAAACGATGCTAGAAAACCATCCGGATATTGATGCCAAGCAAACACTGATCGTGAACTTTGATAAGTTTGGTCCTTCATCCCTTAACTTCTTTATTTACACCTTCACAAAAACGGTCAACTGGATTCGTTTTCACGAGGTAAAGCAGGATGTGTTGCTTAAAGTGCTAGAGATTGTGCACGCCCATCAAGCTGATGTCGCGTTCCCAACACAAACCCTTCATTTGCAACAAGGTGTCGCCCCTACCTCAGAGCACGCAACACCAATCACACCAGAAAGCAGCCTTTAAAAACAAAGAGAGCCATACCTAATGTATGGCTCTTTACTTCTCTGGGGCTCTTCACAGCTTACTAACCTATGACTTACAGGCTCCTCTACTCATTCACTGTAAAACTATTTCAATTGAATGTTAGTAAACGTTTCGTTGATCAAACCACTACCTTTACGTTTCTTCATCGTCACTGTCACAGAACGCTTTGCATCGGCGACGTCATAACGTATCGCTTGACCAAGAAACTTATCATTTCGCTTAAGTTCACGCGCTTCCAATTTTACTGTTTTGTTGCCACGGTTAACCTTACAGCGGTAATCCCAATCATTCTTACCGTCTTTCAGGCTAAGTAGAATACGTTGATTACTTGCACTTGAAGTCGCTTTAATACCACGAGGTTTCTTATCGATTGCTAAAGCAAGACCAGCTTTACATAGTTGCTCTGCAGTAAACCCTTGCGTAGCTTCTACCGTAGGAGCGTTGAACACTGCTAGTAGCACTAAGGCAGTACTCGGAAGCATGAATTTAGTTTTCATGGATAAAACCCTTCAAGTTATCGAACACCATTCAATTTAACCATTAGCAATACGGTAAGTCAATAATTTATGGTATGACAACCCCTATATGGCGAACAACCCCATGTTTATCAGCGCCTAAAAACAAAAAAACCTTGCTGCAAAACAACAAGGTTTTTATTCAATGAGTTAGGTAACGTTACTTGTTACGACGACTCTCAACTGCATCAGCCAATTGGCGTAATACTGTTTCTGTGTCTTCCCAACCAATACATGCATCAGTGATCGATTGACCATAAGTCTCTACCTTACCATCAACAAGATCTTGACGACCTTCAACTAGGTGTGACTCAATCATTACACCGAAAACTGCAGCATCACCGCCAGCAATTTGTGCACTAACGTCTTCTGAAACGTTCAGTTGACGTTTAAACTGCTTAGAGCTGTTTGCGTGGCTGAAATCGATCATTACCTTTTGTGGCAAGCCTGATGCTTCAAGTTCTTGTTTGATCTTACCAACGTGCTCTGCACTGTAGTTTGGCTCTTTACCACCACGTAGGATGATATGACAGTCTGGGTTACCAGCCGTTTCTACAATCGCAGAGTGGCCGTATTTAGTTACAGACAAAAAGTGGTGAGACGAGCTCGCAGAACGAATTGCATCTGTCGCGATCTTAATGTTGCCATCTGTACCATTCTTAAAACCAACTGGGCAAGACAGACCAGATGCTAACTCACGGTGTACCTGAGATTCAGTAGTACGAGCGCCAATTGCACCCCAGCTGATCAAATCCGCTACATATTGTGGCGTGATCATATCTAGGAACTCACTTGCTGTTGGCATACCCATATCAGTTAGGTCTAACAGCAGCTTACGTCCCATACGTAGGCCATCGTTTAGCTTAAACGTGTCGTCCATGTACGGATCGTTGATTAGACCTTTCCAACCTACGGTAGTACGTGGCTTCTCAAAGTAAACACGCATTACGATTTCTAGACGATCACCCAGTTCATCACGCAGTACTTTCAGACGCTTACCATACTCAAGTGCAGCTTCTGGATCATGAATAGAACAAGGGCCAACGATCACAAGTAGGCGATCATCTTTGTCTTCTAAAATATTGTGAATCGCTTTACGGCTTTCAAAAGTTGTAGAAGAAGCAACTTCTGTCGCTGGGAACTTTTCTAGTACCGCAACAGGGGGTAATAACTCTTTTACTTTATTAATTCGTACATCATCTGTTTGAAACATTGCTTACTTCTTCCTATTTCTATCCTTGAGCTGAGTATGCATATTGTTTGCACAATTTTCACATCAGCGCTTATCGTCTTGTTCCCTGTAACTTATCTAGGAAAAACGAGAGTTTCAATCACTAATTTAAAAAAAACGCAATTTTTTTTATGTTTTACATTAAAAACACTTTGTATATAAAAATTTACACCCAATAAAATCGTCAATTTTACAAACAGTTAGTGTAGATTTGTCTTCATTTTTTCGCAATTCGAATAAAAAAACAGCTGACATTTTGCCAGCTGTTTTACGCTTTACATTCTTTTCAGAGGCTTAACAACACTGTCCAGCCCCTCAATTTTCAATGCCAGACAGAGCTTCAACAGATCTCCAAGCTCTCCATTAGGGAAGCCTTTCTTGTCAAACCACAGTAAATACTCTTCAGGTAGGTCAATGAGTACTCGTCCTGCGTACTTCCCAAATGGCATCTGTACTCGTGCCAGCTTCATCAAGTTCTCTTTGTCTAACATGGTTTCATCTTTCTTAGAGTTGATTTTTATTCGTCAGGGTAACACCTAAACGTTCAACCCAGTAGTTGATCGCGTCTTTCGCGTCATCAAGAGAGCCAATCATGGTCGAAAAGTCTTTGTTTCCTGCTTGGCGATCTATCGCAGCAAACAGCGGTGTTCCATCTTGGGCGTCACTGACCAACAGCTCAATACTCGCACTGCCTACGTTGGTATGTTCACCCGTCGTTACTTTTGAAATCGTCGACATCGCAAGGCCAAACGGCAGTACGCTACTCGTTACAGCTAAAATAGGGTTCGGCGTTTCCACGTTGCTTAATGCGATACTCAGTCTCAAGCTACGGCCATTGGGCTCTCTCACTATTTTCTTGTATTGAGAAATACGCTCGGTAAGCCGCTCACTCATGTGTTCGGTTAACTCTTGAATATCGTCAGAATCAATCGAACCTTCTTCCGCGAGTACGAAGATCTGATCAATAACAACTGAATCATACTTTTCTAATTTGCTCTGTAGGCGCTCTGCGTCACGCAGGCCAATACGAGCCCATACCAAGTCGACACCACCATCAGGGCCAGGAGTAAAATCTTCGTAAGAAGTAAATTTAGTGGCTTTTTGGATCGGCCCACCAGCACATCCGATAAGGATGACACTGATGGCAGCCAGAAAGAAGTATTTTAGAAAGGTCATGTTAGTACTCATCATTAACTGAATAATGTGAGTATGCTATACCATATACAAAAAATATGTCGAAAAGTATGTTATTAATATACGACCAATTTCTAAAGCTAATTTGACTTTACGGTATGTGCGTATTCTACAACGACTTGATTCCCTTCTATGTAAGCGTTTTGGATCTCACCATCAACACTCATTCTACTTTGTAAATAGACGATTTTTGGCCCTTCACTGCCCTCTTTTAAAGATGGCAAAACATTCTTGGGCTCGAGGTGCAACAAACGACAAAACTGGCTGACAAAAGACATCGTTAATGGGGCTTCACCTCTTAGGACTCTTGAGAAAGCGAGTTGATTCATACCCAGCTTCTTTGAAAATTCCATTTGAGTCAGGCGCATACGTGACTTCTGTGACATCCAAGTTTGATAAAGCGCATCTCTATCTAGGTCGGTAAATTCCATGAGGTTCCCTTTGTATAATTCAGACCTATTAATTGTGCTTTTTTCTATAGAAATTATGTCAACGTAAGGTTAGTGAAAACCAAAGGTTTGGTTGTGTTATGAACCCAATTTTGTACTAATTTAGTCATCCAAAAGAGTCATACTCCCAAACAAAAAATGTCAGGTATGCCCACTGTATATGCATACCTGACTTATTAGTTTGATTAATGCGTGAGAAGTGCTCAGAGCAAGTAAACTCCATACCTGCTGACACTTACAACAAATAATGGTCAAGCAACAACGCAGCAAACAACACCATTAGGTGATAAATAGAGAATTTGAAGGTCTGCATTGCGCTAGTGGCATTGCTGCGATACTTCAGAACCCAAGCGTGGTAAACAAAACCGCCATTGAGCACTAAAGATGCGCTAAGGTATATCCAACTGCTCATGCCAACCAACACAGGTAAAATACACACCACACTAAGTAAAAGCGTGTAGAGAAGGATTGATGTCTTGGTGTACTCAATGCCATGAGTAACCGGCAACATAGGGATATTCACCTTAGCGTACTCATCTCTACGGTGAATCGCCAACGCCCAGAAGTGAGGCGGTGTCCAAATAAAGATAATCATTACCAACAGCCAAGCATTAGAGTGCAACTCATTAGTGACAGCCGTCCAACCGAGCAAAGGTGGCATAGCACCAGCAATACCAGCGATAACAATGTTTTGAGGCGTCGCTCGTTTGAGATACATGGTATAAACCACCGCGTAACCTAATAAGCTTGCGAAAGTTAACCATGCTGTTAGCGCGTTCACCCACACAACTAAAGCAACAAAGCCAATCACACCAATCGATGCTGCAAACATAAATACGCGAGCGCTGCTTAGCTCTCCTGAAGGTAATGGTCTTCGACTCGTCCTGCTCATCTGCCCATCAATTCTTCTATCAATCAAGTGATTAAATGCCGCAGCGGATCCAGCCATCAACCCAATGCCGAGCATCCCGACCAAAGTTTGTTGAATCGGTAAGCCGTTAGGTACGGCGAGACACATCCCAACTAACGCAGTGAGTAGCATCAATGCGACAACCTTAGGCTTGGTCAGAGTTAGGTAGACTCTCCACGCTGCTTTTTCTCGAACAGCAGTGTTAGACGATGGTACAAATTGATTATGCGTATCCGTTCTACTAGCCATGCTTACCTCCGCCTAATGCGCTTCCCTTCAATAAAAAGTCCCTTGTCTGACGCTGCCATACCAAAAAGTTGGTAACAACCAATGTGACCAGCAACAGTGCCGCCACTAGGTTGTGCATTACGGCAACTGAGATAGGCAAATGGAACCAGACGTTACTGATACCGAGTCCAACCTGACATAACAGTACAAATGCTAAAATGGCACTGAGCTTTCTTTGCCCATGCCCAGCTTGAGACCAGAGCTGATAAGCGGTAATTAATACCACTAACACCGCGGCCATGGCTCCGAACCTATGCATAACATGAATGGTCAAGCGAGCAGGATATTCCAACACACCAAACTCGTAGTTGTCGTGTCCGCTTTGCCAAAGATCAAACGCCTTATCAAAGTCTAAATAAGCGAGCCAGTTACCTTCACATATTGGTAGTTGGGTACAGACTAATGCTGCATAATTCGATGACGTCCAGCCTCCCAACAAGATCTGCCCGACCACAGTCACGAGGCTGATGCTCGCCCAAAACCTTAACCACAATGATTTAAATGGCGCAAAACCCTGCCCTATCTTGTTTAAACGGCAGTACAGCAAGCTCAGTAGTGACAGAAGCGTGAAGCCTCCCATCAGATGCGCCATTACGACGACTGGCATCAATTTCAGTGTTACTGTCCACATCCCCAGCAGTGCCTGAAAGATAACGGTAGCTACGATGAGTAAAGGCAACCCTATTGGCGTCACACGTTTCGAGACACTCCAAGCAGCGATCGCAAAAACAAGTAGACCAAGCGAGCCAGCGAAGTAGCGATGTACCATCTCTATCCAAGCCTTATCCGCTTCTAGAGCTCGCTCTGGATACTCAAAATTTGCATTAGCGACAGCCGACTCACCCGAGGGCACTACGAGCTTGCCATAACAGCCAGGCCAATCAGGGCAACCTAGTCCTGCATCAGACAAACGAGTATATGCGCCCAACACAATCACGATGAGCGTAAGAATCAAGCTCACTTTAACTAGTAACAGCAATGATCTAGGGGTTGAATTCATCATCAATACCGATCTCCCTATCTGTTGTGAAACAACTCGCTACTCTTTTAGAAACTCACCCGACTCGAGACAACTTTAGTAGCTTCTTCAAATCATGGATTAAGCCTTTTGATTGAGGCACTAGCTCTTCTGACTGAGCAACACTCTTGTACACCATCACTAGCTGCCCTAGAGGGTCGATGACAACAATAGAGGCTTCACCGAGTCTATTGGTAAGCTGTTGATTAACCATTACTTGTGTGAAATCCTCATGGTCAACAGCACTGTTGCTTTCAGCGCTAATAGCAAAGATCACTGGCGTCACACGTTCGCGATTTTTACCCAAGGCCAAATAGCTCTGTTTAATGTAATGAAGCTGCTGCTCGCATAGTTGGTTGCAGTCTTCAGGGGCAACATAACCAATAAGCCACCCCTGATTTGGATCTTCAAAATCTATAGAGAAATCATTAAGCGTCACCCTTGGCTCAATAAGTAAACCAGTATTGGTTGCCCCTTCGTTGTACCAGTGCTGGTCTAAAACGGTTTTCGCGATAATGGCTGGCAAAGCAAAAATAATAACAAGCCCGACAAGTAGCCATCGTCCTTTACGGCGCCTTTTCTCAAATGCCATTTGCTCATCACTTTTCATCGTGATTCTCCCTTTTGTCGCGCTTGCTGAAAAAGCGGTAGCCCAATAGCAACATCAATCCCGACAATACTGCTGCCATCGCAAACCACTGCACTGAATAGCCAAAGTGTTTTTCCGACTTCATCGCTGTTGGCCGCCATAGCAATTCATAAGGCCACGTCTCATCCTGAATCGGTTGAAACAAAACAGGTAGAATATCTGTAGCGGTATAATCGGATATCGCTGCGATATTTAAATTTTGAATACGCTTCGGCGTGGTCTCTTCTAAAGCCAAATCAGAACTTAATGGGTTAGTCGAACGCACATATAAACGACCTGAAACTTGTTGAGGCATTAAAGGCAATTCAATCACCGGAAGCTCACTACGCTTTTTGCTGGCTTTGACAAAACCTAAATCCACTAAGATGTACTTTGGCTCAGAGAATCCAACTACAGGCATTAACTGATACAAGATGTACCCAACACTGCCTTGGTGAGTTTGATTGTCCAGTAAGAACATCAACCCGTTATCCTCAGCGAAGTTCACCGTTACTTTAGTACCATTCAACATCTTTAAGTATTCACTGCCTGCAGCGCCATTGCTCTGGTCCGTTATAGAGAGAGCTTTACTTTCGATACTATTTGCCCAAATTTCCCAATCCGTTAACACAGTAACCAGTGGCTTACTTGGTTGCGTTGCTCTCATCGCTAGATGTTGTTCAAGCTGCTGCTTCTCAAACCCACGCTCTCTTTGCCATAACCCCAACTTGATTAATAAGCTGACAGAAACCAAAGTTAAAAGAGCAACCACCCAAACGCCGATATTTCGACGTTGATTGATTTGATGATTTGCTTCATTAGGGGTTAACACCATGGTTTCATCGACATCCGTAATCTTGTTTAAAGTTCTTCTTGTCGCCCTTCTGTTTGTTATTGCCTTCAACCTCATGAAAGCGTTATTTCAGTTCTCATCTGGCAAACACAGTGGCAAACAACTAAGTCATTTCCTCGGGCGACGCGTCTTCTTCTCTGCCGTTGTGGTGGTCCTATTGCTTCTTGCGATGGCGACAGGCTTTATCACGCCTAATCCACGCCCTTACTAACTGCTCGTACACAATGTCTAGAGCAATCACAACACGTAAACGAAGATAAACAGACCTAGCCAGACCACATCAACAAAGTGCCAATACCAGCTACCTGCTTGGAAGGCAAAATGGTCTTTAGGCGTAAAGTGGTCTTTGGCTACACGCCCTAATAACACGATCAAAAAGATAGTCCCTAAGCAGACATGCAAGCCATGAAAACCAGTAAGTAAAAAGAAAGTGTTACCGTAGATGCCTGACTGTAAAGTCAAGTTCATCTCTTGGTAGGCATGGATATATTCTTCTGCTTGGAAGAAAAGAAAAAAGCCTGCGAGCACTATTGTAATTTCCAACCAAACCGTTAGCGCCATACGTTGGTTCTTTTCAAGGCTGATATGAGCCATGTGCAGTGTCACGGACGAGAGCAATAAGATGACGGTATTTTTCAGCGGTAACCCCTGCCAAGACATAGCTTGAGTCGTGACGCCATCTGGCGTGGTTGTTAGCGGCCACATCGATTGAAACATCGGCCACAACACCTCATGAGTCATCCCATTGTTCCCTGCACCACCTAACCAAGGCACCGAGATCATTCGCGCGTAGAAAAGTGCGCCAAAAAAGGCACCGAAGAACATGATTTCAGAGAAAATAAACCAGCTCATACCTTGTCGGAAGGAGCGAGAAATCTGCTCAGAATAGAGGCCACTTAACGACTCGGTAATTACATTGCTGAACCACCCTGCCAACATATAAAGCAGCACCGCAAAGCCCAGTAGCAAAGTAACTTTGCCAAATACTCCACCCGCTGCGTCAGTCCCCATATTCTGCACAGTTAACCCTGAGCCAAGCGCGACAAGAAATAGAGCGACAGCGCCAACTAGAGGCCAGTGACTCTGATGCGGAACAAAGTAGATTTCCTTTTTAGAACTCATTGCTCAACTCCTTTTGTTGATACAGGTTCTTGCGACGGCTCAGTTTTTCGCGACTACATCCTGCTCTGATGACGTCCCATTGGTAATGTTAAATAAGGTATAAGAGAGAGTCAGAGTGTGGATCGACTCTGGAATATTAGGCTCGATATAGAAGATCAAGCCCATTTCGGTACTCTGCTTGGCGTTCAACGGTTGTTGATTGAAGCAAAAGCACTCCATCTTATTGAAGTATGTTGCACCGTTGCCGGGAGATACCGACGGCACCGCTTGCCCAACTAGATTCAGCCCAGACATATTGGTTGCAATGTAGTTGGTCTGAATCACTTCACCAGGGTGAACTTCAAGCACGCGCTTCTCTGGCTCAAATCGCCATGGCATATCGGGCTTAATATGCGACATGAACTCAACTCGCACGGTGCGACTGTAATCGGGCTGCATACCTTGAGGCTGAACCGCAGACACCGTATTGGTTTTGCCATTGATACCCAAAGCTTCACACATCACGTCATACAGCGGCACCAAAGCAAACCCAAAGCCAAACATGCCAATCACACTCAATACCAAATAGGCCGTCAGTTTCTTGGTTGACCGCTTTGTGGTGTTATTTTGAGTTTGTGTATGTTCGTCTCGCGATTGCTTGTTCATGGCTCACCTCAGTCCACTTTTGGTGGGTGTGTAAAGGTGTGATGCGGTGCAGGACTTGGGACTGTCCACTCAAGTCCTTCAGCTCTCTCCCAAGGTTTACTCTCTGCTGGCTCTCCACCTTTAATGCATTTGATGACCAACCATAAGAAGATCAATTGCGATAAACCGAAGGCAAAACCGCCAATCGACACCACCTGATTCACATCAGCAAACTGAATCGCGTAGTCAGGGATACGACGTGGCATCCCCGCTAAACCAAGGAAGTGCATTGGGAAGAAAAGAACATTCACGGAAATGACCGAAGTCCAGAAGTGCCACAAACTCAATTTGTGGTCATACATGTTGCCCGTCCATTTGGGCAGCCAATAGTAAGCCGCCGCCATGATAGAGAACACTGCGCCAGTCACCAGAACATAATGGAAATGCGCAACCACAAAGTAGGTGTCATGATATTGGAAGTCGGCAGGAACAATCGCCAACATCAGCCCAGAGAAGCCACCGATGGTAAACAGTACAATAAACGCGATCGCAAAGAGCATCGGAGTTTCGAAGGTCAGCGCCCCTCGCCACATGGTCGCAACCCAGTTAAACACCTTCACTCCTGTAGGCACCGCTATCAGCATAGTGCAATACATAAAGAACAGCTCGGCGAAGACTGGCATCCCAGTGGTGAACATATGGTGTGCCCATACCAAGAAAGACAAGATTGCAATACTGCACGTTGCATAAACCATTGAATGGTAACCAAACAAACGCTTACCACTGAAAGCTGGGATAATCGCTGAAACAATGCCAAACGATGGCAATATCATGATATACACCTCTGGATGCCCAAAGAACCAGAAGATGTGTTGGAACATCACAGGGTCTCCCCCACCAGCCGCATCAAAGAAGCTCGTCCCAAAGTACTTATCGGTTAGCACCATAGTTACCGCGCCTGCGAGGACTGGCATCACCGCTATTAACAAGAACGCAGTAATCAACCATGTCCAAACGAACATCGGCAGCTTGAACCAAGTCATACCTGGAGCTCGCATATTGACGATGGTTACAATCACGTTGATCGCACCCATGATCGAACTGATACCCATGATATGAACAGAAAACACAAACAGTGCCGTACTGTCTGGCCCATAAGTTGTCGATAGAGGCGCGTAGAAAGTCCAACCAAAGCTTGGGCCACCACCTTCAGTAAACAATGATCCAACTAAAATGAGGAAAGCAAAAGGAAGGATCCAAAAACTGAGGTTGTTCATACGAGGCAGAGCCATGTCTGGCGCTCCGATCATCATCGGAATCATCCAGTTGGCAAGGCCGGTAAACGCTGGCATGACTGCACCAAATACCATGATCAACCCATGAACGGTTGTCATCTGATTGAAGAAGTCTGGCTCAACCAGCTGTAACCCTGGCTGAAATAGCTCAGCGCGAATGACCATTGCCATCGCGCCACCCGTGAGGAACATGGCAAAACTGAACCACAAATAGAGTGTGCCTATATCTTTGTGGTTAGTGGAATAGAGCCAACGAGCCCACCCCTTAGGAGCTTCATGATGGTCATGCTCAGTTACATCGATTAAATCGTCAGCAGTATGACTAGCCGCTAAATCTTCAGCCGGAGCAGACTTCACCGGCTTGTTAATTGGTGAACTCATATCGCCTCCTTGCTATTCGGCGTTGCATTCGAGTCGGTGGCAGCATCCTCACCTCCACCTTCAACTTGCTGCTTGTAGGCATTGATGTCTGACGCTTGAATAACATCACCAGTATCATTACCCCAAGCATTTCGTTGGTAGGTGATTACTGCAGCGATCTCTTTTTCTGTAAGTTGGTTATCAAAGGCCTGCATCGCAGTTCCAGAGCGGCCATAGACGATGACATCAATATGCTCCGATACATTTCCAAGTGCCACTGGGCTACCCTTAATAGCAGGGAACGCGCCTGGAATCCCCTCGCCGTTTGCTTGATGACAAACAGCACAGCGAGATGCATAAACCTGCTCACCAATCGAATTCAGCTCATCTAAAGAAAGTGACGCATCTAATGCTTCCTTAGCGGCTTGAGCCTCAGCAATCGCGAGCGCCTTCTGGTCAGCCAGCCAAACATCGAAATCTTCTTCTTCCATGGCTTGAACAACAATCGGCATGAAGCCGTGAGCACGACCACATAACTCGGCACATTGACCACGATAAACGCCGGGCTCATCTATTTTTGTCCAAGCTTCATTAATAAAACCTGGAATTGTGTCTTTTTTCACAGCGAATGCAGGAACCCACCAAGAGTGAATCACATCGTCCGAGGTCATTAAGAAACGGACTTTGCGATTAATCGGTAGCACAAGTGGTTTGTCTACCTCTAACAAGTAATGCGCGCCTTTCGCTTCGATACCTTCAATCTCTTTGTCACTGGTTGCCAGTAAACTAAAATACTCGACGTCTTCACCGAAGTAGCTGTAATGCCACTTCCATTGTGAGCCTGTAATTTTAACTGTGATTTCAGATTGAGAAGTATCTTCCATTGCAATCAAGGTTTTGGTTGCAGGGATTGCCATTGCGATAAGGATGATAATAGGAATGATGGTCCAGATGATTTCGACTTTGGTGCTTTCATGAAAATGTGCGGCAACTGCTCCCTTCGATTTCCTGTGCCTTAGGATCGAATAGAACATGACACCAAACACAACAAACGCAATGGCGCAGCAAATGTAGAAGATCAGCATGTGCAGCTCGTAGACTTTGCCACTAATCTCCGTTACCCCTTGCGTCATGTTGTATTCACTCGTTGCTTGAACAAGTGGAGCCACTAACAGCGACATAACACTACTGATTAGTAGCGCATACCTCAGCAATAATCGTTTCAAAAGATCTCTCCTCTATCCATCCATATTGGATATGTGCGAGCTATCAAACGGCAAACGCCGTCTCAAAAATGAAAGACTTGGAATCAGACCGACAAGCAATCCTCAATGACAGATTGCCAACACTGCTACCTGTTAAAAGCTACGAGCAAACTCGATAAAAGGTTCAAAAACAGCGAAGTTGTTACTTTTTGTTATATTTATGTAAAAGGCTAGTTATCGATACTCAAATATTCAAGGTCGCGTTAGTTACTAAATGCTCAATTATTTAATTTGTGCCTCAGCAAAAAAGTCGAACCTTTATCACTGTTTGCGCAAGTTTTACGATTGCCTTCAAGGTAATGCGAATGAATATCAATTACATTGATTGCAAAGCCGATTTATAACGAGAAGGTTAATGAATATGCAAGATGCCATGAACTGGTTGGCGAGAGACCCAGATCCAAGAACTCGCGAAGAACTTCAGCTACTGATTGATGAGAAGAATCACGATGAAATTGGCGATCGATTCAGTCAAAGATTAGAGTTTGGTACAGCGGGTTTACGCGGCAAAGTGGGCTGCGGTCCTAATCGAATGAATCGTTTAGTGATTCAAGAAACAGCAACAGGTTTAGGCCACTACCTAGCTGACCATGTTCCACAAGCGCTGCAACGTGGTGTTGTTATTGGCTACGATGGACGACTGGATTCGAAGCAGTTTGCTACCGATACCGCATCTGTTCTGTGTGCACTTGGTTTTAAGGTTTACCTAACGAGTAAAGTGGCCGCAACACCTATCGTCGCCTTTGGTATTGAACGTTTTGGAGCAGCCGCTGGCATTGTTGTTACAGCGAGTCACAATCCGCCAGAGTACAATGGCTTCAAGGTGTACTGGGAGAATGGTGCACAAATCATCCCACCACACGACAGTGGCATCGCAGCAGAGATCGATATCGCAGCGACCAAACCCATCCCGCTAATGAGCTTAAGTGATGCAGAACAAGATGAGAAACTGGTTTGGCTAACGGAAGAATACTATCAAGCTTACCGCCAAGCCGTGAATCAAGCTTCTTTTATCAGCAAACAAGGCTCCGAATTGGAAACGGTTATTGCGTATACTGCGATGCATGGCGTCGGCGCGCAAATGGCTGAGGACCTACTCCACGACAATGGCTTCCATAAAGTATTCAGTGTTGCTGAACAACGAGAACCGGATGGGCATTTCCCGACCGTTAACTTCCCTAACCCGGAAGAGAAAGGAGCTATGGATCTGGTTGTTCAATTGGCAGAGAGTGTAGATGCCGATATCGCTTGTGCTAACGACCCGGATGCAGACAGATTTGCGGTTGCAGTCAAACTTCCAGAAGGCGGATATAAGATGCTGACCGGTGACCAAGTTGGCGTGCTCTTCGCACAGTACTTGTCAGCCAAAGCGCACACGAAAACACAGCTTATCGGTAACAGTATCGTCTCTTCAACCCTGCTGGAAAAAGTCGCAAATTCGAATGGAGCAAAATACTTCCAAACCTTAACAGGCTTCAAATGGCTGACTAACGTTGGTATGCAGTTGGAAGATGAAAACAATGAGTTCTTGTTTGCCTATGAAGAAGCACTTGGTTACACCATGGGTACTCTAGTCCGTGATAAAGATGGCCTATCTGCTCTAGTGGTATTTGCTCAACTTGTTGAAGAGCTCAAATCACAAGGCAAGACAGTGTGGGACTTGCTGGCTGATATCTACATGCAACACGGCCTATATACTAACGCTCAGCGTAGCATTGCACTTGACCCAACAGCCCCTTCTATTGGCTCTAAATTGAGAAGCCAACAGCCAACGGCCATCAATGGCATTGCGATAAAAGTCATTGAAGATTTGCAATCATCGCTCCGTGTTACGGTCGGTGGAGCTACGGAAGCGATCAACCTTCCTGCAAGTGATGTGCTTATTTACCATCTAGCAGACGGGGCACGCATTATCGTTCGACCTTCAGGTACAGAACCTAAAGTGAAGGTGTACTACGAAACGGTCACCTCTTACGAACAGGGTAAGAGCTACTCTGAAGCGATTCAACGAGGTGAGGAATACATGAATCAGCTCATCGAAAAGCATCAGAGCGAACTCAACCAATAGTAGCTTTAAACTCGTGTTTGAGAGCGAATCTAGACGCTTAGTAAAATAGCTCTTTCGATACAAAAATGGACGCTCAGGCGTCCATTTTTATTCAATTGAGTTTGGCTTAGATTAACCAAAAAACGAAGACAGCATCCAAAGCGACAAGATCACAAACACGCCACCCATTACTTTCTGTTGATACGTTCTAAATTTCGCGTTTTCCAATAATGGTTTGCCCAGAGTTCCTGCCAGTGCAACCAGTAAGAAATTAAAAGTTAAGCCTAACAAATTAAGCAGCAAGCCCAACACAAGCATTTGTTCACCCGATGTGGCTTCAATGTTAGTTGAAACGAACTGAGGGAGAAACATCACAAAGAACACCAATGCTTTTGGATTAAGCAAATTACTGATCAGCGCTCTTTGGTAGTACGCTTTAGCTGCCGAGTTGTCACTAAGCTCAGGCGCATCACCTTGATCAGAACAAAGGCAATCCCACCCCATTTTCAACAAGTATGCACCACCCAACAGATGAAGTGCTTTTAAAGCAAGCGGGCTCATTGCAATCAACGCCGATACACCCATAGCCGCTAAAACCGTCAGAATGATCCCAGACGTCGCATTACCTAAACTCGCAAACAAGCCTACTTTTCGCCCGTAACTCATACTAGAGCTTGCGATCAGTAACATGTCAGGACCAGGAAGAAGAAGCAGTGCAACGACGGCAGTTAAGTAAACAGGAAGAATAGCTAGATCGATCATTAGATTGTGCGTTGATATAAAAAAGACGGCGGATTTTATATCAATCAAACACTTTTCACTAGATGCAATCAGTTGAAACCTTGGCTATTTAACGAATAAAAAACCAAAGCAACACAACTCATCAACGTAATTCGCTAATCCAACTTAAAGATAGCTATATTTGAGGGGTAATTGTTATCCGCAGACTAAAAACAACGGGGGAACTGAGTCGTCTGAATCGATAGTATATTTAGCTAATTCGTTACTTAGCTACCCACTCTATCTCGACCAAAGTCTGCTCACCACACTTCAATCGGCCCAAGAATAGGTCACCTTGATGAACCTCACCCACACCTTTTGGTGTGCCCGTCATAACCACATCACCATCAAGCAGCGTGGTATACGAACTCAACTCTTCAAGGATAATTTGCGGTGGGTAAAGCATCTGTGAAACATGGCCTTTCTGAACTCGAACACAGTTAATAAAGAGCTCTAAATGAAGGTCTGACAGGTCAACTCCGTCTAGCGACACAAAACGGCTAAGAACAGCAGAGCCATCAAATGCTTTGGCACGCTCCCATGGTAAACCCTTCCCTTTTAGGTAAGTCTGGAGTTCGCGCTTAGTAAGATCTAGACCTAGGCCGACAGCAACATATTGTCCTTGCTCGACAATAAAACAGATCTCCGCTTCATAATGGAGTGCTTCTTGGTGGAAAGAGGTTAAGGTCGAGGTCACACAGGTACTAGGCTTATTAAAGACCACCATGTGTTCAGGAATGGCGTTGTTCAACTCTTCAATGTGATCAACATAGTTACGACCTACGCAAAGAACTTTGCTTGGTGTTGCGGTAATTTTGGAGTCCTGCCACTGCTGCTCTACATGCGTGTTGCTCATTGTCTGTCCCTGACTATTAATCGAGCAAAGAGTTTAACTGATCAATGATGAAGAATCTTTGACAACCTAACACCTTGTTTCAAATATCTGATCTTTAGCGCAGTCTGAATAGGATGAGTAAGGTGGAAGTTTTTGAGATACAAAATAAAGCAGCCCCTTCAAACCTTTCGATTAGAAGGGGCCTAGCAAGTGTTTAGGACAGTATCCTAAGAGGGGTAATACTCTTGGGAGTAAACACTATGCTGAATTATGGTTGGCTTATAGGTAGTAACGAGCACCAAGTAGCCACTGGTCGTCAGCTTTGTCTTTGTAAACGCCAGAGCCTTGTAGATCGAACTGGTAGCCAGCAAAACCTACGAACTGAGACGTGAAGTTGTATTCAGCTTGTACAGCAGTTGTGCTGAACACAGTTGCGTTTAGCTTCTCGTCTTCAACCGCTTCGTAGTTAACACTTAGGTTTAAACTGTTAGATAGTGCGTAAGCAGCAAGTAGTTCAACTGCTGTTGTCTCTTCTAAAGGACCTAAAGAAGTCTTGTTCATGTAGTTGTTCATTGCGTAAACACCAGCAAGGTATAGGCCTGAACCGTATGAACCGTAAGTAGCACTTACAACATTAGAGTCTGCAGTCTTTGAACCAGAGATGCCGTCAAAGTTCACGTCACCAGTGTTGTATGCGTAGTTCACTGAGAAATCAGCAATGTTGTAGTTCAAAGCAACTTGAGCGCGGTTGCCGTACTCGTTATCTAGAGTAACAGCGTCGCTGTATTTAACTGAGTCAGCTTTACGACCTTGCCATGCAACACCAAGACCTAATGAACCAGCATCACCAAAATCTAGTGCGTTAGAGTAGCTAACCATCTCTTCACCACGACCTGTACCTAGGTTACCGTGATCGTCGTAGATGAAGTCGTTTGCAAATGCGATTGGCATATCTGCAACACCCGCTACGCTGTAGTATGGTGCCCACTGAGTACCAACAGCTGCACGACCAAAGTCGTCATGAGTTAGACCAACGTAACCAAGACGAGTAGAGAATGCATTGTCGCCACCGTCAAGCATGTTAAGCGCCCACTCACCTTTAGCATCAGCTGTAAAGCCGTTGCCTAGATCGTGAGTTGCGTTGAAGTTGATACGTGGAGATACAGTTTCAACACCGATATCGTCACTGCTAATGCGATCGCCACTGTTTACGTCACCAACAGCAACAGATACGTGACCACCAATAGAGAATGTTGTGCCGTCTTCGTTGTAAAGTTCTACTGCAACTGCCTGTGTACCAAATACAGCGCCAGAAACAGCAAGCGCTAAAAGTTTCTTATTCATTGTCATATCCATTTGTAACTTGGGGTGTTTACTCACTAACAACCTCTAGCCGAAACCGAAGTTGTTACCTTCATTTAACAAGTGAGGCAACCGTAAGCGATGAATGACAAAAAAGTTGCATTAAAATATATAAAATAAAACAAATGGAACTATAGAAAACAAAATAACAATTAAAAACAAAGTGTTAAAATACAAAACCACTCAGAAAAACCAAAAACATTTATAGTTATAAAAATATATTTTCGACTAAAAACCCATTTATATCGAATTAAGATTCACACAGACTTTTACCCCGTCAATCTCACTTTCTACCAAGAAACATTTCGCAACATTATGTAACATGCCGAATTTTTTAGCGGCGTGTAATTTATTAGTTCACCATATCAATCGAAAACAACTGCTGCGTTAGAATCTGAACCAGAAGCGATATGATGCAGATACAAAAAAAGCAACCTCTAGGGCGTGTTGACCTTTCGTGGTTAAGTTTTGTTCGAGATAAAAGCGTTTTAATCGCGGCGAGGGGGAAGTAGCCTAGTCATTCTAAGCAAATCCCCCTCAACAAAGAGTAAAACGCTTATAGCCGAACCCTTTGGGCAGCGTTTGCTGGTCATTTCTACTGCGTTATCGGCTTTTCATGTAGGCTAGCCACACATCAAAACCTCTGCCTTGTCGAAATACCCAGCAACTCGCTGCAAAAATCAGCTCGAAAGATCAACACGCCCTAGTAAAGGTTGCTTTCTCACTCTCAATCCGACTAGTTTTTTGTCGCTTATTTAAAGCAGGTCTCTGCCCAACGCGCTAGCCCAGCGGTAACAGAGCCAAAATAGTTACCACTAACAATTGGTACATTCGGCACAGCTTGCTCTACAGCTTGACGAAGAATTGGAGAGCGTGCAGAACCACCTGTCATATAGATGACATCTGGCGTTTTTTGCCCTTGTTGTATCGCTTCTTTAACCAACTCAATCATCTTGGCTTTTGGTGCATCAATGGCTTCAACCATTTGTTCAACTGAGATATCCACTTCGACCAATTCGGACGCTACCTGAATCGCAGTTCGATACTCACTGCTGTCGGCAAGGGCAATCTTTGCTTCTTCGGCACGCCTTACAATGCTGTAGCCCAAGGTGTCGTGATATACGCGCATTAATCTATCAAGCTTTGCTGGTTCAGCCGCCTCTTTACGCAACAATTTCAAAGCAGAGAGATTTTCTCGAGAATAGAAGTTCTTCTGAGCCTCAACATTGTTAATAGCAATTGGGTTCCAGAACTGCGTCAATGGCATATCGATCCCAGAGATACTTTTGCTCGTCATCCCAAATGGATGCATCAAACGTTTAAAGGCAAGATAGATATCCAAGTCATTACCACCGACACGTTGACCACTATGAGCCAACAAGCTTGCACTTCGATCCGCATTCCCTGCCCATGTAGGACCCATTTCAAGCAGTGAACAGTCGGTAGTACCACCACCAATATCGACCACAAGAACGGTTTGGTTATGAGTAAGCGTACTCTCGTATTCAAGCCCGGCTGCCACGGGTTCAAACTGAAACGCGATATCTGAGAAGCCCGCACGCGTAGCCGCTCGAGTCAGAATACGTTCAGCTTGTTGGTTCGCCTCTTCGCCACCACGGCCATGAAAGTTGATTGGACGGCCGATAACCGCTTGTTCAATCGCACACTGTGTAGAGCGTTCAGCTTGCTGTTTAATGTTCGCCATCATGGCGCACACCAAGTCCTCAAAGAAACTCACTTGGACATCATGTAAGCCGCTAGCACCCAAGAATGACTTCGGTGACTTTACGTAATAAACGTCTCGTGGGTCTTCAAGATACAAATCGAGAGCAGCCTGACCAAACGCCATGTCTTCTGGCACTAGATCGATGCTCTCTTCTCGGTTCGCCGCAATTGCACGACGCAGCACTTGCTCGCCAATAGCATCACTTGGTTTGATGTTTAGGTGACGGAACAAGTGTTCAGAGACACTCTCACGTGTTGGAGCAAAAACCGTTGAGGGAATATAGTGGTTATCACCTTCAAGAGGCAGAAGGCGAGGCCCCCCTTCTATCATTGCTGCAACTGAGCAGTTTGCCGTTCCATAGTCAAATCCGATGAACATCAATCATATCCCCCAAGCTAGAAAAGGGGCGAGATGCTACCTGAATTACCTGTAAATCGCTAGGTCAAACAGAACTATTCTTAACATCTATGCTCAGTATGTTACATTGCCACGCAAATGCTTCAGGAATCGAAAAATGAAAACACCTTGTATCGCGGCTTGTAAGAATAATGGCGGTATTTGCGGAGGCTGCCATCGCACAATGAATGAGATCATCGGTTGGAAGAATCTTTCCGATGAGCAAAGAGAGCAAGTGATGCAAAACCTTTCTGCGGAAGGGGCAACTCACGAATGTCCTCAGTGCAGCAAGCCCGCACAATGCGACATTAGTGCCGGTAAGGAAACGTGTTGGTGTTTTGAACTAGAGAAGAGAGATACTAGCAGTGTGCCGAAGCAAGGCTTATGTATGTGTCGCAAGTGCCTTTCTGCATTGCCTATCGAATAGCATCAAGCATTGCTTATATAACAAGAGGGCTCAAAGTACCCTCTTGTTGTTTGTCTCAGTAGAATAGTAAGTTACTATTTTTTAGCCAGTGCCGGCGCTGAGAAACGAACGCCCTGCCAACCGTGCTTAATGAAGTTACGAATGTTTTGGTGATCATCGTTTTCTGGAAACTCAAGAACATCGTGACGGTAGTATTGGCCAAAGCAGGTCAAGGTTTGCTGCTCAGATAGCCCTTCCAATTGGCCAAACGCAAAGATTTTGCACGATCCGTTGTTTTGCCCTGCTGCATTCACGACATCTCCGTTGGCAAATTCACTTTCGATGAACACGTAGCCATTTTCAATTACTTGCATTGTATCTTCAAACTGAACGCTTTCTGGCTCGTTGTCTAGTTTAGCCAAAAAAGTTGATAGTTCCATTTCTCTTATCTCCATTAATATCGTTCTGTAGCAGTGTATCGAGTTTGCGCGTGACTGCAAGGCTGTAGCTCGTCCGCGAACAATAAAATCAACTCTATTTTCAAAAGCTTGCCTATTTACTCATCAGACCATAAAACGTGATTTGTTGGCTTCTATTTTCCATTAATTAGCGTAATGAAACTGATGACATAACACGATCAGGGCGTTATATTGTTTCAACACTTGTTTTACACTGCTTATACGGAAATATGCCAAAAGATAATAACCAAGAACTGTTTAGATATCTGAAACCAGGAACGCGTACAGCAGGTGTTCTTGAATTTGGCCCACAAGATTCTATCCAAGTGAGTACGCTCTATATTGGTCACAAGGAAGATCAATATTTGGTGCTTGAGTTATCTCAAAAGTCGACCGAAGCTCTGACCCTCAGAAAGCTAAATAATGTCGATATTATTATTCGAGCTATCACCGACACCGAGTTAGGCCATATCGTCGCGTTTAAGACGAGTGTTCTTTCTCATATCACTCAGCCAGCCCACCTGATCTTTCTAAGACCGCCATCTAACTTCGCGACTAAGCCTATTCGCGAACATGAGCGCTACAAAATAAACCTCAGCAGTGAAGTCTCGTTCGATACTTTGACTCTTGATGCTACTCTGATCGATTTTTCAATTTCCGGTTGTGGCGTGTTCTTATCTCAGCAGTCAGACATTGATATTGGTATGAAGATTAAGGTGTCATCGATATTAGATGAACATCTGCCAAGTGATCTGGCCTATAAAGTGGTGAGTAAAAAGAGGTATGGTCAAGGTTGGCTTCTTGGCATTCAATTCCCAGAGCACCTTGAGCTAGACGAAGATCTGAAAAAGTTGCTACTCGAACTGGCTTTCAACACAGGTAACCTCTAACACAATATCAATAAGAAAGGCGCATGATGCGCCTTTCTTATTTCTAACTGATTCTATTCGTTGCCAACGAGAGGTTCGGCAGATTGGTAATGCTCTTTGAAATGAATAAACGCGCGATGTAATGACTCTTCTTTTATCGGCTTCACAATCACGTAATTCGCCCCTGCTTCCATGAAGCGATCACGAGTCGAAATCTGTGCATCCGCCGTACAAGCATAGATTGGGGTTTGTAAATGCAGATCTTCTCTGAGCTTAATCGTAGTCTCTACCCCGCCCAAGTTTGGAAGTTGGTTATCCATTAAAATAAGGTCATACGGTTGAAGTTCGGCATAGGCCATGGCTTCCAAGCCATCTTTGGCCCACGTTACCGACATTCCATATTTTTTGCAGAACGCTTGGGCGATGAAAGCATTGGTATGATTGTCTTCAACCAACAGTACCCTCAATGATTTATCAAACAAGTCTCTTGGCGCGATAGATTCATCCAACTTAGATCCAGTTACCGGTTCAGTTCGATAGATGACTGGGATATCAATAACAAACTCAGATCCGGCGTCTTTGCGACTTCTAACTCTAATATCGCCTTCAAGCATATCCACTAAGTTCTTAACAATAGCTAACCCTAGCCCAGTACCGCCATATTCACGTGTCGTGGTTTCCTCAGCTTGAACAAAAGGTTCAAACACCGCATCTAACTTCTCAGGCTCGATACCGATGCCACTGTCTTTGACGGTGATAATTAAGCCTGCTTGATTGGTATTAATAGTGGTTTCTAAGTCAAACGAGACCGACACTCCTCCCGAATGGGTGAACTTCAGAGCATTGCTCAGTAGATTAAACATGATCTGATTTAAGCGGATTTGATCGGTGTAGATCTCAAGCTCTTCAGGCAATCGACTGTCGATATCAAAGCTGATCGATTTCTCAACACAGAGCGGCTTGTAGATGCTATCTAACGTATTGATAAGCTCTGAAAGGCGGAACTCTTTTTTCTGGATATTAAACTGGCCCTGCTCGATCTTAGAAAAATCTAGAATGTCATTGAGCACGGCAAGAAGATGTTCGGCACTGTTAACCAAAACATCGACTTTCTCTCTATTGCCCTCACTGGTCATAGAGCGTTTTAGAAGTTGCGACACACCTAAAATACCATTAAGTGGCGTTCTAATTTCGTGGCTCATTTTAGCTAAGAAATCCGCGCGAACGTTGGCTAGGTGCTCCGCTTCCTCGCGGGCGCGATCAGCTTGTTGTTCTGCCTCCACCAGCTTGGTAATGTCTTGGCCTTGTACAACCACACCGGTAATACCATGCTCGACGCGTATCGCAGACATATTCCAACGGAATACCTTGTCACCGATAGGTACGTTGATACCGGTGAGCTTAGCTCCTTGAAGAACCATCAACACATTGGGTTGCATCTTCTTCTCGAACTCTTTGGCGAGCACACCTTTGAAGTCGTCATCCGCAAACATTGCCATACGAGCGGCTGGGTTCATCTGAATCAGAGCACCATTTTCCGACCAAACCAAAATCGGAGAATGCGCAAAGTTAAATAGGTCTTGGAATTTCTGGCTCTGTTCCGCAAGGCGTTCAAACGTATCTTCTAAGGTGCAACCAATATGGTGAAACTCATAGATACTCGAGCCATCAAACTTATGTGCCTCATGGTTGTCACTCGCTGAACGAGTGAATTCCATCAGTTTATTCAGCTCTTTAGAGACACGCTTGTGGATCCAGCCTCTTGCGAAGAATGACATAACAATCAAAACAATAATCACAGCCGCAATAGCACGTTCATAGTTTTCTTCGAGCGCAATAAAATTATTGTTTTTCTGTACGGCACGAATCGTGAGAGGTGTATCGACCGAGTTGATCTTAATTCGAGCAATAGTAACGAAGTGCTCAGGAAGCGGTTCATGAACTCGATAAGAGAGGACGTCTTCAAGCGAGTAAGTTTCGTCACCACTGAATGTCGAGGTGACAGGATCGCCGTGCGCTTCTATGACTATATTCTCGCAGTTACTGCCTTGCTGAATGGACTCAGCTAGCGAGAAATTATTGTCCAATACAATAGTGATGTAGAGCTGTCCGAGCACTTCGCCCGTTTTGTTATCGACGATAGGGGTTTTGCGTGCCAACAGGTGGCGCTTGCCAATTTCTGTGTCTAGTTCGAGGAAGTGCCAATTGCTGCTGAACGCAACCTGGGTGGACATGTATTCTAAGCTGCTCTCATCAAAGCCATAGAATTGACCATTACCATCATCCCAAGACACACCATCATGCGTGGTGACAAAGCGCATATCTGGTGCGTGGTTGGGCTCTCGTTGGTCAACACCAAAGAAGAAGTAGCTCAGTTCCTCTTTGTCCCCACTCGCGAAGTACTCTTTGAGCATAGTACTGTGTGAGCTGCTATCTTGATGGATTTGAAGTACCGACAAGCGGTAATCAAACATGTTCTGTATCAAACTCGATGTTTGCTGAACCGTTCGTTTGGTTTCTTGTTTTACAATGCTACTGCTGGTTTCATAGTTATGAATCAACACACCAATTGCCATCACACCAATCACCAGAATAATAATTCGAGTGATGAGTTTCGCGAGTGTATTACGTGGCGTGTTAGCGTAGCTTTTCTTCATTATTTTCCTGAGTATCTAAAGGCTCGCTGTTTCAGCGATTCTATATGTTCTGGGCTATCTTCTTTGGTGACTACCTCAAAGTCTCCAGAGTAGACGGTCGGTACAGCAAAGCCTTCTAAATCCCACTTAATGGCTTCTGCCATCGCTATACCAGTGTCGTCATTCATTCGCATCACAGTAACATCTAGCTCTCCACGAGCCAACGCTTCCAATTCAGCAGAACCACCACCCCAGCCATTAAGTTTGATATCCAAACCTGACTCTTTAATAGCTTGAGCAGCACCTAATGCGACATCGGTAGCGCATGCGTAGATGAAATCGAGATTCTGATTGCGCGCAATGCTGATCTTGGCCGCTTTATAGCCGCTATCCATGTCAGATTTGGTATAAAAAGAAGATTTAAGTTTAAAGTCTGTCTCTTCACTGATTTCGTGGATAAAAGTGTCACCACGAGCATCACTGATGTAGCCCTCTGAACGATAAAGAACTGAGTACTCACTCTCATCTCCAGAGTGAGTTTTAAAATATTCAGCCAGCTTAAGGCTGCCAGTCGCATGATCGAATCCGACATACATAAATGGCTGTCGCTCTTGCCAAGCTCGAACTGGCGTCGTGATATTTTGCAGAATCAGCTTGGTATCAGTTGAGCTCAACACGTGCTCAATGAATTTGCGATGGCGAGTTGTATCGAGTGTGAAAATTAGATAATCGGTCTTATTTTCTATCGCTTCTTGAAGAGAGATACTTTGCTGCGTCAAATCCGCATTCACACGCGTAAATACTTGATTGATTTGATAGTTGATTCTGAGTTTATCCAAACGCTTTTCGAACGCCTGAATATTTCTCACCCAGTAATCCGAGATCTGTTGGCCAGGGTAAACGACCGATATGGTGATGGGAGCTTGTTGTTTAACTTGTAGAGGAACAGGGTGTTTTTGAACGGCTTGGTTCATCTGTTCAGTGAGGGCTTTTTGAGCTGGGAATTTATCCAAAAATTCTTGGTACTCCCAATAGCCATTGAGCACATGAGTACCGTGAGAAAGGGCCGGCCCTGACAATAGCGAAGCCCCTAGCAACATAAGTGAACGTTTCATTATTTTCTCATTTTTTATGAGCTACTTTGGCTCATTTTTTACCTAGCCTGATGTCATATCGTTGTATGACTTTTTATATATTATGTAGGACAACCGTGAAAAATGATAGGCTCAAACAATAATTGGAACATCATTCCCATTAAAAATTATGAACTTGGTTTTAAAATGATAAAAGGGGTTCAGAGTCAACCAGAAACACATTCACCCAAGTAATAAAGAGAAAATTAAGCCACTGTCAAAGGGAATCAACTAAGAGTTGAACATTGGTTCAAAATAAACAACTTTATCATCCTGAATATCGACGTATAGCTGTTCTTTAACAAGAGACTCTTTACGCGGCTTAGAGAGTTGTTTTATGGCGTATTCGATTCGAAGCGCATGACTTTTCGAATCGACAATATGGCTCCATTCCAATGATAAAGGGCCTTTACCTTTCAAAGCCTTCGCCCCTTTGCCTTGCTGATGCAGCTCAAAGCGCCGAGTCAGATTGTTAGTGATACCACAATAAAGGGCGTTATGACGAGTGCGGATCAGGTACACAACCCAATCCGCATCTGATTTTTGGTCTGTCATCTAAATCAGAGATTCAACCAGAGCTTTTAGCTCTGCTAGCTCTTTTTTCAAGTTCTCAACTTCGACCTCAAGAGCTTCTACACGCTCATTACCAGAACCCGATGTCATCGCTGGCGCCGCAGATGCCAATGCTTCCACATCTACTTCACCACTTAACAGGTGCTGATAACGAGACTCACGCTTACCAGCTTCACGAGGTAGCTTAACCACGAGAGCGCCCTCTTCACGAGCGGCTAACTTGTCTAGAACCGCTTCTACCTCTTTTACGTCTGTGAAGTTAGCCAAACGACCTGTACGCGTTCTTAATTCACCAGGAGTTTGTGCTCCACGCAGTAACATGCAGCAGATAATTGCACGCTCTTGCTCGGTAAATTGCAGGTCGCCAAACTCGGTATTACAGAAACGATGTTGGTACTTACTCACACGGCTGTTAAAGCCACTTTCATCGCTCACCAAACGGCGTGAAATAAGCCCATCAACGGCGTCAAGTACATCTGACTCAGACAAGGATAAAACAGGCTCACGATTGCTTTTTTGGTTACACGCGGTTGTTAAGCTATTGAGAGTAAGAGGATAGTGATCAGGGGTTGTCACCTCTTTTTCAATTAAACAACCAATAATACGAGCTTCAATTGCGGAAAGTTGCGTGTTCATTATTTTTCCTTTTATTATTTTCAATTCCGTCTGCACACATTCAAGGCTAACCTGACTGGCTAGTGTTCAGACAGAATCGGGACTCTTCGTTTTCGGCCTTGTTCATCAATCATCATGATCTTAGAACGATTTAATTCAATTTCCACCACTTCTAGGTTGGTGCGCTCTTTTACATAAGCGGTTCGAAGCTTGTCTTGATCATTACAAGCTTCCTGAGAGATCTCGTTCGATTCCTCGTTATTAGATTCTGACTGGTTCATCTCACATTTCGTATAATGCTTGCTTCTATGCAAGATACTATCGTGAACTGTCCGGGAAAAACAATCAACTGAGTAGCAGAGTGCTGAATAATTAAACAACCTTACTTTTGCTTTGATCTAAAGACTGTTACAACCGCATTCGATGTGCTTTAATCAGAATCAGATAACGTATATGACGATTAGGAAAAGGAATCTATGAGTAGCGTATTTGAAATTGTTAACCAGGCACGTCGTAAGAACAAACTTAAGCGTGAACTTCTAGACAACGAAAAGAAAGTTCGTGACAACCGCAAACGTGTAGATCTTCTAGACAACCTACTAGACTACATCAAGCCAGAAATGTCTCACGATGAAATCTTAGGTATCATCAAAAACATGAAAGCGGATTATGAAGACCGCGTTGATGATCACATCATCAAGAGTGCAGAAATCTCTAAAGCTCGTCGTGACATCAGTCGTCGCATCCGTGAACTAACGGAAGAAGACAAACAGACTCAAGGCAAAAAATAATCCCTTGTTGTCCAACGAATGCTATTAACCCACTTTATTAAGTGGGTTTTTTTGACCCTAGATTTAGCGACTATACTCAAATGACTGCCATAATTGGAGTCACACCATGTATACCACTCTGTTGATCGCTGCACTCTTATCTACCACAGAACCACACGCCGACGAACTTGAGAAACTCTACACCACAGAGCGAGAGATCAGTTACGACGACCTAGTTGTCGACGTTCGGGGCTACAAGGTGCCAACCAGAGCGGCGTTCCAAGGTTGGGTTCTACTCAATAATGCAGAGAAGAAGGTCGCTAACATTGGACAACAACTCAGAGAGGCTGGTATCAAAGAGACGATGCCGTTACATCTGATTTTGCTGCAAGGTACAGACTGGGTACTGAGCGACACTACACTTTTCAGCCTACCTAATGTTTAACACATGCCAAAAATGATCAAAACACTAAAGTTCATCCAAACCTACATTGAACCAGAAATTGGCATTGTCATCCCCGTCTCTGGTGAGCGAACAAGCAGCTATAACCAGCAAGCCGGAGGCGCACCTCGCAGCAAGCACCTTGAGTTTTGTGCTCTCGATATGGTGCCATCTGAAGATATTTCGCGCGAAGAGTTACATGTAAAATTAAAACAAATCCACGCTCAACACGGTAAGGAACATCATGTGGGACTGGGACTATATGATGGTGTCCGTTTTCATATAGACACTTGTGGTTTCAGACAGTGGTAAACCATGTAAATAACACAGTATGGAGTCACAATGACAACAAAATCAAGAGTGTCATTATGACTCACTTCGATATCAAATAACAAATAAGCATCTGATTTAAAAGGAATAAAATAACTGGAACATCTTTTGCTCTATTCATAGTAAACCAAGACTATGAGGATGCATTATGAAACCAACTCAAACAACTTTTAAAACGCTTCTGTCTGTCTCCAATGCTGGATTGATCATCACCACACTACTCATGATCATTAGCATCATTATCGCCTACCCTCTTGCTGACAGCTTTTCTCTTGCTGCACAAATAGCTGCGCATATCGGGACTATTGTGATTGCCGCGTTTTTAAAGGTGAGTTACGTAGGGCGTTGTTTGGCACAATACAACTTAGGTATGGAAGTGCGTTAGATAAACTATCTATATTTGATTCTCGTCATTACCGAATAAAGGTTGATACTGACTATACAATTCCCAAGCTATCGAAAAGCTCATACAGCTGATGAGATTTGTATGGCTTGGGAAGGTAAGCGTTCATGCCAGCTTCAAAGCAGTCTTTGATATCTTCATCAAGCACACTCGCCGTCAATGCAATAATTGGCATCGGTGAGATACCTTGTTCTTTCTCCCAAGCACGAATCGTCTGAGTCGCGGTGATACCGTCCATTACTGGCATCATACAATCCATGAGGATTGCATCGAACTGTTCACCCTGAGTGACCACATCCACCGCTTCTTGGCCATTGCTAGTAATGATGTATTCGTAGCCTGCCTTTTCTAAGAAAAAACTGGCTATTTTCTGATTCATTAAATTATCTTCAACGATCAATATTCTGCGATTGAGTTCATGCACATCTTCCGATTTTGTCGGCCTATCAGTCGATTGAGTAACGCCATTATCAAGTGCCAACAAGCTATTTGAAAAACGTTTTCCTAAGAATGGTACCGTGTGTGTCGAGTGTACGGACTCGGTAATCTGATTGGTTTTAAACAGGTGATGCTGACAAACTATCACTTTCGAAAGTGGATAGCGTTGTTTCAAGGCGGCAAGATCCCGATCCATTTGTTGATGCAGCGTATGACAATAGAGCAAAACGTCGCAATCTAGCTGAGAGTTCGAAATATCATTAATCGAAGGCACCACTTCAGATTGGACGCCAAAACGTTCACACTCTCTGCTTAACTGAGCAACATAGTTAAAGCCATTGGAAACAATAAGCGCATTTTTCAAGTTATCGAATGTTTTCGGCTTGCTCTCTACCGTATCAACATAAAAACTAAAGATGAATTTTGAGCCTTCGCCTTTTACTGACATAGCCGCGATTCGACCATCCATAAGATCGATTAACTGCCGGCAGATTGCCAAACCCAACCCGGTACCGCCAAACTGGCGTGTGATACTGCCATCTTCTTGAGTAAAAGGCTCAAATATAGAATCGAGTTTACTCTCTTCAATACCAATTCCGGTATCAGCAACCTGACACTCAACCATGCCGCGAGTTTCGGACCCTGGTGTATATGTTACGGTCGTACTGATCGCACCTGAGTCAGTAAACTTAATCGCATTGGACAGCAAATTAGTTAAAACCTGACGTAGCCTATGCTCATCAAACAACAACTGATGTGGTGTATTAGCATCGATATTGATGTTTAGCTCAACATTTTTACTGATCGCTTTAGACAAAATAACACTGACCGAATCGTACACAACTTCACGTAAGTCAGCGGCCTGTGGAGATAGCAGCAAGTTACCCGATTCGATCTTAGACAAATCAAGAATATCATTAAGCAATACAAGAAGAGTGTGGGAGGAGGATTCAATATCTGAAAGGACTTCTTGTTGATTCGCATTCAGTTGGCTTTGCGAAAGGATCTCAGCCATACCAATAATACCATTGAGTGGCGTTCTTATTTCATGGGACATGTTTGCCAAAAAGGCACTCTTAGCCCGATTGGCTGAAATAGCGTCTTCTTTTGCCTCAACCAAATCTCGATAGTGTTGTTGATTATCACTCATGATCTCATTGATCTTTTCTGCAAATTGCGTCAACTCATCATGCCCTTCTGTTTCAATGGGCTTATGCTCTCCAGTACCGCGATTTTGATCAGACATGCCATCAAGAATGTAGGATAGATTTCGATTTAAGCGTAGAGACGTCGTCGATGTCAGCCAAAAGACGAGTGACGCCAACGTAATCACAAACATCGTTGTCAACGTAGTACGGATCTTCTGCGCTTCAATGCGCGAACCCAGCTGCCCTTGCAGCTCTGCAGTATAGCTATCCACTACTTGCAGTGTCACGATATGTCTCTGTTCTAAGCCGGAGACATAATGTTTGATCTCTTGCGAATCAAACTGCCTCTTATATATTCGTTCTCTAAAGTCGATACTCTCTTGATACTCCTCACTTGCAAACACATCGATGAGCTGTCGGAGTCGGGTGGAAGAGTCGCTATTGCGAATAAAGGCATTCAGATATTGAGATTGTCGATGAATAGTACTGAGGTAATGATCGAGACTGTCCTCCCTTAGCTCTGGGTAGAGATACAGTTTGTAACCGAACCAAGCCTCCTTCTGCGTCCAAAACACAAAGTTATTAAGGTCACTGAAGATCTTACCTTCTGTTTTGATACTGTCATCAGCGAGAAAGATGTCGACATCATTTAACTCAACCAATATATCTTGCAAGACATCAAATGCTAATACCCCAAGGTAGGGCCTTTGTGCTGGCGAGGGATGCTGGAGCTCTATCAGTACTTGATTAAAATCTCGGAGGGAATCGGCAATATCCCATTGCGCAGATAGCCCTTCCAATTGCTTATTGTATTGGAGGATAAGATCAAACTCTTTGTTGGCTGAATTATAAGCCCTCTCTCGAATTGGCGAAGAGTTTGGCAATCGGAGTAAACGATATATATCGCCAGACAACGCACTAAAAGCTTGAAGCGCTTCAACCCTAACTCGAGTCGCCTCCAAGTTCGTTACCTGTTCTCGGTTCTTTAAAGCTTCATTTATAGTAAAACCCAGCATAAAGAGAATCGAGATAGAGGACAGCAAAATTAACCGCCACCTAATTGATATATTTATCATTTTCGTTAAATCACTCCCTTCCTTGAAAGCAATGTCACAAGTCTAATTCTAATAATAGGACACTCACGGCGTTTAATTTATCAAATATGCAACTTGTGCTAACTGATTCTTCGCTCACGCTTTATAAATCATTACAAATTCATAGATTTCATCGCAATTACTCGCCCTTATGGTTGCTATTATGAATATTGTTAGTATCAAATCTAAGAGTGGTAAGGCGCCCCGAACTGATTTATATAGGAAAATAGTCGAATGTTTTTCTTTCTGAATTCCCAAGAATCATTAGAAATAGGCTGATTTAGAGAGGCAATAGACTTAGGTGGATACTTTTTCATCAAAGTGTTAACTCATTTCATTTATTTACATGTTTAGATCACATTTTAGAGCCATAAAAAGCAACCGTTTGCATCTTGTTTTTGATCTGAGTATTTTTCGACGAAAAATAAGTGCTACAAATCGACAAAGTCAATAGTGTTGCATATCACAAAACTCGACGTTATAACCAATAATTCTAGGTATATTAGCCAATATAGCTAGATTTAATTTTACTAGCAGAATAACAGACCGTACCTTACAATCCCGCCACATAAAAATTACAACTTAAATACAAGCCTATTCGTGCCATAAAAAAGTGACAATTTAAGATCACAGCACAACGGTTTATCCCCCAAGCAGGTAAGCACCCTACACTCGCCAAGCCTGCAAAACTTAACGTGAAAGGTCCCAAGTAAAGATGAGCCCTGAAAAGCACCTCCTAGACTGGCAAACTAGTCAAACTATTGCTGAATCTATCGCCCCAACTCTTGGTCAGCTATACCGTCAAAAAGGCGTTGAAGTCATTCTTTTCGGAAAGACTTTAGTTAACGCAACAACCATTGACATCATCAAAGCTCACCGACTTTCAAAGCACTACACAGGCTCCCCGCTTACCCCTTCACAAACACAACCAATCATTCAACACCTACTATCAATGCGCTTGTCTCCTTGCCGTGTTGATGTTGGTCGCCTAGCGCATCAATACTGGGAAAACCACGATGATGTAACAGCAATGGATGACTTCCTTCAAACGGCTCTTATTGAGTCTCTAGAAGGCGAAGCGATGACTAAGCCTCGTGATGTTGTGTTGTACGGTTTCGGTCGTATCGGCCGACTACTTACTCGTATTCTTGTTGAGAAAAGTGGCCCAGGTTACCCACTTCGTCTACGTGCTATCGTGGTTCGTGGCGGTAAAGATGGTGATCTAGAGAAGCGTGCAAGCCTATTGCGTCGTGACTCAGTACACGGTCAATTCAACGGCAGCATCGTTATTGATAACGAGCGCAAAGCGATCATTGTTAACGGTAACTTCATTCAAGTTATCTACGCAAACAAGCCAGAAGACGTTGATTACACAGCTTACGGTATTGATAACGCACTGGTTGTTGATAACACTGGTGTATGGCGTGACGCTGAAGGCCTAGGTCAACACGTTGCTTGTAACGGTGCGAGCAAAGTACTTCTTACTGCTCCAGGTAAAGGCGACATCAAGAACGTTGTGTTTGGTGTTAACGAAGACGTTATCAAGCCAGAAGATACTATTATCTCTGCAGCAAGCTGTACGACTAACGCAATCACTCCTGTACTTAAAGCAGTACACGACAAGTTTGGCGTAACATCTGGTCACATCGAAACTGTTCACTCATTCACAAACGACCAGAACCTGATTGATAACTTCCACTCAGGCGATCGTCGTGGCCGTGCGGCTTCACTAAACATGGTTCTGACATCAACTGGTGCAGCGAAAGCAGTAGCGAAAGCAATGCCAGAGATGGCAGGTAAGCTAACAGGCAACGCAATTCGCGTACCGACACCAAACGTGTCAATGGCCGTAGCAAACCTAAACCTTGAGACGGGTACAACAAAAGAAGAGCTAAACACGTACCTACGTGAAATGGCGTTATCTTCTCCGCTTTCAGCGCAGATCGACTACACAGACTCAACGGAAGTTGTTTCTACTGACCTAGTCGGCTCTCGCCACCCAGGCGTTGTTGACGGTGTTGCAACTATTGCGCAAGACAACCGCGCTGTTCTATACATCTGGTACGACAATGAGTTCGGATACAGCTGCCAAGTGGTTCACTGTATGGAACAGATGATGGGCGTACGCTACAAAACTTACCCAGCGGTTTAATCCTCTAGGTACAACAAGCTCCACAACATAATAATCATATAGGCGAAGTTCGTATGAGCTTCGCTCCCCCCTTTCCTTGAGTACTTTACGGTCAATTCTTGGAAAGTTGCCACTTGGTTCTGCTCTCTCTAACCGAACTAAGTGGCCTTTTTCGCTCTAGTGATTCATCTCATTGAATACGTAAAGCAGATAAAACTGCTAGCTACCCAAGTTCGACTTCAAGCTCACTATCAATGGTGCTTGAACAGGCCAGCACATAACCTTGCTCGATCTCTTCTGGGGTAAGAGTTTCTTGACTACTGAAACTGACGCTGCCTTTGGTCACTTTACATTTACATGAACCACAAATACCACTACGACATGCAATGATGATCGGAACGCCCGCTTTCTCTAGTGAGTCAGCTAACGGAGTTCCCAGATCTGCTTCAACTTTCGCACCAAACGCAGGCACAAATACTTCAACAGATCCGCTCGCTTCAACGCCTTCTGCTTGATTATCTGTATCCATTTTTGAAGTTGGAGTGAAGCTCTCTTGGTAGAAGTTAGCCATGTTAAATTCCAGCTCAGTCAGATAACACTCAACATCTTCCATAAAGCCAACTGGACCGCATAAGTACACGGTTCTTTCTAGAATGTCAGGAGACAGACGAACCAACCAACTCTTATCTAAACGCCCTTGAGGTGCTGTGGTCCCTTGGTTGTCTTTCAATAATAGCTTGAGATTGAAATTCGAATGCATTTCATCCAACTGATTAAGCTCTTCAAAGTAGATAGTTTCTTGCTTGCTGCGTGCCATGTGGATGAAATCAATTTCAATCGCAGGATCATGTTTTAACCAGTACTTCACCATCGAGATCACCGGCGTAATACCGCAGCCAGCACTCACCAAAGTAACCTTCTTAGTAGTGCTCGGCTTGCAATCAATGCAGTTAAACTCACCCGCTGGCTTGAGTACCGTGACTTCATCACCTTCGTCCAGTTCATCCACAATAAAGTTTGACACTAACCCGCCATCGACACGTTTTACTGTCAGCTTCAAACGGTTGTCATCCATATCTGAGGCAATCGAATAAGCTCGATAATCCATTTTCTGTGGCATGTTCAAGCCTAGAGTGATGAATTGACCCGGCTTGAAGTTGAAATGGAGATCTTGCGGAATTGAGCCCAACTCAAAGCTAACCGTATCAGGCGTTTCATGCCATTTTTTAAGACAAACTAAAGAGATTGAATCGCTATCAGACCACGCGTACATAGTAATACTCACTTTTTATAATTTGGGATGAACGACAAAAGCCTCGGGCCTTAAATAGATTCAGTCTATTAGGCACGAGGCTTGATTAGCGAGATTAAGCCGCTAGGATTGTTTTAAGATCTTGCTCAGGCGTAGAAATAGCACGCATGTCGAACTCGTCTTGAATGATCTTCAGTAGGTTCTCAGTTAGGAACGCAGGTGCAGTTGGACCTGTGTAAATACCTTTCACACCCAGTGCGAAAAGAGTCAATAAAATAACAATCGCTTTTTGCTCAAACCAAGAAAGGACCAGAGTTAATGGAAGCTCGTTGATTCCACAATCAAACTCTTGAGACAATGCTAGGGCAAGCTGGATTGCAGAGTATGCGTCATTACATTGACCAACATCGAGAAGACGTGGAATACCGTTAATGTCACCAAATTGGTTCTTGTTGAAACGGAACTTACCACAAGCCAAAGTCAGGATAACTGAGTCGTCAGGCGCTTGAGCAGTAAAGTCTGTGTAGTAGCTACGCTCAGCTTTATCACCATCACAGCCACCCACTAAGAAGAAGTGTTTGATGTTACCTTCTTTTACTTGCTCAACCACTGCTGGAGCCGCTTCCATAAGTGCATTGCGACCAAAGCCTACAGTGATCATCTGTTCGATCTCGTCGTGTTTGAAGCCCTCTTTTGCTAGTGCACAATCGATAACAGCGCTGAAGTCATCACCTTCAAGATGAGCAACACCCGGCCAGCCTACGATGCTACGTGTAAATAAACGATCAGCGTACGCACCAACATCTGGGTTAAGTAAGCAGTTAGACGTCATCACGATCGCACCAGGGAAGTTAGCGAACTCTTTTTGCTGATTTTGCCATGCACTACCGTAGTTACCTGCTAAGTGCGGGTATTTGCTTAGTTCTGGGTAACCATGAGCTGGAAGCATTTCGCCGTTGGTGTAGACATTAATGCCCTTACCTTCTGTCTGTTGCAGGATCTTTTCTAGGTCATGTAGGTCGTGACCAGAAACAAGAATACAGTGACCTTTCTTCGTTTTAACATTCACAGCCGTTGGTTGTGGGTGACCAAAGGTATCAGTCTCGCCTTTGTCCAGCATCTCCATGACTTTGTAGTTCATCAGGCCGATCTGCATTGATGTATCAAGCAGCTGCTTCAGATCCGTAGGATCAGTCCCCAAGAACGCCATGATTTGGTGGTATTCAGCGTGAATATCTTGGTTTGTTTGACCAAGAACACGTGCGTGCTCCATGTATGCTGCTGCACCCTTCAAGCCATATAGACAAAGCAGACGTAGACCGATTACGTCTTCGTGTTGAGAATCGTGTCCACGGTTAACAGCAGCTTGTGGTGCAAGAGCAAGCAACTGAGTGCTATCTGTTGGAAGATCAAATTGAGCTGCTGGTGAGAGTGCTGGAATTTCAAAACCAACCACCAGCGCAGCGGCACGAACTTGTTGCTCTAAGCGCTGCTTGTATTCGTGTGACTGTTGAGCAAATTCAATGATTCGCTCAGGGTCAAAGTTCACGTTAGTTAATGTCGCGAAAAACGCTTTTGGTGCCCACTCATCGATTTCCGTATCAATGACGTTGCAAGCGCGGCCTAAGTTGGCCCAAAAAGAAACCCCTTGCAGTGAGTACACCAACACGTCTTGTAAATCAGAAACTTCAGAAGTTTTACCACACATACCTTGTGCGAATGAGCAGCCTTTAACGGTTGGCGTTTGAATAGTTTGTTCACATTGAATACAGAACATATTGGGCTCCAGTAATAGTCGTTTGTTGTAAGTTCTTAGCTCACAATGATTTATTTTTCCTACTCCCTAGAGCACCTTCCATGCCAACTTTTAACCCATTGTTTTATAAAGCAAAGTTACATAGCCATATTTTTACTGCGTATTTATGACTACAAAAGACGCCCCAAATTAAACACACCTAGGTCAATATGACTTTCAAAAATGTTTTTGAACACCGTTCATGTTTCGTTCAGAAAAGCTTTGTTAGAGTGACAACATAGAAAAAGAGGAAATGAATTATGAAAAATATCTTAGTTACTGTTGCAGCACTCTTCACTGGTCTTATCGCACTATTTACCAGCTTGCTGCTTGCTATCCCTCTAACGATTGCGGCCCTAATCACAGGGAAAAAAATTCAGAAGCAAATGAGCCAACAAGGCTTTACATCACGTATGAATAATCACTACTCAGCGAACCGAGATGCAGGTGTGATTGAAGGCGAATACGAAGACTTGTCGAACAAACGATAAGCCACAGATAAGTTAGCACTAGCACAACACAGTGGGCACAGCGCCCACTGTTCAACAAGCACCATAAAAGAAATAGATTAGTAAACCCAACATGAAGAAAATCATCACATTAAGCTTGCTTACGCTAACACTAATGGGCACATATGGTTGCTCCCATGAACCTGTTATTCCCGCATATCAAGCGTCAGGTGAGCTCCCTACTTATCAGCAAGATAGCTTTGATCGCTACCAAGAAGAAACACAGCAATGGCTGGCTTCTCACCGCATCTTTGTCTCAGAAGACCACCAAAAAGAGATTGAGTTAAACTCTCCGACCGAATATCAACCAGATCAGCCAAACGGCAAAGCAGTTCTCCTTGTGCATGGGCTTGGCGATTCTCCGTACTCATTCCACGACGTCGCTACTTACCTTGCTCAACAAGGCTATCTGGTGCGTACTGTTTTACTACCAGGTCACGGCAGTCGTGTTGCCGATTTAATGTTGCCTTCTTTAGAGGACTGGCAAGGCGTTGTGGCTCATCACACCAAGCTGCTTCAACAGGAGTATGATTCAGTGTGGCTCGGAGGTTACTCAACAGGTGCTAACCTAGTGACTTCACAAGCGATGAAAGACGATACGATTTCCGGTCTACTGCTGTTCTCGCCAGCGTTCCAGCCGAACTCTTCAGCGGTGCAGTTTGCAGAGCTCGCAAGCTACTTTGTCACATGGGCCGATCAAGATCCTGAAGACAATATGCTGCGCTACAACTCGTTGCCAATGAATGGAGCATCGGTTTACTACCAAACCTCTGAGATTGTGCGCAACGATCTCCAGCAAGGACAATACGACAAGCCGGTATTTGTATTGATGAGCGAAGGCGACAGCGTCATTGACACGCAATATGTGGAAAATGCCTTTAGCCAATCGATGCCAAATCCAAGCAACGTGATGATTTGGCAAGGGGAGCAAGAGTTAAGCGATCCAAGAGCGGTGCGTTACAGTATGAAGCTACCAGAGCAACGCATCTCTAATGGCTCTCATATGGGGCTACTGTTCTCTCCACAGAACCCTTATTACGGAGTAAACGGTAGCGAGAAGATCTGCTCCAATGGTCAAGTTGAAGGACTAGAAGAAGAGTGCCAAGCTGGTGAGGAAACATGGTATTCCGCTTGGGGTTATCAAGAGCCAGACAAAAATCACGCTCGCTTAACCTTCAACCCATACTTTGAAGATAACATGCACAAACTTAGTGAGATGATGGCGTCTGGCAGTGTTATGGCAAACTCAAAATAAGCTCATAGCCAGTTACCATGCTCAAAAAAAAACAAGGCTCACCACAATACATGATGAGCCTTTGTTTGCGTTTTAAAGCGTCTTTTCTAGATTGTCCATACCACACGTGCAGCCAATAGAATCAATACCACACCCGATAGCCTATCTATCAACTGGGCTTGCGAACGGATGCGATCAACAATAATCGGGCTCGACAATACCAGTGTAATGAAGGTGTACCATAGGCCATCCACAATCAACGGTGTCGATACGATGATTACCTTGTTCATCAGCTCATTGCCTAAAGCGACAAACTGACTGAACAGAGCGATAAAGAACAGCGCGATCTTTGGGCTAAGAATTGAGATAAGAAAGGCTTCACGAGCAGACTGCATATACGTGACAGGCTCCCCACCTTCTAATTTTGCCGCAACACCACCTTTTGAGCGCAGCGCATTAACTCCAAGATATGCCAAGTAAGCGGCACCGGCTAAGCTAATGCCTTTAAACAGCATTGGCGACTGTTCTAACACGACCGCCAAACCGATAATAGTGGCAAACGCATAGATACCGATCCCTGCCGCATGTGCCCAAGCCGCGATCAGACCATTCATTCGTCCACCAGCTAGGCTGTGTTTTGCAATCATTGCTAAGCTTGGCCCCGGTGACATCGCGCCCAACAAGCAGATTGCTAATAAAGAAAACCAAATCGTTATTGTCATTATTCCATTCCTACACTCAATTACTGCGAGCAGACTATCCTCGCTGACTATGTTGTCACCTTAATTTGAACAAGCTATAAATTGAAATCAAAGATAATCATCATTGCTATGATTTGAAATCATACTGATATTGTAACTGGATTTCTGCATAGCAAGATACGCCTTCTCCCGCACCCACTTATGAGCAGAATCATTATCAAACTTAGGGTGCCACATCAGCCAGTAGGTATGACTGTCGGTCTCAAAGGGTAAAGAGCGGTAGGTCAATGATTGATGACGAGCTAAGTTGTAAGCAATGTGCTCGGGTACAATCATCAGGTAATCATCTTGGTTTAGCACGTTACACGCCGCCGAGAAAAACGGTACTTTCAAAGCCACTCTGCGGGAATACCCTAGCTGCTTTAAAGCGATGTCTGCCTGAGTGTCTTTGTCCCCGCCTCCCGTCACTTTAATATGAGCAAAATTAACGAGCTCATCGATACTCAATGTTTCTTGTTGTGCTAAAGGGTGCGAGCTTCTCATCAGGCATACCGATTTGTCTTCACCCAACTTCATACTTGATACATGCTCTGGTTTAGTTGGGAACATGCTAGATGCCAAATGAATCCCCATGTCATGAAGGCATTCAAGGTAACTGGGATCCCACAACCGATAGGCTAGATTGATATGCGGCGCAACCTCAGAAACGTCAGCAACAATGTTGGGCAAAATGTACTGAGCAACATAATCACTCGACGCCAGTACTAACTCCCCTTTCCATTCTTTAGGATCAAAAGGCTGATCATCAAGAAGGTGGTCAAATTCCCCGAGCAACGCATCCAATTTATCTTTAAGTAGCAAAGCACGTGAAGTCGGAATGAGTTTATTGCCGTCTCTAACCAATAACGGATCATTACACAGCTCTCTCAATTGGGAGAGCTGGCGACTGACCGCCGATTGAGTGATATGCAGTCGCTCCGCCGCACGACTAACATGGCACTCTTCAAGCAACACATGCAGTGAACGCAGCAGATTAAGATTAATATTGCCTAACATGAGAGCCTTACTGAGTTTGCTTATTGAAGAATTCAGTGAGCACCGTGTGCGTCATCAGCTGGCGTAGGTCAGCATAGTTGTGCAGCTGATCTCTGATTCGATTGAGATGTTCCATACTTTCAACTTCTACATAGAGCATCATGTCTGTCTCACCACTAATAGAATGACACCACTGAACGCCATCGATTCGATAGATTGACTGTGCATACGATTCACAGCTGTGGTCACTACTGGAGAGATCGAACTTTAATGAAATATAAGCGCATACATTCTTCGACGCATTCGAATCTGCGACTCGCGCATAATAGCCTTGAATGACTTGGTCATTCTCAAGTTTCTTCATTCTTGCATTGACCGCCGAGCGCGATAAATTGACTTCTCTTGCAATATCACTGACCGAGCAGCGCCCATCATTTTTAAGAATATCGACGATTTGACGATCAAATTTATCCATTGTGCTCACGACTTCCATTGTTCTAGTTATTTCAACTTCCTAATTTGACACAAATTTCAACGTTAGAACAGCCGACACTTTCACTTCTAAAAAACAAAACACCGTTAAAATGACACCAAGTTACGACGTTTCGCTAGCTGCAATCTCAGTAATGACGGAGTATGCTTTTGCAATAAAACATAGCGCTGGCGAATTCCTTAAAACACACCAGCCACGATAAAATCTTCAAGGACGGCGAATGACACAACTCAAGCAAGAAATTACCCTGCTTTCCGGTATAGGGCAGCTTTCCACCACCCTACTAGGGACTGGGTTATTTATGATTCCCGCAATAGCCGCAAGTATCGCAGGACAATTATCGTTATTAGCTTGGTTGCTGCTGTTCATTGCTATTTGTCCAATTGCTCTCACTTTCGCAGCACTTGGAAAGCGCTACCCCAATGCCGGCGGTACAGCCTATTTTGTGCGCCAAGCATTTGGGCAACGTATGGAGACAGCAGTAGCTTGGCTATTTGTAAGTGTAATTCCTGTTGGCATCCCTGCGGCGATCGCTCTAGCTGGCGGATTTGCTCAGCAGTTACTTCCGGCGCCTCTAAACGCACCACTCAGTGCCCAGTTTTTAACTGTCGTACTGCTGATCATTGTAAATCTATTAGGCAGCAAGTCTTCCGGGCGACTGCAAACTGTCATCGCCCTCTCTATTCTTGCTCTCGTCGGCGCTTTTATTTGGAAAGCAGATATCGGGATGGCTGACGTCGCGATTCCAAGTGTCGATTCAAGTTCTATGTGGTCAATCGGCTCTGCTTTAGCTGTGATGTTTTGGTGTTTTGTCGGTATTGAAGCATTTGCACACATGGGGGAAGAGTTTAAGAACCCGCAACGAGACTTTCCCATCGCCATCATCGCAGGGTGCTTTGTAGCTGGTATGGTTTACTGGGCTTGCTCAGTGGTGATTTTAAAATTGGGCGCGTATGGTTCCGCTGAATTCGATGCGACAGCAATTCCATGGGTCACAGAACAACTATTTGGTGCAGGCTTCAAAACCGTGATCAGCATACTCGGCTTCTTTGCCTGTTTTGCAAGTCTCAACCTATACACGCAGAGCTTATCACGCATGATTTGGGCTCAAGCTCGTCAACACAATCCAAGTGGTAAAATGGCTCAGCTCAATACACGCGGCGCACCGCTTTACCCAACGATTGCTATCGGTGTTGTAGCACTACTATCTTGCGTGATTGGTGAACTATCTTCATTAGACCTTGAGTTTTTCCTCAAGCTTGCCAACGGGATCTTTGTGTTAGTGTACCTATTGGCGATGCTCGCTGCTTGTCGCTTGCTGTCAGGTTCAGGCCAATACATAGCAATGCTGTCGCTGCTATTGTGTACCTTAGTCTTCATCTGCCTAAGCTGGTCAATGCTCTATGCATGCATCGTGTTTGCTGCCTTGCTGCTACCTTGGCGTCGTTGGCTAGGTCGACCTCGCGTTTCATTGGAATAATCACCTACGCCTCACAATGAGATACTTTCTGCGCCATTACTCACGATAAAAAACTTGAGCAATGGCGCGCATTTTCTGAGGTATTTGTTCCAAAGGAATGTTTCCAAAGCCCAGAACTACGGCACGCCAGTCACGGCCATTATTTTTCGTGTATTCGTAAAAACTAAACGGACGCACGACAATGTTTTCTCGCTCTGCCCTTTCACTCCAATCTTGTTCTGAAATCCCGCCATACCACTTCACCGTAACATGCAACCCGGCCGCTTGGCTTATCACTTCAAGGTCTTGGCCGAACTCACGCTCTAATGCTGTTAGCATAGCTTCATGCTTCTGCTTGTATAGACGTCGCATTTTTCTAATGTGCCTTAACAGGTCACCTTCATTAATAAAATCCGCCAACGCTTCCTGAGTATGCGTAGGTGAGTCGCCAGTAATAGCGTCTTTGATTTCTAAACAACGAGGTACCAACTGTTTAGGTACTACCATGTAGCCAATTCTCAAGCCATTGAACATCACCTTACTGAGTGAGCCTACGTAGATCACCCGCTCGTCTTGCTCTAGCTTACCCGCCAACCCTTGCATGCTGGTGTATGGGCGATGAGCAAACTGAAATTCGCTATCGTAATCATCCTCAATAATCCAAGCCTGCTTCTGTTTTGCCCAATCAATGATCTTGAGTCTCTGCTCCGTAGTAAGCGTAGTGCCCATTGGATATTGATTACTTGGCGTGACATAGAGCGCGTGAGCTTGGCTCGCCAGTACTTTATCTAAACACAGCCCTTGCTTCTCACGCACCGGAACAGGCTGCATTTGGAGTTGTAAAAGGTCGATGATCTTATGAACTTGGCGGTACCCGGGCTCCTCCATCAAGACTTCATCTCCAGCCTTAAGTGTCGCCATCAACGCGATTGAGAGCGCCTGTTGTGCACCAACCGTAATGATGATTCGACTGTAATCACAATGAACAGAGCGGCTACTCGCCAAGTAATGACTCAAAGCTTCTCGAAGCGCAATGGAACCTTGAACCTGCTGATTTCCTGCAAGGTTTAACCGCGTCACATGCCGCTGCAGTAAGCGCTGCCATTTAGCGAATGGGAAAGCTTGGAGATCGGGCACGCCGGGCGCAAAGCCCTGATTCACATCAAAAGGCGCCTTTCCATTCGCATCATTGGGTTCTTTGCCTACCGTTTCCGATAGAGCTTTTGAAGTCCCTAAATAGTATTCGGGCTGTTCTATCGAAACAAAATAGCCCGCTCCTTTTCGGCTTTCTATGTAACCTTCACTCACTAGCTGTTCATAAGCAAAAATCACTGTATTACGGCTGACATCAAGCTCCAGAGCTAGCTTGCGAGTAGAAGGAAGCTTATTCCCTTTACTCCAAAACCCACGCACTATCTTTTCTCGGATAGCGTGAAACAAGGCGTTCTGACGTGTTGTTTTACTGAGATCTAATGACAGGTCTCCGATATCAATTGGCTGCATAACTGGATCCAAACACTCTTCAAAAGTGGCTCTATTTATGTATCCAGTTAACCGTTAGATTGAGTAAAAAGCAATCATGGAGATGTCATTATGTTATCGAGAACCAACAGAACAACGATTAAGAAAGGAACCCACAAAGCGGAGTTTGAACAGCAAAAGCTATACGACATCATTGATGAAAGTCTTATTGCCCATATCGCTTTAGAGGGGGAGCAAGGTCCGGTGGTCATCCCTATGCTAGCGTGGCGTGTCGATAACCATGTTTATATCCACGGCGCTAAAAACAGTCGTCTACTTAGAGGATTAAAGAAAGGTGCTCAGACTTGTCTCACATTCACTTTGTTTGACGGCTGGGTTTTAGCGCGATCGGCTTTTCACCACAGTGCTCACTATCGTTCTGCAGTGGTATTTGGTTCATTTGAGATCATTGAAGATACAAACGAAAAAGACCGACTGCTCAATCATTTCATTGAGCAGATAGCACCAGGTAGAACAGAAGAAGTGCGTCTGAGTAGCCCAAGAGAGTTAGCAGCCACAGAACTGCTGGCCATTCCGTTAACCGAGGCTTCAGTTAAAATCGGTAAGCACGGCGTGAACGACGATGAGTCTGACCTCGAAATTCCTGTGTGGGCGGGAGTGCTACCTTACAGAACGGTCGTAGGCCCACTCGAAACCGTGCCTGAATTAGAAGGTAAGATTGATATACCGGACTATTCTGCCGCCTACGGCTCTCGTTGGAGTAATACGCCAAACAGTAACAACAATGCTTAGCATTGAAGCCGCTTAGAAGTGAGCCTGAAAACGATCGCGATACTGCTTAGGTGTTAAACCTCTATGTTTTTTAAACATGCGGTTGAAGCTCGCCGTATTTGTATAACCAAGGCGTGTCGCAATCTCATCGATAGGCGTGGAATAACGCAATAACTCAACCGCCACGTTACTCAACGCGTAACCCGTAATGGTTGAGAATGTAACTCCAAGACGATGCAGTCGCCTCTGAAATTGTTGCTCCGATAACCCAAGCAAAGAAGAAACTTTGGCAAGCGTTGGCAAACCAAAATGTCGGCTGTAATTGATCATCTCGTAGATCACCTTATGCTCATCTTCTGCGTCGGGCATATTTAGGTAATTGTCCAAATCGTGGTAATTCATTGCTAGGTTGGCACGCCCAGCAGATCGAACTTGGTTAACGGATAGCCTCAGATTACTCGGCAACCACACCTCAGTTCTCGGTTGCCCCCATTGAATTGGACAATCAAAGTACGCTTGGTAAACCTCAACATTTTTACGATGGCCAGCAATACACACTGCAGCAGGTTTGAAATCTTCACCAAGATACATTCGCAATATCTTAGTCATGAAAATAGCGACCCGAATGGAGTCGTGAACCTTACCTTTCGCGCTATACGCCGGGTTCTCATAACACCATTTAATCAACGGCCCCACTTCCGCACCATAGAGATACGCACCAGACTGCAAGCAATGGAGGCTTAAGTTTACTCTGCGAATGGTAGAAGCGAGGTCATGCCCAGAGAAAAACCAATTCGCTAATGGTCCCGCTTTCTCAATATCAACTTTTTGCCCTATCTGCAAAATGATGTCTGGGTTGTGTGTCTGCTGCTCTAAGTTCTGATACCACTCGTCAACTTCTGTCACAGGTATCAAGTTCATCGGATTATCAAACACCGACCTTGGAATACCCAAACTCTCAATGTTTGCCATCTCATTAGCCGAGACTTGCTGATAAATACTAAAAATACCCAGAGCCCGCAAAAAGTTAACGTTATGCACAAAACCACCCATTCATCATAGAAACGAAACAATTTTAATATCACAAATAACAGATCACATCAAAATAGACCTAATTTAGAAATAATCTGTACCTTTGTAACTATATTATCTGACATAGCTCACAATTGCGTTTCTTAGTTAACGTAGGGTTTATCAATGAGTCTTCTTAGTGTCCCGTTTGTTGGAACCGGTGCCGATACAGCACTTCACGTCGTAGCAGGAATTGTGCTTGTCGCGACTATTGCTGCTGCAGGTTACGGTTTCTGGCGAGTTCATGAATTGCCAATTAATAAAGCACATAGCAAAGAGCACCACCAATTGGGGCTGATCACCGCGCTCACCTGGATAGGGTTTATCTGGCATTGGGTATGGGTACTGGCTGTAATTCTCGCATTTGTCGATATGGAAAAGGCAATTATCAATCTCAGGGATACTTGGCGTGCACCTTCGCCAGGGAAAACTGCAACTCAAGAGAGTGATAACAACGAGGAGAAGCCAGCATGTTAGAAGGTTTAGCTATTTGGGCTCTTTTCATTTATCTGCTTAGATTAGTCGGTATGCCTTGGAACAAAGGAACCAAAGCGTTTGCTTACCTAGGTGGTACATCGTGGTTGCTGTTTGTATGGGTTGGATTGATTAACTATACCCCGATGGATCTGTCAGGCGGCTCTGTAGTCCAATCGCCGCATATTCAGCTGCGACCGGATTCAACAGCAGTGTCAGGTAAAACAACTAAGGTTCACATCACACCGAACCAAGATGTAGAAGAAGGCCAGCTTATCTATGAAATTGATGACACCAAATATGTCATTGCTCGTGACAAGGCAAAGATTCAGCTTAATTCAGCGCAAGTTGCTCTAGAAACAGCGCGTCAAGAAGTCGATATCGCGAAGATTTCGTATAAGTCATCACTCGAAGACATCAATTCGACAGAAGCAAAAATTGAGTCTGCGAAAACTGACCTTGTACTGCAAGAGAAAACACTTAAACGCTATTTGCGTCAAAACAGCGTGGTAGAGCATACGATTACGGAATCGGACATTGATCAGCAAACAGCTACTGTCGATTTGGCGAAACACAACCTGACGACACTGAAGTCTGAGCTTAGTAAGAAAAAGGTAGATACCGAAAACGCTAAACTAAACATTCAAAAAGCAGAAACCAATGTCACTAAAAAGCAGACTGACGTAGACACGGCAATCTCTACATTGGCTCAAGCGGAATGGGATTTAAAAAGCACTAAGGTAACCGCACCAACAGATGGCTTTGTTACTAACTTCATTCTTCGTGAAGGTCAACGTGTATCGATGATGCCACGTATTCAGATGTACACCGAAGAGAAGTACGTACTGATGCGTGTGAATCACCAAGCGATTCGTAACATTAAAGTGGGTCAACCAGCGGAGTTCGCAACAGCGGTGTATCCGGGTAAGATCTTCTCTGCAACGGTGGAAGGCATTGTTGAGGCAACAGGTGAAGCGCAAGCAACGCTACTGGGTATCGATGAATCGGTTCGAGCAACGACAGGCAAGAACTTACAGAATAAACACCACTTCGTTCGTTTGAAGGTTGAGGAAACCGAAGGCTATGACATTCCCGTCGGCTCAGTTGGTCTTGCATGGGTCAGTGGTGAGAAGCCGATCAGCTTTATGGCATTCTTAGATGTAATTCGTGGCATCATTATTCGAATGAAATCTCAGCTGTACTTCTTCTACTCGATATAACGGATACGCTCCAACAAACTAAGAAACAACAAGGTCAGCGTTTTGCTGGCCTTTTTTATTATTCAATACATTGCATTTATGTGCCATTCGCAATTTGGAATTGCAAATTGCAAAAACAACGGTCAAATACGCATCAAATTGATATAAAACAGCCGAAAATGGGCCTGTAAAAGTTGGCACACTACCTGCAATAATACTAGTGACCCTTCTTAAGCCGAGGGTCACCTAGCCAACTGACGTTGTTAGTGAACCTACATTGTTCACACTATATATAAGCCAATTGCCATTTTGCAGTTGGCTATTTTTTTGTCTAAATTTCTGCAAAAATTTACAGACACCTATTCATCCCAATAACAACCAATTTTCATAGCCAAGCCCCTCCAAAAGAAACACAACCTCTATTGGAAAACGTTTTCCTTATAAAAAATTAAAAAAACACAAACCTACAAGCAATTGTTTTAATTAAAAATAAAATTATCATACTGACTTTTAGGTAGCTTAATGACAAAAACAACATTGACTATGTGATTTATATCACCATAATGCGCACGTTTGTCTGAAATATGGCGAGCGTAATTAGTTTAATTTATAAATTGCGGAGGTAAAAAATGGCTGCGGATAATAACTACAGTCTAGGGCCGGTTCCAACATCGGCTAGGAAAGGAGTCGCTTCATTAACAATGGTAATGTTAGGTTTGACTTTCTTCTCCGCAAGTATGTGGACAGGCGGTTCGCTCGGTACTGGTCTCTCCTTCAATGATTTCTTCCTCGCCGTTCTTATCGGTAACCTAATCCTTGGTATTTACACTTCTTTTCTTGGCTACATCGGCTCTTCTACTGGCCTCTCAACCCACCTTCTCGCTCGATTCTCTTTTGGTACTAAAGGCTCTTGGCTTCCTTCAGCTCTCCTTGGCGGCACACAAGTTGGCTGGTTCGGCGTTGGCGTAGCAATGTTCGCAATTCCAGTACAGAAAGCGACTGGTATTGATACAAATACCCTAATTATTGTTTCAGGCTTGTTGATGACGGCGACAGTGTACTTCGGAATCAAAGCCTTGATGGTCTTATCGGCGATTGCTGTTCCTGCAATTGCAATCTTAGGTGGCTACTCAGTGATGACGGCTGTAGACAGCGTTGGCGGCTTGGAACAACTTCAGCTTATCAAACCAGAAACCCCGATGGATTTCTCTATGGCGCTGGCTATGGTTGTAGGCTCTTTCGTTAGTGCAGGTACGCTCACTGCCGATTTTGTCCGCTTTGGTAAAAAACCAGCAAGCGCAGTTCTGGTTACTATGGTCGCTTTCTTCATCGGTAACTCGCTAATGTTCATCTTTGGCGCAGCAGGCGCAGCGGCGACGGGCCAATCAGACATCTCTGATGTGATGATCGCTCAAGGTCTACTGCTTCCTGCTATTATCGTATTAGGTCTGAACATTTGGACAACCAACGAAAACGCGCTGTACGCATCGGGGCTAGGTTTCTCAAACATCACAGGTCGTTCGAGTACACTAATGTCGATCATGAACGGCATCATTGGTACGATTTTCGCGCTTTGGTTGTACAACAACTTTGTAGGCTGGCTAACGTTCCTGTCGCTTGCGATTCCACCGATCGGTGGCGTTATCATCGCCGATTTCTTTGCTAACCGTAAACGCTACAAAGATTTTGCAAAAGCAGAGTTCCAAACCGTGAATTGGGCTGGCATTATCGCGGTTGCAATTGGTGTTGCTGCAGGTCACTTCCTACCAGGTGTTGTTCCTATCAACGCTGTGTTAGGCGGCGCTATCAGCTACCTAGTGCTCAACCCTCTTATGAACAAAAACGCTCTGAAGTCTCAGACGGCTTAAGGAAACATTATGACAACCTTATTGATCAAGAACGCGAAGCTTCAAGACCAAGATGGCTTGAAACAAATTCTGATTGAAAATGGTCAATTCAGTCGCATTCTAGACAATGATGATCAGATTGATCATCAAGGTGACACTCTTGATGCTCAAGGCGGCATTGCGGTTACTCCTTTCTGTGAGCCGCACATCCACCTAGATACAACTCAAACAGCAGGTGAACCAAACTGGAACATCTCCGGTACGCTTTTTGAGGGTATTGAACGCTGGGCGGAGCGCAAAGAGTTACTGTCAATTGAAGATGTAAAAACGCGAGCGAAGCAGACCCTGAAATGGCAGATTGCTAACGGTGTTCAGCATGTTCGTACTCACGTTGACGTTTCAGACCCGACACTTATCGCACTCAAAGCGATGATTGAAGTTCGTGAAGAGATGAAAGAATGGGTTGATATCCAGATCGTTGCGTTCCCACAGGAAGGCATTCTTTCTTACCCGAACGGTAAAGAGCTGCTAGAAGAAGCGGTACAGTTAGGTGCCGATGTCATCGGTGCGATTCCTCATTTCGAATTCACTCGTGAATACGGCGTTGAGTCTCTTCATTACGTATTTGAACTTGCACGCAAATACGACCGCCTAATTGACGTTCACTGTGACGAAATCGATGATGAGCAGTCTCGCTTCGTGGAAACCTTAGCTGCTCTTGCACACAAGTTTGAGATGGGCGATAAGGTTACAGCGAGCCACACTACCGCGATGGGCTCTTACAATGGGGCTTACGCGTCTCGTCTGTTCCGCTTGTTACGTATGTCAGGCATCAACTTCGTTGCAAACCCATTGGTGAACATTCACCTACAAGGTCGCTTCGATGACTATCCGAAACGCCGAGGCGTAACTCGAGTGAAAGAGATGCTCGCATCAAACATCAACGTATGTTTTGGCCATGATGATGTTTTCGACCCGTGGTATCCACTTGGCACAGCAAACATGCTGCAAGTCCTGCATATGGGGCTGCACGTCACGCAAGTGATGGGTTACGATCAAATCAACCAATCATTAGATTTGATCAGCAAAAACTCTGCTCGCACACTGAATATCCAAGACAAGTTCGGCATTGAAGTGGGTAAACCAGGTAGCTTGTTGATTCTTCCAGCTGAAAATGGTTTTGATGCTGTACGCCGCCAAGTACCCGTTCAGTACTCAGTGCGCCATGGTAAGGTGATCGCAGAAACACAGCCTGCGCAAACCAAAATTAACCTAGATAAATCAGAAGCAATTAACTTTAAACGTTAGTATCGTCTACACTGATAGAAAAGGAAGCGAGTTAGCTTCCTTTTTTGTTTGTCGATTAGAGTGAAAACGTAACCGCTGCAAAATCAGCAAGCCCTTATTTTTTCTGCCCTAAGCGGCAAAAAAGTCGCCAAATTCGTAATGAATGTGTGTACAACGATGCAGACTGTGTTAACATGCTCTTGCTCTGTTAGCCGGAGTTATTTAAGTTAGAACCAAAGTAAAATTGACAAGTAAAATCGTTACCCGTTTTTGTAAGTAGTTTTTCCTTATTTCTTAGCAATATTAAATAATTCAATTATCAGCGCATTGCATTAATGCAATCAACAATTTAGTAATTTTTTGAATAAGGGACAAATTATGTCTAACACAAATACTGGTACTGTAAAATGGTTTAACGAAGAGAAAGGTTTCGGCTTCATTTCTCAAGATAACGGCGGTGCTGACGTATTCGTTCACTTCCGTGCTATCGTTTCTGAAGGTTTCAAAACTCTGAAAGAAGGCCAAAAGGTTTCTTTCGAAGTTGAAAACGGTCAAAAAGGCCTACAAGCAGCTAACGTTGTTGCTCAATAATAGCTTCTAGCTAAAAAGATTTTAAAGCGCTGGTTTTTACCGGCGCTTTTTTGTTTCTGCTCACAAATAGTTACTATCACTCCCACCCCATTACATTCACCAAACCAATACCTTGCAAGGTCTCATTTGGTGACATCTTGCCCAATAAATACTTAGTAACACAAAAACCCACAGAAAATGAGGTAATTTATATAACCCGCATCCATTAATCGTATAATTTTTAAAGCAAATAGAGCGAAAATCCGCTAGTCTTGAGTTCACGTTAGATTTAGCTGGTTTATATATCTGCAAGTAAGATAATGAAGAAAGACGAATTTCAGAAATCCACCGCAAATTTAAAGAAAGCGGTGCCACTTATGATGAAAAATAGAGTGTCTACCACACCTGCAAACTACGCCCTGTGGTACACCTATGTAGACAACGCCATTCCACAACTCAACAAAGACATGGACGGTGTGTTAGAACATTATGGTATCTGTCCACCAGCACTTGGTGAGCAGCTGTACAACGACTACGTTGCGAGTAAATCCGAAACCACCATTAATGATTTGCGTGCCAATCTAGAGTTGTTGGTTTCTGAAGTATCGAGTTCGATGAATGACACACTAACCGATACATCGGCGTTCTCTGAAATGATCGACAAGAGCTTCGAAGACTTATCCCAAGTCGATAACAACAGTATGTCGATTGATGAGGTGATGTCTCTTGTTCGTCAGTTGGTGTCTGAATCACAAAATATTCGTCACTCTACCCAATTTCTGAATTCACAACTGAATGCCGCGACTTCTGAGATCAGTAAACTAAAAAGTCAGCTGGTAGAGGTGCAAAAAGACGCACTCTTTGACAGCCTAACCACTCTTTATAATCGTCGCTCTTTCAATAAAGACCTGCACATGTTGTGCGAATCTGATCAGGCACTGTGTTTGGTGCTGTTGGACATCGACCACTTCAAAACCTTCAATGATACTTACGGTCACCTGTTTGGCGATACGGTCTTAAAAGGCATTGCGCGTAAACTCAAGATGGCTTGTCGTGATGGTATCTCAGCTTACCGTTTTGGTGGCGAAGAGTTCGCGATGATCATTCCTAATAAGTCATTGCGTATCGCACGTCAGATCGCTGATACGAGTCGCCGCTCTCTAGAAAAGCTTTCGATTAAAGATCGTCGCAGTGGCGAGCAAGTGGGTAACATTACCGCTTCATTCGGTGTTGCCGAGCTACAACCAAACGAAACGGCCGATTCATTGATCGAACGTGCTGATAAGCTTCTATACGAAGCTAAGTCTCTAGGGCGAAATCGAGTTATGCCATTATAAGCTGATTACTATTGCTCGAATGGTTGTTGTCTAAAGACTGTCACTCTCAAGCTGTAAGTGTAAAAGCACTGTGTCACGGCCTAGGTTGTGTTAGTTTGCCCTCAATAATCGACAAAGCCCCATCAATATAGACGGGGCTTTGTTTTTCTTAGAAGCACATTAGCCATTTAACGTTGTCAGTGTCCCTTATAAGCACTTAAATGTTGTAGCAGTAATTTAAGCAGTAATCTTCGCCACTTTTTGCACGAAATTCTTTGTCTTCACTACACGCCTTCGGCTTACCCTTCTCATCACCTTGAACCAGACTGATCCAGTGACGTAAGGCAGCGGTTTCGCGCTGTTCAGATTGAGTCGCTTCCATTGGTGATTGACCGAAAGTCGTACAAGTCTCCAACTGGATATCATCAATATCAACCAGTTCGATACGCCCTGTCCCTTTGTGGCAACCAAACATTACTTCAAGGTGACTACCGCTTCCATCACGGAACAAAATTGAATCTGGGTCGCATTTCTCGCCCATGTAGGCAACAAACTGCTTAGGATGTTTAAGTCCGCTGTGTTGACCATCTTTGAAATATGCCATGATATGACGGTAATCGATTACATAGCTAGTTACGTCTTGATGTGAACCATTCTCTAGTGGAAACAGACGGTCTAGTAGCTGTTTTGCTTTAATCTGTTTTTCCGTTTGCTGGTTTGCACTGAGCGTCTCCACGGCAAAGACAGCTTCAGCGATAAATGGCTTAGATTGTTTTTGGATTTCAGTTTTATCGAATGTCAGCATATTCATAGTCTTTCCCTCTTGACCAGTCCGATGAAAATTCATCGATTTTCATAGCAAATGTGTGCCCTAGAGCAATTATTCCAAACAAACGTTTAATTTCTTCGTCATTTTGTGAATTGCTTAGTTTGTAGACTAGCGCTTTTTTACCTACAATTTCACAACAAAAATTTTACAATGTGAATTTTACAAATATGGCCTTGTCAAAAAGTTTAGTTCGTCAATCTCATTTCTTGGGTACGAAGATACGTAACCTACGGAAACGCAACCATTTAACTATGGAAGATCTCTCTGCTCGTTGCATTAGAGTGAATCCTGAGTACGCCCCTTCAGTCTCTTATCTCTCTATGATTGAGCGAGGGAAACGCGTCCCGAGTATTGATATGCTCGAGGTGATCGCAGAAGTTTTTCAGAAAAATCCCACTTGGTTTTTGGACGATGAGCCAGAACAGCAAGCGATAACCCCCGACAAGGGTAATCGTGGTGGGATAAGCGGAATGGCTTTAGAGCCAAGTTTCCTGTTCTCGAATGACATTCTTCAGATTGCCATTCCAGAAATGCTCTCACAAACGGGCATTTCTGGACGGCAATTTGCCCACCTACTCATCCGAGCGCATCAAGAAAGCAACCAAAACCACTTCCCGGATTTGGAACGCGCAGCCGAAGAGGTAGGACTGAAACGTCTTAACTTAAGTGTTGAAGACCTTATCGATATTGCTCGCGGATTAGGAATACAAATTCGCTGGGTAACGCGCACTCCACAGGATGTGGTGGATGAACTAGGGATAAACGCGAAACAATTAGTCACATCATTCTTTGAGCCTCCTGGCACCATTTATCTCAATGAGATACTTAAAGAATATCCAACCCGCCTCAAGTATGACCTTGCTGTTTACATTGGCCACTGTATTTTGCACAGCAAAGAGGGGCTAAAGAGCGTGTTGTCTGTGGGCAATAACAACACTTGGGACGATGCCCAAAGCAAGACGTCTTCACAGCTTAACTCTCAAGACATCCTACAAGCGTGGCGAGACTTTGAGTCTAGCTTCTTTGCTGGTGCTCTACTCTGCCCTAAAGTGCCGTTCAGACAGCTACTGGATAGAACTGGTTATGAAATCGACGTACACAAAAGAGCGGGGGTTTCCCCCTCTGTTGCGATGCGAAGAATGACTGTAGTATCGCCCTACCCTCACTGGCACTACTTTGATGCTTACGGTCCAGGGAAACTCAAGGCGGTATATCGAGGCAACGGAATCCCACTTCCATGGGGTAACATGCGAACGGTAGCCGACCCATGTCAGCACTGGGCAGTTTTCCGTCGATTATCAGAACCTAGGGACGGCAGCTCTGCTCAGATTTCAATTTTGAATGTGGGCGACGAGCCTCGAATCTACTGTTGTGAATCCATCAATATGACGGACCCAGCGGGTAATAACCGCGTATTGTGTGCAGGCATAGACCTCAATCCAGCTATTGATGCGCAAGGTGGTAATTCGCGAGAAATTGCAGAACAGCTAAAAGCTTCCTGTGTAAACAATGGCGGGTCAGTCGCTATTCCACGCAATATCAAGAAGGATCTTACGACCATCGCGAAGATTCTAAACATTAACTGGATTGAACGCGGGATAGAAACAGAGGCAAGACTCATTTGTTCTCGAGGTGGAGAGTGTCCGCGCCAGCCAAGCTGTTACTCAAAATGTGGTGAAAATTAATCATTGCCAAAGCATCAACTTAGAAATTGCAGGCAAAAAAAAACCAACCACAATAAACGTGATTGGCTATATATTTTGTGTGAACAATAAAGGTTCACTAACAACGTCAGTTGGCTAGGTGACCCTCGGCTTAAGAAGGGTCATCTATACTAATGCACTATGCGTGCCAACTTTTAAAACCCCATTTTACTACGCATCAGCACACTTATTGGTCGTTTATGACTTCGTAATTTGCAATTTGAAATTGCATTTTGCAACCAATGCTAATAACGCTAGTGATTATGTTGTTATTACTGAGAACCAATAAACACTCTTTAAACAGCTTTTCAACGCTCACCAACTTCAAAATTCATAAACAATACGTAATATATTGAAAGAAAAGCCTATTCTCTAGCGACCAAAAAAAAACGCAAACATGATTAAATCAGTTTGCGTTCTTGTTTGTTAGGGCAGCGACAGGCTGTTTGCGAGCTTATTACCTGGTGTTAGTTCCAGACTTTGGCTTGCTGCGACTACCTGTATTCGATTTACCTGCTGATCCCTTAGGACCATAGCTTGAGCCATAACCCGATTTACTTTGACCCGCTTGGTTAGATTTACCACCGCTGCGTTTCGCAGATGATGGCTTCTTTCCGCTCCCTACAGGCTTCGAGTTTGAACCCGTACCATTCGCCGGCTTCTTGCCTTTGCCACGCTTAAAGTTGCTCCCATTGTTCTTAACAGAAGCATCATCACCACCTTGCGCTCTATGAGCTGCATCCGGCTGACGTTTAGGTGCAGGGCCTGTGCCAGGCGCATGGCGTTTGTTCTTACCCACGGGCTTATGACCACGAGCATTGTCAGATGAACGTTGGCCATCCGAATGCTCTGTCTTTGGCTTCTTAGGCTTTTTCGGTTTCTTAGGCTTAATCGGACGCGTATCCAACTTAGATTCTGGCAATTTGTTTACTGGGCTGAAGCCTTCTAGCTCACGACGCTCTAGAACTTGCTGGATAAGGCGCTCGATACCAAATAGCTCTGAAGCTTCATCTGCACACACTAAAGAAATAGCCTTACCTACCTCACCCGCACGGCCTGTGCGTCCTATACGGTGTACATAGTCCTCAGAGACATGAGGAAGGTCGAAGTTGACCACTTGAGGTAGTTGAGGAATATCAATACCACGTGCAGCAATATCCGTTGCAACCAAGACTCTCACCTGGCCTGTCTTAAAGTTTTCTAACGCTTTTGTACGCGCACCTTGGCTCTTGTTGCCATGGATTGGCGCCGCAGTAATACCTTGGTCGCCAAGAAAACGAGCCAGTTTGTTTGCTCCATGTTTTGTTTTGCTAAACACCAGAACCTGCTGCCAATCATTATCTTTAATGAGCTTGGCTAGCATTGGCGCTTTCTTTTTCTTGTCGGCAGGATAAATGCTCTGCTCTACCGTTTTCGCCGTCGAGTTCGCTGGATTTACTGAGATCTCGACAGGGTTATTCACAAGCCCTTTTGCTAGGCTGCGAATTTCATCTGAGAATGTTGCTGAGAACAGTAGGTTTTGACGCTTCTTAGGCAAGAAAGCTAAGATCTTGCGAATATCACGGATGAAACCCATGTCTAGCATTCGGTCAGCTTCATCTAATACCAAGATTTCTAGCTGATCAAAACGCACTGCATTTTGGTTATAAAGATCAAGCAAGCGACCCGGTGTTGCAACCAATACATCGCTACCTTTGCGCAGCTTCTGCATTTGCGGATTAATCTTCACGCCACCAAATACTACCGATGAGTTCAAAGGTAGGTTGATGCCATATTTCACAACACTACCGTTGACCTGTGCAGCCAACTCGCGAGTCGGTGTCAAAACCAAAGCTCGTACTTGATTAGCGCGCACGCGTGGGCCTTTAGAAAGAAGCTCAAGGATAGGGAGCGTGAAGCCAGCTGTTTTACCTGTACCAGTTTGAGCGGCTGCCATCACATCCTTTCCCTTCAAAACGGCTGGAATCGCCTTTTCTTGGATAGGTGATGGCTTGTCATAACCTTGTGCTTCAATCGCTTTTAGAATAGGAGCAGAAAGGCCTAGGGAGGTAAAACTCATAGAATAATGTCTCAGTTAACGAAAAGGTAAGCTCAGTGCGAGGTTCGCATGGGCTGTGTAACGCTAAATCGTGACCAACATCGCGTTACGAAGCGCGGTATTCTGAGGCTTTTAACCCAATTCAGCAACTAAATTCTAATTCGACTTGTATTAACTTGCGCGCTTTCTCTGGTACATTTTTTCATCAGCGGCTTTTAGTAGCTCATCGACATCATTAAACGCCTCGGTGTACGCTACCCAGCCGATACTGGCATTTAGAGCAATCTCCTGCCCATCGAATTCGACAGGTCTCAGACAGATATCTCGCTCTAGTTTGCTTCGAATTGAGAGTAGGTTCTGATCATCATGCACTCGTGGCAGTAAAATCAGGAACTCATCGCCCCCCATGCGTGCCACGATATCAGAGCTACGAAGTACAGTACGAATACGCTTTGAAACCTCAACCAGTACCTTATCGCCTGCAGCATGCCCATAGGTATCATTAATTGACTTAAAGCCATCGAGGTCAATATTCATTACCGAAAAACGTTCTGAGCCACTACTCTTAGCATATCTGAAAGCCATTTTAAGGCTGTACATGAAATAACGTCTGTTCGGCAACATCGTCAGTTCATCGTGCATTGCGCGCCCGTGAGCGACGGTATAGAGACGATAGATAGTAAAAAAGGCTAGCGAGAGCAAAAGCAGTACGGAATAGCCGATAATACGCATAATGTTTATACGTATCCATGACACATCCATCAGTACCTTCTCTTCACCTGACAGAGCTAAAAACCAGCCGCCATATGGGAAGTTCGCCATTTCAGTAGCAAATGCGGATTCAAAGACGCTCTCATCACCATAGAAAACATCACCATCTTTTCCCGCGCTATTGAAGCCTCGGATAGCAAAATGATAACGACTCTCCAACTGCTCAGCACCGGCATCTTTTAATAAGGATTCCAAACTGATAACCGCGCTTGATACTCCCCAATACTCTCGATTAAAGGGAGGGTCCATAAAGATGGGAGTTCGAGTGATCAGTGCCCAACCACCCTGGAAGAGTTCTACGGGGCCAGAGATGAAGGTTTTTCCAAGTTGACGAGCTAAAACAACCGAAAGCCACTGTTCTGGATGGTCTCGATAATCAATGCCTAGGATGCTTTCGTTACCTTCCATCGGGTATACGAAGCTGAGCACATCGTTTTGTGCCAGTCCTATCAATTGGATATGAGAACCATCTTGAATAATGCTATCTGCAATCTTGTTCCACTCCTCAACACTGCCTTGGGGGGCAATAGCGACTTGAGTGGACATACCGTTAAGAAGGTACATATCGGTCACGATCACCGCTTCAATGCGTGACCGTACGACGGCTAGTTGTTTTTGAGCCTCTGCAAAGGCTTCGTTCTTTAAGAAAGTGATCTGCTTTTGATGAAAAAATTCGACCGCACTGATGGTCGTTAGCAAAAATAAACAAGATAATATCCTGGCAGACCACTGCTTACTTGAACGATTCGTCATAATTCGTTCCCCCTGCTCTGTCTATTATTGGATGTTTATTGCCAAGAAATAAGGCTCAATAAACATCAATCACTACTTTTTGCTTTAGTTTGTCTATTAGTATGCAGTTAACAGGCCAAAAATCTATAACTTGCAAAAACCGCATGCGAATAGTGAGCTTTTCATCACCAATAAACATTTATTGAAATTATCACTTTGCTTTAAATGGTTTTCTTGAGCTATAAAAATAACAACAAGCTGACCAAACACTTACATTCACTATATAGCTCAGTGCTATTTTTGAGCTCTCTCCCTCTGCTCGGTACCTTTGATATGAAGCTAAAAACAATAACACTCTGTATTTTGCTATCGACCTCCGCTATTGCTGGCGCATATGCGCAATCTAATGCAACAGTTGAGAGTACAACGCAACAAAATGCCGCCCTAAGCAAACACAACTCATCACAACAACAAAGCTTCAAAGCTTCTGCCGATATCATTCGAAACACATACGAAAGCCAACTTTACACCCTACCTGCGTTTAAAGAAGGACACTATGGTGTTCGTATGTTCCGACAAACCGAAGATGAAAAATACGCTGCCGCAGTTTGGAGTGACATGGCACGCGTTGCCAGTAAGCTGAGCAGACTTTCTAATGAGGTTTATACCCAAGAACAAATTGTGCTCTACTCTGAAAAGCGCATTGCGTCATATGTTGATGAAGAAGATGAGCGTAGCGTTCGTCGCTACAACATCACTAAGCATATGCCAGAATATCTATTCTTAGGAGTTGATCTACTCGGATCAATGGCTCGCGCCAACGAGTATGGGTTAGAACATAAAAACGATGCCAAACTAAGAGAAGTTATTCGCCGCTACGATTTTTCTAAGTACGCAACCAACGAAGAGATGGTAAAAGCTTGGGCTGCACAGCTAGCAAATCAAGTGTACTGGCTGCGTCAGTTAGGTGAACAAGATGTGGTTGATGAGTTCGTTGAGACATTCAAATCCGCTTACCCTGACGATCAGGACAAAAAGCTCTCTACCCAACAGTTTGGTAATAAAATCTATGGAATGACACACATCATTTTTGGTGATTCAGAATACTACCAACATCAAGTCAGTGAAAAAGAGCACCAATGGATTTACGATTACTTCCGTGAAAACATAGACACAATACTGTTACGTGCCAAGGAAGATGTGATAGCCGAGGTTGGTTTAACCTTCTTATTAGCAGGCTTAGAAGATGATCCAGTTGTAGAGAAGACTCGTCTGGCAATACAAGCGTCTATCGATAAACAGCAAGGTATGATCCCATCCATTACGGGTGATTTTGATTTAGAGTATGGTGAGCATCGAAATGTTCTGGCTATTATGCTGCTCGATTGGCAACAAGTGAATGAAGCTCCAACTTTCCAAAAGCATCCGGAAGTATTCAAAAGTCTGCCTTACGGTTTAGTGGAGAACAAGCCGCACTAAGGACTCGACTTACCGTCGCTCAGCACTCAAGTCTATACAATCAACCCAAGCATCCTCAGCTTGGGTTTGTTTCATTGGTTGATTACTTTTCCGTTATTTCCGTTTGCTCTTCACTTCGCTTTGTTCATTACAATCGTAAAATCACCATCGCAGTAACCGTCGATCAGCGTGACATCTTCACAGAGCGTTTTGCAAAATCGGTAAACCCCTTGTGGGTGGTAGCTGATGAGCAGTTGGCGAGCTGGATAGTAATGTTTGTCTAACAAATTAAACACCACCGTTTTGTTCGCCAACGCATACATTCTTGTGATCATTGAAGTCAGATAGTGTTCGTTTTTAGATGCGTAATTCAACGAGCCACTCGCCACTACCACATCATGTGGCTTCAAAGTAATCGTGCTGATATCGCCACGTGTAAAGGCACAGGTTGCATTTTGATATCGCTCTTTCGCCTGCTGATAAAACGCCGTATGCTGCTCAACCCCAAGATAAAAAGGTATCGAGTATTGTGCCGTCAAGAACGGATACAAATCGCCATAACCGCAACCAAGATCAAGTACCGTCTGTCCATCAAACTCGACATTACTAGCAATCGCAGAAAAACGAGCATGTTGTGAATCTCGGTCGGTCCAACCGAGAGAACGCGCGCCATCTTTGGGCCAGCGCTTCGACTGCTTCCGGTGGTACCAATATATTCGGAGTCTATCGAACCAGTGCATTATTTCGTATCGCTAGAGGTCGGTAAGTAACTACCGATCTTGTAACCAATGGCATAACCCACCACCGCTACCGTGACAAAAACCATCGCGGAGAAAACGTAAGCAACACTCGCCATCACGCCGCCTCCCCAAACAACACTAAATACCAAACCTAGATACGCTTCTTTCGGCCATTGCGTCACTGGAAAGTGGCTATCACCAGCCAACAAAAAAATCAGAGCGGATACTAATGAAATAGCAACCAGCAAGCCAGCACATACTCTTGTTTTCATAAAAAGCCTTTCTTAAATAACGCGATAAAACAATGCTTTGGGAACAACGCATATTAGAAGTATATACGAGATGGATTCACCCCACTATTCCCCTTACGAGCGATACTGAATTTTCCAGAGCAATCAACACGAAAACAAAAAAACGGGCACTTAGGGAGAAAAGCCCCAAGTGCCCGTTAAATACATATATGGTTCTACTCTACTGCTCTCGCATCGTCATAAAGGTGGCAACCGAGAGAAAGAGTAACCGCAGGTTATAGCAAGATAAAGATACCCGCCAAGCATGCACTCATTAGGTTAGCTAATGTGCCTGCTGCAACCGCTTTAAGACCAAGGTTTGCCACCTCAGCACGACGCTCAGGAGCGATAACACCGATAGAACCTAACTGAATCGCAATAGAACCGATGTTCGCAAAGCCACACAATGCAAAAGTGATGATCACTTGGCTGTGTTCTGAAAGTAGCGCTTTGTTCTCGACGAAATCGATGAAAGCAACAAACTCATTCATAATGATCTTCTGACCAATGTAAGAGCCTGCCATTAGCACTTCATCGCTTGGAATACCGATAACCCAAGCCAATGGTGAGAATAGGTAACCAAATACAGCTTGTAGCGTGATCCCAGTAAAGCCAACCGTTTCACCTAGGCTCTCAAGGCCTGTATTGACCATTGCGATAACACTCACGAAGGCAATCAGCATAGTACCAACAGCAACAGCGACCTTCATACCGTTCATTGCACCACTCGCTAACGCGTCGATGACGTTGCTCTGATCAGCCTTGTCCAGTTCAATGTTGTCGTAGTCACTCGGTGTGCCTAGCTCTGGCACAATGATTTTAGCCATTAAAAGACTACCCGGCGCGGCCATGAAGCTTGCTGCAATAAGGTACTTAAGTTCAACACCAAGTCCAGCATAACCCCCTAACACGCTACCCGCGACCGATGCCATACCACCAGCCATCACCGCAAATAGCTCTGAACGAGTCATTGATTTTAAGAAAGGACGAATAAGAAGTGGCGACTCGCCTTGAGAAAGGAAGATGTTACCTGTTGCGACCAAAGACTCTGCTTTACTGGTACCCAATAATTTTTGAACGGCACCACCCAGAACTTGAATCACTTTCTGCATCACACCCAGATAGTAAAGTGCAGAAATCAGCGCGCTAAAGAAGATAATGATAGGAAGTACACGCACTGCGAAAATAAACCCTTCAGTAGCAAGGCCACCAAATAGGAATGAGATACCCGCATCTGCAAAACCAAGCAAGCTTGATACACCACTACTTAAGCTAGTTAATGCCATTTGCCCCCAAGGGAAATACAACACTAGTGCAGCAAAGCTAATTTGAAGTAGAAAAGCGCGGATTACCGTTTTCCAGTTGATCGCCGAACGGCTCTCAGATAGCAGGTACGCGCAAGCAATTAGTGCGAAAACACCAACAAAACCAAATAAAATATTCATAAAATTGTCCTAGAAATCTTTAAAGAGTGAACATGAGCCAAGCGAATGACATCAAAGGAAAAGGACAAAGAATCGCAAGCAATACGCTACGCGAAGAGGGCGTTAACAACGTTAACGAATGTAACAACGAATTGTTCATGTAAGATCACCTTATACAAGCAGTGGAACGCAGCTGGTCCGGTCCGTGGGGTCATTCACATATCCATGTGACGGCTTGTATTGGCTAAGCACCGGCTTAAAACCGGAAGAGAAGTATAAACAACTTAATGAGACTTTCATCACATTTTTAAAAGCAAACGATCGCGCGGTTAAAGATGCACCAATTCGCTCAAATTTGATGGGATTTATCGGAAAACAGAAACAAAAAAAGCGACAATTTTCATTATCGCTTCTCTTAGGCATACGTATTAGGGCACATAGGTCCAACGAATTAAAACAATCCCAATAACTATAATTAAGTAGCAGAACGTGACTTTATAACGTCCACGTTGTGTTTTTACGCGATTTGTTCCAACTTTCATGTTCCATCATTTAACCGGCTAGGTCCGTTATTTAACCAATTTGGCCCTTTACTTAACCAACTTAATTCACTTAACCAACTTAAAGTCATAGCGGCCATCGTTTTCAGCTCTTTCTTCGAACAACAACACATCCTCATGAAAGGTCAGAGCGATAAGTTGATCACTGTACTCATACAGATAGGAGACCGAATACTCTTTATTGAGCTTTTGTTTCGGTTCACCCAACAACTCAATCACTTCCTGTCGGGTCGTTTTCTTCTCTACAAGCTGTTCAAGTTTTGTGTAATCGACATTCTTCGGGCGATCGACGAGTTGCCCCAGCTCGTCAGAGAATGATACCCATACCCCACTCATCAATAGAGCCAACAACACAAGCAATGTTTTATTCAACACAACACCTCTCCTAAACTGAATAGTAAAGATTACCATCAAAGAGCAGCAATAGCTGTAAGCCGCTGTAAGAACAGACTTTTATATGTAAGGCGTGCGGAAAAACATCGTCGCGCTAGACTAATATTCAGCTGCGGTAGCCTGCGCATCACTGCACTTGTCAGTCGACAATTCAAAGCAGTATTGCGCGTGTTTTTTCAAGCAGTTGAATACTTCAGCATCGAGTTTGTGGTTCTGCACATGATCATCCAATATCGCCAACGTTTGTTCTAAGCTCATTCCAGGGCGATAAGGACGAGACTGAGTTAACGCTTGAAATACATCAACAACTGCAACAATCCGACTTGGTTTATCGAGCTGCTCTGCCGTTTTCCCCATGGGATAGCCCGAGCCATCTAGGCGCTCATGGTGGTTAGACGCCCACTCGCAGATTTGTGGTGAACTAAATAGCTCATGCAGAGCAAAGCGCGAATCTGTCGCATGGCGTTTAATACAGCAGTATTCCTCAGGAGTGAGTGCTCCTGGCTTATGCAGGATCTCTCGTGGCGTTTGCAACTTGCCTATATCATGAACAAGCCCAGCCAAATAGAGCTTTCTCTGTGTTGTATAGGAGTAACCTAACTGCTTACCCAGATACTCTGATAACTGCCCTACTTTCAATGAGTGCTTAAACGTAAAAGAGCTCTTGGCATCAACTACGTTGGCGATGAACTCCGCGAAAGCGACCGTCTCATCTAGTGACATCTGCTGAGAAAAGAACGGGACTGGTTTAAACCTATCGCTCATGATCTGGATGTATGACACATCCATAGAGAACCAGAAATCATCGGTATCGACCAACTCACACATATGTTGAACAAGGTTAGTTTCGAACAGAAGGTCTGCTTGTTCAGTTAAGCGCTCAATAATGTACGCCTTGCCGGCAGGAGTGAGGTTGCCGAAGCGGTCAGCCGATGCGACACCGCATAGATAGTCAACTCGATCCGCAAGCATCACAACAGCTGCTAGCTCTTTCTCTAGTTGACTAACAGGTAAGTCTTTTAGTTCATTCCACGGTGTATGGTGATACAACACAGGTTTAGCAAAGATAGAGAGTACAGGACACTCTTTGAGTATCTGATAACCCTTCTTACAGTGGTGATGCGTAGAGTCTGGGATGAAGCCAGCGATAAGGCTGAGCTGTTCATCTATCTGAGACACACCACAATCGTGGATCAGTCCAAGTGAGAATGCGAGTTGAGCTTGCTCTTCTTCCCAACCTACACTCAGTGCACATCGATACGCGATGTACCCGACTCTTTGTCCATGGTGCTTGCTCTCGAAACCGACATTATCCAGAGCCTTAGCAATACCAAATAGCGCTTTGCGCAAATCTACCGTCACGTTCTGGCAGTACAAATTCATCAATTAAGCCTAGTTTTTATCGTTTTTATATTTATTGGTGGCCAATACTAATCGATTACTTGAGTATATAGTCACAAATTATGTAAGGTTTATTGAGTTTCGTGACATGAATAACGTATAACGAACTTTCCGTGCCACAGTTTGCATAAAAATTAGACAGATAACGGTATAAAGAGCAAACTAGTACCAAAGTATAATGACCTTAATGCTGTTAATGAGGACACGATGTTTAAAATAAAAATTAACGACGATATTTCTATTGCACTAGTACAAGAAAGTTTTGCTTCTCATTATGCAGAGCTGGTATCAACACAAACTGATTATTTAAGCCAATGGCTCGCTTGGCCTCCTCATTGTAAAACTGAACAAGACTTTCGTATATTTATCCAGCGTTCGCTCCACGACTATGCCGAGGGCAAAAGCATGACTTGCGCGATTGTTTACCAAGATAACATCGTCGGAAATTGTAGCTTCAACACGATCTGCCACAATCTAAAAAAGGTAACGATAGGTTATTGGCTGTCAGAGCCCCAACAAGGGAAAGGCATTGTCACGCAAGTCGTTCGCAAGCTCACTCAGATAGCGTTTGACGAGTTAGATATGGAGAAAGTGGAGATCTCAGCAGCGGTCAAAAACACGGCAAGCCGAGCAGTTTGTGAACGACTTGGCTGTAAGCTTGAGGGAATCATTACTCGAGGCGAAAACTTAAATGGACGAATTATCGACCATGCTATTTACGGTTTAACGCGCAAATAATAAACAGGCTTGCATAATTAGAGTATGAGGAGAGGGGAAATATTTACCCCTCCTTTTTTGTCATTGAGATTGAAACATTTATTCCAAGCGCAAAAACTGGCATTTATACGTATAAAATAAACTCAAAAAACACTTACGAGAACATTTATTTTGAATATTAACTCTAAATCAGGAATTACTGTCTGCCTTACGTTTAGGAACAATAATAATAAACTTTGCTCCGCCATAAACGCTGTCCTCTAATTTAAGCTGCCATCGCATTTTTTTCGCCGCAGCATTGGCTATTGCCAATCCTAGACCAAAACCTCCCGTTTTTGCGGTTCGACTTTGGTCAAGACGCGCAAAAGGCAACAAGACTTCATCGCGCTTATCTTCTGGAATTCCGTCACCATTATCTTCGATTTGTATCAGCCAGCTCTCGGAGTTCTCATCCAACGTCACCCAAACTTTATCACGCGTATAATTCCCCGCATTTTTTAGAATATTGTCCAGCACAAGTCGCGCCATAGTGCAGTCGCATTTGGTTGCAAAGCTATTAATAACTAACGACTCAAACTCAACATTCTCGATCTTTGAATAGCGAATGCGATCCAAGCAGTGGTCAACTAAGTCACAACTTGTGGTTATCAAATCGAAGTACGCGCTGTCGATAACATTCAACTTCGAGAGCATCATAATTTCAGAAGTAAGCTGATCGATATCGCCAATGTAGCCGTCGATATCATCGAACAGAACTTGCTGTTCAGCCGGCGCTCCCCTGCGTAATAGATCGGTCGCGAGTTGAATCCGACTCAAAGGCGTTCGAACTTCATGAGGAATGGCTTGAGCAAATATATGATTCTGCTTTACCTTACTCTCGATCTCTTCCGCCATCAGATTGAAACTGTTAGCTAATTCCGATACGGGATGAATATCATCCATATCAGAGCGAGTGCTGAGTCTGCCTCGGCCAAATTGCTGCTGTTTTTCAACCAACAGCTCTATCCGTTCTTGAAAGCGGCGCACTGGCAGATAGATGCTCGCCCCAATCGCAATGATGACGGCAATGAGCAACGCAATCAGGAAGTGTCTCTCTGAATCTTCATACCACTCTATAGTCGGAGAAAAGAAATCACCTACCTCACTAAACACAAAACTGTACTTAGAGTTGGGAAGCTGAAATACCGCAGAGTAAAGATTGCGATCACTGAGGTAGATCGGCACACCATTTAGTGTCGTGAAGTGAGTGCAATCCGAGCATGGAGCTTGGCTATCCCAGTTTTCAATAAGACGAAGATTAAAAATGTAGAACTGCTGATAGCCGGTTTTGTCTAGCTCTCTGTATAGTGACGTCGGATGGTTGCGTTGATGAATATATTGCTCAACAAAATAGGTGCCGTTGTTGAGAAACGTTTCAATCTCTGTACGACGCATGTGCCCTTCACCTAAACTGAGAAACAGATAGATCGTCGCGATCATCCCCGTCACAATCCCAATATAGAGCCGCGCAAACATCGAAATATTTCTTAGCTTGCGTATTACATCTTTACGAAACAAGCATGTACCCCTTGTTTCTTACCGTCCTAATCAGTTGTTTGTCCTTTGCGTGGTTACGCAGCTTACGGCGTAAACCAGAGATTCGCATATCGATCGAGCGATCGTTGAACGCATAGTCAATACCACGGAAAAGCTGGCAACATTGATCTCGCGTGACCACTTCACCAAGGTTATTCACTAATAAATTTAGGATCTCGAACTCAGCGGAAGTGAGCTGCAAGTCCTGACCATAAAGAGTCGCACTTTGAATTGTTGTATTGACCACAATATCGCATGTCTTCTCTTCATTGCTCTCTAATGGAGAACTAGACGAAGCACGGCGCAATAGCGCTTCGATGCGAGCCAACAAAGCATGACCTCGAATCGGCTTTGTTACGTAGTCATCTGCACCAAACTTAAACAAGCTTACCTCGCTCATTTCGTCAGCCGATGCTGTCAATACGAGAATAATACCATTGTAAAACTCACGAGCCTGTCGACAAATTTGTGCACCACTTAGCCCAGGTAGCATCAAATCTAAAAGCACTAAATCTGGCTCGACATCTCGAATAGCTTGTACCGCCAAGTTACCTTGATCGACAACCTCTACCTCATAGCCTTCAGCTTCTAGATAAAGTGTAGTTAGACGCGCAATCTCTTGGTCATCTTCGATTATGAGCACTTTCGCTTTTGACATTCCTATCACCAGTATTTATAAATGCGCGGGCAGTATATAGACTGAGAATACATCATCAATACTGTAACCGAACTCATTATTTTACAGTATGCAAAACAATGTATTCATCTCTGTACACCTATATTTACGATTTCGGGTGATAAATGCACCCTGTTGCGCCTTTACCAATATCCTTTAAATGTTATTCATAAAACTGACATCATAGTAACGTGCTCGCCTTACATCTCCTTTATTTTCTTACCCTCTCTTACATAACGATCATTTACAGCAAGCCAAAAGTTCATTCATTCTACCAAGGGCATTTATGCCCTATATATTACTAACATAAATGTAATTAACAGTTGTAATAACTACTGAGTCAACTTGATAATGTAACGAAAACGATTACCCAGAAGCCTTGGCAGTGGAATCAACCTCACAACTCGATTCGCCCTATGTTTTTAATCTCATTGATTGAGTAGTATTAGCGCCAGTTACCTATTCACCAAAACCATAAATGGAATGATATTTCCTATGAACAAAAAATACTTTGCTGCGTTGCTTGTTACTGGCTCACTCTCTCTCGGTTCAGCGATGGCTGCACAAACAGATGAGACAGCTCAACTGGTTGAGAAACAAGTGTTATCTTGGATGAACGTAGAGGTTGTAAAACAGAGCAGCATTATTCAGAAGATGGTTTTTGACTGCCAGTTTTACAGTGCAACGCCGGTACTCAAATCACCGGATGGCAGCGAAAGCAGTTTTGGACGTTATCAATTTTACTCCCATGACGGTGTGTTGGGTTCAATGACTGAACCATACACCACACAGCCTCTCCCTGAGTTACAACTGTGTATCAAGAGCGGCTTCCAGGTGACTAACCAAGACCAGGCTCAACTTCTGTTTGAAGCGATCGAAACCGTCTATCCAAATGATTCCATGTTCGACCAAAACTACGCGAAAGAGATCATTAAAAAAGAGAGGGAATGGCACCTTATTGATGGAGAGATTTTTGATGATAAGAAGGGCTACGTTATCAAGGTCAATGACAAGGGCCACGTTACCAAAGTGATTCGTTCACTAAACCTATAAAGCCGTACTGAACCCGTGTAGCAATCCCATACGATTGCTACAGCCTCTTCACTTCATCCATTAAGCCTTGATATATGCAAAGTTATTTACCATTCGAGCATCTAAAATGCCCTATTTGGGTGTACGACATCGACAATAAATTGATCGTTTGGTCGAATAGCAGCGCACTGCCACTTTGGGAAGCCGATTCAATTCAAGAGCTCACTTCACGCGATCTTGGAAAAGAGATGTCTGAGGCTATTGAAGCAACACTCGAAGAGTACCAACGGCAATTCCATCTCAATCAGACCATCAAAACCTGGTGGAACTTTACTCCCAAGCACATCGCTAAACGGGCGCTGTGTCAATTTTCAGGAATTCCTCTACCTGATGGACGCACTGGTATGCTGGTTCAGGTAGTGGCTGAAGAAAACAGCTTAAAGCATGACTTGGCTTGCTCAGACGGGTCGAACCTTTCTTTATTGTTCGATAAAACCGGCGAGATATTAAGTGTTAATACGGCTTTTTACCAAAGCTATGGCAAACCATTTACTCAACTGATCGACTTTCTAGGAGACGAGGAGACTGTCGACCTATGGCTTTTCTCCGCCATGCGTGGGCAAGAGATCCTAGAAGAAGTGAGTTGTCAGATTGGCGATAAAACCCATTACTTTGATGTACAAGGTAAATGGTTGTTCGACAAGAATCAGCTGCTACTCAATCTAACCTGTATCACTCGCCAAAAAGAACGCCTTTTGTTAGCCAAGTACAACGCTGAACATGATTGCCTGACAGAACTCCATAACCGCCGAGGTATCACAAACCTATTGCAGACGAGCATTGAGTACCGCTCCCCATTCGAATTGATGTTTGTCGACCTAGACGGCTTTAAGCTAGTTAACGACACCTATGGGCACAATGTTGGCGATCAACTCCTCAAACAAGTAGGGATAAGACTAAAAGAGTTGGTTGATGATACGTGTATGATTGGCCGCTTTGGTGGTGACGAGTTCATCGTCATTGCTCACACTTGTCGAAATCAAAATATCCCACTACTTTGTTCCCGCATCATCAATGCACTTAACAAGAGCTTTCACATCGCGGGTATCGGTTCCCTATCGGTAGGATGTAGTATTGGTACGGCACACTTTCCCGACAACGCCATGGATCAAGAGTCATTACTTAAACAAGCTGGAATGGCGATGCATATGGCAAAGGCAAATGGCCGTAATCGCTTCCAAACCTTCACTCCGGATCTTGCCAAAGCACTGCATCGAAAGGTCAATATTCGACATCGACTTGCAGGAGCAATCGAGAACGACGATTTAAAGCTGCATTACCAGCCGATCATTCACAGTGATAGTAATAAAATAAAAGGCTTTGAGGCGTTACTTCGTTGGAAAGACCATGAACTGGGGGAAATCGCTCCGCGAGAATTTATCAGCTTAGCCGAAGAAACAGGTCAAATCGTACCGCTTGGGCGATGGGTATTGAATGCCGCTCTTAAACAACTGGCGACATGGCATAAAAAGTACGGCCCTGAGCTCACTTTGAGTATCAATATTTCTGGCAAACAGATCCATTCAGCATTTGCCGACCAACTGTCTGCAATGCTCAAGTTCTATCAGCTACCAGCAAACAAAGTAGCACTTGAGATCACGGAGTCTTCGATGATCTTCAAACATGGTGAAGTCGAACAAGCGCTTTACGACATTGCGGCCCTTGGGGTCGAGTTACACTTGGATGACTTTGGCACTGGCTACTCCTCTCTGTCGATGCTCCATGACTTGCCCATCAGTACCGTAAAGCTAGATAAGAGTTTTGTTCACGGCTCACATCAAGGAAGCAAAGCCATTGTAAAAGCGACACATGCCATTTGTGAAAAGCTAGAGCTCAAAGTGGTGGCAGAAGGTGTGGAAACAGAAAGCCAAAAACAGTTTCTTATGAATTGCGGCTACCAATACTTTCAGGGGTTTCTATTTAGCAAGCCAATTCACCCAGATGAAGTCGAAGAGTACTTTTTAAGTCCGACTTACCATTAATGATTTAATCAACAATATCAGATAGTTAACAAAACCACGCGCTTACACGGGCTTACATTGTACAAGCTTCCAAGCCAGTTGATTAACTTACTGTTTTTATTGATTTTTGTCGGTATGAAGAGAGACACCATCATCTAGCACTTTATCAGGTATCTATTTTGTCTATGCCGCTTAGTTTAACCTCGGACTTTAAAGGGCTTTCGTACATTAAAGCCAGTTCTGCTACCACATGATACAGAGATACTATGCCTAAAAAATCCGGTTTCACTGTCCTCGAACTTATCGTCTGCTTGGTCATCATCTCTGTCATCGCAACGACAGCTATGGTGAAGTTTATGGAGATCCAAGCAGATGCTCGTGCTAACAAGATCCATGACATCGCGGCTAACCTACGTAATGGCATTGACGTTATCTATGCGAAATCTGTTCTTGCCGGCGTAGAGAAAGAGTGTAATTACACAATCAAAACAGAGGTCGAATCCTATTTTGTTTGTCATGGATACCCAATTGCTTATATGGATTCATTACGAAGGTTAATGAATATCGACTCTAGTGAGTTAAAAGTAATCAATAAAGATAATTTCCCAGGAAAGCCCGAAGAAGAAAGGCGTGCAGCTATTACTTTCCATATGTACGAACACACTTATGAACCCCAAGGTAATTATTGCCAAGTACTCTACCAACCAGAGGAAGAGCCTCAAGTCGTTGTTTTAGATAGCGCTTGTTAAACTTTGACTAAACAACAATTGATGATGGCACATAATAATATTAATTGATTTAGCCCTATGATGTGTCATCAATCCTCTAGCATAATTAGTTCATCGTCGATTAACACTCAGCACCGATATTAATCATAAAAAATACCAAACACTTCGACTCATATCCAAAACTAGATGTAAATTTATAACTAAGTCATAATGAATTTATAACTATAACGGTAAGTATTAGTAGCCACAAACGATGTGCCTATATATTCTATTTTCGTTAAGTATTTAGGTATTCTCCATTACTTCATCTATTAAACGTGTATGAGTAAACGTTTTACTTATAGCTCATATTATTACTTGTACAACCTAGCAGTCGCAAAATCTAGCCACTACCTATATAACACACCAAACCAATAAATATTTACTATATTAGCAACTGCTAAATCAGAAACTGCTAACTGGGACAAAATTACCCACATTTTGCCAATATCAAATGGATAAATACCAAAACAAATGGATTTATCCCCTTTCTAACTTGTAAAACTTCTTGATTGATTTATAAATTCCACTTTTGAATGAACATCTCGAGAATCCCTCATTGCCGCCCAAATTCTGCGATTAATATCAAAGTATTGAGAGAAATGGTGACATTTTTTCGACGTTATTTACAGAGAAGTATGGGTTAAATGAGTAGGAAAAATTGATTATTAACACAATAATTATAACAACTATCATTTAGGAGTTAAGCTATGCACTGTTCTCTGAATATATATAGCGAAAGGGAAATATTACAGTTAATTTATAACGAAGAAAAAATATATATCAAAAAGAACAACTGCAAGATATCTGAGGAAACGCTAAATAGCAAAGAGAGCTTTGTAATAAAGTACTTAATTGATAATTCTTCAATATCAAATCCAAAGTCACAAAGAGAGGTTGAAGAATCATTCAAATCACATTTTAATGAAGAGTTTAGCCTCTATGCGCTAAAAAACACCATTGCATCAGTAAGAAAGAAATATCGTAACCTGTTAAAAAAGGCAGGTATCGATTCTCAAAGCGAACTCATTTCTAACCTTTATAAAGTGGGATATTTTATTGACCTTGATAAAGCTCCCATTAATCAAGAACAATCAAGGCTGGATATCAACCAATTCAAACCTAGTTATATCACCGTGCTAAAAATGTTGGCTCATACCTATTATAAAGAGTGGTTTAAAGGCACTGTTATCGTTCTCTCTACGTCATCGTTAATCTTGTTCGTTGTCTACTTTTTCCAAATCCTTTACACAACCAAGATTGCCGATCAGTTTAGTGAAAACACTAAGATTGTGACCGAAGAGCTCAAGAATTATGGGTGCAACAACGATGATGCCGTCTATGCGTTGAGACACTCACTCAATCTCGATTCAGCGGTGATGACAACCCCTGATGGCTCCTGCTACATATCAACGACTCGCTCTAAATCAGTGAACCCTGATAACATCGGCGAGTTTTATGACAGCCTAGATTTTACCTACTCCGGGTTTACCTATCCCAAGGAGAACATATTCCTGACGGTACGCATTCCAAAGCGATCGATTGAAGCACGATACCGAAACTCATTAATGCCACTGTTTGTCGATTCAGTATCAATTCAAAAACACGGCAATATTATCCTTCATAACAATGAGAACCACCCACCTCTATACGATCACTTACTTGCGACAGGCGCAACTATTAGCTTCTATAGCCATAACATCACTTGGATTTGGTTAACGCTGACGCTCTTGTTTACGGTGTTGCTTTACCATCGATACATTGTAGGCGTGGTTGTATACATGTTGCGTTGGAGAAGGATCTCATTCGAAGAAGAGCCCATTATAAACACTGAGGATAATAGCGTCCTTTATTACGAGCTCCTCTCTCGAGTACGTGATGTTGGCGTTTTGGATTTCATCAACGCAATGCGCCGCTCCAATCTACTGACCTTTCACACGATTCTAATGATTGAGGCAGTTAGAGTCGCTAAGAACAACAATAGTCATGACAAATATGGCGTGAACATTTGCCCAAGCACGTTAGTAGGCGCTAACTTCGATAAAATTGAGCCCCACTTAGCTGCCATGGAAGCCAACGAATTTGTCGCAGAAATCACCGAGTATTCGAACATTGGATATGGTGGAGAGGTGATAGATAACATCAAAGCCATCAAGAAGCTCGGTATTACTATTGCGCTAGATGATTTTGGCACAGGCAACAACAATATCGAGATCATTAGTGCAATCTCACCAACCTATCTCAAGCTGGATCGCTGTTTTGTAAAAGACATCGAATCTGGGGAATACCATCAAGGTGTATTACTTAACATCTCAGAGATTGGACGCCTCTCCAATATGACGATGATTTACGAGGGTGTCGAAACGCGTAGGCAACAATATATCCTGTGTCAGCTCGGCTATAACCTGCATCAAGGTTATCTATACAGCCGGCCTCAGAGAGCTGCAGATTAGCCCTACGAACCTGTTCTATTTGCTATACACAAGCTTCTGCGTGCTCACTATCATAGGGAGCACGCTCAGCTATGTCAGGGAAATAGGTCGCGATTAATCCTGCTACAGAGAGTGGCTTATCGAAGTAAAAGCCCTGCAACAGATCGCATTCATACTGCTGAAGTTTCGTCATTTGTTCATCAGTCTCAACTCCCTCGGCAACGACTTTCATCTGGCATGAATTGCCAATATCGATAATCGCTCTAACCAAGGTTGCGCTGTGTTGACTGGTATTCAATTTACGGATGAAGGAACGGTCTATTTTAATCTCACTGACCGGTAACGAATTAAGGTAATTCAGAGAAGAGAAGCCCGTACCAAAATCGTCCAGAGATATACCAAACCCAATGTCTCTAAGCTGTCTCAGTACAGGCTCCACGACATGCAGATCTTTAATCAAAATATTCTCCGTGATCTCCAACGTCACGCGACTGGCACAAAGCCCGGTTTCACTCACTAAGTGCTTAACTCGATCTGCGAATCCACTATCGAGAATCTGTTTCGGAGAAACGTTAACAGAAACACCGATCGCATCTCTTCCATTTGGCATTAACGTGAGTGTGTCCTCACACGCCTGTTTTAGAACATATTCCCCCAACTCTTGAATCATACCAAGACGCTCAGCAGCGGGAATAAAATCCATTGGTGATACAAACCCAAGTTCTACGTTGTTCCAACGACACAGCGCTTCGATGCCTTTCACTTTTTGAGTTTGGGAATCAACTTGAGGTTGATACACGACGCTGATCTCTCGGTTATCTAACGCGAACTTAAGCTGCTCCTCTACTTGGAAGTCATAGATGACCTGTTTGTTGATGACCTCGTCATAGAATACCGATTCACCTTTTCGACTCTCTTTGGCCTTGTAGAGCACGATATCTGCTTTGGTTAGCAATTCATCCACTGCAAGTCCGTCATAGGGGTACATGGCGACACCTGCTGAACACTGGGTCGTCACCGATACACCATGCAGATTAAACGCTTTATCAAACACGCTCTGTATCTGTTTCACTTTTGCTTGAGCCTGCGCTAGCTTATCGAGCTCTGGAAGACAGAAAACAAACTCATCCCCACCAAATCGAGATACAATATCGTGTTCATCTAGACACAACTCAAAGCGCTCGCTGATCTGCTTGAGGAGTTCATCACCGTATCCGTGCCCGTATTGATCGTTGATACGCTTGAAGTCATCGAGATCAACGAACACCACCGCGACTAACTTACCTTGGAGTTTCGATTTAGCGATTGCTCGATTTACTTGTCGTTCCAACTCAGTGCGGTTTGGTAGTGCGGTTAAAGAATCGTGCCTCGCCATATGCTGTAGTCGACGCCGGCTGTTTTTCAGTCGATTGAAATCTTCCGCGATGCGCTGCTCCATCTGCTTGAAGCGCAGTGAAATTTTACGACTCACCAAGGCACTCAAGAAGATACATACCAACGTTGCCAGTACACTGAACACCAATACCAAGCTGAACTCGTTTCGTGATTCAATCAGTAGCTCTTCTTTTCGCTTCTCAATCGACGTTTGAACTTTATTAAGATAAATACCGGTACCTATAATCCAATCCCAGCCGTCAATTCGCTTAACAAAGCTGGTTTTAGGCCCAAGTACACCGTCACTGTCTTTGGTGATGTAATCAACAAAGCCACCGGAAGCAGGCTGACTCAAAACTTGGTTTTTGAAGCTCTCACCAATCTCTTGGTATAGATTCTGTCCACTACCGACTTGTATCTGATTGTGGCGCAGCAGTGTGTCTCCGTTCTCCTCGAACACGAACAGATAGCCATTATCACCGATGGTCACATTGGAAAGAATATCCAGAATACGTTGGTAACTGATTGCTTTAACTTGATCTAAATAAACCCCTGTCCCAAAGAACCAGCCATAAGGCTCGAATCGGCGAATATGGCTCAGTTTTTCAAACTCTTCATCACCATATCCAGGTCGATTAAATTTATAGCGCATATATGCACTGGAGTTCTCTCTCATCAAGGCCACTTGCTCAGCGACGACATACTGCCCTTCACCGTTACTGACATTGAGCCTGTTAGTACTTTCAAAATCAGGCATAAGAGGGTGAACAAGAGCCGTCCCTTGCATGTCATAGACGTAGATGTAGCTCCGTTTGTTCGCAAAGCTCATACGTCGTATCTCATTGAGAATCATCACCTTGAGCTCAGGATTAGAAAGATGCTGATTCGATGAGTAGATGTTTTGAGCGACCGTATAAGCACGGTCGATGCGCCTTTTTAACGCTTTCATCGATTCAGCTTCTGCCACGTGCTGTGTCTTTTCTATCTGTTGTGACACTTGCTTGACTTGAGCTTCAATTAGTTGTTTCTGCGCAGCTATGTAATCCATACGCACTAAATCCACCAATGCTCGAACCTTACGATCGACACCAGTCATCATGATCAAGTTAAGTATGATCGCAGAAGAGATAATGACCACGATCGGCAAATACTTGGTAAACCAAACCAGCTTTTTGTCATTGATGTGCAGCATTCAGAGACTTACAAAGTTATTAGTACGAGATACCATATAGTCTCATTGTTTTTACTGAACATCCACCCCTAAAAATAAAAAATAGATATTATTTATAAAAAACAGTTGATTATTTTTATAACAAGTTTAGTGTTATACACATGTATATCACCATACAGAAAGCGATATGACAGATTGGAAAGATGACCAGCCTATCTTCCGACAACTGGCTAGCAAAGTCACAGAGCAGATCATGCAGGGAGTATGGAGAGATCAACAAGCACTACCGTCAGTAAGAACGATAGCGGCCGATCTCAAAATCAACCACCTTACTGTGATGAAGAGCTATCAGTTATTGGTGGACGACGGATTAGTCGAAAAGAGACGCGGACAAGGAATGTTTGTCGCACTGGGGGCGGAGGCGAAATTAAAGCAGAACGCTTATAGCGACTTTGTCGCCAACACAGTGCCCGAGATTGCAAACACACTAAAGAATATAGACATGAGCATCGATGAGCTTGTCTCTTTGTTAGAACAACACACAAAGGCAAAGTCATGAAAACATTACTTTCCGCTAAGAACGTCACCAAACGCTATACCAATAACACTGGGATAGAAGAAATCAGTTTTGAGCTCAAAGCCGGACAAGTCTTAGGACTGTTGGGCCACAACGGTGCTGGTAAATCGACTTTAATCAAATCGCTGCTCGGTGGGCACCGCTACCAAGGTGAGATTGAGATTAATGGTTGCCACCCTATCGAACAGCACGCCGAGCTGATGCAGCACCTCTCTTACATCTCTGACGTTAACGTGCTCCCAGAGTGGATGAGCGTTAAACAGTTACTCAAGTACACTGCCGGCGTTCACCCAAGTTTCGAGCGTTCACGCGCCGAGCGATTGCTTAGTAGCACCGACATCAAACTCACATCTAAGATCAAACAGCTTTCTAAAGGAATGAAGGTACAACTTCACCTTTCTATCATTATCGCCACCGACACTAAGGTGCTGATCCTCGATGAGCCGACACTAGGGCTTGATCTTATCTATCGAGATACCTTCTACCGCCATCTACTAGAGTGGTTCCATGATGGTGAGCGAGCCTTAATTATTGCCAGTCACGAAGTCTCTGAGATTGAACACCTGCTGACCGATGTATTGATCATTAAGCAGGGCAAACCTGTTCTGTACAAAAGTATGGAACAAGTTGAGAGCGACTACTTCATTCTTGATGCGTCAAATGAACACAGCTCAACCATTGCACAATTCAAGCCTCTTAGCTCGCAAGCTAGCCTTGGTAGCACCAAGTGGCTTCTAGAGAGCCAATACAAACCTCAAACTGAAGAGTTTGGCAAAAGATTCAATGTCGGTTTATCAGACCTTTTCCTTGCAACACAGAAGGAGGCTATTTAAATGCACCCTAGCGTTTACATGATCGAAAAAGAGCTCATCGAACATAAGGTGATCATTCGCCTCCCTTTATTCATTGCTCTTTGTGGCTTAGTGCTTGGCGTAGGCTTAATGTTCAATAACCAAGCTCAACATAATTTCTTCTTTCAAATGGAGGTCAGCGGCGATATTAGCGAAATCCATCAAGAGATCGCGCGCGACCTTAACTCTCTGATCTTCGCTATTGCAGGAACCGTGTCTCTGCTCTTAACAACACTGTTTCTACCTAAAACACTGCGAAAAGAGCGCCAAGAAGGCAGTTCGATGTTTTGGCGTAGTATGCCTGTATCAAACCATCTGACTCATGCAGTAAAACTCGCTGTAGGCTTGGTCATTATTCCGCTGATTTGTGCCTTATTGGTCTTGTTTACTGATGTGATGCTGTGGTTGATTCAAACATTCAGTGATAAACAGTTGGCGCTCTTGGTTGAACAGCAATCTATCTTCTATGCACTGACTAACTGGCTAGCTTTCCTAGCAAGAATGCTATTAGTGTCGATTGTTCTACTGCCTTTAGCCATGGTCGCATTAGCGATTTCACAAATCGTAAACTCGCCATTACTGGTTATGTTTATTGGTAGCTATGCAATCAAGTGGTTGTCACTGAGCCTATTTGCTAGCGATTGGATCAGTAAGTTCTTAGCGCTCGTTGTCTCCCTACCGATTTATGTGCTGTTCGAGCCGAACCCGTTCCGCGCGATTGTAGAAGCACCAGCACTATCCTTGGTAGTTTATGTTGCAATCGGGATTATCGCGTACCTAACCAGTATAAGACTGAACAGGACTGAAGATGTGACTTGGAGAAACCTCTTTCAACGCTAGATCATCTTTGACCAATAACGTAGAGCCTCTGAAATTCGGGGGCTTTTTCTTGCTTACGATTAAACTGATGGGTTCGGTTAATTAGACCTTTAGGGTGGGTAAGTAAGATGATAGTTAAGGGAGATAATTGAGCTGGTAGTGTTGAATCTTTATGGCGATTTACCAGCTCTGGGTTGGTTATGTGCTTAGGTCATGAGTCGCCTATCTGCGCACAAGGGGGAAATGCCAATATGGCTAATTTAAGCTGTCATTAACAAGCTTATTTTTTTGAAGCTTCTTTCGCTGTGTCTTTCCAGTATTGAATACGAACGCGATGAAGCTGTGCTCTTCTCATTTTTTTCATAAGGGTTATATCCTTTCCGTTTGACTGCTCTTCATGAGCCTTTTTATTTGCCAACTATTCGAATCTAACTGTGTTTCATGGCCAGATCAACGATACACATCACAAAATATAAAGAGTGGCGAGTACCTGTTGCATCAAAACATGACACTGTTATCAACTATAGCTCAGTTCATTCCTTTGAGCTAAGTTTCATATCTAACACTAAATTCGCTGAGTGACAAATATATTTCAAACTCAATACGATTTAATGAAACCAGAATTGACCTTGATCTCCTTTTTACTTCGAATTCGCAAGGCAAGTCGCATAACTCAGCTATATCATTGCTATGTAAGGGATTTATCTGCTTAATCACGTATCAACATCAACTTTAGTAAGTCTCCTACGTTTTCGAATACCCTAGGATATGCCGATGAAAAAGCCTCTATTGTTAGCCTTAACCGCTGGTTTTATTCTATTTGTCGCTGTAGGACAGCAAATAGGTTGGTTCAAATCCGGAAGTTCAGAGTCCTTCCCGAAGTTCCCAGAGATACCAAGTTACGCCGTCACTAATACCTTCGACGGAGAATGGGCTGGCAGACGAATAAACACCACCAACAACAACCTTTGCGAGCGCACTACCATCACTGGCCGTATTGAGAATGGCAAAGCCACATTGCGCCTCACCTACAATGGCACTTCACTTAAAGGCTGGGTTGCCGAAGATACGCACATACTCACCTTGTATGCTAATAACAAGCAATGGGACTATCGCTTTTCAGGAAAAGTCTCTGCTGATAAGGTGACAGGTAATTGGTATCTCACTAACGGCCCGTGTCGAGGCCATTGGTATTTAGAACGCGTAACAGGGAAAAGTTAAGTGAATTATGTCTAAGATCGTTTTAACAGGGCACATTGAGGTTCCAACGGATGACCTTGAAGCCGTGCTCACTGCGCTACCAATTCATAAAGCTCTGACCCACCAAGAACCAGGCTGCTTGGTCTTCAAGGTCACTCAAGATCCACATATCCCAAATAGATTCAGTGTTTACGAAGAGTTTGTTGATCAACAAGCTTTTGACACACACCAACAACGCGTTAAAAGCTCTGATTGGGGAAAAATCACTCACGGGGTTGAACGCCACTATCAAATCATTGGTAGCAGCTCATCGTGAGTGAGGTTGAGGTAAGTACTTTTTGGTATTTAAGCTAACTTAACGCGATACAGCGGATTAGGCGCTTTGTTAACGAAATACTCCCAGATATGGTCATAGACTGCATGTTGATTTGGGAATGGCGCTAACTGTTTCGCTTCTTCCAGCGTGCACCAACGAAACTCTGTATGTTCTTCATTCAACTGCACATTTTGATTTGGTGGACATACTACAGCGAATACCGGAATCAGCTCGATAGCGTTAACATGGTGCTCATAGAACTGCTCTAAGAACTGAGCGTTATACAAAGCTTGTACGTCAATTTCTGTCTCTTCTTTGAACTCGCGTACAATCGCCTGCCAGCCCTTCTCACCGCTCTCAATAGAGCCCGCCACATGACACCAAAAGCCCCCTTTCACACGCTTCATCAATAGCATTTTCATCTGGCCATCGATTTCAGAAAGAGCCACACCGGAAACGATCGAAGTATTTAGCGGAATCATAAGCTTACCTGTTCATATAAAACACAGCAGCATATCACGTTCATTCCAACTTGTTACTACTTAAACAGCCACAGCAACAAAAATAACAGTGTTCTCATTGAACAAGTTTGAGGCGTGTATCGATAAGGAGTAGAATCGGCCGCCTAACATCGAACTCCCTGCGATTTCATCCATTAGATAAAAAGACACACTATGCACTCATCGACTTCTTCGCACGCTTCAGAATTTCTACACACACCTGAAAACTGCTTTACCCGATTCAACCAATCGATTGAGTCATACGCGCTTCCAGAACGTTTTACGTTTCCTTTTTATTACGAGCCCCACCCTCTTTGTGAGCTGGCCTCTGAGCAGCTTCAGGCTCATCTGGAAACACAAACCGATTGGCACCACGATTTCGGTCTAAAATCGGAAGAAGGCCGTGGCAAAATGTTTGGGGTGCTTATCGTTCGCAGCCCACAAGGTGAAATCGGCTACTTTTCTGCATTCTCTGGCAAGATCGCTGACCAAAACCTGTTGCCGCACTTCGTGCCACCAGTGTTTGATATGTTGAACAGCGAGAGCTTCTTCCATCAAGATACAGCCGACATGATGGCGGTGAATGCAAAATACAAAGCACTGAAATCAGATGAGACCTACTTAGCACTGTGTGAGCAAATGGCGCAAAACAAAGCGCAAGCGGGACAAGAGAACGAAGCCCAGCGCCAAAAGGTCATCGAAGGTCGTAAGATCCGTAAACAACAGCGCGAACAAGGTAAGCTAGAGCTCGATGAAACCGAATTTGAACAGCTAAGTATTGAGCTTGGTAAAGCGAGCGTTGCAGACAAGAACCAACAAAAGCACCTTAAGCTCGCTTGGGAAAAACGTCTGGCTGAACTGCAATCGAAAATTGATGTCTATACCGAGCAACTGGATCAACTAAAAGAGCAACGCGCAACTATCTCTCATCAGTTGCAGCATAAGCTTTTCGCTCAATACGCGTTTCTAAATGCTGAAGGAAAAACGGAAGATCTAAACCATATCTTCGCGCCATTGACTAACCCTGTACCACCAGCGGGCTCTGGGGAGTGTGCCGCGCCTAAGATGCTGCAATACGCCTACCTACATGGTTATACACCATTGGCTATGGCCGAGTTTTGGTGGGGGCGCTCACCGAAATCAGAGGTGCGTAAACACAAGAAATACTACGCGTCTTGTCAAAGTAAATGTGTACCGATCTTGGGTCACATGATGAAAGGGCTAGAAGTCGATCCAAACCCGTTACTCGAGAACCCAGCAGAGGGCAAAGAGCTAGATATTCTATTTCAAGATGAACACATCGTTGTGGTGCACAAGCCATCTGGATTCTTGTCAGTACCGGGAAAAACCATCAAAGACTCCGCCTATACTCGCGTGCAGGAAATGCATCCTGATGTTGAAGGGCCTTTCGTTATACACCGCCTAGACATGGCAACCTCTGGAATACTGGTCTTTGCATTGACTCGTCGTGCAAACAAGAGCCTACAGAAGCAGTTCATTACTCGTGAAGTTGAAAAGCGTTACGTCGCTCTGATTGAAGGCAATCTAGAACAAGATGAAGGCTACATCCGTTTGCCGTTGCGCGGTGACCTTTACGATCGTCCACGTCAGATCGTCTGCTATGAGCATGGCAAGCCTGCAGAAACTAAATGGGAAGTGATTGAGCGTCGTGATGGCAAAACCAAGGTTTATCTCCATCCGAAAACAGGTCGTACTCATCAGTTGAGAGTGCACTGTTCTCATGAGGAAGGCTTGAATATGCCGATCGTCGGAGATGTTCTTTATGGGCATAAGGCGGACAGACTTCACCTTCACGCTGAGAAGCTGTGTTTGAGTCACCCAATTACCAATGAATGGATGACGTTCCAATTCGATGCCGAATTCTAAGGGCTATCTCGAGTAAGTTGCGATCGCTAACTTCACTATTCTAAAGAAGGAGTCACAACACCTGTGACTCCTTTTTTCGAGCCTCTCGCTAACCTTTTCTCCTCTGTTTTATCTACCCCTTTGGGATATATCGCTAAGCTTATTGCACTACATCAAGATTCGTTTTTTCATTATCCGTAGCATGCCCACCTTCTTCCTTCCCTGAGGCCTTTGATATGTCATCAGCTGCTTTGAATTTATCTCCAAACACACCGACGCCCTCTTTGATCACTGCGCAAGCACCGACAAACGTAAAGCCAATAAAGACCAAGAAACCGGACCTCAATTCGGCCATGTTGAATTTGATTGAAGAAGTGAAAAACGAACTCCCTTTGTATGAGCCAGAAACATTTATCTGCGGGCCAAAAGGGAATTGCACGGGTTGTTCTAAGAAATTACTCGAAATGGTCGACATGGAGATAATGTACTGGGAGCACAAAATTTCAATGGGACAAGGGCCCAACTTCGAAGAGCTGCGTCGTTTTGGTAAGTTGTGCAGCAGCGTAAGACGTGGCCTAGAGAGAAACGGATTGGTAGAGAAGCGCCCAAAAAGAAGACAAGCATAACCTAATCGCTAGACTCAGTAATCAAACACGATTTAGGGCGTCCTCGATCGTGTTTGAGGTCGCGTGAAGCCTAGCCTCACCGCATATTGGCTCCAATCACCTCAATTGGAGTTAATACCATGAAATGGACACATTTACTGTTCACATCCCTACTTTTCCTTTGCAATTCAGCCGTCGCGTTTGATGTCGGATTCACTCAAGTCACCTTAACTGAGGACCCTAATCGCCCGCTAAACACTTCCATTTGGTATCCCACACAAGATGTATCGGACACAACCTTGATTGGCGATAACCCCGCCTTCATCGGCACGCAAGTCATTAAGGATGGAGAGGTTCAATCAGGCACTTTTCCTGTGGTGCTGTTATCACACGGCTATCGAGGAAATTGGCGGAACCAAAACTGGTTAGCGACCAAACTTGCGAGTCGTGGCTACATCGTGGCAGCCGTTGACCATCCGGGAACCACCTCTTTCGACCAATCCCCAAAACAAGCAGCGAAATGGTGGGACAGGCCACGAGATGTATCACGTATTCTGGACTACGTGTTATCCGAAACTCCATGGAAGCAATCAACAAACGTCGACAATGTTACCGCTATCGGGCATTCGTTAGGTGGTTGGACTGTGATGCAATTGGCGGGAGCGAAAATAGATAGAGCAACTTTTGAGACCAATTGTCAGGCATACCCCAACCCACGAACTTGTGGGCTTACTGAAGAGCTAGGGCTAGACAAAATTCAGGATAAAGAGCCAAACAAAAAAGACCTTTCAGACCCTCGAATTCAACGTGTCGTTAGCCTTGATTTAGGGCTTGCGCGTAGCTTTTCAGTCGGCAGCTTAAAAGACATCAAAGTGCCCACCTTGATACTGGCAGCTGGGGTCGACATTGGAGATCTTCCTCAAGCATTAGAGTCTGGCTACATTGCTGAGCACATTCCTCTGAATGTAAGACGGTACAAAGTCTATGAAAAAGCGACCCATTTTAGTTTCATTCAAGGCTGTAAACCCGGTGCTATACCACTACTGAATGAAGAAGTGCCAGGCGATGGCATTATTTGTGAAGATGGCGTTGGGATATCACGCGACCAGTTACATCAACTGTTCATCAATGACATCACTCGCTTTCTAAATTGATAAACAAAAAGCAAACACAATCAATCTAACACTTGTGGTGAACTTCGAAACTCACTCGGAGTTTGCCCAGTTATCCTAGAAAACTCCCTATTAAAATTAGACTTGGTCTGAAAACCTGAGTTTAGGAAGATCTCAGTTATCGCGTCATCAGTTTGTATAAGAAGAATCTTAGCATGCTCAATTCGATAAGCGTTAATCACCTTCGAAATGTTCTGTTGGTGAGTTTGATTAACCGCAGACGATATCTTGCGAGCAGGAATGCCTAACTTTCGTGCCAAGCGATTGAGAGACAGATCAGGATCCTTGAATACTTGGTGATCTCTCATTAATGCATCGAACTTAGCCATAATCTGCACGATTTCTTCAGCTTGGTCGTCACCTATACGACTCACTGATGTGGTTGATGTATCACCCTCTTCAGAAATGCGTTGTGACATGGAAGTTGAGGTCTGAGTATGCTTATTATTTTCTTCAGCAGGTGTGCTCATACTAACCACCATCACGGCGGAAACAACGGCTGGAATAAGAACAAGGTAGCTAATCGATAAGATCAGGTTAGTGTGCTGTGCATTCAACAGCAAAATGTCGTAAGAGAGTGCACTATCAACCAAAGCGGAGAACAGCAGCATTGCACCTGCAACTCGTTCAGCAACCAACACTTTCAGTACATCGGTTAGCCGCACTTGTTCTGGTACGCACAACGACGACTTCAACAGCAAACTGCCATATCCTAGATAGAGTAAGATCAGCAATACATCAAGAGTTCCCGCCCAGACATACTCATAAAAGAGTGAGCCAACTAAAACAGCAACAGGGCCTAGCCAATGAAAATGTAGGCTAGATTGACTTCGATGAGCTCCCGCAAAACAGAGCCAAGCTGCCACGGGAACACTCGCACCAAGAATAGGTTGCAAGAAGCGAAACAGCGCAATGTCTACTGTCCATCGTAGTCCCACCATCGTCACCATTAATGCGCACAGAATGATAAACCAAAATGGCTTTTGACTGGTTTGTGGGTAACGGCATCGAAGCAGTACACCTGTCATCAATAACAACAGCGCAGTGACAAATGGTAAGGGAATGGCGAGCATCAAAATTCCAGTGTTAATAACAAATTACGCAGTTTTTGCCGCAGCTAGATAGCGTTGACAACTTGAGCTCATGGTAATCCATTCACCATATGTAATAAAGGCTCCATCAAGGAGCCTTCGTTTGAATTCAATTGTCACTTAATTTGAGTAACTGCCATTAGATTGAGCAGCTTGGCGCGCCGGATGTTTGATAAACACAGCAATCACCGCCACGATAGCCAAAGCAAAACAGTAGAAAGAGTGCGATACGATCTCTAGTGGCGAAAGGTTAAAAACAGACCCCAGCAATAAAACCTGGGCACCATATGGCAGAACGCCTTGAACCACACATGAGAAAATATCCAACAAGCTCGCTGCACGACGAGGTGAAACGTCATTCTCTTCTGCCAGTTGGCGAGCGACACTACCCGATACAATGATCGCCACTGTGTTGTTTGCAGTACACGCATTCACCATTGAAACCAAACCGGCAATGCCCAGTTCACTAGCACGCCCATTGGCTTGCTTAGAGTGTTTAGAGCCAAAGGCACGAATCACACTGCTCACTAGATTAGTCAGGTAAGCTAGGCCACCCTGACGGCGCATCAGCTCACTCAGACCACCAATCAGCATCGACAACAAGAAGATCTCTTGCATGTTACCAAAGCCTGAATAGATATCTTGTGCGTAGTCCGTCAAGCTGTAGCTATCGACACCCACTAGGCTCACACAGCCTGCTAACAGGATACCGATGGTCAACACAACGAATACATTCATCCCAGAGACAGCGAACACCAATATCGCCATGTAAGGCATTACTTTAAGCCACTCGATATCACCCGTGTCCGGCACTTGCGTTGCTGTGCTGTTCATCGCAAAAATAACGATTGCAATTAACGCTGCGGGTAGAGCGATACGGATGTTTTCTTTGAACTTATCACGCATCTCACAGCCCTGAGAACGCGTCGCCGCGATTGTGGTATCAGAGATAATCGACAAGTTATCGCCGAACATTGCGCCACTCAGTACCACGCCAGCCGTCAGTGAAAGGCTCATTCCAGAAGAGTCGGCAATACCAAGAGCAACTGGCGCAACCGCCGCAATCGTACCCATTGACGTACCCATCGCAGTTGCAATGAATGCTGAGATCAAAAAGATCCCCGGCAGAATCATACTTGTTGGAATCGCAGACAAGCCAAGGTTAACCGTCGCGTCTACACCACCCGATGCTTTAGCCACCGCTGCGAATGCGCCTGCTAGTAGGTAGATCATACACATGGCGACGATATCTGGGTGTCCTACACCACGCATAAAATGCTCGATGCCTCGGTTGATCTTCTCTTTGCTGATCAGCAAAGCAACCATAATCGCCGGCAGTGTCGCGATAGGCGCTGGCAGCTGATAGAACGCAAAATCAACGCCTTGATAAGAGAGATAACTCCCGACTCCGATGAACAGAGCAAGAAAGATAATGAGCGGGATCAGCGCAACCGCACTCGGAGCGATTTGCGCATTTGAGTGTTTAGAATTAGACATGGAACAAACTACTATAGAACAGGAGGGCGAAGACTAATCTCACCCTTGGGACTTGTCAACGTCTAGACGTCTAAATGTCCAATTTTAAGTAGATTTACGCTATAGCTGGGGCTCAACGATAACAAATTGTTTACTGCCCGCAATTGGAGCATACCAAGCACCGCCCTTCACATAAAAGGTTGCGTCATCAATGGTTACGGTTGTAGTACCTGAAGGTAGCTTATCAACCAAGCTACCAACATCCGAGTTTGAGGATGAGGACGTGGTTGTGGTCGTTGTAGTAATCGACGTCGACGATGAAGTCACGGGTGGGTTTTCAATATAGATGTATTGATCGCCACTGCGTTTGTAATAGACATTATCAATCACCGCATAGCTGATGCCAGCCAACACAATATAACTCGTGTGCTTTGGCATTTTGTAATAGTAGTAACTGCGATGTTTCGGCACTTTTTTGATTGGTCGATAAACAGGTTTAACCACCACAATCTTCTTAGACGGCTTGTAAACCGGGTGAGGTTTCGCGGTTGCAGACAAAGGGAAAATAAGACCTGCCGTTACCAGAATTAGGGTTGCGCCTCTTACAGCTTGAGCTTTAAACATAATGATCACCAAGAACTAAATCATCTGTTCATTTTATCAATCCGAATATCAGCCTACGTAAAGCAAACGTAAAGGTGCGTAAAGAGACGCGCTATGACTCTCGATACAAAAAAGCCACCGACTGAGTCCAATCGGTGGCTTAAATACTTAATAATCACTTGCAGCGGTTTTCTTACTGCCCGTCATTTTAGACGCAGTTACAGCTTCCACCACGCTTTGGTTTCTGCCGTCCCCGCTAGTTGTAGACGCTCACCAATGATCGGTGTGGTGATCTCTACACCACGTTCTTTACTGATAGAAGATGCTTGCTCAAGCGGGTCTTGCCAATCATGCATGGATAAATCAAAGGTACTGTTGTGAATTGGCATCATCACCTTACCTTTTAGGTCGATGTGAGCCTGAACACTCTGCTCTGGGAACATGTGAATATCCGCCCACAGTGAGTTATAAGCACCGGTTTCAATCATAGTGAGATCGAAAGGGCCGAATCGTTCACCGATCTCTTTAAAGCCATTAAAGTAACCAGAGTCACCACTAAAGAAAACTTTCTTATCGCTACCCTCTATCACCCAGCTGCCCCAAAGGGTTTGGTCGCGATCGAGTAAACCACGGCCAGAGAAGTGTTGAGTCGGTGTCAAAGTAAAATCAATACCTGCTGCAGTTGCAGACTCCCACCAGTTCAGCTCAACGATTTTCTCTTTCTCGACACCCCATTTTTCCAAGATTGCACCTACTCGTAACGGCACGAGGAAAGTTTCCACTTTTTGCGCTAGCGAGGTTACTGCTGCTTTGTCCAAATGGTCATAATGGTCGTGGCTAATCACTACCACATCGACATCAGGCAGTTGTTCGATTGAAATTGGTGTTGGGTGGAAACGCTTTGGCCCCATCCATTGTACTGGAGATGCACGATCGCTAAAGACAGGATCCATCATGACCAATTTTCCATCCAGCTTCATCGCAATACTTGAATGGCCTAAACGGTAGACAACGTCTTCTTGCTCTTCAACCAGCTGCGCTTTGGTCATCGTCATCAAAGGTAATGCCGTTTTTGGCACAGGCTCTTTACGTTCTACAGTGACGTAAGCTTTAAGGATAGAGAAGATATCTGACATACCTGATTTGTATTCAAGCTCGCTGTTCGCAAACTTCTTAGGCAAGTTATCAAGCTTCTCACTTGAATTTGAATATGCGGTTACAGTCGCTGCCACGGCAAGTACTCCTACAATCGGTAATAGATATTTTTTCATTTAATTCTCAGTTTGTTTTTGCTCTGGGTCGTCGAGCCAAAAGTAAACTACACCGATGAGTTTACCTTTAAATCGCAAAAAGTAAACCGCTGAGTGTAATTTTATTGGTACTATTTTCATCAATAACTTAAAATTCAAATTAAATCATATGGTTAAAATTACTACTCAGATAACCTATACGGTTCAAAGTTAAGGCATGGCTGTATAAATATCGCTCAACTCTCACTTCCAGGATTGATTTATTGACCTAAAGGTCAAGTTTTAATTAACATTTACTTTACAAGTGATGAGCCGAGAGTTTTGGAAAGGAGTCTAAATTGAACCTCACTATACGAATGAAAGCGATCTTAGCGACGATCATCGCAGCGCTTTCCATTATCAGCCTGATGGGCATTTACTCGTTTCAATCAAGTCGATCGATTTTGATCGACAGAACATTCGATAGAGAACTCCCGGCATTGTTAGGCGAAGTTGGTAATGAAATCAGCCTCAAATTAGAGACGCCAATTCTTGCGTCTAAAATGATGGCCCTGTCTCCGCTAATCACCTCTAGGTCTGCATCGACAGGAGACCTAAGTAACTATCTCACAACGATCAAAAATGAGTTCAATGCCATCAGTGCGTACTTTGTGTCATTAGAAACGGGGGCGTACCACACTCACAATGGCGTTTTAAAAACAGTGTCGCAAAGCGAAAGTAACGATCAGTGGTTCTATCAATTTATTCAATCAAACCAGCCGTTTGAGCTTTCTCTTGATATTGATGGGGCAACGGGCACCCCTACCCTATTTGTTAACTATGCAGTCATTAAAGAGGGCAAACGTGTTGGTGTGGCAGGCATTGGATTAACACTGGAGAGTGTTACTCAATTAATCAGTCACTACAGTGTTGGTAAAGGAGGTATTGTTTATCTCGTTGATCAACAGGGGGTGATCAAGGTTCACCCCACTCCAAACTTAGTAGGGACATCCCTTGAAGAGTTAGGTGTTAACCCAACGCAGTTACTTGCCCAAACAAACACAGTTGTGACTGAAAGTACCATCAACAACAAAGCACAAATATTAGGTTCGAGAACAATGCCTGGAACTGGATGGACGCTGATCACTCAGATCCCTAAAGCCGATGTTTTAGAAGAGCTTAACGGCTTCAGTCAAACCATCATTTTCATGGCGCTGTTGATTGCGGTTATCTATACCCCTATCGCCGCTTGGGCAACCAACAAATTACTACTTCCTTTCGTCGAGGTTGCCGAGCTTCTTCAACAAATTGGTAAAGGGGGTGGCGATCTTACGCGCCGCTTAGACGATTCACGTCATGATGAAATCGGTCAAATTGCCAGTGGCTACAACCAGTTTGTCGAGTATTTGAGTCACCTACTAACCGATGTATCCAATACCGGCAAACAGATATCAGAATCGATTAAAAGTGTGGACCACATGGCTCAATCGATGGAGCAAGACCTGAAACAACAAACTAGCCAGATAGAACAAGTCGCGACCGCTATTCATGAGATGGGCGCAAGCTCAGATGAGATCGCACAGAATGCCAATGTCGCAGCCGACAGTGCCACGAGCGCATCCAACGCGATCAACATAGGTCAAGAGTCCGTGTCGGTTACTTCCGAAAGCATCGAGCACATGAATCAACAACTGAGCGATACCACTTCAATCATCGACCAACTCGCTGACGATGCCAACTCAATCGATACCGTGCTTGATGTCATCAATGGAGTATCGGAACAGACTAACCTACTTGCATTGAATGCGGCAATTGAGGCGGCGCGAGCGGGAGAACAAGGTCGAGGCTTTGCAGTGGTTGCTGATGAAGTCAGAACGCTCGCGTCACGCAGCCAGGCTTCTACCGAAGAGATACGTGGAATTATCGATCAGCTCCAACAGCGTACCCAACAAGCCGTGGATGCGATTGAAGCCAGCACTCAACTGGGAGTGAAGTGTAAAAGTGAAGCTTCCAACTCAGAGCAACAGCTGTCCACTATTTCTCTGAGTGTGGATGAGATGAATGCGATGAATATCCAGATAGCTTCAGCGACAGGAGAGCAATCGAATGTGATCAACGAAATATCACCTCATATTTCAGGTATCTCAGAGATTGCTCGCGAGAACGATATGATGGTTGAGAAGACCGCGCAAGAGTGCACTCACTTAAGAGATAAAGCGGCGCACCTAACAAGTTTGGTCTCTCAATTTAAGTGCTAGCTAATCGACCGACCACACATCCTTAAACTCTGGCCATCCCCAGTTGGTGATGGCTACGTTCTTGAGAATACCTTGGAACCTCACCGTTTGAAGATGATGGAACAACGGCAACAGCCAGTAGTCAGTGACTAGGCTAGTCGCAATTGGCTCAAGACGCTCTAGGTAATCTTCCAGCTCGACCGATGCTTTGTGTTGATCGAGCTGCAACTTCAGCCATTCGCTGCTCTGTTGTCCGAGAGCTGAATGCAGAACAGGATCATTCATCAACCATGAAAAGAGAGAAGATGGGGCATTGTCATCGAGATTCAGGTTACACAGAATAAGGTCTTCATTGAGCTGATTGACTTGCGAGCGCTGGGTCAAATCGCGGAAACTATAAGTATTAACCTCAACTTCGACACCTTGAAATCTCAGTAGGTCAGCGATACTCACAGCACAGCGATACAGGGCGTAGTAATCATAAACTGCGATGGTGAGTTTACGTGGCAACGCACAAGGCGAGTTTGGCATGCGATACACTGGGCTCCAGCTAGGTAAAATGTTCTTAGCATGCTGCAAACCGAACATGCCGCGATTCAACTCTAACTGCTCGTGTACCAAGCTCGGCTTAAAGCAATCGGCGAGAAACTTTCTTTGCTCAATGGTCAACATTTGCTGTGATGCATTGTGGTTGAACAACACGAATAAACAGCCATCTTCGACACGACTGTATTGTTCGTCTGTTTCGGTTGCATTCACATCTCGGCCAAGCTGATGGAAGCACGACGCATCCTCCTCTGGGGCCACCTGAATTTCACTCTGGTCGAAGTTAGTGACTTTGGCGAGCTCTTCTTCAAATTGCCAAATCGTCACTTCATCCGTAAGCGAACGCGTACTGAAAAAGTGCTCAAACGCTTTCAACTTAATACGCTCTGCATCATGCTCCGCAATTATAAATGGCCCACTGCCTACGATATTTGGAGCAATCAGCCCTTGCAGTTGCGCTGCGGGTTGAATGGAGTATTTAACACCAGCTAATAAGCCCGCAAAACCAGTGTCCGCTTTGGAGAGCTTAAAGCAAAGACGAAGCGGTTGGTCACTGTAGACTTGTTCAACATGCTCTAGCTCTGATTGATAGAACGAGTGCGCTTTCAGTTGCTCAAACAACAGCACCAATTGCTCACCATCGATAAGCTGTCCGTTATGGAAGGTTAAACCGGGGCGAAGATAGAAGGTCCAAGTCTGAGTCTCACCGTTGTAATCCCAGTGATGCGCTAGCTCGGGTTTGAGTACCCCATCACTGCTGCAACTAACCAAACAGCTGAATACTTGCCTTAGCAAAAACCGCTCACTGCTACGGTGAACATGGTGGGGGAAGAGCGCTTCAAATCGACGCTTATAAGTCAGTTGAACGTGCAGTAACCCTTGACGTAAGGTTGCACCGGATGTCTCTTGTAGCAAGGAACCAAACACGGTGCGGTCGTCGTCAAGTACCGCCAACGCTTTTTCATACTTACCTTCGGCGATCAATTTACTCGCAATATGCCGATTAAGCCCTTGCACATCGTAGCGCAGAGTTAGATTAGAACGCTGGTTTCTACCGGCTTTGGGTTCCCACACTACCCATTGCGCCTGATGCATTCGCCCGAGCAAGGTTCGTGCGTGTCTAACACTGGTAAACATCAAATCGGCCAATTCAGCCAAGGTGACCGCATGTGGGGTATTGGCATCAAATGAGGTCAGCCTTGCGTAGTAACGCATCATATTTACATCAGACAAAATCAGAACCTTCGTTTCACTCGTTTTCCTAATAAGCTCAATTATAGAGCTTTTCAGCAATAAATCTGCCACTTTACCCAAAAACAGGAACAACGTAAAAATAAACCGTCTGTTTATTACTTCCCCATTATCGATAAAAATGGCTTTACACAAACAAGTAGCCCAGTGCCAAACACCAACCTATCTGATGAAGGTGATATGCCATGAGAAAATACTATTTATCTCAGTTTTTACGTACGAACAGTCAGCTTGAAAAAGAAGCGCTTCGTGCACTTTTAGAGCTATGTTGATCCACTAACGAGTACACATTTCCTCGCTAAGTTATGCGAGTCGAACGCCACTTAAACAGCTCCTACACCCAATCAGAGTTTGGTTTCGACTCGCTTTCCCCCCTCAAAAGCCCCCGCATCCCTTATGTACCAATAACTCGAACCCTTCATAAATTTCTGTTGTCGACTCGACAAATTTAATTCGTTTTCTTAGTTGTTCGAAAAGCCTTAAGGTTCGCCCCGAAGCAAACAAGGAGCCTCAGGAAATAGACCGAGGACCTAAAAACAACTTACTAATTTGCACATACCAATCAGGTATTTACTAAGGAAACGCCATGCGTATCGCAATTCTTTCTCGCAACGAAAATCTATACTCTACCGCTCGTCTAAAGCAGGCAGGAGAAGCTCGTGGTCACCAGGTCGATGTTATCGACACGTTGCACTGTGACATAGATATCGCGAGTAACAATCCGAAGATTCGCTACATGGGTGAAGAACTGCCTCAATACGACGCAGTGATCCCACGTATTGGCGCTTCCATTACCTTCTACGGTACTGCGGTTGTTCGTCAATTCGAAATGATGGGCACTTTCTGTATCAATGAATCAGTAGCGATCAGCCGCTCTCGCGACAAACTACGCTCACTGCAGCTTTTGTCTCGTAAAGGTGTGGGTCTACCAAAAACTGGCTTCGCTAGCCGTCCTGACAAGATCCAAGATCTGATCAAAAACGTGGGTGGCGCACCTTTGGTGATCAAACTGCTTGAAGGTACTCAAGGTATCGGTGTGGTGTTGGCTGAAACCAACAAAGCAGCAGAAAGCGTAATTGAAGCATTCATGGGCCTAAAAGCGAACATCTTAGTTCAAGAGTTCATTGAAGAAGCAAAAGGCGCAGACATCCGTTGCTTTGTGGTAGGTAACAAAGTGATTGCAGCAATGAAACGTCAAGCAGGTGAAGGCGAGTTCCGCTCTAACCTACACCGTGGCGGTACTGCTCAACTGGTTAAACTAACTAAAGAAGAGCGTGCAACGGCGATCAACGCAGCAAAAATCATGGGCCTAAACCTATGCGGCGTCGATATCCTACAATCTAAGAATGGTCCTGTGGTAATGGAAGTGAACTCTTCTCCAGGTCTAGAAGGTATCGAGAAAGCAACTGGCAAAGATGTTGCTGACATGATTTTCGAATTCATCGAAAAGAATGCAAAACCAAATGCAAACCGTACTCGCGGTAAAGGCTGATATTAGAAATAATTTAAACGGTTAAGATGACCATGTAAGCCGTTAACTGATGATTGGAATAATTATGAACAACAAAATGATCATAGGGAACACTGAAGCACTTTGCTTACCTGAGTTAGGGATAACAGGATTGCACACGCGCGTAGACACAGGGGCAAAAACCTCTTCTCTACACGTAGACAACCTACTTTGCTTTAAAGAAGATGGGCAACGTTACGTTGAATTCGATCTACACCCAGACGTGTACCACCTAGAAGAGACCGTGCGTTGCACCGCGAAGTTAAAAGCGAGCAAGAAGATCAAGTCTTCAAATGGTGAAGTAGAGACACGCTGTGTGATTGAAACGCTACTACGTATGGGTGGCCAGCAATGGCTGATCGACCTAACGTTGAGTAACCGTCAAGACATGACTTACATGATGCTTTTAGGGCGTCAGGGTATGAGTAATAAAGTGATTGTTGACCCAAGTGAGTCTTTCTTACTGAACTGATCCTGCTCTTACGCGAAGCCGTAATTTACACAGAGTCCAAATAAGCTATTTTGCCGAATACGCTTGTATAATTTGCTACTCGTCCTACACAAAGGCAAGTCATAATGACTGGCCTTTGTCTTTTAGGATTTCTTTTTATCGATAAAGCCAAACCGCCAAATCGACTTCAGCAAACTCTTGCATTTAATTTTAGTCACGCGCCAATGAGTCACAGGCCTACGTGGTGCACTTACCAACAAATGCTCAAATGCAGGTTGATCGAAAGCCACCTGCCCGCCATGTGCCACCAGCAAGGTATCCAGATGCAGATCGTAGATCCGCTCTACCGATTGACGGTACTTATTGGGGTGAAAGATAGGGAATGGGGGAATCAACTTCTGTTTCACTTCCACCATCAAATCCGCCACGTACGCCAAGCGCTCAGATGAGCAGTAAACAGACAAATCTCTGTCTGTATGACCTGGAGTTTCCAATACTACCCAATCCTCAAAACCGGGAATAGTCTCACCATCCGACAACTTATAATCTGGCTTTAGCTTACGTGAGTACCAAAGATTGGCTTTAGGCCTACCTAGCCGATTTGCCATCCAACGTGCCAACGCCAAATCCGTCAGATGCATCAGCATTCCGTCCCAACGTGCGTACCAGTCGAACTCCCGGTCGGCGGACACCAACTTACAACCCGTTAATGCTCGCAGTTTATGTGCCGCACCTGCGTGATCTGGATGCATGTGCGTCACCACAACAGTGTGTAAGTCATAGAAATCACGCCCAAGGTCTTGTTCGATAAAGGACTTTAGATGTGGGATGTCTGCTCGGCATGCGCCATCAAGCAATAACAAACGATCAGGGTACTCCACCAAATACATGTCTTGGATATACCCTTTAATGGTGTGCAGTTGCAAAACGACTCCTTGTTTACTGCTAACTGGTCAGACCTATACAATAGCAAAACCACCCAAAAATGTGATCATTTTGTTAAATAAGGCTGTCATTCCACACGAAATCAACAGCGAACGCCCCAATAAAAGTGACAATGTCACTAAAATTACACCTGCATACTTTCGGTTATCGTCACGACAAACAACCTGATTTGTTGGCTTGAGTTATTCGGACTATATAAGTGCCCCTTAATCAACTATCCGAGTGCTTTACATGAACCAACTGATCGACGCGTTATCAACCCAAGGCTATTTTGTTTGGGATGATTTCCTCACGTATAACGAAGTTGTGGCATTGAGGGACTGTATTCCAGACAACTGGAAAAAGGCTAGGATTGGCCGTAACGAAGAAGTCATGCGCGAGTCGAGCATTCGCAGCGATAAAATCCAATGGTTGAGCCGAGATATGGGACAACCCGCTTCGCAATTTCTAGATAAAATGGAGCAGATCCGTTTGGCGGCAAACCAAGCTTTTTTCCTTGGGTTATTTGAGTATGAAGCGCACTTTGCAAAATACGACAAAGGGGCTTTCTACCAAAAGCATCTCGATTGCTTCCAAGGCAATGAAAACCGCCGCCTAACTACCGTGTTCTATATGAACGATGAATGGTCTGAGCAAGATGCAGGGGAGCTAGTGGTGTATGACTTAGACGATAACCACGTAGCAACCATTCCCCCAAAAGCGGGACGTCTATTTGTGTTCTTCTCGGAGCAATTTCCGCACGAAGTGCTGCCAACCAATACCGAGCGTTTTAGTATCGCAGGATGGTTCCGCATTAATGGCGTGAAAGATAATCAACTGGATATCGCACACTAATTGCCGACCAAAACCCTGAGATGCGCCTCAATCGAGGTGCTTCTCACACTCTTCATATCAACATCAATACCCATGCACTCTAACCAATCCGATGCAAACTCAATTTGTGCATCAAGATAACGACGATAACTCGTTTATCCTTTAGACTTAGTTTATGCATGAATAACAATGCGTTGAAAAAGGAAACACTATGCCTCCTATGATTGTTGGTCACCGTGGTGTCGCAGGGACGCATCCTGAAAACACCCAAGCAAGTATTGAACAGGCAGCTAAACTTGGCCTGAAATGGATTGAAGTCGACATCCAGCCTACATTGGACGATCAACTGGTGGTGTGTCACGACCATACGCTTGAGCGCTGCAGTGACGGTACAGGTCGCGTCGACGAGCATACCTTGGCAGAGCTTAAACAGTTCGATTTTGGTTCATGGAAGTCGTCAGAGTTTGAAGATGAGAAAATTCTGACTCTCGCAGAGCTGTTGGCTTTGGTTAAAGAACTCGATCTGAGCGTTAATTTAGAGGTGAAAGTCGATACCCGCCACCAGCCCGCGCATGTTGTTGAGCTGCTTCACGACGAGTTAATCCGTTGTTCGATGGATACCGACCGCATCCTGATTTCTAGCTTTAGCCATCGAGTGGTTGAAGAGGTGAAAAAGCACATGCCTCAATACCGAGTCGGCATGATCACCGAGCAGTTAGCACAGGAAGATAAAACGACTATAGAGTGTGTTGACGCCTTCAGCTGCCACTTAAATTACGCCAACCTGACTCAAGCTGACATTGAATACCTTAAGCAGACAGGACGAGAAATCTGGTGTTACACCGTGAACCAAAGCGCAGACTTTGAGTATATCAATCACGTCGATGCTATCTTCACTGACTACCCTACTCGATTCATAGCTCAATAGAGCTACACAGAGTCATTCGAACAGAGTGGCACTCATTACCATTCGATAATGATTGGAGTGCCCATTCTAACTAGGTCAATAAACTCATCCATCTCTTGGTTGGTGATAGCGATACAGCCATCTGTCCAATCAAAACTCTGAACATAACCAGAAGAACGGCGCTCTCCGTTCTTTAGACCGTGTATTTTGATATTACCACCCGGATCAATGTCGTATTTCTCTGCCCACTTGCGATCCGATGGTGCCGGATAGCTGATATGAACAGAACGATAGAACTCTGATTCTTCAAGCACATAGTCAAGGTAATAACGACCTTCAGGGGTTCGGTTGTCACCCTCAAAACGTTTATGTCCCTTCGGCTGCTTACCTAAGGCGATTCGATATTCGCGTACTAATGTGTCTCCACTCATTAGGTACATACGTCTTGCAGACTTATCAACCTTCACCATGGTGACAGCTAGCTGAGAATACAACGGGTTAGATGGTGGAAAGCTCTCAACAACGACAGGGGTTCCAGCCCAACTTAAAGTGAGAAAAGAGCAGGTGAAACACATGAATACAGCAATGAAACGACTCATACATCCTCTAACGACATAGACATGATTCGCGATTGGGTCACCATTCCCAAAGACTCATAGAAACGTTGCGCATCCTGATTAAACTCCATCACCTCCAAGCGCAGCTCTGTCGCACCATTGGCTTGCGCCCATTGATTGAACGCGCGCATCAACTTTTTCCCTAGACCTTGGCCTTGAACGTCATCCCCGACCACTATGGTGTTTACTCGCGCGACTTTATGGTCTTGAATGAAACTCACGCCGTTATTCTGTGTAATTTTTCCAGCCAGAAAAGCGACGACCTGTTCATCTTGTTCAGCAACTAAGAAGTGCCCTTCCGGCTCTAGCATTAAGCCTAGCCAATACGCTTCAGAGCCGCTATCTGCTTCTTCAGGGGAACTAAAAACCGTGGGAGCGCCTTGATGATGTTGGCGATTGATCTGGTGAGAAAGCTTTAATATGAATTGAATATCGGACACTTTGACCGCGCGTATACGCATAATAACTACCTTGTTTGCAATTAGTTCTACCTTAGCAAAATCCGCCATTCACTGCACAAGCCACAACAGGTAAGCATGGCCTGAGTAACATTAATAATATTAGGCTAACTACAACAATAATTTGTTCCGCAATTAGCGTCCTTTTCGTTTACACCCAGTGCTACTATCTCAACACACCAATAAGAAGGACGGAAAAACCGATATGATTAAGTTTGCTGTAATTGGCACCAATTGGATTACTCAAAAATTTGTACAGGCTGCACATGAAGTTAACGCCATGCAATTGACCGCCGTCTATTCTCGAAATCTAGAGAGCGCAGTTGAGTTTGGCAAGGAGTTTGGCGTAGAGACTCACTACACAGATATAGACGAGCTTGCTAACGATCCGGCCATTGATGCTGTTTACATCGCCTCACCGAATTCGTTCCACTGCCAGCAAGCAATCATGCTGATGAAGCGCAACAAGCACGTTATCTGCGAGAAACCTATTGCTTCAAATATTCGTGAAGCAACCAAGATGTTTGAAGTTGCCAAAGACAACAATGTTGTTCTATTCGAGGCTTACAAATCTCAATATCTCCCTAACTTTCAAGCCGTTCAACAAGCGTTACCTAAGATCGGTAGAATCCATAAAGCGCACATCAGCTACTGTCAGTACTCGTCTCGCTATCAACGATACCTAGATGGAGAAAACCCAAACACGTTCAACCCCGCTTTCTCAAATGGCTCGTTGGTGGACATCGGTTTCTACTCTGTAGCCGCAGCTGTTTCTCTGTTTGGGAAACCTCAGAGCGTTCAAGCATCAGCACACCTACTTGAATCTGGGGTTGATGGCCACGGCAGTGCCATCTTCTACTACCCAGAATTCGACGTGACCCTAGCGCACTCTAAGGTCAGTGACTCTTACGCATACAGCGAGATTCAAGGTGAATTAGGCGCAATTCTGATCGACCATATTGCAGAATGTACCCACGTTAAGATTCAGTACCGAAATGGCGATGTCGAAGAATTAAGCCAACCACAACGCGAGAACTCGATGTGCTACGAGGCCGAGATGTTTGCTCAAGTGCTGAAAGGTAACAAAGAGGCGCAATCACAGGCGCAGCAGCGCGCGCTCACTGTATCAGAGCTAATAACAGAAATGCGTCGTCAGGTTGGTGTGCATTATCCAGCGGACGAACTTTAGACACATTTAGCTAACCCTATGATTTGTAATGTTCGGCTTACATTGAATAACCTTTCGTTGTCTTGACGACAAATTACCTGATTAGTCGATCACTGGATCATCTGATTAAATCCGCCTTCGAAAAGCAAAGTTAATTTTAATTTATTGAAGGTGTTTAAAATGTTTTCAATCGAAGATCGTGTTGTAGCGACAAAAGGTATTGAACTAGGTGAAATGGTAGTAACAGGTCTAAGCGCAGGCGGTTTCTACGTTCACGTTACAACTATCGAGGGTGGTCTTACACTAACTTACCCTATGCAAGATCTTAAAAAAGCATAATTAGACGTTTTTAGCTCGCGATTGCGCGCAATTAGAAACATCAACGAATTAGGGCCTTGGTCAATACACTCTTCTGCATTGGAGTGAATTACCAGGGCCTTATCTATTTCTGCGACCCACTACAACTTCATGCCTCCTCCAGCTCCTTGTGGGTTACGAAATTTCTATTACATTTCAATACAAGTACTTATGGTCTTAAATAAGTTCTGATACATTAGCGTTATCTTATGCTTTGGAAAGCTTATACATTTAAGGGGAAGCCATGAAGCTTTATATCTATGATCACTGCCCATTCTGCGCCCGCGTCGCTTTCGTTGCACGCTCGCTAGGCCTGACTGTGGAACTGGTGTCAGTCGACTATCATGATGCACAGACCTTGATTGATCTTATTGGTAAAAAAATGGTGCCAGTTCTTGAAAAAGACGACGGTTCTATCATGGCGGAAAGCCTAGACATCATCAGTTACTTTATGGATCTTGCGAACAGCGATGAACCTCGAGAGCCTGCAAACCCTGTAACCCAGTTCCAGACTCGCGCTTTCCCACTCACACAGCGTATCGGTCGCCCACGTTGGTGGAAACTAGACCTACCTGAATATCGCACTGAAGAGAGCAAAGCAGCTTGGCGCGAGAGTAAAGAGACGGAGGAGTTCAACTTCGACAAACTGATTGAGCAGACTCCTCAATTCGTACAGTTGATCAATCCGTTGTTAAAAGATGCAGAGTTATTGCTTAACTTCGAGAATGGTGAATCAACTCTGCCTCTTATCGACCAGGCAGTTTACTTCTCGATGCTTCGTGGTTTCTATGTTGAACCAAGTATTGAATGGCCGCCAAAACTGGATCGCTGGATGGAGCGAAAGAGTCATGAACTCGGTGTTGGGCTGCTTGAATAGACTCATACCAATCGCAATAAATAACCGAAGCCTAGCGCTTCGGTTTTTTATTGGTTTAGCAATACGAATACACGGTTTACTAAACCTGAGCGACTTTGCTCATGATGGATTTAAGCTCTTGTACCAACTCTGGGTGCTTTAACTGCCCAGCTGCTACGTCGAAATTATCGTAAAAGCTTGGTACCGATAAATGCCCTTTCACATCGGCGTCAAAGTATGGCGCAGAAGCCACAGCTGAACCTAACACTGAACTTGCACCACCCGCGCCAGGTGACGTCGCTAACATCACGACAGGCTTACCTTGATACACCTTCATATTAATGCGAGAGACCCAATCAAAGATGTTCTTAAACGCTGCCGTATAAGTCCCATTGTATTCGGCAAACGAGATCACAACGGCATCGGACTCGCTAATCTTATTAAAGAATCGATGAGCCAACTCTGGAATCCCCTGATTCTTTTCACGCTGTTCGCTGTAAATCGGCATTTCAAAATCATTCAAGTCTAGAGTCTCCACCTCCGATCCTGTAACAAGGCCAGCTGTGTATGTTGCCAGTTGTTTGTTGATAGATTCCGTGCTGTTGGTTGCGCCTATTGCTAATATTTTCATTATTAAGCCTCTGGTTTGTCTAAAAATGGAATAAATGCTTGGTAAGAAATCTTAGGTTCCAGACCAAAGTGCTGTTTTAGTACGTGATAAAAATCCGATTCGTTCTCTAATTCAATCTCTTGCTCCACACCACCTTGTCGAATCTTTAATGTTCGATTGAATAAAGTCGTAATACCCTCATCAGTTGGTCTTGCGACAACACAGTTTTGAGTAAACAGAGAGCTTGGATGAGTCGAGGTAAAATGATTGCCGTATTCCAAATCATTCCAAACTACATGGTTCATATCCAGGCTATACATGTTTTTCCACGCGTCTTCTTCGAAGGTCTGCAGCATGTTTCCGACCAGTGGATCTTCAATGAAACGAAACGTTTGGAGATCGGTTTTGATCTCTTGATTGAATATCAGCGGTAGCGGTGCTCGTGGTGTGCTGGTGCCAAAACCGGCGTCGACAATCCACTGTTGATCGTCAATGGTCACCAAATTGATACGATGACCATGTCCTGTTGGTTGCTCACCAAAATGCACACGAGCAAGCAGAGGTCGAATGGTAAATCCAAGGTATGAAAGAACATTGAATAACAACCCGTTGAGCTCTTGGCAGTAACCGCCTCGCTCGCTCAAAACCAACTTTTCGAATATCGCCTGTTGCGTGATATCAATCGACTCACCGTTTAAGATCGCCAAATTCTCAAACGGTATTGCGCGGTGTTGATGATGGTGGATAAGCCTTAGTGTCGATTCATTAATCTCAGGGGGATGGATTAAGCCAATTCGTTGGAAGTACTGTTCAATCATTTTTGGATTCATATCATGCCTTTATATTTGGTTGGAGAGCCTCTCTCCTTATCGCTTGGTTGGCATCATAAAACCTCAAGTTAACTTTAGGTAAAGCACTTTTTTCATTTATTTTTTTAGATTGCTTTCACTTCATTTAGAAAATAAAAAAGCGAGCTCAGTGCTCGCTTTTGGTTGAGGGATTTCTGCTCATATTAGCTGGCGTTTTTCACCTTGAATTGGCCGACGATACTCTGCAGTTTCTCTGATAAATTGACGAGCTCCTGGCTCGACTCAACAGTTTGTTCCGCGCCCGTAACGCTCTCTTTGGTTATACGGTTCACGTTAACCACGTTTTGGTTTATCTGTTCGACAGTGACACTTTGCTGCTCTGAGGCACTCGCACTTTGTGTACTCATGTCAGTGATACGGCTGATGGATTGAGTGATGACATCAAACGCATGGCCTGATTTTTCGGCATTGACGACACTTGCTTTAGCAATATCACTACAAGTCCCCATGCTGCTGACCACTTCTTGGGTTCCGGCTTGTAAACGTTCGATCAAACTCTGAATCTCAGAGGTAGAGTCTTGCGTACGCTGAGCAAGGCTTCGAACCTCATCCGCCACAACAGCAAAGCCTCTTCCTTGTTCTCCAGCTCTAGCTGCTTCTATCGCTGCATTAAGAGCCAATAGATTAGTTTGCGCCGCGATATCTAATATCACATCAAGAATACCGCCAATATTAGTGGCCTCGCGGGACAAATCTTCTAAACGACTCATGGTGCCATCAATCTCAGATTCTAAAGAATTGATACTGTCTGTGGTCTGTTCTACAACCGCCTGCCCTTGTTTTGCTTCACTGCTCGCTTCTTCTGCAGATTGAGCAGTATCAACCGCATTACGAGCCACTTCTTGAACAGAAATCGACATCTGATTCATTGCGACTGCAACTTGATCAGTCATCAACATCTGTTCATTGGCGCCTTTGTTGGTAGCGACAGTGATGTTGGTGAGCTGGGTAGATGAGCTGCTGAGACGCTCACTCGCGACCATCATATTGCTAATAATGGTTTTTAGACTGTCTGCCGTAGCTTTCAGAGCATCGGTTAACTGACCGATTTCATTCTGCTCACCCTTTTCGATCTTAACCGTGAGATCCCCCTTCGCTAGCTGTTTGGCAACACCAATCACATACTGAATCTGCGCTGTAATATTTCTTGAAATGAAGGCACCAAACCCAAAGCAGAACAGCGCTGAGGATACACCACCAGCGACAATCACAATCAACGCCAGTTCTGAAGCTGTTGCTGCGGCCTCTTTACGCTCAACCATCAAGCCTTTTTCGATATCGATGATCTCTGCAACTTTGCCTCGCAGAGCATCCATAAATTGCTTCCCTTCTTTTTTGGACAACTTGGCGTAGAGAGCATCAATGGAGTTAAACCGGTTTGCTTGTCGGACTAGGGCAATAGCTTGCGACGCGTAATCATCGATCCATGCGCGAACATCTCGAGCTAACTTGGAATTACCCATAAAGGCGAGCTCTTGTTCTACTTGCTCCATGCCATTGTGATAGGGTTCGAGGAACTCTTCATGGCGATTCAACATAAAGCCGCGTAAACCGGTTTCCATGTTGATCATATGGTTAATGAGTCGCTCACCATTCGGATACTGACCCGAGGCGGCTTCTTTTCTCAAGGCATCCATTTTTTGTTTGCCGACACCACTGGCAATAAGGGATTGCAACTCATTGACATAAGTCTCACCTTCATAAATGCTTTTTCGCAATGAGATAACCTCTTCTGCATACGCCTGCCAACCCAATGCGAGCTGCTTAACTTCATCAAATCGCGCTTGTTGAGGAGGATTGTCGCTAGTGAGATTCCTGACCGTAGTGAAATTTTCATCAAACGCCTTTTGACCGAAATAGTAAGGCTCTAAATACTCTTCCTGCCCCCCAATCGCATACCCTCTCAATCCGGTTTCTCGGTCGACCATAGAGTTAACTAATCGGTCAGAGTGATCGATAACTCGATATGTGTGGGTCACCATGTTATCGGTATTGTTGAGTGTTTTGATGGAGTTCCAGACGACAACACATAGCACAACCAAAATACTGACGGTAATTATGTTGCCAATAAGCAAGCGATTTCGGATCGAAAGTGACGATATTTTCATAAGCAGTTTTCCCTAACCTTTGTGAGCCTGACGTCTATCTTTGTAAATTAATTGTCGATTACTTCAGTAACCGTACCTAAAAGCATAGATAGTCGTTGCGCAAACAGGCAAAGAATAAATGCCACCTATCTCATATTAAATATGTATACAGATGTGAATATAGGTTTTGTTCGAACATATTTGTTCAGGATTTAATAGCACTCAATCCCCCACTCCATATTGATGAAGTGTTCACCTGCCGGCGCATTGTAATCTTGAAGTTCAATTCTCGCACTCACTGTGACGCTGGGGTATTCACGCAGGAAATCGGCTTCTAGTTCAATACCTTGTTGCCAGAAATCGACGTTGCCTTGGTAACGGAAAGCACCATCCACCCGAAAGTACACTTGCGACTGCTCAACCGTGCCTTCAAAGCTACCGAGGTCAAAATGGACCATTTTTAATCTCACACGCCCGCCTTTTCTATTCGATGTCAGCTCGAAGTTCAGTGCTTGCCCATCATAGCGATGCCCAAAATTTAACTCTCCGGCGTTATCAATTACTTTGATGCCACATCGCTCATGCACATGCTTAGAAAATCTGAGGCTCTTATGCTCTGTGGCCGCAACCCCGTGCGACGCATAGAGCATCATATAAGCGAACAGACAAATCTTGATTTTCAATTGACTATCACCCTTACAATAAAGTCTCTAACTGCTTTTTTGGTAGACGTTTCAGTACTTTTTATTTGATCATTCTCTAGTGATACCAAATATGTAGAGTTAATGGATATCCTCTTATCGTTATATTTATAATCTACAATAAGATCACAAGATATATATTCATCACCTGCATGATTAATCATGGTAGAAGAATAATCATAACGACTACTTGCATTAATTAACTCTACTTGAGTCCAATTAATATATTCCGAGCTAGATAACCCATCAAATATCCGATTCTCATGATATTCTGATCCACTCTCACAAAGTTTATTCAACTCTTCTCCATTTTTATAATCTTTATTTTTCTGACTCAGCGCATAAGGAGAAAGAAACAGCACTAGAAAAAGAAATAACATTGTTTTCATCACTCGACCTAAAAAACCCTCTTATGAGGGTTTTAGTTGTTAATCACATTCGATAATCCAATTGGTCACCAATTCATAGTCATCAGCATCGAGGTTACTTTCATCTATAGAAACTCGAGCGGCTAGATTAACTAAGTTGTTCGACCGAAGGTCATCACGCGAGAATTCAATCCCTTCTTCCCAGTCTGAAGCACTCATGTCTGCCGACACTGAGCTCTCAGCTCTAAAGTGGACATCATTTTTAGTGACTTGGTCACCAAGGTCTTCTGTCTTGATTGGCTCGACTCTAAACTCAATCTTGCCGTCTTTCTCATTGTTAATGAGTTTTACTTGAGCGGTTGAGTCGAGATAGTTGTCGCCAAAAGCAAGATCTGCCGAGGCTGCCGTCACATCAATACCACACTGCTTTTCCACTTTAGCCGAAAAGGTCACATCGCCACTGGTAACTTCTTCATCTCCATGACCTGGAGGCACTGCATACGCCGTTGACACAGACAACACGCCACAGGCTGTCATTAGCATTAACTGCTTTCCCTTACTCATCACTTACTCCGAAAAGGTTGTATTCATTTGCTTCATCTTGAGAAGACGATACTTCTCAGCTTCAATTTGCAGTAATTTAAGCTCGTGTTCTGCTTGAGCTAGCTCTTCTTCTCTCTTCCTCTCTCTCAATTCAAATTCGTATAAGCGCGAGCAATCCACTCTCTCTTCTCCACCAAATTGGAAGGTGATAGCAGCGTAGATACCCGCTTCATCTTGGTTTTGGTGGTAATAATTATTTGGATCGCCACCGTAATAGTTGTCGCTGTCTTCATTGCCCGTTGCACCATAAGTACCAAACTGAATGGTTTTACCGGTCGAAATGGCTTGCTCACATGACGCGCCTTCCGAAGTTCGAACACGGTCGGTTCCAGATGGATTGGAGACACTCGGAATCGGGTTAGCACTTGTCAATGCGGGGACAAATAACGTCAAAATCAATAAGAATATTCGCCTCATCATCAATACCTTTCGAATTTAATATTGGTGCACACTTCATAGCTATTAGGTGAATCAGTAACCATTCTCGTACATATTTTTTTCTTGGTTTTCTGACCAGATGGTGTCTTAACATTAATATTGAGTTCGATATCTTGATTTGGCCCCAAGCTCAATTTATTCGGAAAAGACTTATTATCGATTCGTAAGTAATAGTCCGCTTTTTTGTTGTACTTATTTATTAAAGTGAACTTAACTTCCGTTTTATCGGAATATGCTTGAAACTGTTTTTGATCCCACACATGTAAATTAGCCATAGCAGGCAGGCTCATTGTTAATAGAGCAGACAGAATTAATATGGTGGTTTTCATCTAGGTATAACCTCAATCAAATTGGTTACGGCTAGACTATTGGAGATATTTCCCGATCTTTTACCATTTTGCGCCACTCAATTATTTTATTTAGATAATGAGTATTTATTTACGCAGCAATGACACTGTCTTGAACAACCTCTAACAGGAGAGGGCAAAACAAACAGTAGAAGTGGGTTTTCTATGACAGGGAGATCGCTTCAAGAAGAAGAATGACGTCAGAAGTGGTTAGAAGTTTGGACAAGTGGTGATCTTGCCGCCTCGAATAAAACGGCAAGATCGTCTAATCAACAAAAGATCAAAGCAGTCGGCGTCTCAATCCTGTTCGCTCTAAAATGCGTGTTGAGATCTCCTCAACCGATAGTGAAGAGGTATTGATGTATGGGATGGCTTCACGACGGAAAAGCCCTTCTACCGTTTGCAGCTCGTAAAGACACTGCGAGTCACTCGCGTATTCACTTCCCGCTAGACGATTTTCACGAATCTCAGTTAAACGCTCTGCATCGATCGTCAAACCAAATAGCTTATGACGGTGGATCTCAAACTCAGGCAGTAGTCTCAGTCTCGCAATGTCGTCATGGATGAATGGGTAGTTAGCCACACGCAATCCGAATTGCATTGCCATATAGAGGCTAGTCGGAGTCTTACCGCTACGAGAGACACCAAGCAGAATAATATCGGCCTCTTCTAGTCCCCTTAGCGTAATCCCATCGTCATGCGCAAGGGTGTACTCGATCGCCGCAATACGATCGAAGTACTTGTCAGAATCCTTGTTAACGCTACGCGAGCGCTGCAGCTTCGGTTTGGGTGCCATTTTGGTGTCGTCTTGCACTTTCTGCACAATACTCTCTAACACGTCATAACAGTGCGCAGGGGCCGCCAACAGCTTTTTCTTGATGTCTGGGATAACAATCGAGAAAAACACCAGCGGTTCGTAACCTGTCTCTTGGTAGGAAATCTCGATCTCCTTGAGTAGGTCACTCAATTTGTCTTCGCTTTCCACAAACGGAAAGGTTTTTTCGTTAGCTTTGAAGGGAAATTGACCTAGAACAACGTGCCCTAAAGTCTCACATGTTATGGCCGTTCCATCAGAAACATAGAATACATCACGACTTTGAATATCAATTTGCATTTTTTATTTAATGTTTAAAATTATTTTGAGTAGGATGGACACCATAATATATATAACAAAAGCCTGCTGACTATTACGTTCCCCACAGGTTTGAAAAATTTTTAACATTTTTTTCAATTCTGACGTAATCGTTTGCCTTTAAATCCCTACAAAACTTGCTATGTTTCTGGAGAAATAAATGCAAAATAATACCCTATGGTTCAATGGCCTATCCATGGAAGATGTCGACAAGGTCGGCGGTAAGAACGCCTCACTCGGCGAGATGGTTTCTAACCTATCCAATGCTGGTGTTTCTGTACCAAATGGTTTTGCTACCACTTCTTATGCGTTTAACGAGTTCCTAGACTACAAAGGTCTTGATGAGCGCATTCACCAACTACTTGATGAACTTGATGTTGAAGACGTTGAAGCTCTGCGTAAGACAGGTGCAACGATTCGCCAATGGGTTCTTGAAGCCCCTTTCCCAGAATCCCTAGAGCAAGACATCCGCGATAACTACCGTGAGCTAATCGAAGGCAATGACGAATTGTCTGTAGCGGTTCGTTCATCGGCTACGGCGGAAGACCTTCCTGATGCTTCGTTTGCTGGTCAACAAGAGACCTTCCTAAACGTTAAAGGCATCGATGCTGTTCTAGAAGCAACAAAACACGTATACGCGTCTCTGTTTAACGACCGCGCTATCTCTTACCGTGTACACCAAGGCTTTGACCACCGCGGTATCTCGCTTTCTGCGGGCATCCAACGCATGGTTCGCTCAGACAAAGCCTCTTCAGGTGTAATGTTTACCCTTGATACTGAATCAGGCTTCGATCAAGTGGTATTCATCACTTCATCTTGGGGTCTTGGTGAAATGGTCGTTCAAGGTGCGGTGAACCCAGATGAGTTCTACGTTCACAAGCCGATGCTTGAAGCGGGTCAGTACCCTATCGTTAAGAAAACGTTCGGTTCTAAGCTGATTAAGATGATCTACTCAACTAACCAAGAGATCGGTAAGCAAGTTGATATCATCGACACAGATACTCAAGAGCGTAACGAATTCTCACTGAACGATGAAGAGATCAAAGAGCTAGCAAAACAAGCGATGATCATCGAGAAGCACTACCAACGTCCAATGGATATTGAGTGGGCGAAAGATGGCATCGACGGCAAGCTTTACATTGTTCAAGCGCGTCCAGAGACCGTATGTTCTCAAAGCGAGCAAAACGTCATTGAGCGTTACGAACTAAGCAACAAAGCAGACGTAGCCGTTGAAGGTCGTGCTATCGGCCAACGTATCGGCTCTGGCCCTGTTCGTTTGGTTGATTCACTGGATCAAATGTCTTTGGTTCAAGAAGGTGACGTTCTAGTCACTGACATGACTGACCCAGACTGGGAACCAGTGATGAAGAAAGCTTCTGCGATTGTAACCAACCGTGGCGGTCGTACTTGTCACGCAGCAATCATCGCTCGTGAACTTGGCATCCCAGCGATTGTTGGTTGTGGTGACGCAACAAGCCGCCTAGAAGATGGTTCTACAGTGACGGTATCTTGTGCAGAAGGTGAAACTGGTTACGTTTACCAAGGCGAGCTAGATTTCGAAATCAAGCGTTCTGCGGTTGATGAATTACCACTGCTTCCAACCAAAGTGATGATGAACGTAGGTAACCCTGATCGTGCATTCGACTTCGCTCAAATCCCGAACGAAGGTGTTGGTCTGGCTCGTCTAGAGTTCATCATCAACAAGATGATCGGTATTCACCCGAAAGCGCTACTTAACTTTGATGCACAGAGCGATGAGCTTAAAGCTGAAATCACTGAGCGTATCCGTGGCTACAAAGATCCTATCGATTTCTACGTAAGCAAGCTAACAGAGGGCATCGCGACTATCGCTTCTGCGTTCTGGCCTAAACGTGTGATCGTACGTATGTCTGACTTTAAGTCTAACGAATACAGCAACCTAGTCGGTGGTAAAGAATTCGAACCGCACGAAGAGAATCCAATGCTGGGCTTCCGTGGTGCTTCTCGTTACATCTCTCCAGTATTCGAAGATTGCTTTGAGCTAGAAACTCAAGCGATCAAACGCGTACGCAACGAGATGGGTCTTAAGAACGTTGAAATCATGATTCCATTCGTACGTACTCCAAGCGAAGCGGCATCGGTTATCGATCTTCTAGCGAAATTCAACCTACGTCGTGGCGACCAAGGTCTGAAAGTGATCATGATGTGTGAGCTGCCATCTAACGCAGTATTGGCTGAAGAGTTCTTGAAGTACTTCGATGGCTTCTCTATCGGCTCTAACGACATGACTCAGCTAACGCTTGGTCTTGACCGTGACTCTGGTGATGTTGCTCATCTATTTGACGAGCGTAACCCAGCAGTGAAAGCAATGTTGAAGATGGCGATTGATGCAGCAACCAAAGCAGGCAAATACGTAGGTATCTGTGGCCAAGGTCCATCGGATCACGATGACCTAGCTGAATGGTTAATGGAGCAAGGCATCAGCTCTGTATCTCTAAACCCAGATACGGTTATCGATACATGGTTGAAGTTAGGCAATGTTGCTAACAAATAACCTTCTCTAATCGAGAGATGAATAAAGCCAGTCATTATGACTGGCTTTTGTTTTTCAGCCGTTCTCTAGAAATAGTATCGAACCCCAACCCACGCTTCAGATTGCCAATCACTATCCAGACTCACACCATTTACGTCGATATCACCCTTGGTTAAATCATAGCGAGTATTCAACCACCAAGTGCGAGCACTGTTAATGGGTAGATATTACTTTTCAGCAAGCAGCTTCGCTGCAGAACGCATTAACGCAGGGCCTTTGTTCTCACCAAAACCTGAGTGGTATGGATTGTTCGAGAACATCACGCCAACAAAGTCACGGTCTGGGTCGATGTAGATGAACTGACCCAGGTTGCCACTTTTCGCCATTGCACCATCATTGAAGATGAAGTCGAATTGATACGCGTTGTAGTCGGCTTTTTCATGGAAAGCGTGTAGAGAGCTCGTCTCTTTACTCGTACCAACAAAGGCTTTCGAATCGCCACTGTTACGGATGCGATCAATCACCGCTTGCGAAATCACAGGCTCTTCCGCCACAGCTTTCCAGCTTGGTGTGAACAAGGTGCCCCAACGCGCCATGTCTTCTACCGTTGTCGAAACCAAACCTACTGCGATTGCCATGCCGTCCGGCGTTAGATTGAACTGCATTGGTTGACGCGCATTCACCTTCGACCAAACGCGATCTTCAAACACTTCTGTCCAAGTTTTGTTTTCGATGTTCTCAGCAAGCTTCGTCAGCACCATGGTATTGATTGACGCATATCGGAAGTGATCACCTGCTTGTTCGCCATCCAGTTTTTGTGCCCCTTGAGCCACTTCCATCCATGTTTCCATTTCGCCTGTTTTTGCGCGAGGAGAGTTGAAAGATGCCGCAAAGAAGCGCACCACATCGGAGTCCGGGTTAAGGATTGATGCTAGCGTCTCTTCGTTATCGAGTGCCGTTGACATGTTTAATACTTGATGTAGGGTGATGCCATCCCAGTTTGTGCCTTTAAGCTCAGACACGTAATGAGTAATAGATTTCTCTGGGTCGACTTTGCCCTCTTCGACCAGCATCGCAACCACGGCACCAACCGTTGTCTTGGCCGCTGAAGCCCATACGTGAGTATCTGTTGGGCTCATACCTGGGTATGCTTCATACACGATCTCGCCTTTATGAATCAGCATAAAACCTTGAGTTCTAAACTGCTCATCAGCAAGGTACTGCTCCATCGTCAGCTCACCTTTGGCAGTTGTTTCGACCGTTAGCTTCGCCAAACGAGGGTCGATATTCTTCACTAGTGGCTTGTAGTGCGCATTTGGCGCAGCTAGAGCAGTTGGAAGAAACTCCCCCATGTGCATGTTGTAATAAACGCTGTGGTCACCACCCATCTGCCAATGGAAGTTGTTGAAGTTTTCACGCGCTGATTCCACAAACTCTGGGGTAAATGAATTCGCAGCGTCTTTGACGGTCAGTGTCACTTGAGCGCCTTCAACTTGAAGCGCCGCCTCAACTGGGTTTTGAGCGACTACATCTGATGCAGTAGCTAGTGATGAAACGGCCAGTGATGAAATAATTAGCGCAAGGGGTTTAAGTTTCATGTGCTTCTCCTCTTTGGGTTGAGAGGAGTATAAGGAGAGAGCACTAATCAAATTAGGTCATTTGGTGACATTTGAATATGACGACGCTATCTTTAGTGAGACACTTTATCGATAAGGGCTATGACCAACGTGAACAAGGCGACTGCCAGTACTACTAACATTCTGTTGAGCTCCACTAGCAATATTGTTCCTTACATTGAGTATTGTGATAAACGCTCACTTGATTGGCGCGGCATTGCAGCCGAGTGTGGCTTGTCTCTTGAATTGACTAAATCCAATCAATGGCTGCCAACTCAAGATCTAGTCCGCTTTATCGACCTACTTGAGCACAAATTTGGTTACGCCATAGGTATTGAAGTCGGAATCAAAGCGACACTTAAACAACTATCTCCGGCTTTACATCAGAAGATTCAGCAATGCGATTCTCTTGAGCAGGCGATACGTTGTTTGGTGGTCGAGATTCAAAACCTTAGTAACCACATTACCATTTGGACTGAACACAAAGACGGTTTTTGGTGGCTTTGTCATCGCAGCTGTTATCACCCTTCAACAGCGGGATTTGAACAAGCTGAATGGTTTAGAACGCTCACTATAATCAGCCTATGCCGAATCTTTATCGAAGAGCGTTGGCAGCCTTCACATGCGAAGTTAGTCTCATCTAGCCAAAATGCCGATAAACTTCCTCACCACTTTCACTACTCCAACATACAGTTTCAACAACCGTATGGAGCTATTGTCATCCCACTCAATGAAGATTATCGACCGATAGCGGAAAAAACCGCATCGTTCGACTGGCATCATTCCGTCATCACTTTGATTAACACTTATGCCACTCTGCCATGGTTCAACATAGACTGGTTTGCTGAAATGCTCGGTATGACAAAGCGAACCCTACAAAGGAATCTAAAAAGCCGTGACATTCTTTTTAAAGATGAGAAAGAGAAAGTGCGTCATAAAAGAGCGACGCAATTGTTAGAGCAAAGCGACTTATCAGTACAAGAGATCAGCTGGCAAGTCGGCTACAGTGATCTAAGCAACTTCAATCGCGCCTTCAAGAAGTGGGCAGATGTCACTGCACCACAGTATCGACGCAATTATCGCAACACAGAATAGACAATACCGCGTATTGGTATCCGCAAGACATTACGCTATCCTTTAGCCAAATCTACATTGAACGGTGAACCGCCGTCCCCTCAATAATGCAAAGACTGATATGAATTCAACAACTGCGACACCCTCTCCTTCCCTGAGCAGGCAACTTTTTACCATGACCTGGCCGATGCTGTTCGGCGTACTATCACTAATGAGCTTCCAACTTGTAGACAGTGCTTTTATCGGTCAACTGGGTGTTTTGCCCCTTGCAGCTCAAGGCTTTACGCTACCAATACAGATGATCATCATCGGTATTCAAGTCGGGTTGGGGATCGCAACCACTGCCGTGATAGCTCGTGCAATTGGTGCAAAAAAGACACGCTATGCAAAACAACTGGGGGGACTGGTTGTTGCAATGGGCGGTGTGGGTGTCGCGCTATTTTCGGTGATCATTTACCTAATACGCGGTCCTATTTTGCAGTTGTTGGACGCTCCAGAGTCAGTATTCCCAATCATTGATTCTTACTGGATCTACTGGCTCGTCAGCTCGTGGACAGGTGCAATGCTGTACTTCTTCTATAGCGTCTGTCGTGCCAATGGCAATACCATGCTTCCAGGTACTATGATGATTGCCACCAGTTTGATTAACCTTGTGCTCGATCCCATCTTCATTTTCACTCTGGACTTAGGCATCAATGGTGCGGCGATCGCAACGATCATCGCCTTTGGCGTGGGTATCCTGATTGTGGCACCTAAGGTTACCAAGAAACATTGGCTCACTTTCGATTGGCAAGACTTGGACATTGGCAAAAGTGTTCGCTCTATTGGTCATATTATGGGCCCTGCAATGATCAGCCAATTGCTACCCCCAGTATCCTCAATGTTGGCAACCAAACTACTAGCAAGTTACGGTACCGCTGCAGTTGCGGCTTGGGCATTGGGCTCACGCTTTGAGTTTTTCTCGATCGTTTCTGTTCTGGCTCTAACCATGTCGATGCCACCAATGGTTGGTCGTATGCTAGGTGAAAAGAACCTGACTGACATTCGCAGTTTAATCAAGATAGCTGCTACCTTTGTACTTGGTTTTCAGGTCGTGATTGCACTCGTTACTTGGCTATTTTCAAACGGGTTAGCTGGGTTAATGACCAGCGACAATGATGTAACAACAATCTTGAACTACCATCTAATGATTGTCCCAATCAGCCTTGGCCCTCTTGGTATTTGTATGTTGATGGTATCGGTATCAAACGCGCTAGGTAAGTCGTATACCGCGCTGACGATTTCAGCTCTGCGTCTGTTTGCTTTCTTCTTACCTTGTTTATGGATTGGCTCTCAAGTAGCGGGAATTGAAGGTCTGTTCTGGGGTGCTATGGTCGGCAATGTGTTTGCCGGAACCTGTGCTTGGTTGCTATCTCAACGCGCACTTAAACAAGTTGAGTTGAAACTAGCAACCGAATAATACGTGCACCCCAATCAAAATAAAAAAGCAGCCACCTCGGCTGCTTTTTCATATCTAAGACTAAATTCCTGCCCTATTAATAGAGTTTTTTAGAGCCCAAACTCTCTAAACTTCAATTTGATCACCTAACATTAGCCATTATTCCATTTATAGAATAAATGCATTCATATCATGCATTTAAGAAATAAATTGGTCTATTTTATCAGCGCTCATTAGAAATTGTCCTAGATCATTAAAGCCTTCAAAAACGCAATCTTTGGTTTTAAATAATTAAACTTTGATATGGTTTACGAAATTAAACTCATATCTCCATTTTCTAGTGACCTTGTTCAAATATCACCCACAAAGCCAACTGATAACGGAAATATTGTTGGAATTTACATCACATTTTCTCGGTTTACAGAAGTTTACTCAGGATTGCCCAATTACCACTAAAGGAGTAGCTTTCAGTCATTGAGTTCAAAAATGTAAACCGAAATGATGAGTGTAAAACAAGTTCGATTCAGTGATGAAGATAGAGAGTGTTTGAGCAATTACTTTCGCTTAGCAGACACAATCGCCGACCTAATTGGTCCTTACTGCGAGGTGGTGATCCACTCTTTTGAAAGCCTCGAAAATTCAGTGGTTAAGATCGTCAACGGTCACCATACCGGCCGAGAAATCGGCTCGCCTATTACTGACTTAGGCTTACGTATGTGGAGCACATTCGAGAAAACTGGAGAAGTATCACCAAAGAGCTACTTCACCAATGCAGCTGACGGATCACTTCTCAAATCAACGACATGCATTCTAGCTGGTCCAGATAAAAAACCGATTGGTATGCTTTGTATCAACATGAACTTGTCATTCCCATTTCCAGAGATCGTTAAGACCTTGATGCCTCAGTGTAACGCGCCTCAGACCTTGGTAAGCGAAACATTCAGCAACAACGCCAACGATGTTATTCAACGGGCTCTCAGCGCCGCGATTCAAGAAGTCGATCAAGACGAAACCGTCTCACCAAAGGGCTACAACAAAGCCATTGTTCGTAACCTATTCGATAACGGTGTCTTTGAGTTAAAAGAAACCACCACGCAAGTATCCGAACAACTTGGGATAAGCCGTCAGGCCGTCTACAAGTTTATCCGTGAATTTAAATCAGAATAAAAATTAATAAGTTAGGAGTTATATCGTGAAACAGATCATTACCACTGAACAAGCACCTGCAGCTATCGGTCCTTACTCTCAAGGAACGGCTTACGGAGAGATGGTTTACACCTCAGGCCAACTACCACTGGTTCCTGAAACCATGCAGTTTGTTGAGGGCGGCATTAAAGAACAAGCTCGCCAGTCTCTAGAAAACTTAAAAGCCGTTCTAGAAGCAAGTGGGGCTAGCCTCGAGACAGTATTAAAGACGACGTGTTTCTTGTCAGATATGGAGAACTTCGTTGCTTTTAATGAGGTGTATACCGAAGTGTTTGGCACCGAGAACGCACCTGCTCGCTCTTGTGTTGAAGCAGCAAGATTACCAAAAGACGCACTGGTTGAAGTTGAAGCCATCGCATACAAAAAATAATCGAATTTAATGGGGTCAATAGGAGATTCTCATGAGCGTTTCATTTTTAGGATTAAGCATACTGTTCTTCGGGTTCTACGCACTGCTGTCGAACTTCAAAAAGCAAAAGAAAAGTTTTAACTTCCGCGTACTAAGTGCGCTTGCTGCCGGCTTGTTGTTCGGTGGTGCAATTCAACTGGTGTTTGGTGTCGGCAACGCAGCAACAGCTGGCTTCGCTGAGCTGATTTCAGTGTTCGGTAAAGGTTACATCAAACTGCTACAAATGATCGTTATCCCGCTAGTATTCGTGGCGATGATCTCTTCGATCATGAACGTAGAAGGCGGTGGTGCCCTGTCGCGCATCGCACCAAAAATTATCGGTATTCTGCTTTTCACTTGTGCCATTTCTGCGGCAGTAGGTATCGCAAGCATTTACCTATTTGGTATCGATGCTAATGCGCTAGTCAGCACTATTGGCACCAACAGCGCTATCGAGGCACGTGGAAACTCATTAGTCGCAACACAAGACGCTATGGCAAGTAGCGGTTTGTCGGGTATGGCGTTGTCTATCATCCCAACCAACATTTTCGACATGCTGACTGGATCAGAGCGTACGTCAACACTATCGACAGTGCTCTTCGGTATGTTCCTTGGCTACTGTATCCTGCAAGTGAAAAACCGTAAGCCTGAGAAAGTGCAAAACTTCGTTGATTTCATCAACTCTGCAAAAGAAGTGGTACTTTCAATGGTGCGTGAAATCTTAAAGCTGACGCCTTACGGTGTATTCGCTCTGATGACCACGTTCATGATGACCAACGACTTGTTCGCACTCGCTGAAATGGGTCGCTTCCTACTAGCAAGCTATGTAGCAATCGGTGTGATGTTCGCTATCCACTTCGTGATGGTATCTATGTTCGGTCTTTCTCCAGCGAAGTTCATGAAGAAAATCTGGCCTGTATTGGTGTTCGGCTTTGGTTCTCGCTCAAGCATGGCAGCTATCCCACTCAACGTTGAAACTCAAACTCAACGACTAGGTGTCGACGAAGAAACAGCAAACATGTCAGCGACATTCGGTACCAGTATCGGTCAAAACGGCTGTGCAGGCATCTACCCAGCAATGTTAGCCATCATGGCAGCACAAGTCATGGGCATGCCAGTTGACCTAGGCTTCATCCTACAGTTGATTGCAGTTATCGCGATTGCTTCATTCGGTATCGCAGGTGTTGGTGGTGGTGCAACGTTCGCAGCCGTCGCGGTACTGACCATCATGGGTCTAGACATCACGGTTGTAGCAATCCTGGTTTCTATTGAAGCGCTAATCGATATGGCTCGTACTGCGCTTAATATCTCAGGCTCTATGTTGTCTGGTGTTCTAACCGCGAAGAAGAATGGCTCGCTAAACACTGAACAATACAACGCTGACGCCGCTGCTACAGTAACAAAAGAAGCAGCAGTGTAATTCTTAGCATTTATCAAGAGCACTCAACATGAGTGCTCTTTTGTCTCCCTGAATTCAGGTTTTTAGGTAGTAAATATGAAAGTTGTTGTTATAGGCGGTAACGCTGCTGGTATGAGTTTCGCGGCAAAGTACAAACGTAATCAACCATCGGATGAAGTGATTGTCTTGGATAAGCGCAATTACATATCGTTCGGAGCGTGTGGCTTGCCTTACTTCGCGGGTGGTATGTTTGATGACACCGAGCGGATGATTTCTCGAACGCCAGAACAGGCAATTAAATCTGGTTTAGACGTACGTATTGAAACTGAAATGATCGCACTAGACCGCATTGAAAAGCAGATTAAAGTTCGTCACCAAGGAAAAGAAAGCACCATCGATTACGATATGTTGATGATTGCGACGGGCGCGCGTCCAATAGTTCCATCATTCGGCGAGTTTAACCCAGAGCACGTATACACGCTAACCAGCATGGAAGATGGCTTGGCGGTAAAAGAAGCACTTAAGGACAACAGTAAACAACGCGTTTGCGTAATTGGTGGAGGCTTTATTGGGCTTGAGGTATTCGATGCCGCACATCTATTAGGTAAACAAGTGACCATCATTGAGCGTGAGCAGCACGTGATGAGCCGTCAATTTAGCCCAGAAATGATTGAAGTGGTAGAAGGTGCGATTCGTGAATCTGGCGCTGAGCTTAAAACGAGTTGCAGCGTGTCTGCGATTCGCGATGCAGAGCAAGGTGGTTACGTCATCGAAACTGACGACGGCAGTGTTGAGGCTGACGTGGTGATCATGTCACTTGGCTTTAAACCAAATACCGAAGCATTCGAATTACCAAAAGCTACCAACGGAGCGTTGTTGGTGAATGAATTCGGTGCCACTGAAGACGCTTATATCCACGCTGTCGGCGACTGTGCGGTCGTTCACCATATGGCTTTAGGGAAACCTGTTTATGTCCCACTCGCCACCACAGCGAACAAACAAGCGCGTATGATGGCAGACAAGTTGGCAGGTAAAGATACTTATATGGATGGCTTCCTTGGCTCATCTTGTTTGAAAGTGTTGGACTACGAACTAGCATGCACAGGCGTATCTGAACTTCTAGCAAAAGAACACGGTTTAGATGTGAAGGTTTCAACCATTTCAGATAAAAACCAGACCGATTACTACCCAGGACAAGAAGACATCAAAGTGAAGCTGGTTTACCATCCAGAAACCAAAGTTTTACTCGGTGGCGAGATTGTCGGTAAAAAAGGCGCAGTAGGCCGCATCAATGCGTTAGCTGTTGCGATCACAGCGAAGATGACCACCCAACAGCTCGGCTACATGGACTTCTGTTACGCACCACCGTTCGCACGAACTTGGGATGCACTAAACGTGGCAGGCAATGTAGCGAAGTAATGAAAGCTTAAGCCCTTCCGACCTGGGGCTCATCTCTGATCTTTACCCAAAGCAGCCACCACAGGCTGCTTTTTTTGTTTATCCGCTCTCAACAAAATTGGAACTATCAATTCGTGCCACAATCTGACTTAGTGCAATATTTGATCGAACTTTAAAAGCTTACAAACAACAAGTGATATATAATCACTAAGAAAATATAAAAATAAAATCAGTACTCTTATACGTCTTAGGCTAGGTAACTAAATATTCAATATGGATGCTATTCGCAAGGTTTATCAATACGCTGAACCAAACCTGACCCTTGTCGGGTGGATGGGCTTTGTCGGCTTCCCAGTCTATTACATAGTCTGGGAGTTAATGTTTCCGCAGCCCTATGAAAACCTGCCATTGCGCGTGTTCTGCTCAACACTGTTCTTCGGCATCATATACAGACATCGCTTCCCATTTCGCTGGAGAAAGTACCTCCCGGCGTACTATCAAGTCGTCACAACAATCTGCTTACCCGGCTTCTTCTTTTACATGTTGCTGATGAACAGTTGGTCGAACGTGTGGGTAATGTCGTTCATGGCGGCAATATTCCTGCATATCCTGCTAGTTCACATCACCAGAGTCATGTTCGCTCAAACTTTTGCGGGAATTGGGTTAGCAAGCTTGTGTGCATGGGTAGCACAAGGGTTTCACCTGGATATCACCATGGACTGGACGCATGTTCCTATCTTCTTGTTCATCTATCTATTCGGTAACTTGTTCTATGTTCGCAACCAAGTAGAGCACGAAGCGAGAGTGTCTCTTGCTAAATCTTTTGGTGCTGGTATTGCCCACGAGATGCGTAACCCACTCAGTGGTTTGCTCACCTCGATTGATGTTATTCAATCGATACTTCCTAATCCAAAGCAAGAACCACAAGGTCAGTACACCTTAAAACACGACGACGTCGTATTACTTAAGAAAGTCAGCGACGACGCAATGAACATCATTCGCAGTGGTAACGAGACGATAGACCTTCTATTGACGTCAATTGACGAGAACCGTATATCACGGTCAACGTTTAAGAAACACTCAGCGAAAAATGTAGTAACCGAGGCTATCGAAAGCTTCAGTTACAAGCGCTCGACTGACAGAAAGGCTATCTCGTTAAATGTACAAGGTGATTTCGAATTTCTTGGTAGTGACACCTTATTCAAGTACGTGATGTATAACTTGTTTAAAAATGCTTTCCACCACCGTAGTTCGGATGAATTTCATATCCATGTCTCGATGTATAATGAGGGCAGGACCAACAGCGTGACAGTAACGGACAACGGATCTGGCATCTCTAATGAGGTCATGCGTAATATTTTCCAAGACTTCTACACCACAGGTAAGTCGGGTAGCTACGGGTTGGGGTTACCATTTTGCCAGAAAGTTATGAAAGCTTTTGGTGGTGATATTCAGTGCCAGTCTGAGCTTGGAGAATGGTCTCAGTTCACGCTTTCGTTCCCATTGATAGGTTCAAATACTGTGGCCGAGATCCAGAATGACCTGACTAAACTGAAATCAGTATTAATGATTTGCGAACAAAACATTCTGACCACAAGAATGACCGAAATTAGCCGATTTATGGGCTTTGATTTAACTATGATCAACCCAGCATCAGCGCTGAATCGCAAAGAGTATGAATTTGAATTTGACGTTATCTTTGTTGACGCTGAAGCACTCATTAAACAACCCAAGCAGCTAAAAGCAATTGAGTCACTGCTGTCATTTACCGAGGCGCGAGTCGCTTACCTTTATGAACACTCAACAACCCAGCAAATCGGCTCTATGCTACCTAACGTAAAATGGATAGAAACCCAAGCGTGGTTGCTCAATACAAAATCAACCGTCGACGGCCTGTTTTTCGATAGTGAAACACTGTCACCACATTCTAACTTCGAACCGCTTAAGACCTCTAAGAAAGGTACGATTATGGTGGTTGACGACAATGAGTCACTACGCAGATTTACTGCAATGCTCATCGCCAAACAAGGCTTTGAAGTCATCGAAAAAGAAGACGGTCAGCAGGCGTTAGATGCCCTAGACAACAGTAATGTAGATCTAATCCTTATGGACATTGAGATGCCAGTCATGAATGGTGTTGAAGCATCTCGACGTATCCGAGGATCCAACAAAGCTTATTCAAAGATCCCTATCATTGCACACACGGGCGACAGTTCCCCAGTCACGCTTGAGCAGATTGGCGAATCAGGAATGTCCGACTTTATTGTTAAGCCCGCGGATAAAAACCGTCTGTTCGATAAGATTGCCAACTGGGTTTAAACACGTGAATAAGAGCTCAGTATTTCACTGAGCTCTGTTAGTGTATTTACGGCTCCTCTATCTTAATTGAGTGCCATTTTCGTTTTAACAAACTGTAGATCCTTGTGATTGTATGCTTGCTGGCACACCGTCAACACATGATCAATGTCGCTCATACTCAAGTCAGAATTCACAGAAAAGCGGATGATGTTGTTATTTTTCGCGGTTGCAGGCCGGCAAAATACCGCGCCAAACACATCATTGTTTTCTAAGAAGTCTCTAACTCTTTCGGTATTTCGTTCATCCCCACACTCCAATGCAATAATCTGAGAATCACTGCGAATACTAAACCCTATCTCAGACAAGCCATGTTTCAGTAATGTAGAGCACTCAAACAAGCGCTCCCGTCTCTCGTCAGCACCTTTAATAACCTGTAGTGTCTTCTCTAAACGACTCACTTCCTCAGGCAACACCGTCGAGCTGAATATTGCAGGAAACGCGACAAAAGGCAGTGAATCCGCCATTGATTTAGGACCAAGAATAGCACCAGCCCGATAAGCGAAAGCTTTTGCCAAACTCACAGTCATAAAATCAACCTGCTCAGTCAGTCCGAGTTCATGCACCAAACCCGCTCCTTGCTTCCCATGGGTTCCTAGTGAATGGGACTCATCGACAATTAATGCGCAGCCAAACTCTTGAGCCATTTCGTAGATGTCAGCGAGAGGTGCTACAGTACCAATCGTGCTGTAGACAGAATCGACCACAATCACACCTGCGCCATGGCGTTGAAGCTGTTTGCGCAGATGGGTCATGTTGTTGTGTCGAAAAGGGCGAGCAACCGCATTGGCGGCACGTATACCCTCCCAGAGCGACATATGCGCATAGTGATCGACATAGACAGGTGTATTTTCAGCACATATCGTCTGCAATAAACCGACGTTCGCCGCCCAACCTGATTGAGACAACAAACAACTTTCCATTCCGACTAGCTCAGCTAATTGTTGCTCAAACTCTGGTTTAGAGTCTTCATCTTGCAAAAAAATCGAAGACATAACGACGCTTTGACCGTCGTCTTTTATAGCGTCTCGGTGGGCTTGTTGAATCTCTGGATGATTCGACAAAGCCAAGTAGTCATTGCTTTGCATCACAACAGAGCCCGGCCTTGGGCGTTTCCCCAATACCAAGTGTTTTTGATTCATGTTCGGCGTAATCAGATCTTGAATAAAATAGTTAAGGCGTTCCTCAACAAAGGAAGGTAATGGTTTTGTTTTAGAATTATCACTCATAGTAAGTTCTCTTCGTAATACAGAAAAACGCCAGCGCTGACAGCTGTATATTGAAGAAAAAAACGCACCTGTTAAGTGGTGAGTTGCATATTTTTGCAGCGACTTGCAAACTCGGAATTTAAGGATTTATGGAGGGGGAACAGTCATTAGGATTCGGGAATACACCCTTTATTCGAGAGCACCAAAAATCAAAGATTCACGATGTTTGTCAAGCTCGAAAAATGACGACGCTCACGCTGCGGTGTAACAACGTGAGCATTAACTCAAAGCATTTTAAGATAGTAAATTGGTTGGAGAGTACTGGTCGAACACACTGCTATGAGATATCGACAACCACCTTGCCGGTAACCTGACCGCTGGCTAGACGCTCATGTGCACCACCCGCTTCTGCTAATGTGAAGCGTTAGCTATCGACAACCGGAGTAAGCTCGCCAGCTTCGACAATATCGGCAATGGCTTTTAAGATCTTGTGGTGCTCAGGTCGACCAACGTTGTGGATCATCGGGATCAACATGAATACAACATGCAGTGACAAGCCCTTTAGGTGAACCATAGTGAGGTCGAGTTCATTCATCGAGACTGTTGTCACGATTTGGCCATTGAGTTTTGTCGCTTCAATAGAGTTATTGAGGTTCAAACCACCTTTTATTTCTTATAATTCACCCAAACTTCTTACTCGCATAATGCAAAAAAAAGTAAATCTTCGTATTTGTCATACGGTAGACTTATATTCTTCAGCACAACACTCAACACTTTCTCTCTAGACATTCTAATCGCTAGCACTATAGGAATAGAACCCGTGATTTTTGACCTAAAAAATACCGCCCCTTCATTTTTTTTCAGGATGTCTACAAGTAGAATTTCATGTTTGGGGTTTTCATTATCATAATAAATCACTAATCCACTTAGGGCCTCTACAATGAACTCTTCATCGGAATAAAGCTCTGGCTTATTAATAAGTGCCTCTAAGTAGTTATCAATAGGGTTGATATAGTTTACACCGTTAGGAAAGTAACTCTTAGTCCAATCAGACATGTTAAGTTTTGGGTTCTTAACCAACTCCCCAAGGTTATACTGTTTGTATAAACTTGCACATATTTCTGATTTGGCCCAAGAAAAACTTGGAAAAACCATAACTAGTAGTAACAAAACCTTAATCATAGCTCTTCTCCGCCAGCAGGGTTCCATATAAATAATGTATCAAAATTCTTAATGTTACCATCGTACTGAAGATAAGGAGTTAAAGTCGAACCTTCATTCTTTATAAAATCATTAAATACCTGATACGCAGTACCTGATATTGCACTAGCACCTACCTTATGAATGGTAGGTTTATTTTTCAGTGATATGCTTTTCGCTGCTTCAACATAAGCAATACCCATATTGTTAAAACCTAACTCTCTAGCTTGCCATGCGGCAGAATTCATGAGCACAGTACCTAGATCCTTTTCTTTTATATTAACAAATGGGGGTTTCTGGTTAAACATCTCTAAATCCAATTTACCATTACTCAATCTAGGTAGCCCTTGACCGCCAATTACTACAGCCATTAACTTTTTCCTTTATTGTTTGTACTCCTATTTAAGTGGCTGATTTCCCAAAAAACTTAGGCAAACGTTAGGTTACTGTTTAAAGATGTTGGATAGATCACAATTCTTTTGGGTTGAACAATTCATTTGTATGGAGATCTCTCAATGCAATTTCAATTCGTTGAACTTCGGTTGTTCGCTCTGTAAATGCACTTTATTGCTCCATACGCTACCGATGTTCCGATAGAAAATTTAGGTTAAACATAACCGTCAACACCTATTCGACTAGTAAAACTCCAACAATATTGCCCAAGAAGAAATCACAAAGTCATAGACCCAAGAGTTACACCTTAGAAAGAAGGTGCAGTTGAAGTGCATTTTGAGAGTTAAGAATGCATATCTTATTTGTTACGAAAGATAGGCTTAGATAGTAAGGCAATGGTAGGGTCTAAATCGATTTTGAACGCTAAAGCACTTGGCAAATATTTATGTTAATGACGTATTTTAGAAATGAAAAAAGCCCGCTGATTTCTCAGCGGGCTTTTCAATGGTGGTGGAGGGATAGGGATTTGAACCCTAGAACCGCTATTAACGGTTGCCGGTTTTCAAGACCGGTGCTTTCGACCACTCAGCCATCCCTCCAACAAATTGTCATCAACAGATTAATGCACTGTTGAGGTTGTTATTTGCGTAGCAAATAACTAAATCAAAGCCTGGCGATGTCCTACTCTCACATGGGGAAGCCCCACACTACCATCGGCGCTATTGCGTTTCACTTCTGAGTTCGGCATGGAATCAGGTGGGTCCACAACGCTATGGTCGCCAAGCAAATTCTTTCTTCTCTGATTTTCTTTCAGAAAAGTAATCTGGAAAGCTGTTTATTGTTCTCTAAACTCATTCAAGTGTTCTTGTTTGCTTCTGCTTTTTAAAGCGGAAGCAACAGTTTTGAGTCCATCAAAACCCCTTGGGT
>NZ_JFFR01000008.1 GCF_000695685.1 Vibrio fortis | reverse complement strand
GGGACTCTAGGTGGAGTGAGCCCCATGGATTTTGAGCTAATCAACTAAACCCCTGTGTCTACTTTTTAGGGGCCACATCAATCTCGAATCTCGAATCTCGAATCTAGTACTGATCTTCCGACCAACCATCACTATCCGACATATCCGGAGCACCCGCGATACTGTTCTCTTCGTCGGCCCACTCACCGAAATCAATCATCTGACACTGCTTGCTACAGAAAGGGCGATGTGGACTCTGCTCACCCCATTCAACATCAGTCTGACATTGTGGGCATTTAACGATGGTGATTTTCTTAGACATAATGGTTCTTAGTTGGGTGTGGTTCTAGAATTGTAGGCCTGAGCATGGCTCAAGCCAACTTTAATAAGGTATTTAGCGACAAATAAGCTAGCTGCAGACAGCGAGCTCAAATTCGATATCTTGAGTGCACGCCTGACCACTTTCAAAACACATAAACTTCACGGCAAAGCGGTTTTTGTGTCCTGAAATCATTGGGTAAGCGCCATACTGCATTGGAATTGAGAGTCGTAAGATATTGGCCTCTTCAGCATCACTCTGGAAGAAGCCTGCACGAGCGATTTGTGGTTGGAAGTGACCCGTTTCACGAGTTAGCTTTAACCATAGGGTTAGCGCATCATACAGAGGCTGTAAGCTATCCATCCAAGCTTTAGCATCGTTCATTCTCTTATCGAGAGGGAGGTGCAGCCAGTAGTGTAGAGCCGGTAAGTCAAAGCAACATGATCCACCCGGAAGATTGAAACGCTGACGAATGGCACTCAAGAAGCGATCTTCTTTCAAAGACTGACCAAAGCGTTCAGCCAGCATTAGCTCACGGTAGATGCTGCCGATGTCTTCTAGCAATGAAGTGAGCATCTCTTGATCGACGCCTTCGACATTGAGCCAGCTCTTGTACGTTACACGCTGCTTCTCTATGTCTTTTGCCAGTTCACTCTTTAGCTGAATTTGCTCAAAGATTTCGATCAGATCGAAGATTGAACGAAAGAATAGTTGGTACTGCTGAGCATCTGAAAATGTTGAAGACAGGTGCAGTTGCCTCAAGAGGGATTCCACTCTTAAGTAGATACGTGTTTTCTCATTTAGAGGATGTTCAAATTTATGAGTGATCATCAAGCAAACCTTCATTCAACATAAGACTATTTTTACCGATCTTGTGTGCTTATTGCTAGATACTTTTGATGTAATTCTGTGATTTGAGGCAAAAGATCTTGGTTTTTAGTATGGTTTTTAATCACGTCGTCCGCAACCGCTAAACGTTGCTCTCGTGAAGCTTGTGATTTGAGGATCGCTTTGACCTGTTCTTCAGAGACATTGTCTCGGTTCATCGTACGTTCAACCTGAACTTCTGTAGGAACATCAACAATTAAAACGCGATCTGCCATACCTTGCATCTGGTTTTCAATCAGTAAAGGTGCAACGAGTAAACCATAGGGAGAGCGAATGTTTGTCAGCCCTTCTTCAATCTTATTGCGGATCATAGGGTGAAGCAGCGCATTCAACCAAGTTTTGTCTTCTGGATGACTGAAGATCTGCTCACGAAGCTTAGCTCGGTTGAGGGTACCGTCTTCTAAAAGGATCGCTTCACCAAAATGTTCAGCAATCTGGCGTAGTCCGTCACTGCCGACTGCTACGACTTCACGAGCCACGATATCGGCATCGACAATATCGATGTTGAAGTGCTCTTGAAATAGGTCTGCAACGGTGGTTTTTCCGCTAGCAATGCCGCCAGTGAGGCCAATAATGGTCGCCATAAATTAAATTCCTAAAACCGAAGTAAAATACCAAGCCATAATGTTCTCGCCCCAAATCAAACTTATCCAACCGGCAATAGCGAGGTAAGGACCAAAAGGGAAGGCTTTGTCGATGCCTTGCTGTTTCAATCGCAGCTGAATTAAACCAAACACAAGACCAACAAGTGAAGAGAGCAATATGATCATCGGTAGGTGTTGCCAACCAAGCCAAGCCCCTAATGCTGCAAGGAGCTTGAAGTCTCCATAGCCCATACCCTCTTTGCCTGTTAGGAGTTTGAATAGCCAGTAGACTGACCATAGAGCCAGATAGCCTGCCATTGCTCCTATTACAGAATCTTGGAGGGAGATAGGACTAATGCCAAACAGCGCAAGCGCAATACCTGACCAGACCAGTGGAAGAGTGATTTGATCGGGTAGTAGCATGGTATCAAGGTCGATGAAGGTCGCCGCAATCAAGGCAAAGGTAAAAAAGATCAGTGCGATTGCGTAGTAACTAAAGCCAAAGTGAACCGCGACAAAGCCACACATCACCGCAGTGAGTAGCTCAACGAAAGGGTAACGAGGACTAATAGGGTTCGAACACTTTCGACATTTGCCTTTCAAAAATAACCAGCTGAGTACTGGGATATTATCGATAGCTCGAATCTGCGTTTCACATTTTGGGCATGTCGAGCGAGGTACGCTGAGGTTGTACGTTCCCTTTGGCATCGGAATCTTGTAATCAGGAAAGCTTTCAGAGCACTCTTGTTGCCACTCTCGCTCCATAATTATTGGCAAACGATGGATAACGACGTTGAGAAAACTACCGATGAGTAGGCTGAAGATAAAAGCTAATACGGGGAATAGCCAAGGATAGTAGTGAAATACTTCCATAGAGTCCTGTCCACTGGGGTCTAACTGGCGAGAGCCATGAGTGTGTCATTGATTATCGCCTATCCTAACACACTCATTAGATTAAAGATCGGTAAGTACATCGCAACCACTAAGCCACCCACGACTGAGCCCAGAAAAACGATGATGACCGGCTCTAAGATTTTGCCTAAGTTATCGACGGTATCGTCCACTTCAAACTCATAGATGGTCGCAACCTTGGTGAGCATCTCGTCTAGATTGCCAGACTCCTCACCTATCATCACCATCTGCAATACCATTTCCGGAAAGGCTTGGCTGTTACGCATTGCAATATACATCGGCATCCCAGCGGCTGTCTCTTTGTGGACCTCTGTAATGGCGGATTCGAAGTACACATTACCTGTGGTTTTGGCGGTCGTTCTGAGGCTAGTTAGGATCGGGATGCCAGAGCTAAAACTGGTTGATAATGTGCGGCTGAATTTGGCGATGGAAGCTTTGGCCATGACCCCTCCTATGATAGGAAGTTTGAGTCCTAACCTGCTAAGGGCCAGCCTTATGGAGTAGGAGCGCTTGCGAGCTTGAATGACAAAGAGAATAGCACCTGCAAAGCCAAGCAAAGTATAGAAGCTGTAAGCTTGCATCCAGTGCGACAGCGCCATCACTTTAGCGGTGAACCAAGGGAGATCGGCACCAAAGCCTGAGAACATAGATTCAAACTCAGGGATCACCATTGTTAGCATTAGAAATGAGACCGTTAAAGCGGTGACAACCACCATCACCGGGTAGATAAGCGCTTTTACGACCTTTGACTTTAAGCGTTCACTTTTCTCACGATAGTTAGCCAGCCTTTCAAAGACCTCAGCGAGATTTCCAGACAGCTCTCCGGTTGCCACGAGGTCGGTATACAAGTCATCAAAATGACGGCTTGCAGTTCTCATCGCTTTTGATAGCGGAGTCCCCGCTTCAACGCCTTTACAGATCTGCGACAAGATCGATTTCATCTCTGCTTTTCTATGATTATCTGACACCAAATTGATGGCTTGGATGATAGGGACACCAGTTCCTAGCATGGTTGCCAGTTGGCGTGTTAGCAGGGTAATGTCTTTTGCTTTGACTCTATGGGTTAGACGAGTCAGCGCTGAGATGCTTTTTTTCTTTATCTTCTTAATTTGAATGTGCTGATCGCGCAGCTTGTCTCTGACTTCAAGTTCTGTGAGAGCCAAGGTTTGTCCTGACACTTTTTTCCCTGAGCTGTTAACGCCTCTCCAGTGATAATTCTTGAGTTGTGATTGCTTGGGTTTGATTACCATAAAATTCACACCGATGTAGGTAGAGAGTTAGATAGAAATAAAACGTCTAGAGATAGAGGACGCGTTGCAATTCTTGATAGCTAGTGACCCCGGATAACAATTTCTCTAAGCCCGAATCTCGGAGTGTTTGCATGCCTTCTTGTTTAGCTAGGGCTTCTACCTCAATCGCATTTGGGCGAGATATGAGGCTTGCTTTCAGCGTGTCAGTGAACGGCATCACTTCATAGATACCCACACGGCCTGAATACCCTTGATTGCACTCGTTACAGCCGTTCGGGTTTGCTTTAAAGAACCTATGGTTAGCATCAATGTTGTGATGGTGATAAATGGTTTGGTCATCATCTTCAATTTTGCAATGTGGGCACAGTCGTCGAGCGAGACGTTGAGCAATGATGAGGCTCAATGATGAAGCTAAGTTAAAAGGCTCAATCCCCATGTGAGCAAGGCGTGTGATGGTTTCTGCTGCTGAGTTGGTGTGCAGTGTTGAGAGAACTAAGTGACCGGTTTGGGAAGCCTTAATCGCAATCTCCGCAGTTTCAATATCGCGTATTTCACCGACCATCACGATATCCGGATCTTGGCGCAGAAAAGATCGCAATGCTTCAGCAAATCCAAAGCCTATCTTTGGCTGTACTTGCACTTGATTGACGCCGCAAAGGTTAATCTCAACTGGGTCTTCGGCGGTAGAGATGTTTCTTTCTGAGGTATTGAGGATTCGAAGTCCAGTATAAAGCGATACCGTTTTGCCACTGCCGGTAGGTCCGGTCATAAGAATCATACCTTGTGGGCGTTTCAGAGCATTAAGGTAGAGTGTCTTTTGTTGCTCACTATAGCCTAGGATGTCGATATCAAGATTGGCAGCGCTGCTATCGAGTAGACGAAGCACAATTTTTTCACCCCAAAGTGTTGGCAGAGTAGAGACGCGCATATCGATAGCGATCTCTTGATTGAGCCTTAGCTTAATCCGACCATCTTGAGGTAAACGTCTCTCCGCGATATCAAGTTTGGCTAGGATCTTCAGGCGTGCTGACAGTCGCCGACTTAGGTGCGCTGCTGGTTGTTGGGTTTCGATTAAGATGCCATCGCAGCGTAGGCGGACTCGGTAGTACTCTTCATAGGGCTCGAAATGGATATCAGATGCCCCTTTACGCACCGCATCGACTAGGATTTGATTGATAAAGCGACTGACGGGCGAGTCATCTTGACTAAGATCTTCGACAGAACTGACTTCATCATCAGAAACTTCCACTAAGTGAGCGAGTTCATCTTGGGTTATCTCTTTACGATTGCTATCACCATTGGTAATTACTTTGCCGTAAAGCCGCCGAATGGCCCCTTCAAGTGTGCGATAGTTTGCAACCACCAGTTCAATCTGAAGTCCTGTGGCAAAACGAAAGTCATCTTCAGCTTGTAGGTCAGTTGGGTCGGCAGAGGCTAAGGTAAGCGTGGATGCTGATTTGGCGATCGGTATGACTTGGTGTTGAGTGATGAGTTCGCGCAGACCAAGCTGTTCGCACAACGGCTCGTAGTCGTAATCAGCGAGCGAAATTAAAGGTAAACCAAAGATATGTGCCGTATGCTCGGCAAGGTTATCGGCATTAAACAAGCCATGTGCGATTAAAGCTTCTGGCGTTGAGTCACCAGAAGCTTGCAAGTGTTCCACTATGGCTTGTTCTTGAGTCAGGCTAAGGAGGTTAGCCTGACGAAGAACGGTGGGGAGGTTGGTTAACACTTATTAGCAGCCATCTAGGTCAGGGATGTTAGATGATTTGGCACAACTCCACCCGGTAGTTGAGTCTCGAGATAAAATAAGAGTTTCAGTATCTAAAGATCCACCATTGAATTGGAATTGAAGCTCAGGTGAAGTTGAGGATGAACCAGCCGTTTTAATGGATATTGTTCCTAAGGTGTTAGAACCTGCAGATACTCCAAGAATTGTTACCGCTCCACTAATCGTCCCTTCTTCTTGGAAAATTAACTCGGCTGGGGTTTGTAGCGCTTTTAAGGTGGCTAGTGCTGACGAAGCTTCACTTTTGGCAACATAATTTTGATACGCAGGAACAGCTATTGCTGACAAGGCTCCAATAATCGCCACCACAATCATCAATTCAATTAACGTAAAACCTTTCTGCTTTGTTTGTCTTTTTTTCATTGTTCTAATCCATTTATTGTCGGTTACAGTGCAAGCACCAGATGAATTAGAGAATAAGAGTCGATATCTAGGTGTGGAATGGCGTTCAGAGAAGGGCGCGAGTCGCTTTGAATTTATTGGTAACTTGTTTCATATGCTGCATAAGATTATGCGATCAAGTTATATAAGGTGTCTCAATTGTGAAATGCTATCAATAAAAAAGGCACCGTAGTAAACGGTGCCTTTGATATCAAATGTGTTTTTAATCAATAGATTACGCTTTGAAACGCATCGAAAGATCCATTGCTTTCAGGTGTTTAGTCAGTGCACCTACTGAAATGTAATCAACACCGGTTTCTGCAAACTCAGCGATGGTGTCTAGAGTCACGTTACCTGAGTTTTCTAGAGCCGCACGACCTGCGTTGATCTTAACAGCTTCACGCATCATGTCTGTGGTGAAGTTATCCAGCATAATGATGTCCGCACCTGCGCTGATCGCTTGCTCAAGCTCTTCTAGGCTCTCAGTTTCAACTTCAACAGGTTTACCTGGGTTAAGCTCTTTTGCTGTAGAGATTGCTTTCTCGATACCGCCACAAGCGATGATGTGGTTCTCTTTAATTAGGTAGGCATCGAAAACGCCGATACGGTGGTTGAAACCGCCACCACATGCCACTGCGTATTTTAGTGCGCTACGCAGACCTGGGATGGTCTTGCGTGTATCAAGCAGACGACACTCTGTATGAGCGATTTTTTCTGCGTAAACTGCCGTGGTTGTCGCACAACCTGATAGCGTTTGGATGAAGTTCATCGCGTTGCGCTCGCCCGTTAGTAGAGCACGAGCTGGGCCAGATAGTGTACAAAGAGTTTGGTTCGGCTCAACTTTGTCACCATCTTGCACATGCCACTCGATAGTCACTTCACCGCCTAGCTGTTTGAATACTTCGTCAGCCCAAGCTTGACCACAGAAAATACCGTGCTCACGCGTAATGATGGTTGCGCTGTTAACCGCATCTGCTGGAATTAGACTTGCAGTGATATCAGCCGCTGGATCCAGTGTACCGCCTAGGTCTTCTTTGATTGTTTCTGCAACTGCGCGAGAGATCTCTAGTGGAAGCTGCTCTTTTAAGTAGTCAAGGCGTTGGTGGCTGTTATGTGTGTTTTTCATCGCAAATCTAATCTTGAAAGGAAGTGGGGTAGGAATGATACTCTTGCTTCACTGCAAATTAAAGGGTTGAGCCCGCCTTGAGTTAGGTCGAGTTCACACTGATAGCCATTATATATTGAGCAATAAAAGAGTAAGGAGCATGGTGTTTATGATGATCAGCGAAACTGGGTGGTATAGCGCCGCGAAACATCTACCTTCTCCCTTCTATGACGCCCGCCCTCAACAAGACGATGTCTCTTTGCTGGTGGTACATAATATCAGTCTGCCGCCGGGTCAGTTTGGTGGACCTTATATCGAGCAGTTCTTTACGGGTAAGCTCAATCCAGAGGAGCACCCGTTCTTTAAGGTGATTCACAAAATGGGCGTATCTGCGCACTGCTTAATTCGTAGGAACGGAGAGATTGTTCAGTTTGTCTCTTTCCTTGACCGTGCTTGGCATGCGGGTCAGTCGAGCTTTGCTGGCCGAGAGCGTTGCAATGATTATTCGATTGGGATTGAGCTTGAGGGGACGGATTTTGTTGCCTATAGCGAATCTCAATATCGTGCACTGGCTGAGCTAACCGATGCGATTACCCAACGTTTTCCGCAAATCACAGCAGATCGAATTACAGGGCATCAATACATTGCCCCATTAAGAAAAACCGATCCGGGGCTCTCTTTTGATTGGGTGAAGTACCGTCGACGCTTAACTCTGTAGTGATTCTGATAATCATATATTGGCATATTGGTTTTTACGCCAATGTTAAAGGCTTGTAATCGTTCTGGATGCAGGCCTTTTTTATTTCCTCAAGAGTGTGATGAATCTTTCAAAAGGCCAGATGTGACCAATTGTTAATAGGATTTATTCCCAATCTGTGCGCTTGGTTTGAATTTTAATCAAGGCTACCTAATCAATCTGAAATATTTCATTTTTATCCTGAAACTTTCTAGCACGAACACTCCCCAAAAGTATTAACGCTGTAAATGGTAAGACCAATTTGGTTGCTGTTTTAAATTTCATTTGTTAAATCATGGTTAATTCACACTGTGTTCTATGATTCAGGTCAATTTTCAGCTGGACAGTGGCGTTTTAATTATGTTAATTTCTGCACCAATTAAAATTGGTATTACCAATTACCAGCAAATAAAAAGAAGAACAGCAAACTATGGCTTATCAAAGGATTCGTCAGCCAAAACTCTCTGATGTTATTGAAAAAGAGTTGGAAAGGTTGATTGTGGAAGGAACACTGGCGCCCGGGCAGCAACTGCCGCCAGAGCGTGAACTGGCTAAACAGTTCGATGTGTCTCGTCCTTCGATCCGAGAAGCGATACAACGTTTAGAAGCCAAGCGCTTACTAACTCGCCGTCAAGGTGGGGGAACGTTCGTCAGTGAAAATATCTGGAAAAGCTTTTCAGATCCGCTCCTGAATTTGTTGTCCACTCACTCCGAAACCCAACTAGACTTGTTGGAATCGCGTCATGCGATGGAGGGAATTTCTGCTTACTTTGCTGCGCTGCGTGGTACCGAAGAAGACTTTGCTCGAATTCAAGCATGCCAAGATAACATTCGAGGCGCGCAAGAAAAGGCCGATATTGAAGCTGAATCGGCAGCTGTGATGGCTTTCCTTATCGCTTTAACGGAAGCGGCTCATAACGTAGTGCTTTTGCATATCGTTCGCAGTTTAGCTCCGTTACTTGAGCAAAATGTCTTAGAAAATCTAAAGCTGTTGCATCGTCGAAAAGACGTTGTGGAAAAAGTGAGTATACATCGAGCTAACATCGTGGATGCGATTGTTTCTGGCCAGCCTGAGAAGGCGCGTGAAATGTCACATTCTCATTTAGCTTATATCGAAGAAACATTGCTGGATTTGACCAGAGAAGAGTCGCGTCGCGAACGTTCACTGCGTCGAATTCAACAGGGTAAAGAGTCGTAATCCTACGGCTTTTTACGTGTTTAGTAGAATCCAACTAACAAAAAGGATAGATCGCCATGTCTGACATGAAGCATGACGTTGATGCTCTGGAAACTCAAGATTGGTTACAAGCTCTTGAGTCAGTAGTACGTGAAGAAGGTGTAGAACGTGCACAGTTCCTACTAGAAACAGTTCTAGAAAAGGCACGTTTAGACGGCGTTGATATGCCAACTGGTATCAACACTAACTACATCAACACCATTCCAGCAGCACAAGAGCCGGCTTACCCTGGTGACGTAACTCTTGAGCGTCGTATTCGTTCGATTATTCGCTGGAACGCAATCATGATCGTATTGCGCGCTTCTAAGAAAGACCTAGACCTAGGTGGTCACATGGCTTCTTACCAATCAGCGGCTGCTTTCTACGAAGTATGTTTCAACCACTTCTTCCGCGCTCCAAACGAGACGGACGGTGGCGATCTAGTTTACTACCAAGGTCACATCTCTCCAGGTATCTACTCTCGTGCGTTCCTAGAAGGTCGTCTAACTGAAGAGCAGCTAGATAACTTCCGTCAAGAAGTAGATGGTAAAGGTATCCCTTCATACCCGCACCCTAAACTAATGCCTGAGTTCTGGCAGTTCCCAACAGTATCTATGGGTCTTGGTCCAATCTCTGCGATCTACCAAGCTCGTTTCCTTAAGTACCTAGAAGGCCGTGGTCTTAAAGATACTTCTGCTCAACGTGTATACGCTTTCCTAGGCGACGGTGAGATGGATGAGCCAGAATCACGTGGTTCTCTATCTTTCGCAGCACGTGAAAAGCTAGACAACCTAACATTCCTAATCAACTGTAACCTACAGCGTCTAGATGGCCCTGTAATGGGTAACGGTAGCATCATCCAAGAACTAGAAGGCCTATTCAAAGGTGCTGGTTGGAACGTTGTTAAAGTTATCTGGGGTAGCAACTGGGATTCACTACTTGCTAAAGATACGTCTGGTAAACTACTACAGCTAATGAACGAAACTGTAGATGGCGACTACCAAACATTCAAATCTAAAGATGGCGCGTACGTACGTGAGCACTTCTTTGGTAAGTACCCAGAGACAGCTGCACTAGTTGCAGACATGACTGACGACGAAATCTTCGCTCTTAAGCGTGGTGGTCACGAGTCTTCTAAGCTATACGCAGCTTACAAAAACGCGGCAGAAACTAAAGGTCGTCCAACAGTAATCCTAGCTAAGACTGTTAAAGGTTACGGCATGGGTGAAGCGGCTGAAGGTAAGAACATCGCGCACCAAGTTAAGAAGATGGACATGACTCACGTTCTACACCTACGTGATCGTCTAGGTCTTCAAGACATCCTAACTGACGAAGCAGTGAAAGAGCTTCCGTACCTGAAACTTGAAGAAGGTTCAGCGGAGTACGAATACCTACACGCTCGTCGTAAAGAACTAAAAGGTTACACGCCACAGCGTCTACCTAAGTTCACTCAAGAATTACAAATCCCAGAACTAGAAGAGTTTGCACCGCTACTAAGCGAACAGAAGCGTGAAATCTCTACTACTATGGCATACGTACGTACACTAAACATCCTTCTGAAGAATAAAGGCATCGGTAAAAACGTTGTTCCTATTATCTGTGACGAAGCGCGTACGTTCGGTATGGAAGGTCTGTTCCGTCAAATCGGTATCTACAACCCGCACGGTCAGAACTACACTCCTCAAGATCGCGACATCGTTTCTTACTACAAAGAAGCGACTTCAGGTCAGGTACTACAAGAAGGTATCAACGAACTAGGTTCAATGGCATCTTGGGTTGCTGCTGCTACTTCTTACAGCACAAACGATCTGCCAATGATCCCGTTCTACATCTACTACTCTATGTTCGGTTTCCAACGTGTTGGCGACATGGCATGGATGGCTGGTGACCAACAAGCTCGTGGTTTCCTACTAGGTGCTACTGCTGGTCGTACTACGCTTAACGGTGAAGGTCTACAGCACGAAGATGGTCACTCGCACGTACTAGCGAACACTATCCCTAACTGTATCTCTTACGACCCAACATTCGCTTACGAAGTTGCAGTTATCATGCAAGACGGTATCCGTCGCATGTACGGTACTGAGCAAGAGAACGTGTTCTACTACCTAACAGTAATGAACGAAAACTACGCAATGCCAGCAATGCCAGAAGGTGCTGAAGAAGGCATCCGTAAGGGTATCTACAAGCTTGAGTCTTACGCTGGTGACAAGTCTAAAGTTCAACTAATGAGCTCTGGTACTATCATGAACGAAGTACGCAAAGCTGCGACTATCCTAAGCGAAGAGTACGGCATCGCGTCTGACGTGTTCTCTGTAACATCGTTCAACGAGCTAACTCGTGACGGTCAAGATGCAGAGCGTTACAACATGCTTCACCCAGAAGGCGAAGCGAAAGTACCTTACATCGCTCAAGTTCTTGGTAACGAACCAGCAATCGCTGCGACTGACTACATGAAGAACTACGCTGAGCAAGTACGTGCGTTCATGCCAACTGAGTCTTACAAAGTACTTGGTACAGACGGTTACGGCCGTTCTGACAGCCGTGAAAACCTACGTCGTCACTTCGAAGTTAACGCAGGCTACGTAGTAGTTGCTGCCCTAACTGAGCTAGCTAAACGTGGTGATGTTGAGAAGTCTGTTGTTACAGAAGCAATTGCTAAGTTCAACATCGATACAGAAAAAACAAACCCGCAATACGCATAAGGTAGAAAAACAATGGCAATCGAAATTAACGTACCTGACATCGGTGCTGATGAGGTTGAAGTAACTGAGATTCTAGTAAACGTTGGCGACAAGGTTGAAGAAGAACAGTCACTGATCACTGTTGAAGGCGACAAGGCTTCAATGGAAGTTCCTGCGTCTCAAGCGGGTATCGTAAAAGAGATCAAAGTTTCTGAAGGCGATTCAGTAACAACTGGTTCTCTAATCATGATTTTCGAAGCCGAGGGTGCAGCGCAAGCTGCACCTGCTCCTGCGGCAGAAGCAGCTCCAGCAGCGGCTCCAGCTCCAGCAGCAGCGGCAGAACTGAAAGAAGTTCACGTTCCAGATATCGGTGGCGATGAAGTAGAAGTTACTGAAATCATGGTTGCAGTTGGCGATGCAGTAGAAGAAGAGCAATCTCTTCTAACTGTTGAAGGCGACAAAGCATCAATGGAAGTTCCAGCACCATTCGCTGGTACAGTTAAAGAAATCAAGATCGCTTCTGGTGACTCAGTATCAACTGGCTCTCTAGTGATGGTATTCGAAGTAGCTGGCTCTGGCGCTCCAGTAGCAGCTGCTCCTGCAGTTGAAGCGGCTCCAGCAGCAGCTCCTGCGGCATCAGCAGAAAAAGAAGTAAACGTTCCTGATATCGGCGGTGACGAAGTAGAAGTTACTGAAGTAATGGTAGCGGTTGGCGACACAGTAGAAGAAGAGCAATCTCTAATCACTGTTGAAGGCGACAAAGCTTCAATGGAAGTTCCAGCTCCATTTGCTGGTACAGTAAAAGAGATCAAGATTGCAGCTGGCGACAAAGTAACGACTGGTTCTCTAATCATGACTTTCGTTGTTGAAGGCGCAGCACCTGCTCCTGCAGCGGCTCCAGCTCAAGCGGCAGCACCTGCTCCTGCAGCAGCTCCAGCTCCAAAAGCTGAAGCTCCAGCGGCGGCACCTGCAGCTAACGACTTCCAAGAAAACAACGATTACGCACACGCGTCTCCTGTTGTTCGTCGTCTTGCTCGTGAATTTGGCGTTAACCTATCTAAGGTTAAAGGTACTGGTCGTAAGAGCCGTATCCTTAAAGAAGACGTTCAGTCTTACGTTAAAGATGCACTTAAGCGTCTTGAGTCTGGTGCTGCTGCATCTGGCAAAGGCGGTGACGGCTCTGCTCTTGGTCTTCTACCTTGGCCAAAAGTTGACTTCAGCAAGTTCGGTGAAACTGAAGTTCAGAAGCTTTCTAAGATCAAGAAGATCTCTGGTGCAAACCTACACCGTAACTGGGTAATGATCCCTCACGTTACACAGTGGGACAACGCAGACATCACTGAGCTAGAAGCATTCCGTAAAGAGCAGAACGCAATCGAAGCTAAGAAAGACACTGGCATGAAGATCACTCCACTTGTGTTCATCATGAAAGCTGTTGCTAAAGCTCTTGAAGCGTTCCCAGCGTTTAACTCTTCTCTTTCTGAAGATGGCGAAAGCATCATTCTTAAGAAGTACGTAAACGTAGGTATCGCAGTAGATACTCCAAACGGTCTAGTTGTTCCTGTATTCAAAGACGTGAACAAGAAAGGCATCTACGAGCTATCTGAAGAGCTAATGGCTGTGTCTAAGAAAGCACGTGCTGGTAAGCTAACTGCAGCTGACATGCAAGGCGGTTGTTTCACAATCTCTAGCCTTGGCGGCATCGGCGGTACTGCATTTACGCCAATCGTAAACGCTCCAGAAGTAGGTATCCTAGGTGTATCTAAGTCTGAAATGAAGCCAGTGTGGAACGGCAAAGAGTTCGAACCACGCCTACAACTTCCACTATCTCTATCATACGACCACCGTGTGATCGATGGTGCTGAAGGTGCACGCTTCATTACTTTCCTAAACAGCGCACTATCTGACATTCGTCGTCTAGTACTGTAATTTAGAAAGTAAATATTAAGGTGGCTTTCGGGTCACCTTAATTCTTTATACAAAGTATTTTTTAGAGAACAGTTCCCGCTTTTCTCATAAAGCGAAAGGGAAGTGTTGTCTAGCTCACAGGCTAACTTAAAGCTACTTTCACACTGTTAACATCTCTGTAAAATGTTGGCTGTTTGAAAGCCCAATAATTTAAGAACATCTTCTCAAGCCTGTTAGGGATAATGACTACAAGAGGTCACAATGAGCAAAGAAATTAAAGCCCAAGTTGTTGTACTTGGTTCAGGTCCTGCTGGTTACTCAGCTGCATTCCGTTGTGCGGATTTAGGTCTAGAAACAGTACTAGTTGAACGTTACAGCACTCTTGGCGGTGTATGTCTAAACGTTGGTTGTATTCCATCAAAAGCACTTCTTCACGTTTCAAAAGTAATTGAAGAAGCTAAAGCGATGGCTGAGCACGGCGTTGTATTCGGTGAGCCACAAACTGACATCAGCAAGATCCGCATCTGGAAAGAGAAAGTTGTAAACCAACTGACTGGCGGTCTTGGCGGTATGGCTAAGATGCGTAACGTGACTGTAGTTAACGGCTACGGTAAGTTCACTGGTCCTAACTCTATCCTTGTAGAAGGTGAAGGCGAGTCAACAACGGTTAACTTCGACAACGCTATCATTGCAGCGGGTTCTCGCCCAATCAAACTGCCATTCATCCCGCATGAAGACCCACGTATTTGGGATTCAACTGACGCGCTAGAGCTGAAAGAAGTACCAGAAAAACTGCTTATCATGGGTGGTGGTATCATCGGTCTAGAAATGGGTACGGTTTACCACTCTCTAGGTTCTAAAGTAGACGTAGTTGAGATGTTCGACCAAGTTATCCCAGCTGCAGATAAAGACATCGTTAAAGTATTCACTAAGCGCATTAAGAATAAGTTCAAGCTAATGCTTGAAACTAAAGTTACTGCAGTTGAAGCGAAAGAAGACGGTATCTACGTTTCAATGGAAGGCAAAAAAGCACCAGCTGAAGCTGAGCGCTACGATGCTGTTCTTGTTGCTATCGGTCGTGTTCCAAACGGCGCACTTATCGACGCTGAGAAAGCAGGTATCGAAGTTGATGAGCGTGGCTTTATCAACGTTGATAAGCAAATGCGTACAAACGTTCCTCACATCCACGCGATCGGTGACGTTGTTGGCCAACCAATGCTTGCTCACAAAGGTGTGCATGAAGGTCACGTAGCTGCTGAAGTTATCTCTGGTAAGAAGCACTACTTCGACCCTAAAGTAATTCCATCAATTGCGTACACTGAGCCAGAAGTAGCATGGGTTGGTAAGACTGAGAAAGAAGCGAAAGCTGAAGGCATCAACTACGAAGTTGCTACTTTCCCTTGGGCAGCTTCTGGTCGTGCAATCGCATCTGACTGTGCAGACGGTATGACGAAGATGATCTTCGACAAAGACACGCACCGTGTAATCGGTGGTGCTATCGTAGGTACTAACGGTGGTGAGCTTCTTGGTGAAATCGGCCTAGCAATCGAGATGGGTTGTGACGCAGAAGATATCGCTCTAACTATCCACGCTCACCCAACTCTACACGAGTCTGTTGGTCTAGCTGCGGAAGTATTCGAAGGTTCAATCACTGACCTTCCAAACAAGAAAGCAGTGAAAAAGAAGAAGTAATTCTCCTTTAGCCACTCGCTAATGTTTTTGAAAGCCGCTGATTCGTCAGCGGCTTTTTTGTATCTGAGGAAAAGACAGGAATGTTTCACTCCGAGATGCGAGTACGCTGCGCTTCGAGATACGAAGAGCGGATGCATAAAAACAAAAAGGGCTGACCCAATCGGTCAACCCTTCACAATTATTCTGATGTGACCCCATTAAAGTAGACACTTAATACGGAGTATTAAGTGTCATGAAAGTAAAATCACAAAGACAATATACA
>NZ_JFFR01000007.1 GCF_000695685.1 Vibrio fortis | reverse complement strand
GAGCAATCCACGTATATCAGCATGAGAACCGACGACATTACTTGCTTCATCTATGTGATAACACTATCCCCTAAATAACAAAAAAGGCTCTATAAATGCGGGAGCAGAAACTTCTACGCTCTTATTGACAGTGGGGGTCATATCAACGCCCGCTTAAGTGGTGAGCAACGCACCACTAAACCTAACCCATTGTGCCATAAACACTAAAACTGAAGTAGAAGCAAAAGTGCCAAGCATTGTGAATCCCTCTTAAATTGCTTGTTATGTATATTTTGCATAGTGGTTCCGATGGTAGGTAATAAAGTTAATGCCTATTTTGTGCTTTTTATTTGTACGTAGACACCCTTCCATCCCAATCAAACTTAAGTCGTCAGCTACTGTAAACATTCCGTTATCAAACATCACATGGTGGTTGGGGCATAAGCAGAGTATATTTTCTGAAACATCAGGACCATTATGTGGACTTCCTAGAGGCTTTATATGTGCTGCTTCAGCATATAAACCAACCCCCGTATCTATAGCCAAACCACAAACCTGACAACGATACCCGTGCCATTTTTTTACTTTTTTCGCAATATTTGTATCGCGAACAACTCTTTGAACTGTAGTCTGTGTACGTTTTACTGGGCCATATCCTGCCGGAGGAACTTGTATTTTATAAATGGCTTTATCAAAGTCATCTATTGCAATTAATCGATATCTCCAAACTCTAAACCCAGAGATTCCTTTCTCACACCAATACTCAACGACACGGTATAGGCCGGCATATTGGAAGCCTTTTGAAGGAGAGTAATCGCTACTATGTTCATGACTTCTAACAACTCTAACAGGGAAACCTTCTAATGTGTTCTTAGCTAAAGCAAGATTCCATTTTTTAAGCTCTTGGTTAGCTATTTGTTTCCCAGTATTTTCATCCCTGCCGCCAGCGCCTGTATAAATGATTTCATTACCAAAGTCTTCATCATCCTCGTACCCACCAGAGAGTACAATAGAGTCAGCGCCTTCATTTTCTCCACCACTAATACCAGCCTGCGTCGGTAAGTGAATACCAGCGGCTCTGAGAGCTGCTCGATTTTCGAAAACATCTCCAACCTCAATACCGGGAACATGTCCAAAATGTCTCATATATCTCCTATATACATAGACATAATGACCCCCACGAGGTGCTAGCCTCCAATATCGTGGGTTAGCTAAAAGCCAGAGCCATAATTAGTGCGTC
>NZ_JFFR01000006.1 GCF_000695685.1 Vibrio fortis | reverse complement strand
CTCAGTTTGGTAACTCTTACCACCCATTTGAGCGTTGTCTGAACGCATGTCTTTCAGCTCAAGCATTACAGCTTCACCGTTATCTGCACCGATTTGGAAAGACTTAGTGCCGTGTGTGCCGTTCAGAAGCTTGTTACCACCAAAAGAGGTAGTTTCTGCGATACGGTTAAGTTCGTCGTTCAGTGCTGTTACTTCTTCTTGAATCGCTACACGCTCAGACTTAGAGTTTGAACCGTTTGCAGATTGTAGAGAAAGGTCACGCATACGTTGCAGGATGTTTGTTGTCTCGTTCATTGCACCTTCAGCAGTTTGTGCAATCGAGATACCGTCGTTCGCGTTACGTACTGCTACGTCTAGACCACGGCTTTGTACATTCAAACGGTTAGAGATTTGTAGGCCCGCAGCGTCATCTTTTGCACTGTTGATTTTAGAGCCAGAAGCTAGACGCTCCATAGAAGTCTGTTGAGCGCTGTTTGCGTTGTTTAGGTAACGTTGCGCAGTCATCGCTGAAACGTTGGTATTTACATTCACTGCCATGGTGATTTCTCCAATTGATTTTCCGGTGTTGCGGTTTCCGACGTCTCGGAAAACCAAGTAGTTCTCTCAAAGTTACTTTTAATAACGGCGCGAATTTGTATAGCTTTAGAAAAAACTTCAAAAAAAACCAAATAATTTAATAAATTCAATAAAAACAAACAGATAAACAAGTTTTTTTATTCTACAAAGATCTAAAGTTCACGTTTGAAAATTAGAAGAGTTCAACTATTGGGCACTTCAACGGTGGATTTTGGGCAAATTTAAGAAAAGAGACGTTTAATGAACGTGCAATTTTTAACCAGAGAAAATTTTGGCAGGGTCAGGATTCAGAAAGAAAATGAGTGGAGTATGTTAAAAACCGGAAAAGCTAAATGGGGAAAAACAGGAACGCTAGAAAGGAAAAAGCCCCTTTTCCTTTGAGAGAACTGGGGCTAGGTGGTGGCCAGAGCCTGTGTGGAGATCATCGAGAAATGAACACATTCTGACTTACCGTTGCATCCTTACCGTAAAAATGTAAAGCAGGTGAGAGATGAGAGAGCTAAACACTCAATAGTAAGTATGCTTGCCAGTTTTCCTTGCTGTATGGCCCACGTCTGGACACGAACAGCAAGGTCAACCAATAACTATTGCAATAGTGACATTGCAGAGTTAGGCAACTGTTTTGCTTGAGCAAGTATTGAAGTACCTGCTTGTTGCAGAATTTGAGATTTCGTCATTTGCGTTGTCTCTTTCGCAAAATCGGTATCTTTGATGCGACTGTTAGACGCATCTACGTTTTCTTGTACGTTCGCCAAGTTGTTAATACTGTGGCTTAGACGGTTTTGCTTCGCACCCAGATCAGAACGCTGTGAATCAACGTAAGTCAGAGCTGAATCGATGATGCTGATTGCATTCTGTGAGCCTGCAACCGTCATTAGGTCGATGTCTTGTACCGTCGTTTGACGACCTTCACTCTTAAGGCCTAATTCAGAAGCCAAACCACCAGAGATAGACATAGAACCTTGTTGTAGATCCGGTTCAGCAACAAACACTTGTAGACGACCGTCATCGGTTACCGATGCGTTGATCAAGTCAGACTGACCATTGATGTACGTCGCTAGCTCTTCGATGTCATCACCTGATTTGGTCATCAGCTCAAGCTTCACTTCTTCACCAGACTTGGTCACGAATTCAAGCTTCAGGTCACGAGCATCTGCTGGTACTTCCCAGTTCTTGTCTTTGCCGTTCTCTGAATCAAACGTCGTACCACCCATGCGGAAGTCATCAGCACGGATGCTGGTCAACGCCATGATCATCGCTTCACCAGAGTTAGAACCGATCTGGAAAGAGGCCTCACCGAACGAACCGTTCAGTAGTCGACGACCACCAAATGAAGTGGTTTCAGCAATACGGTTAAGCTCATCTTGAAGAGCCATAGACTCTTCATTCAGTGCTGTACGTTCAGCAGCCGTGTTAGTACCGTTTGAAGATTGGATTGCCAAGTCACGCATACGTTGTAGAACGTTAGTAGACTCATTCATTGCACCTTCAGCCGTTTGAGCAATTGAGATACCGTCATTAGCATTTCGCATTGCCACATCAAGACCGCGCGACTGTGCCGTTAGACGGTTAGAGATCTGCAGACCTGCCGCATCATCTTTTGCGCTGTTGATCTTATGGCCTGATGACAAACGCTCCATTGAAGTTGCGAGGTCATTAGACGCTTTATTCAAATAACGCTGCGCTGTCATTGCGGAAACGTTAGTACTTACATTAACTGCCATTTTGCTCTCCTTATGAGTTCGCAAGCTTTCTGCGAAGCGGCCAGCTTTACTCTCATATGGATAAGCACTGACCGTATATTACTTGCTAAACCCTAAGTTAGGGTTTAAGACCTGTATAAATCATTTATGACTTACATAGATACAAGTTGTGTGCCAATTTTTAAATTGACGAAAAATAAATTTATCTCATTCAAAAACAATCACTTAAAAACAACCTGTTCACCTACTCAACCTATAGATTATTGTTATGTAATCCCTCTAACCTGTGTGTTGCCGCTTTTTGCCGCTTACATTGCTTACATTTCAAAACGAGTAAGAAAGCGGCAACTTTTAGAACCCTCTCGCACTTACGGCATTGCACATAAGGCATAAAGCAGGGCTCAATTCATACGACTGAAGTTAGATGTAATTAAATAGGGTTAAATCTTTCGTTTTACCAAAGGCTTGTTGAGAAGCCTGAAGTGCACGAGAGTTCTCATTGAACTCAATGATCGCCTTTGAATAGTCCAAATCTTCAAAGTTACTTTTGGCTTTCGCCAGTGACAACTTGAAGTCCTCATGTTGCTGCTCTTGAATATCCAGAGTGTTCAAACGCGCACCAACATCTGTGCGAGCCTTAGTTAAATGGATAAAAGCAGCGTGAAACTCTTCTGTTGCCTGATGCAGCTGCGCAGTCGCAGATGAGTCAGAAACTGACGACTCTGCTAATGCTGCAGCATCACGAAAGGTATCAAATATCGAAAAGCTCTCTCTTGGCTCTAGCACAATCGAATCACCCTTAGTGATTTGACCGCGCAACTCAATGTGTAGGCCTTCGTATTTAATCCCTTCGGTTGGATCAAAATCTTTTGCCGCGACAACACTGCCATCTTTCTCTAGTTGATAGGCGTACTTACCGTTCTGCATATCAACAAAAGTGACTTTGTAGGTCGCAGGATCCTGAAACTCACTATTTGTCGCACGCTCTAGAAGCAGTTCAGATGCTGACTGCAGCTCATACGTAGGTTTGTAGTCACCAAATGGATTGTCGATCTCCATGAACAGCTTGCTGCCCGGATCGTTCATTGGCATTTCAAAACTACTGGCCACGCGCATCTTGCGTTGATAATCATCACCGCCGTAAATCACGTTCCCTTCATTGTCACGAAAGAAAGGCTGATTCTTCAGCTTAGTTCCAGCAAAGGTGTAGTTACCCGACTCATCTTGCGAGTTCGCCATGTATAGGAAGTTATTGGCAATCTCTTGCAGCTCACGCTGTTTTGCCAAGCGATCTTCTGGAGACAACGCACCGTTGATCATCTCCATCACTGTACGTTTCGCTTCATCAGCAAAGCCTTCAGAGTTAGAGATCAGCACTTCGTGGTGCTCCAAGCGGTTTCTCACCAAAGTAATAGCATCTACATACTGCTTAAGCTGTTCAGACTGCTGCCCAATATTCTGTAAGTAGTGAGTCGCTAGTGGATCATCACTAGGCGACTGCAATTTTTTACCCGACGCTAATTGCGCTTGGTTATGATGCACCTTGTTCTCTTGGCGACGCAGATCATTCTGAACCGACTGGTAATTATGGAAACTGGAGATACGAGTTAACATGGTTTCCTCCTATTACCTTAGGGCTAAGATGGTATCGAAGGTTTCATTTGCCGCCTGCATAATGCGCGACGATGCCATGTAGGCTTGCTGAAACTTCATCATGTTTGCCGCTTCTTCATCGAGATTCACCCCAGATATAGAAGCAATTCGTTCTTGTGCTGACTGCTTTTCTAACGTCGCAATCTCACTAAGACGATTCGCAGTCGACGCCTTCAAACCTGTATTGGTATTCAGGTTGTGATAGGTATCAAGCAGAGTCGACTCACCTTCATCCAACGACTTGTTGGTCTGAATGTCCTGCATTTTCCGCAGGTTGCCGTTATCACCTTCTGAGGGAACAAGGTTAGCGGTAAACTTATCGTTGGCGATGGCACCAGGTGTCAGTTCAAAAGTCGTCCCCATTACGGTCACTGGACCAGATGGTGGATACGGCTGTGGCTGCATCAACACATTGCCTTTGGTGTCCGTCACCGCAAATTGTTCACCACGTGGCGAGACAATCACCTCAAATTCACGCAGCTGTCCTGCGGCAAGGATCTTAAATTCCGCATCACCTTGGGCAAAGGTTGTCGAGGCTTCATAGCTCTGTGCCGCAATATCTTTAGGATCATTGCTTTCGATTTGCATCTGGGCGGCAAAACTGCGCGTTGGTCGCAGTAGAACCTTTTCACCTAATTCAGGTGGATTGCGGATCTCAACACGCATACCATCTAGGTAGAAAGCACTGCCACTCGAGTCAGTGGTAACTTTAACGGTTTCACCGCTCGGCTTAGTGACCACATAGTCACTGCCGTCGTACTTTAATCCGTACTCTCCGCCTTTAAGCGCATTGGTGTTATCAATGAACACCGCCACATCGGCTTGCGAATTGCCGCTCGTCACTACGCGCGATTTCGCCACCAGCTCTGAGTTCACATCAGTAAATAAATTGCGGCCAACGTTACCGTTAAGGTCTAGACCTTGGCTTTGAAGTTCATTGACATGATAAGAGAGCGCTGTAGCCATGCGGCCTAACTCGTCCATCACCTCTGGAATGTGTTCGTCACGCATATCCAACATCGAACCAATTTTGCCGTCGATATCCGCGCTGGTGATCGGCTTTATCGCCTTGCCTTCAACAATCGCCAAGCGTCGTTGGTGGGCATCAGGCAAACCATCAACCAACTTCAACTGGCTCGCCTCACTACCGGAAACTAAGGTATGACCGTTACCAATATGAACGTTGAAGCCCTCAGCATTCGAGCGTGGTGTAACCGTTACTTTGGTGTATCCAGACAACTCATTGATCAGCTTTTCATGCTGGTCGCGCAGGTCATTATGTGGACCTGGAGTACGCATCATCAGACGCTGAACATCACGAATCTCGATCGCGAGTTGGTTAACACGCTCGATACCCATGTCCAATTTTTTGTTGGCAACATCTGACTGTTGACGAATCGTTTCATGGAATTCATTAAGGGTCTGAGAAATGATCCCCGCCTTCTCGAGTACTACTTTACGAGCACCGATATCATTCGGTGTATCAGACAGGGTTTTGATCGAGTCGAACCACTCGTTCATGTTCTCTGGAATTTTTTTAGAAGCTGTAGACGACAACATACCCGAGAGCATGTCGATGTTACTTTGGGTGTCATTCTTATTAGCGGCATTAGTTGTCGACAGGTTTAACTCATTAACGGCAAACTGATCCCAAGAGCGGCGAACATTTTCCACATGCACGCCCATGCCATAGGTTTGGCCACCGTATTGGCGAGGATCATTAACACCTTGAATTACAGATTGTCGGCTATAACCCTCTGTATTCGCGTTAGAAATGTTATGACCTGTGGTGTTTAACTGTCTTTGAGCAGTAAGCACACTTTGTGTACCTACATTCAACAGATCTGACGCCATAATGCCCCCAAAAAACCTAATAAAATCAGCAAAAACTGATTAACCTTACATCTAAAAAGCAATTTACGTGCCAAGCTAATTATCAAGAGCTAAAAGAAGAAAATCGGATGATAAAATGGGGAGTAATAGATAGGAAAAGAGAAACGCATAAAAGAAGAGCCCACCAATTGGCGAGCTCTTTGTGAATCTAGTTCATCTGGTCGATCTTAGCTTTAACTCTCAATACTTTGTCGGCGTAGTTAGGGTCAGTTGCGTATCCTGCGCTATGAATGCCTTTGATAAAGTTTTCTGAGCTGCCTTGATGTTGAAGCGCTGTTTGGTAACGTGGATTCTCGTTTAGGAATTTCACATAGTCGTTAAAGCTCTCTTCAAAGTTAGCGTATGAACGGAATGAAGCTTGCTCTTTGACCGCTGTTTTTCCGTGGAACTCTAGAGTTTGAGTCGCTACCTTATCACCTTTCCAACTACGGTCAGCCTTGATGTTGAATAGGTTATTACTGTTTCCCAAAGAGTTTTTCACCATCTTAGAGCCCCAACCTGTTTCTAGAGCGGCTTGAGCAAGAAGCAGTGAAGAGTCGACACCCAGAGCACGCGCTGCTTTTTCAGCATACGGACTCATTGAAGCAACGAAGGATTCTGGTGAGTCGAACGAAACAGGTTGTGCCGCTACGTTTGCCACACTCTCCGGACGTTCTGTTCTATCAACTTTCTTAGAGTACTTGGGACGCTCGAGCGCTGGGTCAAACCCTTCTTGGCGCACTTTCGATTCCTGTTGGTCTGTGCCTTGACCTGCACTAAGCTGAGCGACAATCATATCCGCCAAACCTAGCGAACCCGATGCACTTAACTCACTCGACATCTGATCATCAAGCATCTGACGATAAAATTGTTCATTCTGACTGTTGAGCATGTCTGACTTGAAGCTAGAGTTTGCATCACGCATTGACTTAAACAGCATAGAGGTAAAAATAGATTCAAACTGTTTTGCTGCTGCTTTAAGTGCTTCTTGCTCACTGCCCTCTTCACCATTGACCGCTTGTTGACGAAGTCGATCAAGACTGCCAATGTCGTGAATAAAACCGATGTCGTTGTTGTTTTTAATCATGACCCACTCCTTAGATAATGATCAATTGGCCTTCAATCGCACCCGCTTGTTTTAGTGCTTGAAGGATTGCCATTAAGTCAGAAGGAGCCGCACCCACTTCGTTGACCGCTCTTACAAGGTCGTCCAGAGTCAGGCCAGGTTCAAACTTAAACATCTTACCGTCACCTTCCGTGACTTCGATGTCTGAGTCTGGAACAACAACGGTTTGTCCGCCAGAGAATCCATTTGGCTGACTAACGTTTAAATTTTCTTTAATTGCTACCGTCATACCACCGTGAGTCACAGCTGCAGAGCGTAGGCGTACGTGCTTACCAACAACAATGGTACCTGTACGGGAGTTAACAATGATCTTTGCTGAGCCTTCTGCAGGGTCAAACTCAACATTTTCAATCGCAGATAGGAAAGCAACACGTTGGCTAATCTCACGCGGTGCACGAACTCGCACTGAAGTCGCGTCTACAGCGGATGCCATCTGTGGCCCAAGGAAATTGTTTACCGCATCAGCCATGCGCTGTGCAGTGGTGAAATCAGATTCAATTAGGTTAAAGGTAATGTAGTCGCCACGACCAAAAGGAGTTGGGATTTCTTGTTCAACTGTCGCACCACTTGAAATGATACCGACGTTCGGGTTGTTACCGACAATCTTAGAACCATCGTTACCTTGAGCACTGAAACCGCTCACGACTAGGTTACCTTGTGCGACGGCATACACTTGCCCATCAAGACCTTTCAGGAAAGTTTGCAGTAGCGTACCGCCACGTAGGCTTTTTGCTGAGCCGATAGAAGAAACAGTAACGTCAACGGTTTGACCTTGCTTAGAGAAAGCAGGAAGCTCTGCAGTAACGATTACCGCTGCCACATTTTTCGTTTTTGGCTTAGTGCCGGGTGGCAATTGGATGCCAAAGTTTTGCAGCATCGCGTTAAATGTTTGATCTGTAAAAGGTGTTGTTTCGCCAGTACCCGGCAAACCCGTTACCAAACCATAGCCAACCAACTGGTTACTACGAACACCTGCAACTTTTGCCACGTCTTTGATACGAGCGGCATGAGCAGTGGTGGCAAGAAATAACATGCCGAAAAGTACAAGTGCTAGCTTTTTCATGGGAGTAACCTGTCTCTATTGCTCTGATTTATATTAAGTTTCTTCTAAATCCAATGCCGCTTGTTAATGGTCAAACAATCGGCACTGTGATTATTGCTATAGAGCTACATTAAAAAATCGTGCCAAGAATCCAGGCTCTTGCATATCTTGTTGTACGCCAGTACCAGAATATTGAATTCGAGCATTGGAAACACGGTTCGAAGCGATGGTATTATCAAAGCCAATATCGTCCGGGCGGATAGTGCCGCTTAGGCGTATGTATTCATCACCAGTATTCAGCGTCATCCATTTCTCACCACGCACCACTAGGTTACCGTTAGCCAACACCTCAATCACTTCTACCGTGATGTAACCACTAATGCTGTTACTTTGGTTAGCCGATGCATCACCAGCAAAGGTATTGGTATTGCTTAGATCGTAAGAGAAGTTGTATTTATCGATGGTCAGCTCTTGCCCGCCCACAGACAATGGCTCCATTGAAGAGTCATTCGACTTAGACAGGTCTGCGTTAGCTTTTTTGGTCGCACGCGTGTTCTCATCAAGTGCCACTGTGATGATATCGCCGATACCGCGTGGCTTAGAGTCATCATACATGCTGCCAATGTGGTTCACGTTAAAAAGTGAACCGGTCGCTGCTGCGTAGTGTTCTGGCTTTTGCTTAGGGTGAATTGGGGCCCAAGCAGGATCGCCCGCGACGGGGTCGGTACGACCACGTAGTGTGTCCACGATACCAGAGCTCTCATCACTCGACTTATCACCCTCTACCGCATCGACCACGGTCGTGGCGTTTTCTTGTTCTGGCGTTTCGATAGGATCCAACATGGTACAGCCGGTCATCGAAGCTAACAGGGCTAAACAAAAAATACGTTTCATGGTGATACTCTCTTAGTCAGCAGTAGGGACAATTACACGTTACTTAATCTAACGATTAAAGTTGTTGGTTAACAAAGCTCATCATCTTGTCTACTGACGAGATAACTTTTGAGTTCATTTCGTATACACGCTGAGCTTCAATCATGTTTACCAGCTCTTCGGTTACGTTTACGTTAGAGGTTTCCAACATTGATTGACGAATGTTACCTAGGCCGTCAAAACCCGGTACACCCTCTTGTGGGTCACCACTTGCGCCCGTTGGTAGGTAAAGGTTTTGACCAACTGGCTCAAGACCACCAGGGTTTACAAAGTCAGTGATCGTAATCTGACCAACGACAACGTTGTTCTGCTCACCACGAATACGTACTGAAACTTCACCATCGTTACCGACAGTAATCGAAATTGCATCTTCAGGAATAACGATTTCTGGTTGTAGCGGGTAACCCTGGCCTGAAGTTACGATTGCGCCGTCACCATTCAATGTAAACTGACCATTACGGCTGTAACCTGTCTCACCATCTGGCATTTCAACTTGGAAGAAACCATCACCTTCGATCATCATATCTAGGCTGTTGGTTGTCGTTTGCGCGTTACCGTGAGTGTGCACTTTTTGCGTTGCTACCACTTTAGAACCCGCACCCAACATCAAACCACTTGGCAGTTCAGTGTTTTGAGACGACTGACCACCCGGTTGATTGATATTTTGATAGAACAAATCTTCAAATACGGCACGGCTCTTTTTGAAGCCAACCGTTGATGCGTTGGCAAGGTTGTTCGAAATTGTTGAGATATTGGTTTGTTGGGCGTCTAAACCAGTTTTACTTACCCATAATGCTGGATGCATAGTAATTTCCTTTAAATTCTATTAGCTCATACGAAGCAGTGAATCAGACGACTTGTCCATTTCTTCTGCTGTGCTCATCATCTTGACTTGCATTTCAAATTGACGCTGTAGGTCAATCAAGCTTGTCATCTCACCGACGGCATTCACGTTACTGCCTTCGATGGCACCAGTCAGCAGCGTAACGGCTGCATCAGCTTCGTATGCCTGATCTGGGTTTTTCGAACGGAAAAGACCATTCGTATCTTTAAATAGGGTTTGATTATCTGGGCGAACCATTTTAATGCGATCGACAACGGCAAGTTCTTCAGCTGGAGCGCCTTGAGGAATCACCGAAATCGTACCGTCTGTACCAATTTCTACTTTGCTTAATGGGATTGGTAGGGTAATAGGTGCGTCGTTTTCACCAAGAATGAGATGACCACTGCCGTTAGTCAGTAGACCGTTTTGGTCGATCTTGAGATTACCGTTACGGGTTAGACCTTCACGACCTGAATTATCCATCACTGAAATCCAGCCATCACCTTGAATGGTTACGTCTAAATCACGGCCGGTCGTCACAACGCTGCCTTGTTCAAAATTATGACCAGGACGCTCTGTCATGCTGAAGACACGTGTTGGCATACCTTCACCGTACGCTTGCATTGAACGAGCTTGTGCTAGGTCAGCACGAAAGCCTGTTGTACTTACGTTAGCGAGGTTGTTGGCACGTAGCTGCAAAGCTTGCATATTTTGCTTTGCGCCACTCATGGCTAAAAACAGTGCGCGATCCATAATTTTGCTCCAAAAAATCATTATCTAGAGCCAATAAAGCAATCACTGTGCCAACTATGAAATGGTGTTTATAATCATAGTGTTAAGTAGATAGAAAGGAATTACAGAGATCAAAATGATCCTGGCTGCCAGGGGTGGCAAGAACAAACTTTACCGCGCGGCAATTGAGGCGGCAAATAGATAGGCAAGCAACAATACCCAATTCAAACGGATTGAATTGGGTATTCGCAGATGATTCAGACCAAGAAGGTATTAACGAATCTGAAGAATATTTTGCTGTAGTTGGTTGTGAACTTCTAGAGAACGCGAGTTCGCTTGGAAGTTACGTTGAGCAGAAATCAGGTCAACCAGCTCTTGAGTCATATCGATGTTCGATTGCTCTAGTGAACCGTTGTTGATGCCACCAAATGAACCTTTGTTCGATTCACCCCAGATTTTATCACCTGAGTAGTTAGTAGAATCCCACTGAGTGCCGCCCTTCTTGTCTAGGCCTTGCTCGTTTGGAACACGCACTAGACCTACACGACCTAGCATTACGTTTTCACCGTTTGAGTATGTACCTAGAACACTACCGTACTCATCGAAGTCGACCTTAGTTAGGAAGCCTGTTGTTGCGCCGTCTTCATCGAATTTCGTCAATTCAAACGGTGCCGCAAACTGCGTCGAAGAGTCTAGACCAAAGTTCAGTGTTTGAGTAACGTCCGCGCCGTTTAGGTTCATAGGTACAGCACCCGCACCTAACGCTTCCGACACAATTGGTTGACCGTTGTTTAGGCTCGCCAGAGTACCGTCGTTGTTAAAGCGCATAGTGTGACCAACATGGCCCGTCGCGTTTGTCGCATCACCACCAGCAATGTTCAACGGCTTCTCACCTTCACTATCAGTCATAGTGTAGTAAGTCTGCCATGTGTTCGGCTGGGTTTGGTCTTTTAGGTAGTAAGTGGTTAGCTTGTAAGACTGACCCATAGAATCGTAGACCGTTGAAGAGGTCGCACGGTTATAGGTATCTGCATCATTGAAGTTAAATGCAGCCGGGTCTTTAAGATCACCGTTTGCAGGCAGGTTTACACCTACTTCAATGTTTTCAGTCTGTTTTGGCTTACCAAATTCAGCTGGAATAGACAGTGGCTTCGGTGCGTAAGAAAGAACTTCACCCGAGTTTGGATCAACATCGTAACCTAGAAGAAACTCATCGTTAGAAGTAACCATGTAGTTATCTTTGTTTAGGTGAAATGCGCCATTTCGTGTGAGTTCGTTAATCTCAGGTACCATGCGGTCTTTTGCCACAGCGAAGAAGCCTGTGCCACTTACACGTAAATCCATTGGGTTGTTTGTATAAATACTTGAACCTTCGTGGAACTGCTGCGCCACTTTATTTGCTTGAGCACCGCCACCTGGAGTGGTTTTGCCGTTCGTAAATAAAGAGCTTGAGTAAACATCACCAAACTCAGCACGCGACTCTTTAAAGCCAAATGTGTTTGCGTTCGCAATGTTGTTACTTGTTGTGTTCAGATCTAATTGAGCTGCGGATAGACCGCTTAAAGCTACATATGACATTCCAATATTCTCCTAATCTATCTAGCTAGCATATTCACTCTATCTAGAGCTACGCTTTGCCAACTTCTAGTACTTCAGCAAGTCGTACTGGCGATGTGAAACCAGCCAGATTGAGTAGTACGTTGCCATCACCTTTGCCAAGAAGCACACTGTTCACATTCGCATACGTTGATACTTCGAACTCTGCGCTCTCGCCATCCAGTAAACCAGCCGCTTTCACGTTGTATTTACCAGCAGGCAATGGGTTGCCGTCTTCGTCTTTTCCGTCCCATTCAACACGTGTGTCACCTGCAGGCTTAGAACCGACATCAAAGGTACGGACCAATTGGCCCACTTCGTTCTCAACACGGATCATTAAGTTATCCATAGCTTGAGGAAGTTTTACCATTGCCGCCATGCCGCCATCGCCGGGTTTCACACCCGCTGCACCAGGAACTAACACATCACGCCCTACTAAAGATGAGGCCTGAAGTGCTTGGTTAGATGTCATTGATGAATTCAAGCTTTCAAACTGTGTATTCATCTTGCCAATGCCATCTACGGTCGCAAATGAAGCCATTTGCGCAATCATCTGGTCATTGCTGACCGGCTTAAAAGGGTCTTGCTGAGCAAGCTGCTTGGTCAATAACGATAAGAAGTCTTCTTGTTTAAGATCTTGCTTACCTGTTGTTTCATCAGGCTTTTTGCTGTCTTGAAGATTTTTAAGCTGATCAACATAGGACAAGCCGCTTTGACCAACATTATTGATTCCGGCCATATGCTACCTCCTTATCCTTATTGACCCATCTGCAGCGTACGCAGCAGCATTTGTTTACTCGAGTCAGCAACCTGTACGTTTGTTTGGTACGCACGTGAAGCTGAAATCATGTTTGCCATCTCTTCCATAACATTAACGTTTGGCTTGTAGATGTAGCCTTCGTCGTTTGCTAATGGGTGATCTGGGTTGTACTCCGCGCTAAGCGGTTTATCGCTTTCGACGATACCTAATACTTTCACCGGCACGGTATGACCGCTATTGCGTGCCTTACTTAACTCAGCGCCGAACACAGCATGGCGTGCCTTGTAAGTCTCATCAGCTGAGCTACTTACACTGTCCGCGTTAGCTAGGTTACTTGAGGTCGTGTTTAGACGAACAGATTCAGCACTCATCGCAGAACCAGTCACATTGAATACATTAAATAAGCTCATCTAATTATTCCCCTTTAATCGCTTTAGTTAAGTTCTTGAATTTACTTCCTAAGAAGTCTAGAGAGGCTTGATGCCTGATTTGGTTTTGCATGAACAAGTTTCGTTCTAAATCCAAATCCACCGTGTTGCCATCTCCTGTATCAGGTTGAGTAGGAATACGATACTTAGTTTCCCCATTCACCGTCGTTGAGGCAGAAATATGCCGACCGTCCGTGCGGCTAAGACCAATGCTTGCCCCAGAACTTGCCGCCTGCAGTGATTTTTTAAAGTCTAATCCTTTTGCTTTATAACCAGGCGTGTTTGCTTGCGCGATATTGGTGGAAAGCACCTCAGCGTTGCGCTCACGTACACCAACTGTGTGCTGGTGAATGCCTAATGCGTTGTCAAAAGAAATAGCCATGTAAACCTCAACTCAAGAACTGACTGTTATGAAATAACCAAAGCAATATGTATACCAACTTTTAAAGCCAATAGAACAATGAATGCTTTTTATCGGTCACTCGCTGTTAAACTTGCAATATACAAGCCAAGAATAGAGTAAATTGGAATGTCACTCTGATCTAAAGATATACCGAGCGAGACAAAAAAGAAAACCCAGCACAATGGCTGGGTTTGATAAGAAAAGCTGGAATGTCTGTACTGTTGTTACGACTTGAGCTTATAGATGATACCTGGGTTACAACGAACCATCTCAAAACGGTCTGTCAGACCAGTCAAAGACTCAGACGCACCCAACAGTAAGTAGCCACCAGGGTTAAGGCTGTTAGCCATCTGGTTTAACACTTTAGACTTCATGTCTGGCGAGAAATAAATCAGTACGTTACGACAGAAGATAATGTCGAATTTACCTAACAGCGCGTAGCTGTCCATTAGGTTTTGCGGACGGAAGTTAACCATACGCTTCACATTATCTTTTACCTTCATACGACCATCGCCCGCGTCTTCAAAGAAGGTACGGCGACGTTCAGGCGACAGGCCACGGCCTAACGCAAGATTGTCATAGATACCAGCACGACACATATCGAGCATGCTCGCAGAGATGTCTGTAGCTGTGATCGAAACATTTGGCAGCATACCCGGCTTACGTGCTTGAGTCTCAAGTACTGTCATTGCCATTGAGTACGGTTCTTGACCAGAAGAGCTTGCCGCAGACCAAATCTTAATTGGACGCTTATTTGCCGCTATTTCCGGAAGGAGTTTATCCGCAAGCACGGCAAACGGGTAAGTATCTCGGAACCAAAGCGTCTCATTAGTTGTCATGGCATCAACAGCCGCCACGCGCAACTCGCGGTTTCTACCCGTTACCACATCTCTCAATAGATCTGACAGAGACGCCAGTTTGAACTTTGCAACTAAAGGACTAAGGCGACTGCGTACAAGATATTGCTTGCTATCACCGAGTACAATGCCACATTGAGATTCTAAAAAGCGGCTAAAATCACGATACTCTTGATCACTAATTGTTATAGCAGTCATTAATGTCTCTTTTCTATTTAGTTAATGCGGACTTCACCGCTGAACCAAGCTCATCTGGGTTAAATTTCGCGATGAATGAGTTCGCACCCACACGCTCAACCATGGCCTGGTTAAATACGCCACTCAAAGAAGAGTGTAAAATTACATATAAGTCTTTTAGTTCTGCATGGCGGCGAATTTCTGCAGTCAGTGTATAGCCGTCCATCTCTGGCATCTCGATATCCGAGATAACTAGAGAGATCTGGTCGTAAATACTACCTTCAGCCGACATCGCCATCAGCTTCTCGTACGCTTCTTTACCATCTTTAACGGCAATAACCTCGAAGCCAATCGACTCGATTGCGCGCTGTACCTGTTTACGAGCAACGGTAGAGTCATCCGCAATGAGAATACGTCGAACAAGTGGTTTCTCTTGCTCAACTTCTGCAATCTCTTCAGCAATTTTGCTATCCATTGTTTCATCAACAGGAGAGATCTCTGCAAGAATTTTCTCTACATCGAGAATTTCAACCAATTCATTATCAATGTTAGTTACCGCAGTCAGGTAGTTCGCTTTACCTGCGCCATCAGGTGGCGGCAAGATAGATTCCCAGTGCATGTTGATAATACGCTCAACAGAGCTCACCAAGAAACCTTGAATAGTACGGTTAAACTCAGAAATTACAACAAAACACTTTTCTACGTCTGTTGTTGGGCGACCGCCAATAGCTAAGCTTAAGTCAATAACTGAGATGGTTTGACCACGAATGTGCGCAACACCCTTAACCAGCGGGTTCAAGTTTGGCATTGAAGTCAGCTTAGGACACTGTAGTACTTCTTTAACCTTAAATACGTTAATACCATAGCGCTGACGCCCCATTAGGCGAAAGGTTAGTAATTCTAATCGGTTTTGACCGACGAGTTGCGTACGCTGATTCACTGAATCCAGAATACCCGTCATGAGCGCATCTCCATATCAAACTTTTTTGATTAAAAAGTGTTAATCTACTACAGGCTACGAACCATCAGAGAAACAGAATGACGTATCATAACTCAAATCTGCAACCATTTTCCATAACAACATGTAGAGCTTTTTTTAAAATTGTCGCTAAGTTTATCGGCATTATATCAATATTGTTTAGTTTTTTTGCACAAGGTGCGACATCAGAACAAATTGAGGCGATTCAAACCGCAGCTGAGCAACATATTCTCGACACGGTTGAGCAGCCAATGGGCGGTGAACTCTTGGTTCAATCTGCCAATGTAGACTCAAGGATAAAGGCTACAGATTGCCCTATTCCCTTGGAAACCAGTGCTTCTACTGCCACCAATACTCGCAGCAGCATTACCGTTCTTGTGCAATGTGTTCCTGATGAATGGCGAGTATACGTTCCGGTTCGACTCTCTATATCTGCACCATTGGTCACTGCAACAAGAACCATCGCGCGAGGCGAGATAATCGGTCAATATGATGTCACAACCGCTATGATTTCACTTAACAAATTTCGCCGACAAGGTTACACCCTTCCTGAACAAGTCATCGGGGCTAAAGTAAAAAAGAACCTGCGCCCTGGTGATGTTATTGAGAGAGGTGATATTTGCGTCGTTTGTCGTAATGAGAAGGTTATCATACAAGCTGTCAAAGGTGGCATGACCATTACCACAAAAGGCACGGCATTAACGGATGGCTCAATGGGAGACCAAGTAAGAGTGAAAAATGATAAATCACAACGTATAATTGAAGGAATTGTTACTGATATGTCGGAAGTGACCGTTCATTTCTAATAAATGAGTTGCAAGTCCCCTCTAATAAGTTAGAGGAAACCCGTTTCGACATAAGAGATTTGTTTCTTTGTTAACACGTTATCCTGCCAAAGTGGTACTCTGTTAGCGATTTCAACAATCGAGTTAAAAATCTCTAAAGTAATCGAACCAGCGGTCGATAGTGACAGTACAGGTTCCCATATTCGTAGATAAAGGCTCAACTATGGCAGGCATTGATAATATTCGTTCAGGCCAAACCCTAACGACAACTAACCGCTCTACAGCGCGTACTGATACTAGCAGTTCGCAAGCGTCGAGCTCTGAAGTATCGGCAAAGCCCGCAAGTAAAGATGCGGTATCGCTAAGCCAACAAAGCAAAGCGATTGGTCAAATGCACCAAGACATGGCCGCGCAACCAAGCTTTGACCAAGTAAAAGTCGCAGCGATTAAAGAAGCGATCGCAAACGGCTCATACACTGTTGACCCAGAAAAACTGGCTGACAACATGATCAAATTCGAAAACGAGCTTAAAGGCCTATAAGTTCGTTTTTCGTTCAACTGACTATAAGCTCGATTAGGTTTTTGTATGGCGGCACTCGCAGATTTAGTTAACTTTCAACTTCAAAGCGCCCAAGCTCTCTCTGAACTGCTTAGTTCGGAAAAGAGTGCCATTACCAGTAGAAAATCGAGTGAGATTGAACGTATTGCTAAAGAAAAAGTCGTGCTGGTTGAGCAACTGAGAAGTACAGACCAGAGAATAGCAGCGCACACTAACGTGGCCGAGTTGAACGAAAAGCCAGAGCTTATCGAACTCGTCGCCAAAATTCGCTCTATTATTCACGATTGCCAACAAGCAAACCTTGTTAATGGTGAAGCACTTAACCGCGCGCACCTGAGCTTCAACAAACTCAGCAACATGATGCAACAAAGCCATGGAAAAATAGGCATGACATACAATGCCGGTGGGCAAACGCATACCATATCTACGTTAGGAACCAACGTAAAAGCGTAGCTCTATTCTTCCCTTTGAGTAACAAGCTCCGGTCTCCGCTATTAAAAATAGCGTAAACCATCGAAAATAAAAAAGCGGCAAGTATCCAATACTTGCCGCTTTTTGCATCAAACCTAGTAATTATGTCTGCCACTTGCCATCTGGAAAGCCAGCAGCAGAATACAGTATCAACCGAGTGACATTAGAAAAGTGTTTGTTGTCTCTTTTCTGGTACGGCTTGAACCTCACCGTAATCACGCAATTTGTCCATTTTCTTAATATCAAGTTGCAGTTCGGTCACGTAACTGTCACCCACAGGGTAGCTACGTACTACTTCTGCACCTCGAATAACGCCATCAACAGCGCCGGAAGTCAGCTCAGTGCCCAGACGTTGGTCTTCAAGCTCAGCACGGCCACTAACACGCATACCATATACTTGCTCAGCCAGTTCACGGTACGCATCAATCTTTGAAGCTCGCATCGCTCGAATACGTTTCTCTTCGTCATTACGCCCTTTTTGTTCGCTAATACTTGCGTAGCCAACTGCCACCAAGAAATCGTCTGGTCGCATGGTTTGCAGTGGCTGACAGCCAACAAGTAACAATGCTGCGATTAAAAATATCACCTTCTTCATGACAGGCTCCTATGGACGAAGAATAACCGTATATGGCTGCTTAATAGTTGGGTCTGAGCGAATGATCACACCATCTTGAGTGCGGATGCTGTTCAATGTGTCTAGGTCACGACCAATACGGTCTGCCGGTAAGAAACCTTGCGCCGTTGCAACAACGATACGCGTTTGCATACCTACGACACGAGCATTAACTAACACACCACCCTCTTGGCGTAGCATAGTACCCGTTAGTACGTATTGAACATCCTGCTCTTGTGCCAGATCTTTCCAGTCTCGGCTCAAAGCGAAGTCACCCTGTTGAGTTACTTGAATCGAGCCAGTTGTCTTAAAATCTACCACTTTAAAGCCGCGACGCTGAAACTGATGGATAAAGCCTTCAGAGACTGAGTTGCCTAGCCAGTTGGTCGAATCCATATGTTGCAGGTCAACAAACGAGGTGACAGCGATAGGCGTACGCGCCGACACACTGGTGTTAGACATAATCAAGTCTTCAGTCATACTCTCGACGAAGAAGTCCATAGTATGACGTGGACTATCCATTAACATAAACTGACTACCAGCGTACTCAGACTTACCGTTATAGATAGGCGAATAAGCACATGATGTAATTAGCATTACACTGATTACTACAAGCCATTTTTTCATTGTGTTATCTCCAGATGTTTTAGTACCAGACTGTGCAACCTATTCTCACCACTCTTTCCTTTAATGGATTACAATGTTGGAACAGTCTTTGCTTTTGATTAATTGTTCACATTAATAAAAGCGGCACTCAAATCAGCAATTCGCTTCTGATAATTTGTTAAGCAATATTTATACCCAACTGGTAACGAATAGATGAAAAAAATATTTTCCACACTATTTTCAATAGTTTCACTGCTCACTATGACCTTCAATGCTCATGCATCATGGTTTGAAGTTACCGGTACAGCGGCGATCGTTGCGTCTGAAGATGCGGCAAGAGTTCATGCACTTGAAGATGCCATTTACAAAGCGATGCAGTTCTCTGGAGGAGATATTGGCAGTATCGCGAACCTAACACCTTATCTACAAGCAGGACAAAAAGAGTATCAATTCACTAACCATGAAGTGAGATACATCCTTGTCGACAAAGAGAGAAAGCGCAGCGGCAACATCATGATCACTGCTCGCATCGATATTTATCCTTCGGCAAATGGTTGCCATGAAAGCCAATATAAGAAGACATTTTTGGTCGGTAACGTTGACCTTGCCTCTCCACAACAGGCGGTAATGGGGCGTGTCTATAACATTGGCGATGACTTCAGCCATGTGATCAACCGCCAGCTGTCTCAGGAATCACGCAGTTTTGTTTCTGTGGGTACCACCGACTATGAAATAGACCGACGCCAGCCAGAAACGTTAAAAATGATCGCGCAAGACCATGGAGCGCAATACGTAATTGGGGGCACCATTACCGATTTAACGGCAACCATCGAGTCTAAGCTTCTACAAGACGATGTGATTAACCGTCAATTCGCTTTAGAGATGCAGGTGTATGACGGCAAAACTGGCCATCAAGTTTACAACCGTAGTTACCGCGAGGTAGCAAAATGGCCATTTCCGAAGACCAGTGAAGTGGATACCAAAAGTGCGCGTTTTTGGGCATCAACCTATGGCAGCATGATGTTGCGAGTAAGCCGAAATATCATGCTCGACTTGGAGTCGGAAGTGTCTTGTAAAATCACCCTACCAGAAGTGGCTGCGGTCTTTGGTAATACAGTGACGATGGATCTAGGTCGTTTACACGGCGTTCAACAGGGAGACAAGCTACAGCTGTGGCACACAGGCTCATTTATCGATCAAAATGGTTTGCCGCGTAACAAGGTATCTAAGAGTGACATCACCCTTACGGTTACTCGCGTTTATGAGAACGAAGCTGAGTTGACCATTGAGCAGCCTAACTTAGCAGGCAGTATTCAAATTGGCGACGTAATGCAGAAGATCATGTAAGCCATTAAGATATATAGCAAAGCCCTGAAGTAAAATTCGGGGCTTTATTTTTTCCGCTCAATTGGTTTCTGTTTTTCTGATATTTGGCGTAATCTTACTAATAACATAACCATCAATTAGTAAGCTATGAGTGAGAATAACCTGATTGGAGCCACCGGTTACCGCTTCATTTCAAAAGGCAAAACAGCATATAAGATCCATATTCACACGCCTGACGATACGGTTCTGCATCGGTCGGTGGGCTTCGTGCGTCTTGGAGAAGAGAAAGCGCTCAAAAAAACCATAAAGCTACGTGATGAGCTTGGCAAACAACTATGGGGAAAATTCTGGGGCAAGGTGCTCAAAGACCCATACCTGATGACACGGCTACCACACAGCCTGGAGCCTAAAATTGTCTTCAAGCCCAATCCCACTCAAAGCGATCCTGAGCATCGCGACGAATGCTATATCGCCAAGTGGCGAGTATTTGCCGAGAACGGAGAATATAAGTATCGAACGAAGGTCTGCTCAATCAGAAAACATGGCAGGCTTGCCGCATACAGCCAAACCAAGCGTGCGCTATTAGAGGCACATAAAGATGTGATTGATCTGCTTGTATTTATGGGACGCCTAAACAGCATTGATCTAAAATAGTCACGCCCCTGTGTAGATAGCTATGCGTCTACCCAAGCGGTTGTATTCTCAACCCTCAATAAAAAACAGCGACCGGAATCGCTGTTTTTTCGTTTCGATGTTAAGTAACTAAGACTCTTGGCACAATTCCGCCAAAGCAGACAAGCGTCGCTGAGACTCTTTCACATACGGATTCGACTCATCCCACGCGTAACCAGCCAAAATAGAACAGACCATCTGCTTAATCTTTGGATTAGGTTTCTCATAGAAAATTACATCCTGCAGCGAACCCGAATACCAACCTTCTACATAGGTACGGAATGTGTCCACCCCTTTCATCAGAGGCTGCGCATACTCTTTGTCCCAATCCACTTCTTCGCCATTCACATGTCTTGCAACGCAATCTACAGCGTACTCGGCAGACTTCATCGCAATGGTCACACCTGAAGAGAACACTGGGTCGAGGAACTCGCCAGCATTACCCAGCAGAGCGTATCTGTCCGTCGCTAGGTGCTTCACATTTGCTGAATAGCCGCCAATCTCGCCAGCAGGATTAGAGTACTCCGCTTGGCTTAGAATATTGGCCAAACCCGGCTCTTCACTGGCTACCTGCTTGAGTAAGGCAATCTTATCTTCAGGGTAATTTTCAAAGAAACTTGGTTCACCCACTACACCAAATGAAGAGACACCATTACTGAATGGGATTAGCCAATACCAAACGTCAGGGTTAATTGGGTGGACAGAAATAAGGATCTTGTTTCTATCGTACTCTAAGCCATGTTCCGCCAAATCAATATTATCTTTGATATGGGTAAACACTGCCTTACGAGGAGGTAAACTAGATGGCTCTTCTAGGTTTAACATCTTAGGCAGCACACGACCAAAGCCACTGCCGTCTAATACATAATCAGCCTCGATTTGGTACGCGTCTTCCCCTTCAGGTTGAACATCCAAAATGGCGTGCTGGTCAGTAAAACGAATATCGATAAGCTCGTGCTGGTAATCGATAGCGACACCCTGATTTTGTGCCTCATCGGCAAGTACTTTATCAAAAGTGCCTCGCTGAACTTGAAACGTAGTACCAGGCCCCTTGGAGAACTTGTCTTGGAAATCGAAAGCGGTATATACCCCACGCTTTCGAAACGCAGCCCCATCTTTGTATTGGAACTGGGCAGATTTCACAGCTTCAGTCATTCCTGCTTGTTCAACGACTTCCATACAAGCTGGCAATAGACTTTCACCAATGGAAAAGCGAGGGAAAACGCTCTTCTCAATCACACGAACCTCCACCCCTTTTTTATGGAGTAGAGCCGCGGCAATCGAGCCCGAAGGCCCTGCACCGATAACCACAACTTGAGTCTTTATTTTTCTCATTACTGTCATCACCAAAATTAAGCGTTAAGCGGCTTTAAGTTCAAGGAGTGTATGTCCGAGCCCGATATCATCGGTACGAGTCACCACTTCAAATCCTGCTTCAGCAACAATCTCTAAGAAATCTTCGCTGCGATAGAAACGGCTATTTCCGTTGGCTAAACAGGTGAAATACAGCGATGTTGCATTCAAGCTATAAGAGGCTGCATCGTATTTTTGCGCATCCCAGAATAGTTCCAGAATATAAACGGTCGCCTGCTCTGACATATGTGAACGTACACGCTTAAGAATGCTTAAGATCTCCATCGGAGAGAAACAATCTAAGAACTGACTCATCCACCATACATCTGCGCCAGTCGGCAAGGCTTGCTGTTTATCCAGCATATTCGCGGGATAAGGTGTGATGCGATCTTCAAAGCCTTGTTCTTTGGCATTAGCCATTGCCATCTCTAATTGCTGCGGCAAATCAACTATCGTGATTTCAACATCCGAGTCATGCCCGCAACACTGCAGTGCCCACTTCCCCGTGTTACCGCCAATATCCACCAGCGATTTAGGCTGCTTTTCGAAGACTTTTTCCAGCAAAATCGGAAACGAGCGATCGGAATAGAAATGATCAAACTTAAACCAGCTCTCTTTCGCCTGTTGAGGCAATTGAGATAAACCTTGATAGATAGTCTCCCACTCGCCTAATTCTTTCAGCCCCGCAGGCGTACCCTTTTGAATTGCTTCGGTTAGGTGCATCATTGCGGCATAACAAACATCCGCCGTAAAATCCATATTCGCTTCAGTCATGCCGTCATGTAGCAGATAGAAACCAAGATTTGCCAATCGATAATTTGGCTTTTCCCACAATACAATGTGCGCACTTAACGCCATATCGAGTAGGACTTTAACACCGTATTCGGATACGCCAGTTTTGGCTGAAATATCGCTAGCGTCTAAACCTTGCTCACCCGCCTCATCGAGGGCTTTTAATATCCCTAAATCACGCAATGTGCGTGCAGTATGGAACACTATCGGCGCAAAAGAGAGCTTCTGAGCTTCTGTTTTAGCCTGAAGTGCATTGAATGGATCTAAATTATAATTGGACACAAAAAACCTAACTTATTTGTTCTAAAACTATTCAGCCGCCATTTGCGCTAGCTTTCGTTTAATATCAACGTTCAGGTTGTTTACCCAACGGTTGTAGTTGCGATGAATCTCGCCATCGTCATATTTTAGGTTCTCTGACTCTACATACAGAATCGAGTAGAACTTATCGCTGTAAGGAATTTCAACCACCGCGTGATGAGAACGGACATATAGCTCTGCACGAATAAGACCAGGCTTCACTTCAGAAACTAGCCAGCCGCGATCAATCGCCGACTCATAAATCGCTGATTTTACCTGTTTACTTTGAAGATTATGTGCAACTGGAGTATCCTCAACGTTCATAACTGGCTGTACACGACCACAACCTGCGAGAACCAAAACGAATAACATCGAAGCTGCAATTTTGAATAATTTCATTGTATTTCCTTACCTATATTTGTCTTTATCTCGCATAGTATTTAATTAGACCCAATTCAAATCAATACTCTATGTCAAATCAATCTCATTTAATGTCGTTCAATATTGAAAAGTGGTGTGCGAATTCGCCTGGGCTTATGACTCATTCGGATTGGCAGGCATGGAGTACGACAACGCAGTGGCCTGAAGACACAACCACTAACTTCAAAGCCATTCCTCCGATGATGCGCCGCCGCATGAGTCTGCAAAGTAAGCTTGCTGTGCAAACCGCATTAACATTGCTTGAAGACAACGATATCCATTTCTTAGTCTTTGCCAGCCGTCATGGTGAACTACACCGAACCGCAACATTGATTCAATCCATTCTCGAAGGTGAAGATGCCTCTCCAATGGCCTTTTCCCAATCAGTGCACAACACTGCAGCCGGACTGACGACGATTGCAGCTAAAGCCCCAATTCCTTTGAGTTCAATCGCTTCTGGCGTCGATACATTTCACAGTGCCTTGATTGAAGCCTATCTATATTTGAGCCAGTACCCTGCGCATAAAGTCATGGTCATCGATTTCGACCAGCCCCTGCCTGAGCTTTACAAAGAGTACGAAACCCAAGTGTACTCTGACTACGCGCTAGGGTTAGTGTTAAGCCAAGGGAGTGCGTATTCTCTCAACAGAGAAACCTCAAATGTTGAGTCACAGGAAACTCCTCTTCCACAAGGTTTGCTGTTCCTCCAGCACTACCTAAACAATCAATCAAGCTGGCAAATTTCCGGCAAACGCCAAACTTGGTCGTGGGTTAAGCATTGTGAATAAGCTGAATCAATATTGGCGAGTGTTCGCCACGGGACTGTGCTTTTCGATCTTTGGCCTAGGTGGTTTGGTTCTTAGCTTTATCATCCTGCCTCTGTTTGCTATCACCACACCCAATACCATTCAACGTGAGCTCAAAGCGCAACGTTTAATACGTTTTACGTTTAATGCATTCTGCCGAATCATGAAATTCACCGGCGCCATTGATTACCGCATTGATGGTGTCGAGACTCTACAGAAAGATCGCAACTGCATCATCGTCGCCAACCACCCAAGTCTCATTGATTACGTTCTTATCGCATCTCAACTGCCTCAGTGTGATTGCCTAGTTAAGGCCGCGATTTGGGAAAACCCGTTTATGAAACGTATTGTAAAAGCTGCGGGATATATTCCTAATCAAGCGCCTGATGATTTACTTGAACGTTGTGAAGAGCGTTTTTCTCGTGGCAACGTATTACTGGTTTTTCCTGAGGGAACACGAACAACTCCCGGCATCACACCATCTTTACAGCGCGGTGCAGCGCAAATTGCTACTCGAACTGAGACCGATTTACGTGTCATTCACATCACGGTAACGCCTTCATTTCTCACTAAAGAGAAGAAGTGGTACCAAGTTCCTTCGACGAAACCCTTTTTTCATGTCTCAGTCAAAGGTAAAATAGAAGTGACACCCTTTATTGAGAGCTCAAATAATTTAACTTCTGCGGCAAGGCGCTTAAATCGGCACCTTGCGGAAAACATTTTTCCAGAGCAAGAATAATAAGCCTCTCAACACACTTTTGATTTGGGTAAATGTGATTCTATTCGTTCGCATTTACTCGCATTTAATATAGACAAGTAGGCCAAAGTGGAAACATTACATAACGAACTAAAACAGCTGATCATTGATGCTCTGAACCTTGAAGATATGAGCATTGATGAAATTGAAACTGAAGCTCCACTGTTTGGTGATGGTTTGGGTCTAGACTCGATTGATGCGCTTGAGCTTGGCCTAGCAATTAAGAAGAAATACAACATCGTGATTGACGCTGATGATTCAAACACACGTCAGCACTTCGCTTCTGTTGCTAATCTAGCAAACTACATCACATCTCAAACGAACAACTAGAAAGATTTCCTTATGACACAAGCAAACCAACAAGAAGTATTTAATCAGGTTAAAGATGCGCTTATCGAGCTATTCGAGCTAGATGCTGAAGAAATCACACCAGAAGCACACCTTTATCAAGATCTTGACCTTGATAGCATTGATGCTGTGGATCTGGTTGTTCACTTGCAAAATGTAACAGGCAAAAAGATCAAACCTGAAGAGTTCAAAACAGTACGCACCGTGAATGACGTGGTTGAATCTGTCGTTGAACTTCTCAAGGACGCATAGTGCGCCCCCTGCTGACTTTACTGTCGGCACTGATCATCTTCTCCTACCCAATAGCCGTTTACTTTGGGCTCAATAAATTTGGCCTGCAAGCGGTAGGAGGCGTATTGGCCACCGTGTTTCTGGTAAGAATCATGACCGGTGGTCAAGCTAAGATCAAAGAACTTAAACACCTTGCTTGGGTGAGTGGTGGCGCCGGTTTAACGTTACTACTGCTAGGCATGCTCTTTAAACAGCACGGTTGGCTCACCTACTATCCGGTTATCGTCAATCTGTGTATGTTCACTGTATTTGCCCTGAGCCTCACTCAACCTCAAACGATTATTGAGCGCCTTGCTCGATTACAAGAGCCAGAACTGCCACAAAGCGGCATCGACTACACAAGAAAGGTGACCAAGGTGTGGTGTGTCTTCTTTGTGCTCAATGGTGCCATTGCACTCTATACTTGTTTCCAATCTCTTGAGTTGTGGACACTTTACAACGGCCTAATCAGTTACCTGCTAGCTGGTGTTTTGTTTGCCGTCGAGTGGATAGTCCGACAACGCGTACGCCAAAGCTAAAATTATGAACCAAAGTCCCCGCTATACTTCTCTCGCTCAGCTATTCCAAGCGGACAGATCTCTAGATTCCGTTATCTGCTTTGATGACAAGTTACAGATCAGCTGGCAAGAGTTTCACAATGATGTAGCGAAACTTTGTGGTCTGTTATCCGATTCACCGGCACAACGTACCGCTATTTGTACTCAAGACAGTTACCTATTCACTGTCGCATTTATGGCTTGTGCTTTATCCAGCAAGCAGATTGTGCTGCCGGGTAATTATCAGCCGGAAGCGCTATATGAACTGCGCAGTGAATATGACCTGCTGTTGGTTGATGAAAGCATTCAAGTGGTGAGCAACACCAACGTCCTGCTCCTATCTAAGCAACTCTTTGATACTCAAATGAACGATACCATCAATGAGTCTATCAATCTCGGTGCGGTAAAACTGGTTCTATTCACTTCAGGCTCAAGCGGTACGCCAAAAGCGATACACAAAACACTGCAGCAACTTGATATTGAGATTGCAGAGCTCAGCAAAAACTGGCAATCGATGCTGACAGATAGCCGTGTTCATAGCACGGTCTCGCACCAGCACATCTATGGTTTGTTGTTTCGTATCTTGTGGCCACTCTGTTCATCCGTACCTTTTTCGCGCTTCAATTTAGAGTATCCAGAGCAAATCATCTCGCATGCCGACTCAAAAATGGTATTGGTCAGCAGCCCTGCCCTTTTGAAACGTCTTTCAGAAGAGCAAAGTGCGAAGCCTCTGGTGGGTGTTTTCTCATCTGGTGGTCCACTTCCATTAGAAGCAGCCCAACAAGCTCGCACTCTATTTGGTGAATTGCCCATCGAAGTTTTTGGCAGCACAGAAACAGGCGGAATCGCCTACCGCCAACAAGTTAATGCTCAAACCCCTTGGCAACTCTTTTCATGTATTAAAGCTGAGTTGAACCAAGAAAATTGCATCAAATTGCTGTCGCCTTATATTGACCGAGACAACTGGTACCAAACGGCTGATGAGTGTGAAATGGTGTCTGACAACCAATTCATTCTTAAAGGCCGTACCGACCGAATTATTAAAATTGAAGAGAAACGTATCTCTCTGGTCGAAGTAGAAAAGCGCCTTGAGCAGCTGTCGTGGATTAATGAATGCGCCGTTATCCCATTTGAAGAACCAAATCGTTTGATTCTCGCCTCTGTCATCGTACTTTCCGATGAGGGAAAACAATTGCTTAACAGTGTCGGTAAAGGCAAGTTTTGGTTACTATTACGCAATGAGCTTAGAAAGTGGCTTGAACCCATTGCGGTACCAAGGCGTTTTAGAGTAGTTGAAGAGATCCCGCTCAATAGCCAAGGAAAGCGACTCACTCCGCAAATAGAACAAATCATAAACGCGCAATAGCTCGCCTTAAGCGCGTCATTAAAACAATAAAGTAAAGCCAGTGTTATGGACAAAAGAAAGCCAACCATCTTACAGATCGAGACCCAAACAACGGAGTCGACACTCACCTTTAAAGTGGACGCCGATTTAACCGACTTTAAAGGCCACTTTAAGGGCTTTCCTATCCTGCCCGGCGTCACTCAGATTGATTGGGCACTCGCCTATGCGATCCAGGAGCTGGCTGTTCCATCTCAATTTAAAGGCATGGAAGTGATCAAGTTCCAAGAGCCCATTTTACCCGATGCGACAGTCACATTGACGTTAAAGTGGGACTCAGACAAACAGAAACTGGCGTTTAGCTACACGTCTGATAACGGCAACTGCACTCACTCATCTGGCAAAATGAAGCTGGGAGAAAAAAGTGAATAGCGTGGCGAGCATTGAAACCCAAACAAGCTACCAAGCCTGTTTTTTGATTCCCTGCTATAACCACGGCTCAACAGTGGCAGCGGTTATTGAATCCCTTAAAAGCTATGCGCTACCAATTATTTTGGTCGATGACGGGAGCAATGCCGAAACCAAGCAGCACCTAAAACCATTGGCTGAGCTTGATGACGTAACTTTGGTGACTCTAATCGAGAACCAAGGCAAAGGCGGTGCAGTCAAAGCGGGAATTGAACGAGCTCAACAGCTGGGTTTCAGCCATGCCATTCAGATTGATGCTGACGGTCAACACGATCTAGAGGCTCTACCTAAACTTCTTAAAAAATCGCAAGCATCGCCAACCCACCTTATTTCTGGGCAGCCTGTCTATGATGACAGTGTGCCTAAATCACGTCTTTACGGACGCTACGCGACGCATATTTGGGTGTGGATAGAGACCCTGTCTTTCTCAATCAAAGACAGCATGTGTGGCTTCCGAGCCTACCCGATTGCTGCAACGCAAGCTGTACTCAATAAATATGATGTTGGCTCACGCATGGACTTCGATATCGAAGTACTGGTGCGTTTGTACTGGGAAGGTTGCGATATTGATTTTATCGACACTCGCGTTATCTACCCAGAGGGCGGTATCTCGCACTTTGATGCACTGTGGGACAACGTAAAAATCAGCTGGATGCATACTCGACTGTTTTTCGGCATGCTACCACGTGCCCCAAAACTGATTGCCCGTCACTTCAATAGAGCAGAAGAGGAAAGCAACAGCAATCAACCCCATTGGTCACGCACTCAAGAGCGCGGTACGGTGCTAGGGATCAAACTGCTGCTGATGATCTACACCCTGCTAGGACGCGGTGTCTTCAATCTGATCCTCAAAGGCGTGATGCGTTACTACCACCTAACAGGGAAACGTGCACGTGAAGCCTCTGAACATTATCTGCATACATTGAAGCTCTATGCTGAGCTGCACAATATTGATCTGCCAAGTAACCTAACCAGCTACCATCATTTGCTTTCGTTTGGTCACACCATGCTGGATAAGCTTGCCGCTTGGAAGGGAGACTTCTCAGTTGAGAACCTAACAATTCACGGCCAAGACCAGTTTGAAAATATGGTCAACAATGAACAAGGTGTGGTTATCCTAGGCTCTCACCTTGGTAATATCGAACTCTGTCGCGCACTCGGTCGTAGACACTCAAACATTAAGATCAACGCACTGGTCTTTACTGAGCATGCCGAGCGCTTTAATTCGGTAATGAAAGCGGTAAACCCAAACTCTGACTTAAACCTTATTCAAGTCAGCTCAATGGGACCTGATACGGCCATCTTGCTTCAACAGAAGCTTGAGCAAGGCGAGTGGATCGTGATTGTTGGCGATCGTACCTCCACCAGCAAAGAGAGTCGCTCAGTATGGGCGGAGTTTTTAGGACAAGAAGCGCCATTCCCACAAGGACCATTTATGCTTGCTTCTGTTCTTAAAGCGCCCGTATTCCTGCTATTTGGATTGAGAGACGATAGCTGTAAAGAGCCTCACTTTAATGTCTACTTTGAACATTTTAGCGACAAGATAGTCTTACCAAGAAAGACACGTGAACAGACATTGCAAGAAGTGGTGCAGCAGTACGCTGACCGACTTCAGCACTACACACTGAAGGCACCTCTTCAGTGGTATAACTTTTTTAATTTTTGGACATTGAGCAATCAGCACCATGACGAAAAAGAATCAAAATAGCATCACATTTGGTGCAGAACACCTAACGATCGAAGACGTTGTTGCGATCTCTCAAGGTGCTTCAGCTAGCATGAACACCGACCCAGCCTTCACCTCTAAGATTGACCGAGGCGTGGCATTTCTTGAGCGCCTTCTTAAAGAAGAAGGGGTAATTTACGGTGTAACAACTGGCTATGGTGATTCGTGTACCGTTGCTATCCCACCTAACTTGGTGGATGAGCTGCCTCTGCACCTGACTCGCTTCCACGGCTGTGGCTTAGGTGAAACTCTGACTCATGATCAAGCTCGTGCGGTATTAGCGACTCGTCTATGTTCACTTTCTCAAGGTGTTTCTGGAGTTAGCCACGATCTGCTCAACCAAATCGTTACCCTAATCAACAATGACATTGCACCGCGTATCCCTCAAGAAGGCTCGGTAGGTGCAAGCGGCGACTTAACACCACTCTCCTACCTAGCGGCTGCGCTCATTGGCGAACGCGATGTGTTGTACAAGGGTGAAGTGCGACCAACGAGCGATGTATACAACGAACTAGGCATTACACCGATTAAGCTGAAGCCAAAAGAAGGCTTAGCGCTGATGAACGGGACATCGGTAATGACAGCTCTTGCATGTATCGCCTACAAGCGTGCTGAGTACCTATCTCAACTATCGACCAAAATCACCGCCATGGTATCAGTAGGTATGCACGGTAATGACTTCCACTTCGACGAAGCGCTGTTTGCAGTGAAGCCTCATCCAGGCCAGCAACAGGTTGCCGCGTGGTTACGTGATGACTTGCAAGCTGATCGTCCGCCGCGCAATAGCGACCGCCTACAAGATCGCTATTCACTGCGCTGCGCACCGCACGTTATTGGTGTAGTGGAAGATTCACTGCCGTGGTTGCGTCAAATGATTGAGAACGAACTCAACAGCGCTAACGACAATCCAATCATTGATGGCGATAACGAGCGTGTATTGCATGGCGGTCACTTCTACGGTGGTCACATCGCAATGGCTATGGATACGTTAAAAACTGCAGTCGCTAACCTTGCTGATCTGCTTGACCGTCAAATGGCGCAGTTGATGGATTACAAATTTAACAATGGACTGCCGTTTAACCTAACTGGTGCTCAAGGTGAGCGTAAGCCAATCAACCACGGCTTTAAAGCAGTTCAGATTGGTATCTCAGCTTGGACGGCAGAGGCACTAAAACACACCATGCCAGCAAGCGTGTTCTCTCGCTCAACTGAGTGTCATAACCAAGACAAAGTCAGCATGGGCACGATCGCCGCTCGCGATTGCTTGCGAGTACTAGAGCTGACTGAGCAAGTTGCAGCAGCTTCATTATTGGCTGCAACACAAGCGCTAGAGCTACGTAAGCGTGCCAATGAGCTCGACGAACACCACATGAGTGACAACTTGAAGCAGATCCGTGACCAAGTGATGCAAGAGTTTGAGTTTGTTGTTGAAGATCGCCCATTAGAAAGCGATCTGCGCTTGTTCATCCAGCGTATCCAACAGCAGCACTGGACACTGTACTAAGCCGCCTAACTGTATTGACGAAAGAGCCAACTATGTCTGACATCCTTCATCCACTTTCAGCTGAGGTTACCATTGTGACCTCATTTCAAGACGCCGACCCAATGGGCGTTATCTATCATGGCAATTACTTCCGATTTTTTGAGGAAGCAAGGCGCATCATGATGGACAAGCTAAAGTACAACTACCATGAGATGAAGGACTCAGGCTACATGTGGCCGATCATTGATACTCGTGTGAAGTATGTTAAGGCGATCCCATTCAACCATGAGATTACAGTGACTGCACGACTCACTGAATGGGAAAATCGACTGCGTGTCGACTACGAGATTCATGATGCAAAGACAGGCCAAAGAATGACTCGTGCTCACACTATGCAAGTTGCTGTCGCAATTGAGACAGAAGAGATGTGTTTTGCATCTCCAAGCGCTCTCACCGACAAGGTAGAACACTGGCATCAATACGGTTGCTTGAGTGAAGTTCACTCCTTCACCGCCAATAAAGAGAAGTCTTGCCATGAATCTGCTTAGCTTTCGTTCGTTGACTTCATTAACAACCTATACCCGAGTGTTGTTGTGCTGCTTTCTGAGCTTGTTCATTACTTCTAATGTTTGGGCTGACTCAGAAGGAGTAGAAGTAAAGACACTTGCTGATTTACAGACAACACTGAGTCAGCAATCCATCATTCGTGGCGACTTTATTCAAACTCGCACGATGGAGATGTTCGATCAGCCGCTGTTATCACAGGGTTCCTTTCTGCTTGATAAAGCAAACGGTCTATTGTGGAACCAAGCCACACCATTCCCTGTGCATTTGGTTCTGACTGACAATAAGCTTAGCCAACGCTTTGGTGAGCAACCTGCGCAGGTGATCACCGATAAAGAGAACCCGATGGCATTTTACTTCAGCCACATATTTCTTTCGGTGTTTCATGGCGATACTCAAAAACTTACCGAGCAATTTGCGTTGGATTTTTCACCAAGCGACGCAAATACAAGTTGGACTCTCTCATTAACGCCAAAGCATGCACCAATGAATGCCGTTTTTGAGCGCATTATTTTGCAAGGGAAGAGCGACATTGAACGCATCGAACTCAAGGAGATTCGAGGCGATAGCACGCTAATCGAATTCTCTAACTTCAACCACCAACCACAAAGACTCACGGATGACGAAGCACAGCAGTTCCAACTCTAAATTTGCCTTAACCTGGCTTATCCTCGTCATTTTTTTTAGCGGATTGTTAATCAAACAATTCGCTTTTTCTTCTGCAGTACCTATCGAAACCAATATTCTGAAGTTACTTCCAAAGAATCAGCAAGATCCTTTGGCAGAACAGGCTTTCCAGCAACTTTCCAACTCAATGAGCGAGCAAGTGCTGTTTCTAGTCTCTTCCGAATCAGCCAAGCAAGCGATCGCTGCTGCTGTAAGTTTTGAAAGTGGTTTAAATCATGACATGTTTGCGAGCGAGTCCCCGCTGTTTTCTAAAGTTCAAGGGAAAGTCAGTGCCAACACGCAAAGCCAATGGAGTGATTTCTATTTTCAGCATAGAGCCCAGCTCCTCACAGAACAGCAGAAGCAGACCTTAGAGCACGCGCCAGAGAACCAAGTTCAATACGTGATCCAATCTCTGTACAACCCGTTTTCAGGAGTGACCGCAACTGAGTTGTCACTGGATCCATTTTTACTGTTCCGTGATTACATTGGTGAAGTCGGCAAGACCACCAGTAACTTTACCCTTCAAGAGCACTACCTAACAACGCAGTCCGCAGGGCAAACTCATGTATTGATAACCGCCACTTTGGCTGGGTCTCCATACAGCCTGAGTACGCAAGAGAAACTGCCGCTAATAGAGTCGATTGAGCAAAATATCGAGAAAGAGTTCGGTGTTGAAATTTCGCATACTGGCGTAGTGTTTTATGCCGACTATGGGACCAAGAGTGCAAAATCTGAAATCAATACCATTGGTCTTGGCTCCTTAGCCGGGATCATAATTCTGATTTGGGTGACATTCCGCAGCGCCCTTCCCCTCGCCTTGTCATTAATCTCTATCGGCACTGGATTGTTGGTTGCGTTGGCTAGCACGGTCGCTATTTTTGGCCAAGTGCACCTATTCAGTTTGGTGTTTGGCGCGAGCTTAATCGGTGTCTCGATTGATTACTCTTTCCACTACCTTACCGACCGGCTAGTTGCAGGGTCTCGCTGGCAGAGTGATAAGGGGTTACAACATATTTTAATGGCGATAAGTCTTGGCTTAGTGACTAGCTTAATCGGCTACTTAGGATTACTGATTGCCCCGTTCCCCGGCCTACAACAATTGGCGATGTTCTCGTCTATTGGCCTATTTGCTGCCTACGCGACTGTGGTTTGTTGGTATCCTCTGTTAGCGAAGCGACCAAGTAAAGACCGACCGCTACCTTTAGCTTCTCTACTGAACGCATGGCTTCAGCTTTGGAACAAGCCAGCCCTGCGCTACGCATTGCCAGCACTCATTGCCGCGGCCAGCATCGTCGCATTGACCCAGATTCAATACGATGATGACATTCGTCAGTTGCAGGCAATGCCCGAGACACTAAAGGCGCAAGAGCAAACCATCACATCAGTATCGGGGATTGGCAGCAGTCAATCGATGCTATTGGTGACCGCTGGTAACAATCAAGCACTGCTTAAGTCACTGCAGCGCCTTGGCAGCAAGCTGGATCAACTGGTCAGCAATGGGACTCTTTCTGGTTATCGAAGTATCCACCAGCTCCTGCCGACGACTCATGAGCAGAAGCTCAACTATCAACTGGTCAGTGAGTTGTATCGCAATCAAAGCCAATCTCTGCAAAGCGGATTGGGCTGGGCAAGCTTCCCTGAGCTCCCTGCGTATCAAGAGATCACGGTGACCAACTTCTTACGTTCACCAGTGTCAGAACCCATGCGTTCATTGTGGCTTGAGCCAATCAATGGTCAACAAGCCGCAATCGTGCTGCTCCAAGACATTCATGACTCGCAGCGTTTTGACGCGTGGTTAAACAGTAAAGAGACTCAGCTTTTAGGCATTAAGTACCTCAACAAAGCGGATGAAATCTCTTCACTATTTTCTGAGTATCGAATCAAAGTACTGGAGCTACTGCTGGTAGCACTGGCTGGTATTGGGCTAGTTCTAGGTTGGCGCTATGGTCCTAAAAGAGCCATCATCATGCTGCTACCATCTATCATTGCCGGAGCTGCAGGGCTTGGCGTTACTGCTGCTGTCGGCTCAAGCATCAATCTCTTCAATCTACTCGGCCTAATTCTGATCTTAGGTATAGGTATCGATTACACCCTATTCTTTGCAGAGCAGAAGAGATCGCTTGGCACCCTACTCGCGATATCGCTCTCTGGGATTACCACTCTTCTCTCTTTTGGGTTGTTATCCCTAAGCCAGACTCACGCTATTCATAGCTTTGGTGTCACGGTGCTTACGGGCATATTTGTGGCTTGGTTACTGTCTCCAATGGCGATAGGAACTGAAGGTAATCTAGCGAAAAGAAGGACAAAATAATGGTTCTACCGCATCTTAAAACGTGGCGATATACGATGAAAATCTGTGCAGCCTTTGCACTGGCTATCACTTTAAGTGCTTGTTCTCTTGGCCCACAGAATACTCGCCAAGCCATGGTCACCATTGACGAAAGCACACAAGTTGCGCTTCCTAAGCCCATACAGCTCGGCTATGAATTGACGGCGAGCCAACTGATTGCGGCGAGCTGGGGTGAAACACAACAACAGCTACCGGTACAACTGCAAGTTAATCAAAACAAGGTAGTACTCGCAGGGTTCTCCTCTTGGGGCACCCGAATTTTATCTCTTCAGTATCAAGATGATACAATCGAGACGCAGGTACTAACCGGGCTCGATGACTCCCTGCCAGCACCAGAACAAGTACTGTTCAATCTCATGCTAACGCTATGGCCAATAGAGGCATGGCAAAATTCGATGAGCGACATAGGTTGGCACATTGTTGAAACAGCCAACCAGCGTGTCGTATACGATGAGAGCGACACACCGATCATCGAAATCCGCTACTTTGCGACAGATGAACAACAGAAAGTAGAGGGAGACATTGTGTTTGAACATCTCACACAGGGTTATCGCATCAATATCCAAACCCTGAGCTCAAACCTAACCACTCCAGCAACGAAGAACGAAACACTATGACGATTTACATTCATGCTTGTGGTTTTCACTCCGCTTTGGGAGCCAACCACGACGAGATTCATCAGCGCTTACAAAGCGGTGCCGGCTCTAATATGGTGGAAGCACTCGACGTGTTAAATGATGGACAGCCAACTATCGTCGGGCGAGTTGAAGGTGAGCTTCCAAACATCCGCGCACCTTTTGAGGCTTACAACTCGCGTAACAATCGTCTCGCCTTATCTGCGTTATCGCAAATAGAGTCAGAGATCGAGCAAGCTAAAGCCAAATATGGACATGAGCGAATTGCCGTTGTCATAGGGACAAGTACATCCGGCATTTCAGATGGCGAACTCGCTTTCACTGAGAAGTTAGAAAATGAACAATTTCCTCAGTCATTCCACTATTCCAAACAAGAGCTCGGCAACATCAGCGAGTTCGTAAGCCACTATTACGATCTGCAAGGTCCAAACTACGCTATCTCTACCGCCTGCTCTTCAAGTGGGCGCGTGTTTTTGAGTGCTAAGAGACTACTCAACTCAGGCATGGTCGATGCTGTCATTGTTGGCGGTGTCGACACCCTATGCAAACTAACCTTAAACGGCTTTCATGGCTTGGAAGCCTTATCTACCGAGCATTGCCAACCGTTCAGTGCTCAGCGTAAAGGTATCAATATAGGTGAGGCAGCGGCCTTCATGTTGCTGAGCAAAGAGACACCGAAACAGCCATCCGTCGCGTTGCTCGGTTGCGGCGATAGCTCTGACGCTCACCATATTTCAGCTCCACACCCGGAGGGCAATGGTGCAGAGCAAGCAATGCTAAAAGCACTCAATGATGCCGAGCTAAAGCCCGAACAGATTGGCTATGTCAATGCCCATGGCACAGCAACGCCACTCAATGACTCTATGGAAAGTAAAGCTATCTCACGCGTCTTTCCAAACAAGGTACCAGTGAGTTCAACCAAGCCACTGACAGGTCACACTCTCGGAGCGGCCAGTGCAGTAGAGGCCGCCATCGCATGGCATATCCTTAATTTCGATTTATCGCTTCCCTTACAAAAATGTCAGGATAAAGCTGAAGATATCGATATTGATTTGGTAGACTGTTGCCAAAAGCTCAAATCAAAAAACATCTTAAGCAACTCGTTTGCCTTTGGTGGAAACAACATTAGCCTGATTTTTGGTGTAGTAAATGACTAATATACCTTCGGTAGACCAACTTCTTCCCCATGATGATCCGATGATTCTTATCGATAGAGCGATCAAGATTGAAGAACAAGCGATTCACTGCCAGGTGGATATTGGTGAACATCATCTATTCTACGATTTAGAATCTCAAACTATGCCTGCTTATGTAGGCATTGAGTTTATGGCGCAGTCTGTCGCTGCATGGTCTGGGTATCATGCATTGAATCAAGGCGAGCAGCCTCCCATCGGTTTTCTTTTAGGTTCGCGTCGATACAAATCGCTTTGCGACCATTTTACTAAGGGCCAAACCTTAGATATCTATGCAGAACAATTGATGGAAGATAGCGGCATGGCGGTGTTCACAGCAAAAATGGAACACCAAGGTGAGTTGGTGGCTCAATGCCAACTCAATGTTTACGTGCCAACAGAACAAAAATTACAAGAAATGAAAACGAGGAGCCAGTCATGACTCGCCAAGTATTAGTCACCGGTGCCAGCAAAGGTATTGGTAAGGCCATTGCTATTCAACTTGCCAAAGATGGCTTTCACATTGCCGTTCACTATATGGGTGACAAGCAGGGTGCTCAAGAGACTCTAGGACAAATTGAATCAGAAGGAGGCTCAGGCCGTCTGATTCAGTTTGATATCAGTAACCGTACACAGTGCCGAGAGACACTTGAAGCAGATATTGCCGAGCACGGTGCTTACTACGGCGTAGTAAATAATGCGGGAATTACTCGTGACACGGCTTTTCCTGCTATGACAGAAGAAGAGTGGGATGGCGTTATCCATACCAACCTAGATAGCTTCTACAACGTACTTCACCCTTGTGTAATGCCGATGGTTCAAAAGCGCAAAGGTGGTCGAATTGTCACTCTAGCATCTGTATCTGGCATCATGGGTAACCGCGGTCAAACTAACTACAGTGCAGCGAAAGCGGGTGTTATTGGTGCAACCAAATCGCTAGCGCTTGAACTGGCAAAACGCAAAATTACCGTTAACTGTGTCGCGCCGGGTCTGATTGATACCGGTATGGTTGATGAACATGTGAAAGAGCACGCGCTACCACAAGTTCCACTACGCCGCATGGGCGAGCCGGAAGAAGTCGCAGGCTTGGTGAGCTACCTAATGTCTGATATTGCCGCTTATGTCACTCGTCAGGTGATCTCTGTAAATGGAGGTTTAGTATGACCCGCCGTGTAGTAGTAACGGGGATGTCAGGTGTTACAGCCTTTGGCAACAACTGGCAAGAAATTGAACCAAAACTAAAAGCGTGCGAGAACGCGACTCAGTACATGCCAAGCTTTGAGCAATATGATGGTCTCAATACCAAACTCGCTGCCCCGATTGACGATTTCCAACTGCCTAAGCACTACAAACGCAAGCAAGTTCGTGGCATGGGTCGTGTATCCCGCCTAGCAACGGTAGCTACCGAGAACGCTCTCGAGCAAGCAGGCTTAATTGGCCATGACGTATTAACCAACGGTGAAACAGGCATTGCTTACGGCTCTTCAACTGGCAGTACTGATGCGGTTGGTGCTTTTGGTGTCATGCTCAACGAGAAATCGACACGAGCAATTACAGCAACCACATACGTACAGATGATGCCGCACACTGCAGCAGTTAACGTAGGTCTGTTCTTTGGCCTACGAGGCCGCGTGATTCCTACCAGCAGCGCATGTACGTCCGGAAGCCAAGCCATCGGTTACGCTTATGAAGCGATCAAACATGGCTACCAAACTGTGATGGTCGCTGGTGGTGGTGAAGAGCTTTGCCCAACAGAATCTGCGGTGTTCGATACCCTTTTTGCAACCAGTTTGAAAAACGACACACCAAAGAAATCGCCAAGCCCATACGACAGTGAGCGCGATGGCCTGGTGATTGGTGAAGGTGCAGGTACTCTGATCCTTGAAGAGTACGAGCATGCGGTAGCACGTGGCGCTAAGATTTATGCTGAAATCATCGGCTTTGCGAGCAACTGTGATGCCGCCCACGTGACCCAGCCTCAAATGGAAACCATGCAGATCTGTATGGAAAAAGCCCTTAAAGATGCAGACCTTGCTGCAGACAAAATTGGTTATGTTTCAGCACACGGCACCGCGACAGAGAAAGGTGACATTGCCGAGAGTAACGCGACCGCGAACATCTTTGGTGAAGTGCCTATCAGTTCGCTCAAGAGTTACTTTGGTCATACGCTAGGCGCGTGTGGCGCGATTGAAGCATGGCTCAGTCTAGAGATGATGCACAGCGGTTGGTTCAGTCCAACGCTTAACCTTGAAAATGTGGATGAACAGTGCGGTAAGCTTGATTACATCACAGGTCAAGGTCGCGAGTTAGATGTTGATTACCTGATGAGCAACAACTTTGCCTTCGGTGGTATCAACACCTCTATCATCTTTAAGAAAATCTAGGCTCGATAATGAAGAATGCATTAATCCTATTCGCCGTTGCGCTACTGGCTGGTTGTAGCGCACCTAAATACTCTGGCAACGCCCTGCCAGAAGCAAGTAACATTGAAAACATCACCATTGTAGAAGATACCAAGACGCGCACTGTGTTCCTTGATTCCATGCTCGACTGGTGTTTGAACAACCAAGTGAAATGTAAGGTTGTCGCAGACGGCTCTGAACACAAACCAGAAGAAGTCACGTTAGACTATGTCTCTCGCTGGAGCTGGGACTTTAGAACCTTCGTTGCAGACGCAAAGATCTCAGCTTACCAAGGCCAAGAGCGCGTGGGTAACGTTGAGTTTAAAGCACCAAATAGTGCCAACTTATCTAAGTTCGGCGACGATATGGAACGCATAAAAGCGATGATGGACATCTTATTTGATAAGAAGACGGCTCAAGAAGCGACTCAAATGATTGCCGATGAGAAGCTTTAACTTTAAAAGTTTCAGTTAAATAAAAAGGGTCAGTAACCAAGTTACTGACCCTTTTTTGAATCTAACAATTGCTCAATTAAGCGTTAGCTTCACGCTCTGCGATAAACTCAAGAGCCATCTTGATGCGAGCGATAACGCGCTCTTTACCAACAAGTTCCATCACTGCATCAACAGAAGGAGACTGACCGCCACCTGTTACTGCTACGCGAAGTGGCATACCGATTTTACCCATGCCGATCTCTAGCTCTTCACATACTGCAGCAATCACACCGTCTTTGATGTTTGCTGTTGTGAACTCTTCAAGCGCTTCAACTTTAGCAAGAGCAAGCTCAAGTGGGCCTTTAGCAACACCACGTAGGTGCTTCTTAGCCGCGCCAGCTTCAAACTCAGAGAAATCTTCGTAGAAGTAACGAGATTGCTCAGCAAGTTCGATAAGCGTGTTACAACGCTCGCCTACTAGCTTGATCACTTCAGTGATAGCTGGGCCGTTTGCTGTATCGATCTTCTGTTCGTCTAGGTGCCATTGCAGGTATTTTGCAACGTACTCAGGCTCAGAAGTCTTGATGTAGTGGTTGTTCAACCAAAGCAGCTTCTCAGTATTGAATGCAGACGCAGACTTGCTGATTGCATCTAGGCTGAATAGGTTAATCATCTCTTCTTGAGAGAAGATCTCTTGGTCACCGTGAGACCAACCTAAACGTACTAGGTAGTTGTTTAGTGCGTTTGGCAGGTAGCCTTCATCGCGGTATTGCATTACTGATACAGCGCCGTGACGCTTAGACAGTTTCGCACCGTCATCACCTAGGATCATCGCACAGTGAGCGAATGTTGGAACTGGCGCGCCCAGTGCTTCATAGATGTTGATTTGACGAGGTGTGTTGTTGATGTGGTCTTCACCACGAACAACGTGTGTGATACCCATGTCCCAGTCATCCACTACTACTACGAAGTTGTAAGTAGGAGCGCCGTCTGTACGACGAATAATTAGGTCATCAAGTTGGCTGTTAGCGATTTCGATGCGACCACGGATTTGGTCATCAAATACTACACTGCCCTCTTTCGGGTTGCGGAAACGGATAACGCACGCATCACCTTCTTTTGCTGCTGCGTTCGCTGCAACAACTTTAGGGTGGTTTGCATCGTAGCGAGCCATCTCTTTGTTTGCTTCTTGCTCTGCACGAATTTCATCAAGCAGCTCTTTAGACGCGTAACATTTGTATGCTTTGTCTTCAGCAAGTAGCTTATCAACCATTTCGTTGTAACGATCAAAACGCTTAGATTGGAAGTAAGGGCCTTCGTCCCACTCCATACCCATCCATTGCATGCCCTCTAGAATTGCATCTACCGCTTCTTGAGAGTTACGCTCCAAGTCTGTGTCTTCGATACGTAGAACGAATTCACCGCCTTGGTTTTTAGCGAATAGCCAAGAGTAAAGTGCAGTACGTGCACCACCAACGTGAAGATAGCCAGTTGGGCTAGGAGCAAAACGAGTTTTAACCGTCATTTAAATACCTTGATTGTGTAGGTGATCAGTTCAGTGTCTGGTGGATAGAGCGCTACTCACCAGTCCTAAAATTTGGGCGCTATTTTATCACTCCCATCCAATTCTACAATCGGTAGTGAGCGATAAATACTCGGTTCTTAATAGAAACCTTGCCTCCAAGTTGAGTCATTATAGCAACAGACGCCCACTTCCACGTTTCAGTTAGCTCTTCTCAACAACATTTTAAGAAATAATGTTGACCTTACCCTTACGGTAAGGTTTATGTTTAGCCATAGATGAGAATTGGAGTATCACTATGAACCATTACATGACCCCATTGAGCGGCTTAAACTGCATGGGTTGCGCGAAAAAAGTGCGTAATCTACTCGGTGACGTTGAAAATACCAACATCAACGACCTGTCTCCTACTTATATTGATGTGGTTACACCTTTAAGCTACCGCGAGATTTCAGAGCAAATCGGTACGCTAGGTTACTCAATTGGTCATCAGTGGCACCTCTCTCTGTCTGGCTTGAGCTGTGGCAAATGCGTCAACAAGCTCACAATAGCTCTGCAAGAACACCCGCAGATTAGCTCATTCAATGTTTCTAAAACAGAACTGACACTAACCACCCTGCTTTCTGAGGATGAGGTTATCGAGTGTGTAGAGGCAGTTGGTTATCAAGCAAGCCCATATTCAGAAGATGCGGAAAGCGTTGAAGATAGAAAAGAAGCCAACTCAGAGAATACTCCGGTTCTGGATGCAACAGAGCAAGCACACTCTTATCATCTAGTTTTGCAGGGGATGACCTGCGCTAGCTGCGTCTCTTCAGTCGAAAAAGCGCTTAAGTCCGTCGCTCATATCGAACGAGTCCAAGTAAACCTCGCCGAGCAAACCGCGCTCGTCTTTAGTTCGAGCAGCCGTGATCAGATAGAACAACCGCTTCTGCAAGCCGTAGAAGATGCAGGCTATCAAGCGGACTTTGTAGAAGATGCGCAAACTCAGCAAGAACAGCAGCAGCGTCAGCATGCAAAACTGCAGCGTTCGTTTCTGATCAACTCGATCTCAGCACTAGCTCTGGGTGTGCCTATGATGGCATGGGGTGTATTCGGCGGTAGCATGATGATCGAAAGCACCAATGACCAGATCGGTTGGGGCTTGATAGGTTTCATCTGCTTGGGACTGCTTGCGACCTCGGGGCGACAGTTCTTTATCAATGCGTGGCAATCTTTGCAGCATAAACGAGCAACAATGGACACCTTGGTCGCGCTCGGAACAGGTGCTGCATGGTTGTATTCAATGTTGGTCGTCATCGCACCGAACTGGTTCCCTCAAGCATCGCGTCATGTCTATTTTGAAGCGAGCGCAATGATCATCGGTCTTATCTCTCTAGGTCACTATATTGAGGCCAAAGCTAAGGCTCGCACAACTCAATCATTACAAGCACTAATCAACTTGCAGCCTCAACAGGCAACCGTAATTATTGATGGCAAAGAGCAGTCTATTGCCGTGGAAGCCATTGAAGTCGGTATGCAGATTCGAGTGAAGCCCGGTGAAAAGATGCCGATCGATGGCGTAGTTGTCTCGGGCGAATCTTATGTCGATGAGTCGATGCTTACTGGCGAATCTCTGCCGAACATTAAGAAAATTGCCGACAAGGTATCAGCGGGCACCATTAATGGTGATGGCACCCTTGTAATTGAAACGACGGGTACAGGCTCGAGCACCATGCTTGCTCGTATTATTCAGATGGTTCGCCAAGCACAGAGTACCAAACCAGCAATTGCCAAATTGGCCGACTCTATTTCGGCGGTATTTGTACCTGTTGTTGTCGTTATTGCCGCCGTTGCAGCCGGTATTTGGTTTATTTTCGGTCCTGAGCCAAGCGCAAGCTATATGTTGGTTGTCTCAACCACAGTTCTTATTATTGCTTGCCCGTGTGCGCTTGGATTAGCGACACCTCTGTCAGTTACCGTAGGTGTAGGCAAAGCTGCTGAGCTTGGCATACTGATTAAAGATGCCGATGTACTGCAATCTGCAAGCAAGGTCGATGCGGTAGTTTTCGATAAAACCGGCACATTGACTGAAGGTAAACCTCAAGTACAACAAGTATTTAGTTACGACATCAGTGCAGCAGACCTAATGACTCTCGCCTACTCCCTAGAAGTTGCTTCTGAGCACCCACTTGCTAAAGCGATCTGTCAGCACGCGCAGTCTTTAAATCTTGGTATCCAGCCAACGTCAGAGTTTGAAAACCTACGCGGCCAAGGCATAAAGGCTAAGATTGATGACCAACTGGTACAAGTAGGATCGTTAAGCTTTATGAAGAACCGCGGTATCCAACTTGATATCGCTATAAATGCCATTGAAGCGTGCAACAAAGCAGCGTGGACCCCTATTTTTGTCTCGCAAAACGATCAACTTAAAGGCATTATCGGCGTGTCTGACACGTTGAAAAGCGACAGCAAATTAGCGATTCAACAATTACAAAATCGTGGCGTTCATACTGTGCTGCTTACTGGTGACAACCAATCGGTCGCTCAAGCGATTGGCGCTCAATTAGGAATTGATGATGTCATCTCCGACGTATTACCAGACCAAAAAGCGGAACATATCGTGAAGCTGCAACAGCGCTATAATCAAGTTGCTATGGTTGGCGATGGTATCAATGACGCCCCTGCACTTGCTCAAGCCGATGTCGGTATCGCAATGGGCAGCGGCAGTGACGTAGCCATCGAAAGTGCTCAAATGACACTGCTTAATTCGTCACCGGTTTCAGTTAGCAACGCTATTGAATTGTCGCAAGCCACGGTGAAGAACATGAAACAAAACCTATTTGGGGCATTTGTTTACAACTCGCTAGGCATTCCAATTGCTGCGGGTGTGCTTTATCCATTTTTCGGGTTCTTATTGAGCCCAGTGGTAGCGGGAGCTGCGATGGCTCTCTCTTCCATAACCGTTGTAAGTAACGCAAACCGCTTACGACTATTTAAAACCACAGATAATAAAAACCAATAAGATTATCTTCATGAGGTACACCATGATTCGTAAAGTTCTGACTATCACAGCGCTTACTTTTATGTCTGGCCAAGCATTGGCTGCCAACGTGCTTAACCACAAGTCTCCATACTGTGGCTGCTGTACAGATTGGACCGTTCACATGCAAGAAGCTGGATTTACGGTGACAGAAAAGCTCCATGACAACATGAACGCTGTTAAACAAAAACTAGGCGTAACACCAGAGCTCGCCTCTTGCCATACAGCAGAGATCGATGGCTATGTATTTGAAGGGCATATCCCAGCAGATGACATCAAAGCTTTCTTAGAAAACCCACCACGCAACGCAGTTGGTCTTGCCGTTCCGGGCATGCCAATGGGTTCGCCGGGTATGGAATATGGCGATCAGAAAGATGAGTATTCGGTATACGCTTTCAACGAGAAAGGTCAGGTATTTGAGTACCGTCATTACAAAGGACACTAACCTTTCCTTGCGCTAAGGCAGATCAAGTGAGAAGTCTCAGCACCTAAAACGAAAAATAGAGCCTAGTAACTGCAAACCCAAGACTTGGTATGCAAACTAGGCTCTTTGCTTTGGACAGTAAAGCAAATTTTTATAGCATCAACCGGGCTGTTGATGTCAGATTCCCCTTCTACTTTCGGTTGTGCAGAAGAGACGGCAAGACCATGATCTTGCCGCTCAAGCTCAATTAGAAGCCGTAAGATGCACCGAATACGAATGCGTTGTTTTCGTTGTCAGCTTGGTTGCGGTACTCGAAGTAAGGTTGAACACCTTGGCGAGTCCAAGTTGCACGTAACTCGTGGTCCATTGTGTTGTTTGCGTCGCTCATTACATATACGTTATTGTAGCTAAGCGATAACTCATCATTTACTGCGTAACCGATGCGGTTATCGAAACGAGTTTGGTCATCTGCGTTGCTATCTTCCATTGCGTGGTAACGAGTACGGTTGCTGATTGAGATGCCGTTATCGAAGTTGTAACCGATCTTAACTAGTGGACGGTATTGAACTGTTTCACCGTTATTTAGTAGGTGATGGTAACCTGCAGCAACCCATAGGTTGTCGTTGATGTTGTACATTTGCTCAACACCTAAAGTGATGTAAGGAGAGTTACCAATGTTGTTATCTTGCAGAGCATCGTCATCGTACTTACCAAGAGAAATACCATCAAACTCCGTTAGAAGCGTTGTACCTGAATCGAACGTATGGCCCGCTTCTAGAGTAGAAGTCGCGTTTGGTTGGAAATCAGAGTGAAACTGAACATTACCTGTCACGTAAGAAGAACCAGCGAAAGCGCTAGAAGCGAAAGCAAGAGATAGAGCACTTAGAGCGATAATTTTTTTCATAGTAAACTGCCTTAATTTGATTTTTTCAGCGGCATATCTTCGGTACATCATTCACCTTCACCGCTTGAGTAATGGGTTGCCTCCCTGGCATGAAATCTATGTTGCTCGAATTAATTTGCGTTTCAAAATAAAAGAATCACCCCAGTGATCTTCCTCACCGTCAAAAAACAACAAGTTATTTTTAACTTTAATTTCAATTAGTTATAAAAAGTAAAAATAGATAAAAACCATGCACACAATGTAAAAACCGTTTTAGATCACATAAATACGAAATCTTCAGACGGTTTTGAATCGCTCTATCACACTGATTTGAGACTTTTTTATAGTAGACTTATTTTTTATCGAAAATAATGAGATCTCCATCACCATGGTTATGGATCAGACCAAAAGCATAATGTTCAAGGAATAATCGAACCTGACAGCCCAGCTTTAAGATTCCGGTTCAGCCAGCAACAAAAAAAGCTCCCTATGAAAAGGGAGCTTTGTCATTAAACTGAATTATGTGGTTACTTTACCGTGGTCACTCGGCTTGCTCGCTCACCACTTTCTGAAATAGAGCGGATGTAAACTTCACCTTCAACACTTGGTCGTTGGTTATCGTCATACGTTAGCCAGATTTCACCGTCTGCAGAGTATTGCAGTTCTACACCTGGGAACTGAACGTTCATCGCCAGTTTACCCGACTCAATTTTCGCACCCGGAACTGGTAGGCGGTAGTCAATGCCCGCTTTTTCTAACTTAGCCAGTTCACGTTGACCAAGTACGTTCGCAAAGCGGTTGTAGTCTTGGTTTAGCGCAGCTTTGTCTACTAGGTTAGAGCTTTGCGAGTATTCAACACCCACTTTGTAGTCGTTTTCCCAATCAGCACGGTGCCATGCACGCTCAGCGGCTGCTAGTACGCGAGGGAATACCATGTACTCGTATTGCTCATCGTTGCGTACTGTCTCAGACCAAAGCTGTGCTGATAGGCCATAGAATGGTTTCGCTTCGATTTCACCTTTACCAGTAAAGCCGTTACCGTCTCGGTCTACAGAGGTCTCTGCGTTCTGAGGCATGTTCTCTGGCGCAAAACCAAACATCTTACGCGTATCTGTTGCACGCGTTGCCCAGTAATAACCACGCTCTTTTGCATCGACTTCGTATGGCATATCCATGTAGACATAGTCTGGGTTCGAAACGATCACGTCATAACCTTTCTTAGACCACTCGTATACAGATGATGTACCGCCCCAATATAGAACGTCCCAGAAGTTTACGCGGGTGTTTTCGGTAGCAAACGCCTTTTCACCTTCGCTGTATTTCAGGCCATCTTGCCAAGCTTGGAAATTTGGAATGCCCTTCTCTGCCACAATCTTCGACACTTCTTCAGCAAAGTGGCTTGGTAAGTGACCAAAGTCGCTCACTGTACCGTCAGCAATCAGAGTCTGACATTGCGGAGACTGTGCGAATGGCTTGTCCTGTTTAGACAAATCAATGTTACCCTTCCAGCTCACTTTATCTTCTGCGTTGATATCTTGCAGACCTGCTCCAAGCTTAATGTTCTTCGCTTCATCACCACCAAAGTGCCATGTGGTTAACGGTGTGCCAGCTTCTTGGTGCATTGCTGCCACTTCTGAAATCACCTTATCAACAAAACGAGTTGATGATTCCATACATGGGTTGATGAAGCTTTGCTTGTTGTAAAACTGAACCGTCGTTACATTCGATGTGTCTTGAGGGTCCATCAAACGGTATTCGTTCGCTTCTGCTTCTTTACCTTCTTCCATTAGACGGTCGTAACGCGCTTCCATTGATACCACTGCTGCACGAGCGTGTGCTGGCATATCGATTTCAGGAATTACTTCAATGTTACGAGCTTTCGCGTACTTCAAGATATCCACGTAGTCTGCTTTGCTGAAGAAGCCAGAGCCAAAGTTATCTGTGGTTGAACCAGAACCAAGCTGAGGCAATAAACAGCTTTTCTCGTCCAAATCAAAACAACGGTTAGCGCCCACTTCTGTCAGCTCAGGCAGACCCGGGATTTCCAAACGCCAGCCTTCATCATCGGTTAGGTGAAGGTGTAGTTTGTTCATCTTGTACGCTGCCATTTGATCTAGCGTCGCAAGAATTGCGTCTTTAGAGTGGAAGTTACGAGCTACATCCACCATCACACCACGGTAATCAAAGCGCGGTGCATCTTGAATAGAAAGCAGTGGTAAAGATTCAACGTTCTGGCTGTCTATTAGGCCAAAAATAGACTGAACCGCGTAGAAAGCACCCGTTTTGTCGAATGCTGTAATCGCAATTCCCTCTTTCGAGATGCTCAAGTCATAAGCACCAGACTTCGCCAAATCACCCTTAAATTGAGTAGGAACAACAGCAACACTTACAGGAAGGTCGCCACTCACATCTAGGTTTACCACATCTGCACGAGCTTCTAATGCCGCAAATTGTTCAGCATCAAAAGCGTCTTTTGGTAGAGCAATGCCACCAGCAATGTCGACGTTACCTTCACCAACCTCTACAGACATCGGTGTAGGCAATAGCGTCGTTGAAACATCTTGAGCGACAAGATCAGCGTTCTTTTCAAAGCGCGTCACCGCGGTCGCCATTACATTGTTGTCATCGGGAGTACGTTTTAGGTTATTGCCTTCAAGGCCAGTCACGAAAGACGCAACATCTTCAGTGTTAAGAGAAGCGATCATTTTTGGTTCGGCGTTTGGCGCGGTTACAAAAGCGCCCGGCATAAAGTCAGTTTCAAATAGCTGCCAGTATTCGCCAACCAGTGGAAGGACAACTTCTTCGCCCGCTGCAAAGCCATCAAACTGATCTGTAGGTTCTAGTTTATGTAGGTCACCCGTTACACGAGTAATTTTGAACTGCTCATTATCAACATCTAGGATTAAACGAATGCTGTGGAAGTAGATAGCCCAGTCTTTAGAGTCAACCGCTTCACCTTGGTTAACCAGCGTCATGTTTACCTTATTACAAGATGCCCATTCAGCGCCTAAATCTTGACATGCAAGGCCTTCATTCGCGCCATGATTTGTCAGCACCTCATATTGAACATCAAGATTGTCTGCCAACGTATTTACGACTTGTTGCTCTGTCGATTGTGTAGCAGCACACCCTGATAGACCGGCCAAAACTGCGACTGATAGTAAGTTTCTCTTCAACATCGTATTCACCCATAAGTTAAAATTGAGTGGAAGCAAATAAGTGCGCCTCCAAAAAGATGAATTCACTATATGACGTTATTTTTCGCCGTGAATTAAATCAGAGCAAGAAAGTGATCGACTTCAAACACGGGCAGAGGATAAAAAGTATAAAAACTTTAAAATCATAAACTTACAAAAATCGAACAATCCGTCATTTTTGTTTTGACGTAAATATTGGGAATCACTTCACAGATTCTAGGTCAAAATTGATAGATTACTCACCGCATTTCACTGTGGTATTTTTAAAGTCAAATCAATGAGCGGATTTTTTATCGCTATAACGTGATTAATCTCTAATAAAATTACGTTAAAAACCAACGTCAAAATGGATTTTAACGAGCGACTACAATGAATTAAGGAGCCAATGTGCGCCAAATACTCAGCTTTATTGTTCTATTCTGTACAGCGTGCTCAACAGCCATGGCAGAGCCTCTGTTTTGGCAGGCGAAAAAAGGTCAACTTGAATTCATCATCTTTGGCTCTGTGCATGCCGGAGATAAATCTATGTATCCACTTCCTGAGCCAATCAATGATGCGCTTAAGCGTAGTGATGGGCTTATCTTGGAGGCTGACCTCAAACAATCCGGAGGCTTAAAGTACCCTTCAACGACAATAACAACCGCTGACGTGCTCGATGACAGTCAAGAGGCACAGTTTAAACAGATCGCCAAGTCCCTCAATTTGCCTCATCAACAATTATTACTCTCACCACCTTGGGCTTCAGCGCTAACAGTGCAAATGAAGCAGTTTGAACAGTTAGGTTATCTACCGCAGTTTGGTGTCGACGCTCATATTGCAGCTCTTGCAGAGAAGCTTGATAAACCACTCATTACTTTAGAGTCACTGCAATTTCAAATTGATTTGATTGCTCAAGGTAAAGAAGGCGGCAAAGACCTATTACTAAGCTCTATTGAGGAATTCGATGAAACAGGCAAAGCAACCCGCTGCTTAATCGATAGCTGGAAAGCTGGAGACAAGAAAAACCTAGAGCACATTGCCGAACTGGCCGCTATGTCACCGGAGCTAACCGCAGCGTTTCTTACCGATCGCAATCTTGACTGGGCTGATAAGCTGAGCAGTAACAATTGGAAGCTAAAACAAGAGGCAACGTATTTAGTTGTGGTTGGTGCAATGCACCTCATCGGTGAACAGAGCCTTATTGATTTATTAAAGGCACACGGTTTTGGCATTGCTCAATTGTCGAAGAGCGAACAAGCGCAATGCAGTATGGAATAAGGGCTACCGTAATCATTCACTTAGTGATGACCTTTTCATTATAAAATCATTACCTGATTGACCTAATCCTCACAATGAATAGCACCGTCGTGGTGCTATTATATTGCGCTCGATTTAGACAAGGCGTAACGTCAATGAAATCCATTTTCCTAAAAACTACATTGAGTCTTTTTATTTTTCTACCGGCCATCGTCTCCGCAAAAGAGACTTGTCATATTGAACAGTTTCAACCTGTAGACATTCAACCGGAGATCAGTGGCGGCGTATTAGATAAAGAGAGTGGCCAATTTCTTATCACTCAAAAACCACCAATGCGCTGCGCCACTGTGACCTTCTCAACATCAACGACGCGAAATCGTATTGCCGATCAGATGAGCAACCATTTTGAAGCCACCTACTTCGACAACCAAATGAGCCACTCGCACTCCATTACGTTCGACGAAGATGCGGTTAAAGCGGGTTATATTCGTGTTGGTCCGAACAACCCAATCGATGCTTATGTTTGCTTTGAAACATCAGAAACACCGATTAAAGACATCACATGTGATGTGAAATAGTGTGTATGACTAGAAAAGATGAACTTGAAGGGTTGGCCTGCTAGGTCAGCCCTTTTCTTTATACGATGGGAGGAGATTCCCTACTCGCTCCTTCGTCACTCTAGGGAATGACGTATAACTAGAAAGTTATAAGATTTCAAATGCAAAAAAGCCGTAGCACCTATCTATTATGAAAAGAGGGCTACGGCTTTCTTCAATGTAACCGGTGAAGAGCTTATTTTGAACATCAGACGAACCCCGCCAGGGCTCTAATCCTATTTCCTACATCCCGAAACGACGAAAGCTTGCTCATTGAACAGGCTTTCTAAATGTGGTCGGTGAAGAGGAATTCGATTGGACTGGCATTCCATCGGACTGGCGTACCTGCCCCCACGCTCTGGGTCTAAACCAAATCGAAACAGTAAGTGTAAATGCAAAAAAGCCGTAGCATTTCTGCTACGGCTTTCTTTAATGTGGTCGGTGAAGAGGGATTCGAACCCCCGACCCTCTGGTCCCAAACCAGATGCGCTACCAAGCTGCGCTATTCACCGAGATATCTAACTGGCTCATTGCCTGTCGATGGAGCGTATAATACGGAATCTGAGTTTATCCGCAAGCGCTTTTTTCATTATTTCCTTCAATATTATACCGTTCGAACAAAAGACAACCAAGCACGATGAGAATGTGACCAAATACACACACTCGCCAACAAAGATTTAACTTATGCAACAGGATTGATCCAGATCAGTAAACCGATAGGTTCAGTTAATAGAATTATACGTGTCACATAACTTTGAGGTATACACATGGACTTTTGGCTAGATCTCCTATTTGGTAATGCAGTGGGACTATCTTCAATGATAGTAATCTTCGGGGCTCTTGGTCTCATGATGTTTTATGGAGGCTTCTTCATTTACAAGGTTATGACCGACAAATCTCCTCACTAGAGTCGCCAAGCCTTAATCACCAACCTGTTTAAGTTGGGACTTAAAGATGCTTTGCACCGGAGCTGACTAATATTGTCTGCTCCGGTTTTTTCGTTTTTGAACCACCCCATAACTTAGGTATACTTTCTTTATCCCTCTCCAACTTGAGATAACCACTATGTCTCATGATGACGACCTAGATCTATTCCAACAAATGATGGGCGACGTTAAGCGTATTGACCAAGATACCGCGGAGCATCAAAAAGTTCACCGAGTCACCGAATCTCACCTTGCTAAGCGCGAAGCGGCAATGTGGCTCTCTGACGATGAAAAAGATTACCTCTCTCTAGACTACTCTCCGATGTTGAAACCTGAAGATATCGTGGAGTACAAAAAAGATGGTGTGCAAGATGGCGTATACAAAAAGCTGCGCTTAGGAAAGTACCCAATTCAAGCCAAACTAGACCTGCACCGAAAAACGCTTAAAGATGCACGTAACGAGATCCTCTCTTTCTTGCGTCAATGTCTACGTATGGATATTCGTACTGTGATTATTGTTCATGGTAAGGGGGAACGCTCTAACCCACCAGCAATGATGAAAAGCTACGTCGCAAACTGGTTATCGCAGATTAATGACGTGCAATGTGTTCACTCTGCGCAGCAGTTCCATGGCGGCACGGGCGCGGTGTATGTGATGCTAAGAAAAAGTGACGATAAAAAGTTAGAAAACCGAGAAAGACATCAAAAGCGCATGAGTTAGCTCAGAAAATTTAATTCGTGCTCAAGCTCACACTAGATGCTAAAATTATGCGCAGTTAAAGATACATACTCAGAAAGCAACTACTCGGTAGTTGCTTTTTGTTTACCTATATTCCGTTGTGAAACGCTAAGAGAAAATCATGTCACAAGAATCCCAAGCGAAACGTCTCAATAAATACATCAGTGAAACTGGCTTTTGCTCACGCCGTGAAGCCGACAAGCTGATTGATGCCGGCCGTGTCACCATCAATGGTAAAACACCAGAAATGGGAACAAAAGTCCTACCCGGAGATGACGTAGAGATTGATGGCAAACCTGTTCGCTCGAAAGAGAAGCCTATCTATATCGCTCTAAACAAGCCAACCGGTATCACTTGTACTACTGAACGTGATATCCCAGGGAACATTGTCGACTTTGTTGGCCACCATAAACGTATTTTCCCAATTGGTCGTCTTGATAAACCTTCAGACGGTTTGATTTTCCTGACCAACGACGGCGATATCGTCAACAAGATCCTTCGTGCAGGCAACAACCACGAGAAAGAATACGTAGTTCGTGTTGATAAGCCAATCACAGGCGAATTCTTGAAGAAAATGGCGTCTGGCGTACCAATCCTAGACACCGTTACTCTGCCATGTAAGGTGGAAAAAGAGACCAAATTCTCTTTCCGTATTACTCTAACTCAGGGCTTGAACCGTCAGATTCGTCGTATGTGTGAAGCCTTAGGTTACGAGGTATTCAAGCTACGTCGTGTGCGTATCATGAACATTTCACTTGATGGTATTCCTAATGGTAAATGGCGCTACCTAAGTGATGACGAGATCGCTGAAATCTTAGCAATGTGTGAGGGCTCAGTAAGCACAGAAGAAGCGTCGAAACTGAATGCTAAAGGTCAACGCATTCGTAAAGCAACCGATGCGAAACTGTTTGATAGCCGAGAAGAGAACCAAGGCTCTAGAGCGCGTCGCAATCAGAAAGAGAACCGCCCACGCACATTCAAAGGTAATAATGCCGATGAATTCCGTCATGCGCCAAACTCTAAGCGTGGTAAACGTCCATCTAGCGGTGACGACCAGCAACGTGGTGAGCGTCAACGTACGAATCGTCAAGACCAAGAGCGCAATAATAGCCGTGGTAAAGCGCCTTCTCGTCCTCATAGCAAGCCGACAAACGATCGCAGACAAGAGACAAACCAAGCGCCGAAGAAACGCGTTGGCGGCACATTAAGCCTCAAGAAATAGCAAGCTGAATAATAAAAAATGCCCACTAACTCTAGTGGGCATTTTTGTATTCGAAGAGAGTATGTTGAATCGCCTACAGACACAAATCAACAAATTGAGCTCGAGTCAGTTTGGCAAGGTCGCTTGGCGCCAACTCAATCTCTAAACCTCGTTTCCCCGCGCTGACACAGATGGTTTCTTGAGGCTCTGCACTGGAGTGGATGAAGGTTGGTAGCGCCTTCTTTTGACCAAGAGGACTAATTCCACCAACAACATAGCCGGTTGTCTTCTGCGCAATCTCAGGGTTGGCCATCTCGGCTTTTTTACCTTTGGCCGCTTTTGCAGCCAATTTCAGGTTCAGCTTCTGGTCGACAGGAATCACGGCTACTGCGAGATCTTTGGCAACACCATTCAAGCAGAAAAGCAATGTTTTAAAGACTTTCTTTGGGTCTTGTCCCAACGCTTCCACAGCCTCTAACCCATAGCTGTCATGACTTGGATCGTGGTCATACTGGTGGATGGCATGAGTAACTTTTTTCTTCTTTGCAAGATTGATGGCCGGTGTCATGGTTTTTCCAAATATCAGATAAACAAAAAGCGATGCCGAAGCATCGCTTTAGTTAAAATTATCAGGCGCTGAGAGTCAATCTAAACTCTCGATTTACCTAATTATTTGTAAACCATTTCACCAGATGGTGCGTACGCGTTTACGTCTACTGGGCTGTTTGCTTCTAGGTACTCTTTCAGTACTTCAGCGTCAACAAAACCAGTGTTTACGTAACCTGGGTGACCCGTTAGTTTAGGGTAACCGTCACCGCCCGCAGCGTTGAAGCTTGGTACAGTGAAGCGGTACGTTTCGTCTAGACGAAGTTGCTTACCACCGATGAATACGTTAGAAACCTTGCCGTTTTCTACTGTCATTGAGATACCAGCGAACTGAGCGTAAGCACCAGAATCAATTGGTTTCGTTGCAACAACATTTAGGTAATCCAGTACTTCAGCACCAGTCATGTCAGTGTAAGTTAGGATGTTTGCAAATGGTTGAACCGTTAGTACGTCTTTGTACGTTACTTCACCCGCTTCGATAGAGTCACGAACACCACCAGAGTTCATCACAGCGAAGTCAGCTTTAGCACGCTCCATGTGAGATGTTGCGATCAGACGACCAAGGTTTGTTTGTTGGAAACGAACAACGTTACGGTCACCTTCAAGCTTGCCATTTGTTTCAGCAATCTTAACTTCAAGCTGTGCTTGGCCTTGCTCTTGGAACGGACGTAGGAACTCTAGTAGTTCTGGATCTTGTGCAATCTCGTCTTGGATAAGAACACGTTGTTTCTTACCGTCGATCTTAACCTTCTTCTTCAGGTTAACTGGGATCAGGTCGTAGCTTACCATCTCTAGTTCGCCGTTACGGAATTCGTAATCAGCACGGCCTACGTATTTACCCCACTCGTGAGCTTGAACGATGTAAGTACCGTTTTGTACGTCTGGCTTACACTCGTCACCTGGCTTGAAGTTTTTCTTCGCCACGTTCGGGCCTTCCATACATACAGGCTCTTGAGAGTGACCACCAACGATCATGTCTAGGTCACCTTCGTTTAGGTAGCGAGCTAGAGCAACGTCACCCGGTGCGTTAACACCACGTTGACCGTTTTCATAGTGACCCATGTGAGTTACTGCGAAGATAAGATCCGGTTTTTCTGTCTCTTTAAGCTCAGCAATCAGCTCTTTCGCTTCTTCTTTCGGGTCACGGAAGTCGATGCCAGCGATGAACTCAGGGTTACCGATCTTAGCTGTATCTTCTGTCGTTAGACCAATAACAGCGATCTTGATGCCTTGCTTCTCAAACATTTCGTAAGCTTGGAACTTGCGCTCACCTGTCGCTTTATCGTAGATGTTTGCAGATAGCATTGGGAAGTTTGCCCAATCGATCTGTTTAGCTAGCACGTCTAGAGAGTTATCAAACTCGTGGTTACCCAATGCCATTGCATCGTAACCGATCTTGTTCATGCCTTTGAAATCTGGTTCAGCATCTTGTAGGTCTGACTCTGGAACACCAGTGTTGATGTCACCACCAGATAGAAGCAGCACGCTACCACCTTCTGCACGAATCTCTTCACGAAGCTCATCGATTAGAGTCTTACGAGCGGCCATGCCGTACTCACCGTATTTATTCTGCCAGAAGCGACCGTGGTGGTCGTTAGTGTGCAGAACAGTTAGCTTGTAAGTTTTATCGTTTTCCCACTCTTGAGCTGGTTGAGATGCACAACCAGCAAGAGTTGCTAGGATCGCAGCACTGAGTGCTGTCTTTAGAATAAGGCGTTGCTTCATTGTCATACCTTTGAACTTTTTAGGGGAATCCACTGCTTTAAAATCATCCAGATTAAACGGACGCTTGTTTGGCAAACGTCGTTAAAGGATAGTAAAACTTGAAGTAGTTTAAATTAAGAAGGTAAACCTAACAGAGTGATTTCATATTTATGTAGGATAGATCACCTTAATCAGCTTTCGATTGTGTAACAAACAAACAAAGTTGCATTTCAGTCAATAAGTGATCACAGGCAAACGTTTTCATGCGTTTTCGAGCCATTTGTGATATTGATTAACCAATCAACAAGTTAAGGTAACTTAAGTTAAATTTATAATTATTATCAAACACTTATTGTTACGATATAACATATCAACCCTCATCATTTCAGCGTGAATGACGAAAGTTTATCTATACAATCACACAAACCATAGATACAAAAAAAGCCGGCTCAATGCCGGCTTTTTGTTCTTTAGTTACGACTATTTAATGTCGATATGATCGAAACCTTTGATCAAATCATCAAGTGCTTTCATTTGTGCTAAGAACGGCTCTAGCTTATCCAATGGAAGTGCCGAAGGACCATCACAACGTGCTTGATCTGGGTTCGGGTGCGCTTCAATAAATAGACCAGCGATACCTGTAGCTAAACCTGCTTTTGCAAGTTCAACAGTCTGCTCACGACGACCGCCCGATGCCGCACCTGAAGGGTCACGCATCTGCAGTGAGTGAGTCACGTCAAAGATGATTGGGCTACCGTTTGACGCTTTTTTCATTACACCAAAGCCAAGCATATCGACAACCAAGTTGTCGTAACCCATGCACGAGCCACGCTCACAAAGGATGATGTTTTCGTTACCACACTCAGCAAACTTATCAACGATGTTACCAACTTGACCAGGGCTCATGAACTGAGGTTTCTTCACGTTGATTACAGCGCCTGTCTTAGCCATCGCTTCAACTAGGTCAGTTTGACGAGCTAGGAACGCAGGAAGCTGAATCACATCAACGACGTCTGCTACTGGTTGTGCTTGAGCTTCAGTATGAACATCAGTGATGATTTTTACGCCAAACGTATCTTTCAGCTCTTGGAAAATCTTAAGACCTTCTTCCATGCCTGGACCACGGTATGAGTGTACAGAGCTGCGGTTCGCTTTATCAAAAGACGCCTTAAATACGTAAGGGATACCAAGCTTCTCAGTCACTTTTACGTAGTGTTCACAGATCTGCATCGCTAGATCGCGAGACTCAAGAACATTCATACCCGCAAATAGCGTAAATGGCTTGTCGTTTGCAATTGGCATATCGCCAATGTGAACTGTTTTCTGTTCCATCATATTCTCTCTAGATAATTATTAATTAGTGAACCACAACGACTTTTTCGTTCATCGCGTTCACTTGAGATTTAAGTAACTCAGATGCAGGGTCATCTGGGCATTGGTCAATAAAATACTGATAGTCAGTCGCTGCGATTTGGTGACAATCAAGTTGCTGATAGATAAAACCACGATCGCGAATTTCATACGGATCATCTGGCACAAAAGTCAGAGCCAAATCGGTACACTTCAGTGCAAGAGTATAGCGCTCTTCTCGCAGCAACGCGCTTTTCAAAAGCGCTAACCACTTACCGATAATGGTTGGGTGATCAGCAACTTCAAGATGTTCGCTCTTCACTTCAGCCAGCGGACCATCATGACCAATCAACCAAGCGCGCAGGGTTTGTTGTCCAACATACTCGCCATTGTAAGGGTTGATGTAGACAGGAGCTTGATCGTACCAAGTAACCTTGAGTAGAAATTGCGTTGGGAAAGAGACACCATCGACAGGGAAACCCAACTTACGTCCTAGATACAAAAAGATAGCACCTAAACTCACAGGCACGCCCTTCTTGCGCTCTAACACCTTATCAATAAACGCATTATCTGAAGAGAAATACGCCTCTTTATCTCCAGCAAAGCCCCACTCATAAAAGAATAGGCGAATAAAAGATTCAAACTTTTGCTGTTCGTCTGTCTCATGCACCAATGCTTGCTCAGCATCACTCAGCAGTCGAGCCAGTTCTAGCTCTGCCCACTTGTCTTGAGTCTCAGGGTTTACCGCTTTATTTAAGATCAAAGCACCTTCCACCAACTCTAACTGGTCAAAGTCTTCGTCAAAAAATTCGTACATAGATAATTAACCGAAATACTAAGATAACTAACCTAAACAGGGAGATAATTAGCCGAAGAATGTTGGAACTTTAGTCACAGCAATCTTACCTGCCATCGCCAACCAGCCTAATGCGCCGAAAAACGAAAAGGTTCTAAGCAACTTGTTTTTACCGAACTTAAGCGCAAAGAAGCCCAGTGCGATGTATGCCATAACGCAAGTCAGCTTCTCTGTTAACCAAGGCGCTGCCGGTGTGAATGGAATAAAACCAGTAATAAAGATCAGACCAATACCAGACAACAGCAGTAGTGAGTCGTTGATATGTGGGAAGCGCTGCAAGAATGGATGCTTAAGCATTGGAGAATTTGCCATCATAAGCGCGTAGCGAACTGACAGTAGTAGAGCACTAAGCCCAACCGTCAATAAGTGAAAATGTTTTAAACCTTCGTACATGATATCCCTTTAATTTCTTTTATTGGCGTTTTATCTAACACCGACACTAAGGTAGATAGCGTCCCAAAGTGACTCTATCATTTCCGCCATAGTCTTTTTCTGTCATGACGTCTAAATAACCCAAGGCCTGCATGATCTCGCGAACCGCATCTCCTTGATCGTAACCGTGCTCAAATGCCAACCAACCATCTGCTTCTAGATAGTGGCGAGCATTGTCGGCAATATGCTTGATGTCAGCTAACCCTTTCTCTTCCGCAACCAGCGCTGTGATAGGTTCGAAACGCACATCCCCTTGAGACAGATGTGGGTCATCTTTCTCGATGTAAGGTGGGTTCGATACTATCAATGAAAAGCGACTGTTTTCAGATAACGGCTCAAACCAACTACCATTTAAAAAAGTGGTGTTGGTGATGTTAAGGCGTTCCGCATTCTCGCTAGCGAGTTGTTGCGCTTCAGGACGCAGGTCAATCCCAGTCACATTGCGATTAGGCATCTCAGATGCGAGTGCCAATGCAATCGCCCCTGTCCCTGTACCTAAATCAAGGATGTCACCTGCCTTACCGAATGTTTTATCCAACGCGACTTCAACCAAACGCTCAGTGTCAGGTCGAGGAATCAAAGTTGAAGGAGAAACTTTCAGAGGTAACGACCAAAACTCTCGCTCACCGACAATATACGCGACCGGCTCTCCGGTGAGTCTGCGCGTTAGCAGTTTATTGAAATGCTGTTCTTGTTCGAGAGTCAGATGTTTTTCTGGCCAGGTAAGAAGATAGGAACGAGGTTTATCAAGCGTGTGGCAAAGCAGCACAGCGGCATCAATAGAGGGCGAAGTATTCTCGCCCTCTTGAAGCTGTACGATTGCTGCTTTTAATGCACTTTCAACCGTATAGGCAGATTGCATAGGGTTTAGTTGTTCTCAGCTAGCGCAGCAAGTTGGTCAGCTTGGTGCTCTTGCAGTACTGGATCAACCAGGCTTTGTAGGTCGCCTTCTAGCACTTCGTTCAGACGGTAAAGTGTTAGGTTGATACGGTGATCAGAAACACGACCTTGTGGGTAGTTGTAAGTACGGATACGGTCACTACGGTCACCCGAGCCTAGTAGGTTACGACGCGTGTCTGATACTTCGGCAGCGCGACGCTCTTCTTCAGCTTGTACAATACGCGCAGCAAGAACGGCCATCGCTTTCGCTTTGTTTTTGTGTTGAGAACGCTCGTCCTGACACTCTACCACTGTACCTGTTGGCAAGTGAGTAATACGGATTGCAGAGTCCGTGGTGTTAACGTGTTGACCACCCGCGCCTGATGCACGGAAGGTATCAATTTTCAGGTCTGCCGCTTTAATTTCTGGAAGATCCGCTTCTGGGATTTCAGGCATAACAGCTACTGTACACGCAGAAGTGTGTACACGACCTTGAGATTCTGTCTCTGGTACACGCTGAACACGGTGACCGCCTGACTCAAATTTCATCACGCCGTAAACGCCTTCACCGCTTACTTTAGCGATCATCTCTTTGTAGCCGCCTTGCTCTGAGTCATTGCTGCTCATCACTTCAACGCGCCAGCCTTTCTTCTCAGCAAACTTAGAGTACATACGGAACAGGTTGCCCGCGAAGATACCTGCTTCATCACCACCAGCACCGGCACGGATCTCTAGGAAACAGTTACGCTCGTCGTTTGGATCTTTTGGTAGCAGTAGGATTTGAAGCTCATCAGTCAGGCGCTCAATCGCCTCTTTCGCTTCTTTAATCTCTTCCTGCGCCATTTCACGCATCTCTTCGTCGTCTTCTTGTGCCATATCTTCGGCAGCTTCTAGATCGTCTTGCGCTTGCTGGTAAGCTTGGAAGCACTTAGTCACTTCTTCTAACTGAGAGTACTCTTTCGATAGTGCACGGAATTTGTTTTGATCACCGATCACATCTGGATCACCAAGCAGGTGTTGAACTTCTTCGTAGCGTTCAACAAGTGTTTCAAGCTTTACTAGAATCGAGGCTTTCATATTCGTCTTATCTTTTTGGAGGTCTAAATTTATTGAGGGTCTTCTAAGCCCAAACTCTGTCTAATGACCGTTAATTTCGCAGGTTCTCCTTGCTCAGCTGCACTTTGTAGTGCGCGTGTTGGAGCATGGATCAATTTGTTTGTGAGCTTATTACTCAGCTCAAGCAAGACTTTCTCAGGATCACCGCCCGCAGCCAGTGATTGTAAACTCTTACTTAATAATTCTTCTCTGATTTCATTCGCTGACTTTCGGTACTCACGAATGCTATCCACCGCTTGCAATGAGCGCATCCAGCTCATAAAGGCGGCGCTCTCTTCACTTACAATCGCTTCAGCCTGAATCGCTTCAACCTTGCGTTGTTCTATGTTGCCATCAACAATCGATTGTAAGTCATCAACCGTGTATAGGTAGGCGTCGTTAAGATCGCCCACTTCTGCTTCGACATCACGAGGTACCGCGATATCAACCAGCAGCATAGGTTGATGTTTTCTCTGTTTAAGTGCGGTCTCAACCATACCTTTACCGATAATCGGCAGAGGACTCGCTGTCGAGCTAATCACGATGTCCGCCTTATTGAGGTGGTCTGGGATCTCGTTCAAGCTGATCACCTCAGCACCAAACTCTTCGGCTAAACCTAAAGCACGCTCACGAGTTCGGTTAGCCACAATCATTTTAGTACAGCCATTAGCAGAGAGGTGTTTTGCTACCAACTCGATGGTTTCACCTGCACCTACTAGCAGTACCGTTGAGTCTTCAATCGACTCAAAGATATGCTTCGCTAAAGTACAGGCTGCGTAAGCAACAGAAACGGCGCTACCACCAATTTCAGTCTCAGTACGAACACGCTTAGCAACAGAGAATGACTTTTGGAACAGCTTCTCCATCGACGCATCAACGGCTTTCTGCTCACGCGAATCAGAATACGCTTGTTTTACTTGTCCGAGAATTTGAGGCTCACCCAATACTAAAGAGTCTAAACCACATGCAACACGCATTAGGTGTTTAATTGCCGCTTGCTCTTCATGAATATAAAGGCTGGGTTTTAACTCTTCTGGGCTAACGTCATGAAATACTGATAGCCATTCAATCAGCTTATTCTTAGCCGCACTCTTAACGTCACAATACACTTCTGTTCGATTACAAGTGGACAGTATGACACTTCCATTCACGTGTGCATTTGCGTTAAGTTGCCTTAGTGCATCAGATAATTTATCTGGACCAAACGCTACTTTTTCTCGCAATTCAACCGACGCTGTATTGTGATTGATACCTACGGCAAGCAAAGACATGTATCAGAAGTTCTCGATCAGGGTTTAAAAACAGGATGCCGAATTTTACTTGATGCATGGCTCTATTTAAAGGGTAAGCAGTATTTGTTTTCCTGAGTTCGTGAATTCAATGCTATAGTTGAAGCGTTTTTTCGATATTATTGAACAAGTTGTGAGCAAACATGGATAGATTTCGTAAAATTGCCTCTTTAATTTTTTTCTGTCTGGTTGTAGCAGGTTGTGTTTCTGTGCCCGAACAACCGACCAGTGTGGAGTGGCAAGCACATCAGCGACAACTGCAAGAGATCCAATATTATCAAGCAACAGGCAAGCTCGCTTACATCTCTCCCGAAGAGCGCCAAAGCCTCAATTTTTTATGGAAACACTCTCCAAACTTCAGTCAGTTACGACTGACCACGTTCTTGGGCCAAACGGCACTTAACCTCACAATCAACAAGTACGGCGCTAAAGTCGTGACTTATGATGATCAAGTATTTAACCACAGAAGTGCATCTAAACTGGTTAAACAGCTAACAGGGCTGACGATCCCCGTTGATCATCTACCACAATGGCTACTCGGTAACCCTGATGAAGCCGATACCTACTTATTGAATACCAACAATACAGTAGAAGCGCTTTCTAAGCAGATCGATGGCAAAGCTTGGCAGCTCAACTTTGACCGCTATCGCGATGTCACTTTAAGCCAAGATATCGATAACCAAAACGATACCGTTGAAAAGGTACTGCCTCTTCCAACACGACTCTCATTTAAACAAGATGAAAATAAGATCAACATTGTGGTCTCTAAATGGACACTCGGTAAATGATTTCGACACAAACTCATTGGCCGTCACCGGCTAAACTGAACCTTTTTCTCTACATTACTGGTCGTCGTGATAACGGCTATCATGAATTGCAAACCCTGTTTCAATTTGTCGACTTCGGTGATGAACTTAGTATCACCGCTCACCAGCGATCAAACCAAATCACTATTTCACCTCAAATTCCAGGTGTCGCTACCGAAGATAACCTAATCTGGAAAGCCGCTACCGCCCTTCAGCAGTATGCCAATACCAACTTCGGCGCTGATATTGAACTCAAAAAAGTTCTGCCTATGGGTGGCGGTATTGGTGGTGGTTCATCGAATGCGGCAACTGTGTTAGTGGCATTAAACTACCTATGGCAACTCGGGCTTTCTGATGATCAGTTAGCAGAGATAGGCTTAAAGCTAGGCGCAGACGTCCCTGTATTCGTTCGTGGCTTCTCTGCTTTTGCTGAGGGTGTTGGTGAACAGTTGCATCCAGCTACCCCTGAAGAGAAGTGGTATTTAGTGGTTAAACCTCAAGTGAGCATAGCAACTGTGGACATATTCACACATCCAGAATTAACCAGAAATACGCCGAAGCGAGAGCTAGCAACGCTTCTAGAGCAAGAATACGTAAACGATTGCGAAAAAATTGTACGAATGCTGTACCCAGAGGTTGATAAGCAACTTTCATGGCTGCTACAATATGCGCCGTCGAGATTGACCGGCACCGGTTCTTGCGTTTTTGCTGAATTTTCGAGCAAAAACGAAGCAGAATCTGTACTGGCAAAACTGCCTGACAACGTCTCTGCATTTATTGCTAAAGGTCGAAATCTTTCACCTTTAAAAGAGACGCTGGCTGAATACCACTCAGCCCACCCACAATCTAATTAAAACTGGACGCAACCCTGAGGTTTCCACCGTGCCTGATATGAAGCTATTTGCTGGTAACGCAACACCTGAACTAGCCCAACGTATTGCTGATCGTCTATACATCTCTCTTGGCGATGCTACTGTAGACCGTTTTTCTGATGGCGAAGTCGCTGTTCAAATCAATGAAAACGTTCGTGGTAGCGATGTATTCCTGATTCAATCAACTTGTGCACCAACCAATGACAACCTAATGGAATTGGTGGTAATGATTGACGCAATGCGCCGCGCTTCTGCTGGCCGTATTACTGCTGTAATCCCTTACTTCGGTTATGCCCGTCAAGATCGTCGTGTACGTTCTGCACGTGTGCCAATTACTGCAAAAGTTGTTGCAGATTTCCTTTCTAACGTTGGCGTAGACCGCGTTCTTACTATCGACCTACACGCAGAGCAAATCCAAGGCTTCTTCGATGTACCAGTTGATAACATCTTCGGTACTCCAGTTCTTCTAGAAGACATGGCTAACCGTGGCCTAGAGAACCCAGTTGTGGTTTCTCCTGACCTAGGTGGTGTTGTACGTGCTCGTGCAACAGCTAAAGCTCTAGGTGACGTTGATATCGCTATCGTTGATAAGCGTCGTCCACGTGCTAACGTTTCTGAAGTAATGAACCTAATCGGTGATGTTGAAGGTCGTGACTGTGTTATCGTTGATGACATGATCGACACAGGTGGCACACTATGTAAAGCAGCTGAAGCGCTAAAAGAGCGCGGTGCTAAGCGCGTATTCGCTTACGCAACTCACGCTGTATTCTCTGGTGGTGCTGCAGACAACATCAAGAACTCTGTTCTAGACCAAGTTATCGTAACCGACTCTATCTCACTATCTCCTGAGATGGCAGCAACAGGTAAAGTAACGACTCTTAGCCTATCTCGCATGCTTGCTGAAGCGATTCGTCGTATCAGCAACGAAGAGTCAATCTCTGCGATGTTTAACTAAGACTCACAACTCTACCCATAGAGTGATGCGTTTAAAAAGCACTTCGATTGAAGTGCTTTTTTTATACCTGAATCATATTGCGCTATGGTTAAGGTTGCCGAGAAGAGACAAGTTGCCCACTGCTCGCACCTTTTTCATAAATTGTGATATCATACGGCGCTTTTTGAAATCCCGAGAGAGATCCATACCTTGAGCCAACAAATAAAACTTCTCGTTGGACTGGCAAATCCAGGTCCAGAATACGCCAAAACTCGCCACAATGCGGGCGCATGGGTAGTTGAAGAATTAGCACGCGTACACAACGTTACACTAAAGAATGAAGCAAAGTTCTTTGGTCTGACTGGACGCATTATGGTTCACGGTGAAGATCTTCGCTTGTTGATCCCAACAACTTACATGAACTTATCCGGCAAAGCCGTTGCGGCATTGGCGAAGTTCTACCAAATTAAACCAGAAGAGATCATGGTTGCACACGATGAACTCGATCTCCCACCTGGCATTGGTAAGTTCAAGAAGGGTGGCGGCCACGGCGGTCACAATGGACTCAAAGACATCATCAGCAAGCAGGGTAACAATAAAGAATTCTACCGTCTTCGTTTAGGCATCGGCCATCCGGGACATAAAGATAAAGTTGCAGGTTATGTATTAGGCAAAGCTCCGCAAAAAGAGCAAGAGTGTATTGATGCCGTTGTTGACGAATCAGTACGCAGCCTAGACATCTTATTAAAAGATGGCCTATCAAAAGCACAAAATCGCTTACATACGTTCAAAGCAGAATAAGGTTTATATCATGGGTTTTAAATGTGGCATCGTTGGTCTACCAAACGTTGGTAAGTCAACTCTGTTTAATGCACTAACTAAAGCAGGTATCGAGGCAGCAAACTTCCCGTTTTGTACCATCGAACCAAACACAGGTATCGTTCCAGTACCTGATCTACGTCTAGATGCATTAGCGAAAATTGTTAATCCGCAGAAGATCCTTCCTACAACGATGGAATTCGTTGATATCGCTGGCCTAGTTGCTGGTGCATCTAAAGGTGAAGGTCTGGGTAACAAATTCCTAGCAAACATCCGTGAAACTGACGCAATTGGTCACGTAGTTCGCTGTTTTGAAAACGAAAACATCGTTCACGTTTCTGGCAAAGTATCACCAATCGAAGACATCGAAGTGATCAACCTTGAGCTTGCACTGGCTGACTTAGACAGCTGTGAGCGTGCAATTCAACGTAACGCTAAGAAAGCAAAAGGCGGTGACAAGGACGCGAAGTTCGAAATCACTGTTCTAGAAAAGCTACTACCAGTTCTTACTGAAGGTGGTATGGCGCGTACAGTTGAGCTTTCAAAAGAAGAAGCGGCAGCAATTGGCTACCTAAACTTCCTTACACTTAAGCCAACAATGTACATTGCGAACGTAAACGAAGACGGTTTCGAAGATAACCCGTACCTAGACGCAGTTCGTGAATACGCAGAAAAAGAGAACAACGTAGTTGTTGCTGTATGTGCAGCTATTGAATCTGAGCTATCTGAACTTGAAGACGAAGATCGCGAAGAGTTCCTAGCAGACATGGGTATCGAAGAACCAGGTCTAAACCGTGTTATCCGTTCTGGTTACGAACTACTTACTCTGCAAACTTACTTCACTGCTGGTGTTAAAGAAGTACGTGCTTGGACTATCCCTGTTGGTGCAACTGCGCCACAAGCTGCAGGTAAGATCCACACTGACTTCGAAAAAGGCTTCATCCGTGCAGAAGTTGTTGGTTACGACCACTTCATCGAGTTTAACGGTGAGAGCGGTGCAAAAGATGCAGGTAAATGGCGTCTAGAAGGTAAAGACTACATCGTTAAAGACGGCGATGTTGTTCACTTCCGCTTCAACGTATAAGTTTTATTAGCAACTTATTGCCAAAGGCCAGTGTTCTCACTGGCCTTTTTTGTTTTCTCAATTCAATGATTTCTATTCATATCAAAATTAACTTTGCCAAAATATCGGGTTTCAACCCCATTTTTTGATCACAAATACGCCTCTTTGTCTAAAAAGAAATCGAACAGGCATTTATTCGTGATTTATTTAAAAAAAAAGTTGACGGGTTTCACTCAACTACGCATAATGCGCCCCGTTCCCAACGAAGCAGCAACGCTTCAAAACGGAACGACAATTTGGAAATGGCTACTTAGCTCAGTTGGTTAGAGCACATCACTCATAATGATGGGGGGGGGGGGGGGGGGGGGGGGGGGGGGGGGGGGGGGGGGGGGGGGGGGGGGGGGGGGGGGGGGGGGGGGGGGGGGGGGGGGGGGGGGGGGGGGGGGGGGGGGGGGGGGGGGGGGGACCATATTTGAGATATCTTTTGATATCAATTGTTGGGCTATCGCCAAGCGGTAAGGCACCGGCTTTTGATGCCGGCATTCCCTGGTTCGAATCCAGGTAGCCCAGCCACAAATTAAAGTGCAATTATCTTTAAAAAGGTAATAGCATTGAAAGCGAGTTTAGTTTATATTGTCTCGCTCTCAGATGGCTACTTAGCTCAGTTGGTTAGAGCACATCACTCATAATGATGGGGTCGCAGGTTCAAATCCCGCAGTAGCCACCATTCTTTCATTGGAATGAAAAATACAACGTGATACTGATTTTACCAATTATCGGTATGACTACAGAATTGATGCGGAAGTGGCGGAATTGGTA
>NZ_JFFR01000005.1:155056-162571 GCF_000695685.1 Vibrio fortis | reverse complement strand
GTATCTAGAGCTTCAGCTAGCTCAACGATCTTGTCTTCCCATTGCTTCTCGCCGTTTAGTGCGCCAAGAGCAGAACCTTGGATTACTGGTAGGTCATCACCTGGGAATTCGTACTCAGAAAGAAGTTCACGAACTTCCATTTCTACTAGCTCTAGTAGCTCTTCGTCATCAACCATGTCACATTTGTTCATGAATACGATGATGTAAGGGATACCAACTTGACGACCAAGTAGGATGTGCTCACGAGTTTGAGGCATTGGGCCGTCAGTCGCAGCAACAACTAGGATACCGCCGTCCATTTGTGCAGCACCAGTGATCATGTTTTTAACATAATCCGCGTGTCCTGGACAGTCTACGTGTGCGTAGTGACGTGATGGAGTGTCGTACTCAACGTGAGAAGTTGCGATTGTGATACCGCGCTCACGCTCTTCTGGAGCGTTATCGATAGATGCGAAGTCTTTCGCTTCACCACCGTACACTTTAGAAAGTGTAGTACAGATAGCAGCAGTTAGAGTTGTTTTACCGTGGTCAACGTGGCCGATAGTACCAACGTTTACGTGCGGTTTCGTACGTTCAAATTTTTCTTTAGACATGGGGTGTCCCTCTAGGTACGGATTAAGTGGCTTTGATGACCACGCAACCAAAAAAAATGGTTATTTTTTAATTTAAAGGAGAAGAAGCTTTAGACTGGTGCTGATACCCAGATTTGAACTGGGGACCTCACCCTTACCAAGGGTGCGCTCTACCGACTGAGCTATATCAGCACACAAATTTGAGTTGGAGCGTGCAGCGGGAATCGAACCCGCATCATCAGCTTGGAAGGCTGAGGTAATAGCCATTATACGATGCACGCAACACGTAACTCTGTTTGAGCTATTTAACCTTTAGAATATGGTGGAGGGGGACGGATTCGAACCATCGAAGGCAGTGCCGGCAGATTTACAGTCTGCTCCCTTTGGCCACTCGGGAACCCCTCCAAATTTTTAAGCTTTCTTCTCGCTCCCTTAAGAGGGAAGAAAGTGGTGCCGACTACCGGAATCGAACTGGTGACCTACTGATTACAAGTCAGTTGCTCTACCTACTGAGCTAAGTCGGCACAAGTGGGGCGCATTTTATTGAATGATTTTCCACCTTGCAATAGTAAATTGAAAAAAAATGGAAAAATCTAATAAGTAATGAAATTTAGCGGGTATTTCTTATTAAGTTTGTCTCTTTAATCCACATCTCTCTCACGAATATATTTTATTTATCCATCGCATGATGTATTTTCCATGCACTTGTTTTGTAACCCACTATAGAGTTTTTATGAGCCCATTTATGTCATTTGACCGCGAACGCTGGTCTGAACTAAGAAATTTAGTTCCCATGACACTGTCAGAAAATGACTTAAAAGAGCTTCAAGGGATCAATGAAAAATTGACGATGGAAGAAGCGGTAGAGATCTACCTCCCCCTCTCACGTCTATTAAACCTCTATGTGGCAGCAAGACAGAACCGTAACTCGGTGCTCCAACAGTTTTTGGATAAAGATGAGAAAGCGCCTCCCTTTGTTATTGGTATTGCAGGCAGTGTCGCAGTAGGGAAAAGTACCACAGCTCGATTACTGAAAGCCCTGCTTTCTCGCTGGGACAACCACCCAAAAGTTGAGCTGGTGACCACCGACGGCTTTTTATATCCAAATGAAGTACTGCAAGAAAAAGGTTTAATGGGCAAAAAAGGCTTTCCTGAGTCTTACGATATTAAGCGCTTGGTGAAGTTTGTTTCCGATGTCAAAGCCTGTAAGCGCAATGTGCAGGCGCCTGTCTACTCACACCTAACCTACAACATCACCGACGAAGTGAAAGAAGTTGATCTTCCAGATGTCTTGATCATCGAAGGACTGAATGTACTGCAGAGCGGTATGAACTACCCACACGAACCACATCGTGTATTTATTTCAGATTTCTTGGATTTCTCTCTTTATGTCGACGCAGACAGCGCGCAAATTCAAGAGTGGTATGTGAATCGCTTTATGAAGTTCCGTGAGGGTGCATTCGCCAAACCAGGTTCTTACTTTAGCCACTACACCCTGCTCAATGATCAAGAAGCGGTCGATAAGGCTCAGAATATCTGGAAGTCGATTAATGGTCTCAACTTAGAGCAGAATATCTTACCGACCAGAGAGAGAGCGCACCTTATTCTACGTAAGGGCGCTGATCATATGGTTGAAGAGGTTTTATTACGCAAGTAGTGAGGATGATTTTTAGTATTTTGGGGGGCAACTAGTCCGCTTTGCGCAGTGAGATTTCGCCACCAATATAGGCTTCAATGCCATTCTCAGTTTCTAGTAGAACAGCACCTTGCTCATTAATGCCTTTGACCGTGCCCTCTATCTCTCTCGGCCCAATGATCAAACGAACCGAACGTCCTAGGAAGTTATCTAATCGATTCCAGCGTCCAACAAAGTCTGTCATTCCTTTAAGCTCATACTCATCAAGTGCTTTATACCAAGCATTAATCAACGCCTGTGCGAGCTCATTGCGGTCTGGTACCTGACCTTCGCAGACTTCTTTTAACGAAGTCCATGGTTGTCCAATACCCGATGTACTTGGATCCATTGATAAGTTTAGGCCCATACCGATCACGATATTAGCCGCACCACCAGACTGGCCTGAAAGCTCTACCAAGATTCCCGCAAGCTTCTTATCATTGTGATATAGGTCGTTCGGCCATTTGAGTTTGACGCCTTCAACACCCATTTCTTCTAAAGCCTCTACAATGGCAACACCAACGACGAGACTCAGTCCCATTGCCGCTGCCATACCAGCATCCAGTCGCCAGTACATTGACAAATATAAGTTGGCGCCAAACGGGGATACCCATTCGCGTCCACGGCGACCACGCCCAGCAGCTTGGTATTCTGCAATACATACCGAACCTGACTCTAGAGAATCTCCCTTATCAAGTAGGTGTTGGTTTGTAGAACTGATAATTGGTATAAGTTCTAGGGACGAATCTACGCCAGGCGCCTTAAGCTTCGAATCATCAAGCATGTTCAGTGGCTGAGCGAGCTTATAGCCCTTACCTTGCACTCGATAAATATCCAGTCCCCAGTCTTGTATACCCTTAATATGCTTACTGATAGCGGCACGAGAGACACCTATCAGCTCGCCTAGCGCTTCACCTGAATGGAACTCACCATCAGCCAGAGCTTTAAGCAGGGTTAACTTGGTTGTATGGTCTCTCATGCTAGCGCCTCCAGTGCGATATCAAGATTGATCTCACCATCTTTCCCCATAAACCTCACTTCATGCTCAAGCGTGATACCAAACTTCTCTTTAACTGCTGAGCGAACTTGGTTTGCTAGACGAACAACATCAGAAGAAGAAGCATCACTGTAGTTGATCAAAACCAAGGCCTGATTTGGGTGAACCTGGGCGCCCCCTTCTTTGTGCCCCTTGAACTGACATTGATCGATCAACCAACCTGCAGCCACTTTGATCTTATCGCCACTCTCATAGCCAACAATATTTGGATAAGTTTGAGTTAAGCGATCATAGTGATCCTTTTCGATCACCGGGTTTTTAAAGAAGCTGCCCGCATTACCACTTACTGCAGGATCAGGAAGCTTGCTTGAGCGAATAGCACAGACTTCATCAAAGATTACACGAGGGGAAATCGTCTCCATGTCCAACGCTTTGAGTGGCCCATAGTGATTACATGGTTGCCAGTCTTTACTCAAGGTTAAACCAATCGCGACCACGATTGCTTTACCATAAAGGGCATGCTTGAATATCGAATCACGATAACCAAATTGGCACTCATCGCGACTTAACCTCTTTACCGTGTATGTGTCTAAGCACAGGATATCAACGTATTCACATACATCTTGCAACTCAACGCCATAAGCACCGATATTCTGAATCGGGGCAGAACCTGAACATCCAGGAATCATGGCTAGATTTTCTAATCCACCAATGCCTTGCTCTACAGACCACTTCACCAAGCTTGGCCAGTCTTCACCACCACTAATATGAAGTTTATAGTGTGTCTCAGTTTCGGTTCGCTCAATCCCTTCCAGCTTATTCACCATCACCAAGCCTGCAAAGTGCTCGGTAAATAGCATGTTGCTACCCTTGCCTAGCATCAGTTTCGGAAGGTGGCTCCATTGTGGAGATTGGTAAGCAGAGATCAGATCGTCTACAGAGCGGATTTCAATAAGCACATCACAAGTCTGCTCGATAGAGAAGGTATGTGCCTTTTTCAAACTGGCATTGAGATAAGATTGCATGGCGATATTCAATTAAACTAAACTGCCTCCATTCTACAGCAGTTACCCAACCGGCGCAGTGATTGAATGAACAATGTAATAATAGCCCAGCTGGATCCGATCAAAGTTCCATTAGTTAAGCGCTTCTATAAAGAGCATTACCCCTCCGGTAAAGCTAACAAGAGCGAGTTAATCTACTCGTTAACCATCGATAACCAATTATTAGGAGTGGTTCGTCTTCGCACAATCGAGCAGTTTCGCTTACTGACAGGAATGGCCATTTCAAAAGAGTATCGAGGGCAACAACTGGGGAAACAATTGATGGACTACTGTGAAGAAAATACGTTGAATGAGCAAGATTATTGCTTTGCTTACGCCCATTTAGAGAACTTTTATAGCCGCCACCATTTCGTAAAAATAACACCTCAAGAGCTGCCAAATAGCCTGAAAAACCTCTTCGAGCGCTATACAAATAGTGGAAAAGATCTCATTCCTATGCATTATCAGCAAAATTGTTAGAGAATGCCTCGATTATCTAGTAATTCGCTATTTGCCTTTGGTAAAATTCGCTGTTCGCAATTTTGCATATTTTTAAGGTCAAACAGTCAATATGATTGCTAGTAGGAATCCATTCATACAGTTACCCACTGTAGCTCAGAACCCCGATAAGTTTGAAGTACTGTTATCAGCACAAGAGTTCAGAACTCGTTTACTTAAAGAGATCTCTGAAGCAACTCAGCGTATCTGTCTGGTTGCTCTCTATCTAGAAGATGACGAAGCAGGTCGTGAGATCCTTACTGCACTGTATGAAGCTAAGCAAAGCAACCCTCAGCTTGATATCAGTGTCTGTGTTGATTGGCACCGAGCTCAGCGTGGCCTTATTGGTGCGGAATCATCAGAAGGTAACGCTGCAATGTATAAAGCATTCGCAGATAAGTATGAACATGAAGTCCCTGTTTATGGCATCCCTGTTCGCGGCAAAGAAGTCTTTGGTGTGCTTCACCTGAAAGGGTTCGTCGTTGACGATAAGGTTATCTACAGTGGTGCAAGTCTCAACAACATCTACTTGAACTATCACGACCGCTACCGTTTTGACCGTTACCATGTTTTAAACAATAAGACTCTTGCTGACACCATGTTCAGCTACGTGCAAGAACAAATGGTGGCAGACACAGCCGTAAACAACTTAGCTGACCACAGCAAGCCAACCACTAAACAAATTAAATCAGCGATCCGCCAGTTCCGGTCGACACTAGCTCGCTCTCAATATCAGTTTAAGAGCGAAGAAGTCTCAAGTGAGCAAGTGGCAGTGACTCCGCTCGTTGGCATTGGTAAGCGCCGCAACCGCCTAAACCAAGGCATCAATCAGTTGATCGCTCAAGCCAAAGATGAAATCTTCATCTGTACCCCTTACTTCAACTTCCCACCTAGCCTTGCGAAAGAAGTTAAGAAAGCCCTTAAACGTGGGGTAAAGGTAAGTATTGTTGTTGGTGATAAAACGGCGAATGACTTCTTTATCTCTCCAGAAGAAGAGTTCAAGACCATTGGTGGTCTGCCTTACCTATATGAGCTAAACCTTCGTCGTTTTGCTAAAGCGAATGAGGCAAACATCGCGAGTCGTAAACTGTCTATCCACCTTTGGAAACACGACTCAAACAGCTTCCACCTAAAAGGTATTTGGGTAGATAAGCGCTACATGCTTCTTACTGGTAACAACCTAAACCCAAGAGCTTGGAAACTCGATCTTGAGAACGGTATTTTCATCCAGGATAACTTCAATCACCTGGCTGAGAAATTCCAAGCTGAAGTCGATAATATCCTTCAACATACTCAGCTGATCTGCACTTATAAACAGCTAGATAAAGTTGATAGCTACCCAACCGAAGTACAAAAGCTAATACGCAAAATCACGCGCGTAAAGGCTGATAGAGTGCTAAAACAGATTCTATAAGTATCAGCTTTAAATTGTCTCTACCTTAACGCCTAGCAATCGCTGGGCGTTTTTGTATCTGTAATAAGAGATACGAGATACGGATAGTTTTCTCTGGCTATGATGTGGCCCCTAAAAAGTAGACACAGGGGTTTAGTTGATTAGCTCAAAATCCACTGAACAGGTAATAAAGATCTTATATACCTTTCAGGTTTATCGCCTAAATCAACTAAGTCCGGAACTGATCTTATAACCTAACAAGACGGCTATTTATGTTAGCGGATATAGTGCCCGAGCATATCTGCTTAAGTTTATATGAAGTAGTCAGTAGGATTAGAATCACAGGTCTAAGGCTAAGACATCTATCCTTAGAAACGACCAAAGCCTAATCGTAAGACTAGGCTTCCTAATAAACCAAAAGCTGTTGGGTCATGGGACTTTCGTTTCGATCCGCAAGCGATCTAACAACACAATCATCTCTGATTCTCTCGTCCAAAAATGTGTTTACACATTGAGGGGGCGACAGATGGATGTACAAAAGCCCTGCGATTTCTAGCAGGGCTTATCTGTAAGTAACGAAGTGCCAGTGGTCACAGGAGACCAGGACTCCTTGGTCCAAGACTAAAATACTTACCTCAGAAACGACGAAAGCCTAGTCGTAAGACTAGGCTTTCTGATAAGTGGGTAGTGGCCGGGGTTGCGGGCAACCGGGACTCTTTCGACCGAAGGGCGAATACAATCATTCAAACAAGACTAGGCTTTCTGATAAGTGGGTAGTGGCCGGGGTTGCGGGCAACCGGGACTCTTTCGACCGAAGGGCGAATACAATCATTCAAACGTAAAAAAGCCCAAGCAGTTATGCTTGGGCTTAGTATAAGTGGCGGAGTGGACGGGACTCGAACCCGCGACCCCCGGCGTGACAGGCCGGTATTCTAACCAACTGAACTACCACTCCGCAGTGGTAAACACGTCTTTAGACGTGGTTCCAAAATTAAAGCCTGGCGATGTCCTACTCTCACATGGGGAAGCCCCACACTACCATCGGCGCTATTGCGTTTCACTTCTGAGTTCGGCATGGAATCAGGTGGGTCCACAACGCTATGGTCGCCAAGCAAATTCTTAAAATCTGGAAAGCTGTTTCTGTTCTCTCAAACTCATTCAAGCGTTTGTATCTTTTGGGCCCTCAAAAACCCCTTGGGGGTTGTATGGTTAAGCCTCACGGGCAATTAGTACGGAAAGCTGTTTCTGTTCTCTCAAACTCATTCAAGCGTTTGTATCTTTTGGGCCCTCAAAAACCCCTTGGGGGTTGTATGGTTAAGCCTCACGGGCAATTAGTA
>NZ_JFFR01000005.1:0-155046 GCF_000695685.1 Vibrio fortis | reverse complement strand
GTGCTTATCGTTAATCTTTACGCCTTGTAGACGGTAAACTTCTTGAACTTCGTTCGCGATGTACTGAGTCACAGCGTGAATACCACGTAGACGTAGGATGTCATGTGGAGTTTCTGGACCGTCAGCGATTACATCACCACGTTCAATCTTCTCACCTTCAAACACGTTCAGTTGACGATGCTTAGGAATCATCTCTTCGTAAGTTTCGCCACCCTCGCGAGTGATAACTAGACGACGCTTACCTTTCGTTTCTTTACCGAAAGACACAGTACCTGTGTGCTCAGCAAGGATCGCAGGCTCTTTAGGCTTACGAGCTTCGAATAGGTCTGCTACGCGTGGTAGACCACCGGTGATATCTTTGTTACCGCCAGATTTCTGAGGGATACGTGCAAGAGTGTCACCAATGCCAACTTCTGCGCCATCTTCGATGTTTACAATCGCTTTACCAGGTAGGAAGTAGTGAGCTGGCATATCAGTACCAGGGATCATTACGTCGTTGCCTGCTGCATCAACAAGTTTGATAGCTGGACGCATATCTTTACCTGCTGCTGGACGCGCTGCTGCATCAGTTACCTCAGAAGAAGATAGACCTGTTAGGTCATCTGTCTGACGAGAAACTGTTACGCCATCGATCATGTCTACGAACTGGATGCGACCTGCCACTTCAGTGATGATTGGCATAGTGTGCGCTTCCCAGTTAGCTACTACTTCACCCGCATCAACTGAATCTTCGTGACCTTTAGTCAGCGTAGAACCGTAAGGAAGTTTGTGCTTCTCTTTCGTACGACCGAACTCATCAACGATGGTTAGTTCAGATGCACGAGAAGTGATTACAAGCTTCTTGTCTTTATTGATAACGAATTTAGCGTTGTGTAGCTTAACCGTACCTGTAGTCTTAGCTTGGATGCTGTTCTCTGCTGCTGCAGTAGATGCCGCACCACCGATGTGGAACGTACGCATCGTTAGCTGTGTACCCGGTTCACCGATAGATTGTGCAGCGATAACACCAACTGCTTCACCTTGGTTCACTAGGTGACCACGTGCTAGGTCACGACCGTAACACTGTGCACAACAACCGAAGTCAGCGTCACACGTTACAACTGAACGTACTTTGATGCTGTCTACAGAGTTGTCTTCCATGATCTGACACCACTTCTCATCAATCAGAGTATTACGTGGAATTAGAACATCTTCAGAACCAGGCTTAAGAACGTCTTCAGCTACTACACGACCTAGAGCAAGCTCAGAAAGTGCAACTTTAACGTCACCACCTTCGATGTGAGGCATCATGTCGATACCTTCGTGCGTGCCACAGTCATGTTCGTGTACTACAACGTCTTGAGCAACGTCTACTAGACGACGAGTTAGGTAACCCGAGTTCGCTGTTTTCAGTGCCGTATCCGCAAGACCCTTACGAGCACCGTGCGTTGAGATAAAGTACTGAAGTACGTTTAGACCTTCTTTAAAGTTCGCAGTGATCGGTGTCTCGATGATTGAGCCATCTGGACGTGCCATCAGACCACGCATACCCGCTAGCTGACGAATCTGAGCTGCAGAACCACGAGCGCCCGAGTCGGCCATCATGTAGATGCTGTTGAACGATTCTTGCTGCTCTTCTTCACCGTCACGGTTGATAACAGTTTCAGAAGATAGGTTATCCATCATCGCTTTCGCAACGCGGTCGTTCGTAGACGCCCAGATATCGATAACTTTGTTGTAACGCTCACCCGCAGTAACAAGACCAGATTGGAATTGCTCTTGGATTTCACGAACTTCTTCTTCAGCAGATTCGATCTCATCGTATTTCGCTTGAGGTACAACCATGTCGTTGATACCTACAGAAACACCAGAAAGTGCTGCGTATGCAAAACCTGCGTACATGATTTGGTCAGCAAAGACTACAGTGTCTTTCAGGCCAAGCTTACGGTAAGCCTCGTTAAGCAGGTTAGAAATCTGTTTCTTACCAAGCTTTTGGTTAACTAGGCTGAACGGTAGGCCCGCTGGAACGATTTGCCATAGCATTGCACGGCCGACAGTTGTATCAACCATCTTCGTTTCAGTTGTGCTGTTACCATCTTCGTCTTTAACCGTCTCAGTGATACGAACTTTAACGCGAGCGTGTAGCTCAGCAGTCTTAGTACGGTATGCCTTCTCAGCCTCTGCAGGGCCAGCAAGATACATACCTTCGCCTTTCACGTTGATCTTGTCACGAGTCATGTAGTAAAGACCCAATACAACGTCCTGAGAAGGTACGATGATCGGATCACCTGACGCTGGCGACAGAATGTTGTTTGTCGACATCATCAGTGTACGTGCTTCAAGCTGTGCTTCTAGAGTTAGAGGCACGTGTACCGCCATTTGGTCACCATCGAAGTCGGCGTTATATGCCGCACACACTAGTGGGTGAAGCTGGATCGCTTTACCTTCGATTAGTACTGGTTCAAACGCTTGGATACCTAGACGGTGAAGTGTAGGTGCACGGTTAAGCAGTACTGGGTGTTCGCGGATTACTTCGTCTAGGATATCCCAAACGATAGCTTCTTCGCGCTCTACCATCTTCTTAGCAGCTTTGATTGTCGTAGCCATGCCACGAGTCTCTAGCTTGCTGTAGATGAACGGCTTAAATAGCTCAAGTGCCATCTTCTTAGGAAGACCACACTGATGTAGACGAAGGTATGGACCTACTGTGATTACAGAACGGCCAGAGTAGTCTACACGTTTACCTAGAAGGTTCTGACGGAAACGACCCTGTTTACCCTTGATCATATCAGCAAGAGATTTCAGAGGACGCTTGTTCGAACCAGTGATCGCACGACCGCGACGACCGTTATCTAGAAGGGCATCAACAGACTCTTGCAGCATACGCTTTTCGTTACGTACGATGATGTCCGGAGCAGCTAGCTCTAGAAGACGCTTCAAACGGTTGTTACGGTTGATCACTCGACGGTAAAGGTCGTTCAGATCTGAAGTCGCAAAACGACCGCCATCTAGAGGTACTAGAGGACGTAGATCTGGCGGAAGAACCGGAAGTACAGTCAGAATCATCCATTGCGGATCGTTACCCGATGCAATGAACGCTTCAACTAGCTTCAGGCGCTTAGTGATCTTCTTACGCTTAGTTTCAGAGTTAGTTGTTTCCAACTCTTCGCGCATTTCTTCCACTTCTTGATGAAGGTCCATTGTTGCAAGCAGATCTTTGATCGCTTCTGCACCCATCTTAGCAGTGAATTCATCGCCCCACTCTTCTAGACGATCCAGATACTCTTCTTCAGTAAGCATCTGAGATTTTTCTAGATCAGTCATACCTGGTTCAGTTACTACGTACATTTCGAAGTAAAGAACACGTTCGATATCACGTAGAGGGATATCCATTAGTAGACCGATACGAGACGGTAGCGATTTTAGGAACCAGATGTGAGCAACTGGTGAAGCAAGCTCGATGTGGCCCATACGGTCACGACGAACTTTAGTTTGTGTAACTTCTACGCCACACTTCTCACAGATAACACCACGGTGTTTCAGACGCTTGTATTTGCCACAAAGACATTCGTAGTCTTTAACTGGACCAAAGATACGCGCACAGAACAGACCATCGCGCTCAGGTTTGAACGTACGATAGTTGATCGTCTCAGGTTTTTTAACTTCACCGAAAGACCATGAACGGATCATGTCTGGTGAAGATAGACCGATTTTGATTGCATCAAATTCTTCGGTCTTATGCTGCGCTTTTAGAAAGTTTAATAAGTCTTTCACAATCAGCTCCTGTAAGGAGTTAAAAGGAGCTCACCCGCAAAAGTGAGCACCTTCTACCAATAATCCCGTGGGGATTACTCTTCGTCTTCTAGCTCGATGTTAATACCTAGCGAGCGGATCTCTTTCAACAGTACGTTGAACGATTCTGGCATGCCAGGTTCCATGCTATGGTTGCCATCTACGATGTTCTTATACATCTTAGTACGGCCGTTAACGTCATCCGACTTAACTGTTAGCATTTCTTGAAGCGTGTAAGCAGCACCGTATGCTTCTAGTGCCCATACTTCCATCTCACCGAAACGCTGACCACCGAACTGAGCTTTACCACCAAGTGGTTGCTGAGTTACTAGGCTGTAAGAACCAGTTGAACGAGCGTGCATCTTGTCATCAACAAGGTGGTTTAGTTTCAGCATGTACATGTAACCAACAGTTACAGGACGCTCAAACGCATCACCAGTACGACCATCAAACAGAGTTAACTGACCAGATTCTGGTAGGTCACCCAGTTTAAGTAGTTCTTTGATTAACGCTTCAGAAGCACCATCGAACACAGGAGTAGCAATCGGTAGACCGCCACGTAGGTTCTTGATCAGAGTACGAACTTGATCATCAGACAGTTCAGCAATGTCAACTTTCTGACGAGTATCACCAAGATCGTAAACCTTCTGTAGGAACTCACGGAACTTGTGCAGTTCTTGTTGCTCCTTAACCATTTGGTTGATCTTGTCACCGATACCTTTCGCAGCCAGACCTAAGTGTACTTCTAGGATCTGACCGATGTTCATACGCGATGGTACACCCAGTGGGTTCAGTACGATGTCGACAGGTTGACCTTTCTCATCGTATGGCATGTCTTCAACAGGGTTAATCTTAGAGATTACACCTTTGTTACCGTGACGACCCGCCATCTTATCACCAGGCTGGATGCGACGTTTAACTGCTAGGTAAACCTTAACAATCTTCAGTACGCCAGGCGCTAGATCATCACCTTGAGTGATCTTACGACGCTTAGTTTCAAACTTCTTATCGAAGTCAGCTTTTAGCTCATCCCACTGCTCAGCAAGTTGCTCAAGCTGTGATTGTAGCGCGTCGTCTTCTAGTGCTTGCTCTAGCCACTTCTTACGGCCGATTGCATCAAGCTTAGCTTCAGAGTAACCACCAGACAGAAGAACAGCTTTAACACGGTTAAGAAGGCCGCCCTCAAGAATTTGGAACTCTTCAGTTAGGTCTTTCTTCGCTTCTTTCAGCTGCATCTGTTCGATTTCAAGTGCACGCTTGTCTTTCTCTACGCCATCGCGAGTGAAGACTTGTACATCGATGATCGTACCTGAAACAGAGTTTGGTACACGTAGAGAAGTATCTTTAACATCAGATGCTTTCTCACCGAAGATTGCACGTAGTAGCTTCTCTTCAGGAGTCAGTTGAGTTTCACCTTTAGGTGTTACTTTACCAACTAGGATGTCACCACCCTTAACTTCAGCACCAATGTAAACGATACCTGACTCGTCTAGTTTAGACAGAGCAGACTCACCTACGTTTGGAATATCAGCTGTGATCTCTTCAGAGCCCAGCTTAGTATCACGAGCCACACAAGATAGTTCTTGGATGTGGATAGTCGTGAAACGGTCTTCTTGAACTACGCGCTCAGATACTAAGATCGAGTCTTCGAAGTTGTAGCCGTTCCAAGGCATGAATGCGATACGCATGTTTTGACCAAGTGCTAGCTCACCAAGGTCTGTTGAAGGACCGTCAGCTAGTACGTCGCCACGTGATACAGGTTCACCTGGAAGCACGGTAGGACGTTGGTTAATACATGTGTTTTGGTTAGAACGCGTGTACTTAGTTAGGTTGTAGATGTCGATACCAGCTTCGCCAGGTACTAGCTCATCTTCGTTAACCTTAACTACGATACGAGAAGCGTCTACAGACTGAATCATACCACCACGTTTAGCTACGGCTGTTACACCAGAGTCTACTGCGATGTTACGTTCGATACCTGTACCAACTAGAGGCTTATCAGCTTTTAGAGTTGGAACTGCTTGACGTTGCATGTTCGCACCCATCAATGCACGGTTCGCATCATCGTGTTCTAGGAACGGGATAAGCGATGCAGCGATAGATACTACTTGGTTTGTCGCAACGTCCATGTAGTCAACGTGGTCGCGTGGGTGAAGACCAGATTCACCTTTTTGACGAGCAGTGATTAGCTCATCTGCGAACGTTCCTTCTTCAGTAAGAACGGTGTTCGCCTGCGCGATTACAAATTGACCTTCCTGGATTGCAGATAGGTAATCTACTTCGTCTGTTACAACACCATCTACTACGCGACGGTACGGAGTTTCTAGGAAACCGTAGTCGTTACAACGCGCAAATGCAGATAGCGAGTTAATTAGACCGATGTTTGGACCTTCAGGCGTTTCGATCGGACATAGACGACCGTAGTGAGTTACGTGAACGTCACGTACTTCGAAGCCTGCGCGTTCACGAGTTAGACCACCTGGACCTAAAGCAGAAATACGACGCTTGTGCGTTACTTCTGACAATGGGTTGTTTTGGTCCATGAACTGTGAAAGCTGTGAAGAGCCAAAGAATTCTTTAACAGCAGCAGAAATAGGCTTAGCGTTGATTAGGTCTTGAGGCATGATTGCATCAAGGTCACCAAGGCTTAGGCGCTCTTTAACAGCACGTTCTACACGAACTAGACCAACACGGAATTGGTTCTCTGCCATTTCACCTACTGAACGGATACGACGGTTACCTAGGTGGTCGATATCATCAACTTCACCTTTACCGCACGGAATTGGTTCTCTGCCATTTCACCTACTGAACGGATACGACGGTTACCTAGGTGGTCGATATCATCAACTTCACCTTTACCGTTACGGATAGCGATCAGCTTCTTCATCACTTCGATGATGTCTGATTCGTCTAGCGTACCGCGCTCTTCTTCTTCTTCACGCTCGATAGAGCTGTTGAACTTCATACGGCCTACAGTTGATAGGTCGTAACGTTCTTCAGAGAAGAATAGGCTTTCGAATAGAGCTTCTGCAGCTTCTTTTGTTGGTGGCTCGCCAGGGCGCATCATGCGGTAGATTTCTACAAGCGCAGAGATGCGATCTACAGTGCTGTCTGCACGTAGAGTGTCTGACATGAATGGACCATGGTCTAGGTCATTCGTGAACAGTACTTCTAGAGCTTTGTGACCTGCTTGAGATAGGTTAGCAAGTGCCTCTAGGCTGATCTCTTGGTTAGCACCAACAATGATCTCGCCAGTTGCTTCGTTGATGTAATCTTTCGATGCAACTTTACCAACGATGTACTCTACTGGTACTTCGATGTGTTCAACGCCATCTTTCTCAAGTTGACGGATGTGACGAGCAGTAACACGACGACCAGTCTCAACGTAAACTTTGCCGTTTGCTTCGATGTCGAATGACGCAGTTTCACCACGTAGACGATCTGGAACCAACTCCATTAGTAGAGTTTGGTCTTTCACTTCGAAGTTCACTTTCTCGAAGAATAGATCCAGGATCTCTTCTGTCGACTTACCTAGTGCACGAAGGATGATTGAAGCTGGTAGCTTACGACGACGGTCGATACGTACGAATAAGTTGTCCTTAGGATCGAACTCAAAGTCTAACCATGAGCCACGGTAAGGAATTACACGTGCGTTATAAAGAACTTTACCTGATGAGTGGGTTTTACCCTTATCACTGTCGAAGAACACGCCTGGGCTTCGGTGCAGCTGGGATACGATAACCCTCTCGGTACCATTGATTACGAAAGTACCATTGTCTGTCATAAGCGGAATTTCGCCCATGTAGACTTCTTGTTCTTTAATGTCTTTTACAGTACCTGCTGGCGCATCTTTATCAAAGATAACTAGACGTAGTTTAACGCGTAGTGGCTTTGAGTAAGTTACACCGCGGATTTGACATTCTTTAACGTCAAAAACTGGCTCACCAAGACGGTAGCTAACGTATTGCAGCTCAGAATTGCCGTTGTAGCTCTGAATTGGGAATACAGAACGAAAAGCAGCCTCAAGACCGTATTGACCTTCAGGATCCTGTTCGATGAATTTGTCGAAAGAATCAAGCTGGATCGATAACAGGTATGGAATGTCCAAAACTTGTGGACGAGTACCAAAGTCCTTACGGATGCGCTTTTTCTCGGTATAAGAGTAAACCATGGGGTTCCTCAGCTCGCTGATAAGTGACCCAAACTACCCGAAACACTCCTCGGAGGGGGTAGTGACTAACAGCTGTTTACTGTAGTGAACGACTATCTTGGAAAGGTAATCGTTTTTTTGCTCAGGTTATGACGTTTAAACAGCGGGAAAATTCGTCATAGCCCTACAGCGCAAAAAGGCCGGTGGTTATTTAACCACCAGCCAATAGCCGTTAGGCTAAGAAATTAAGTAATAATTACTTAACTTCAACAGAAGCGCCTGCTTCTTCTAGCTGTGCTTTAAGAGCTTCAGCTTCAGCTTTGTCAACGCCTTCTTTTAGAGGTGCTGGAGCTGAGTCTACAAGACCTTTAGCTTCTTTAAGACCTAGGCCAGTTGCGCCACGTACAGCTTTGATTACTTGTACTTTGTTAGAACCAGCAGCAGTTAGGATTACGTCGAATTCAGTTTGCTCAGCAGCAGCTTCGCCACCAGCAGCGCCGCCAGCTACAACAGCAGCTGCAGCAGATACGCCGAATTTCTCTTCCATAGCTTCGATAAGCTCAACAACTTGCATTACAGACATTTCTGCAACTGCGTCTAGGATTTGCTCGTTAGTAATAGACATAACAATTCTCTTTTAAGTCAACAATAAGTTTAATTTGCAACCAGTGAAAAGCAAGGCTTATGCCGCAGCTTCTTCTTTTTGGTCACGTAGTGCAGCGATAGTACGAACCAGCTTGCCTGCAGAAGCTTCTTTCATGCACATCATTAGGCGTGCGATTGCTTCGTCGTAAGTTGGTAGTGTCGCTAGTACTTCAGCATCAGTAACTGTGCCTTCAAATGCAGCAGCTTTGATCTCGAAATCTTTGTTCTCTTTAGCGAAGTCTTTGAAAAGACGCGCTGCAGCACCTGGGTGCTCGTTAGAGAACGCGATCAGAGTTGGACCAGTGAAAGTGTCTGTTAGACACTCGTAGTCAGTACCCTGAACCGCACGACGTGCTAGTGTGTTACGAACAACTTTCATGTAAACACCCGCTTCGCGAGCTTGTTTACGTAGAGAAGTCATTGCGCCAACTTCAACGCCACGAGAATCAGCTACAACTGCAGAAAGTGCACCATTAGCTGCTTCGTTGACTTCAGCAACAATTGCTTTTTTGTCTTGAAGATTTAAAGCCATTTGGTTTAACCTCTGGTTGTGATTACAGCACTCATTACAGTGTGCAATGAGCGTTTACGATGCTAATAAACATGAATCACTTCATTTAAATTAGGCATCGCCTACGTAGGTTTTATTAAGCTATAACTCCGAAAAGCACAGCGCCTACGGTCTTGGGATAGATGACTCGAATTGCTTCAGAAATCACCCAACCACAAATATTAGGCGCAGAATTATACACTAAATCTGCGCCTAAGCAAATTAGTTTGCTTGCGTGTTCAGGCTAGCCTGATCAACAGCAACACCAGCACCCATAGTAGTAGAGATGCTTACTTTCTTCAGGAAAGTACCTTTCGCTGAAGAAGGCTTAGCTTTCTTAAGAGCAACTAGCAGAGCTTCAAGGTTTTCTTGAATCTGGTTAGCTTCGAAAGATGCTTTACCGATAGTAGTGTGGATGATGCCGTTCTTGTCGTTACGGTAACGAACCTGACCAGCTTTAGCGTTCTTAACAGCTTCAGCAACGTTAGGAGTCACAGTACCAACTTTAGGGTTTGGCATAAGGCCGCGTGGACCTAGGATAGTACCTAGTTGACCAACAACGCGCATTGCATCTGGAGAAGCAACAACTACGTCGAAGTTCATTTCGCCTTTCTTCACTTGCTCAGCAAGATCTTCCATACCAACAACATCTGCGCCAGCTTCTTTAGCTGCTTCTGCGTTTGCACCTTGAGTGAACACAGCAACGCGGATTTCACGACCAGTACCGTGAGGTAGCACAGTAGCGCCACGTACGTTTTGGTCAGATTTACGAGCATCGATGCCTAGGTTAACAGCAACATCAACAGACTCAACGAATTTAGCAGTAGCTAGTTCTTTAAGAAGAGCAACAGCTTCGTTGATTTCGTACTCTTTAGTTACGTCAACTTTTTCGCGGATTACGCGCATACGCTTAGTAAGTTTTGCCATCTTATTAACCCTCTACCACTAGGCCCATTGAACGAGCAGTACCAGCGATTGAACGCTTCATTGCTTCGATGTCAGCACCAGTCATATCAGCAGCTTTAGTTTCTGCGATTTCTTGGATTTGAGCGTCAGTTACAGTACCCACTTTTTCAGTGTTTGGACGACCTGAACCAGACTTAACGCCAGCAGCTTTCTTAAGAAGAACAGCAGCAGGTGGAGTCTTAGTTACGAACGTGAAAGAACGGTCGTTGTATACAGTAATAACTACTGGAGTCGGTAGACCTTTCTCAACAGATTCTGTTTTTGCGTTGAACGCTTTACAGAATTCCATGATGTTAACACCGTGTTGACCTAGAGCAGGACCAACCGGTGGCGACGGGTTTGCCATACCAGCTGCAACTTGCAGTTTGATATAAGCTTCAACTTTCTTAGCCATGATATTTCCTAATATTTGGGTACATGCGCTAGCCGTAAGGCAAGCTCCCCATAATTTCAATTAAGCTTTTTACTTCCTCAGAAGTAAAAAGGCGCGAAATTATAATCATAATTCGCGCCTTAAACAACCCTAAAAAGGTGATTTTTTATACTCTTTTAATTTGAACAAGTTGCCAATAAGTTATCCACAACTTTGTTCAACTATTCGAGTCTTAGTCCAGTTTTTCAACCTGACCGAATTCAAGCTCAACAGGCGTTGCACGACCAAAGATCGATACAGACACCTTAATGCGGCTCTTCTCGTAATCCACTTCTTCAACAGTACCGTTGAAGTCAGCAAATGGACCATCGTTCACACGAACCACTTCACCAGCTTCGAACATAGTCTTAGGACGTGGAGCTTCGCTCGCTTTCTCTAGACGGTTCAGAATCGCATCAGCTTCTTTGTCAGTGATTGGTGCAGGACGATCAGAGGTGCCACCAATGAAGCCCATAACACGCGGAATGCTGCGTACTAAGTGCCATGATTCGTCATTCATGATCATCTGAACTAATACGTAGCCAGGGAAGAATTTACGTTCACTTTTACGACGTTGACCCGCGCGCATTTCCACTACTTCTTCAGTAGGTACTAGCACATCGCCAAACAGTTCTTCCATGTTGTGCATTTTAATATGTTCGCGTAGCGATTGAGCCACACGACCTTCAAAGCCAGAGAAGGCTTGAACTACATACCAACGTTTTTTTGGAGCTTCACTCATGAATCAGAACCCTCTATACCCCAGTCACAAAGGCAACAAGACGAACCATAATGCCGTCGATGCCCCATAGTGCTAGAGCCATAACAATACTTACAGCTAGAACGATCAATGTGGTTTGCATAGTTTCTTGGCGTGTAGGCCAAACCACTTTACGAATCTCCATGCGAGATTCTTTTGCAAATTCGATCGCAGCTTTACCTTTAGTTGTCGTTGCTGCAACGCCTAGTGCGGCAGCAATCAGCACAACTACACCTGCAGCGCGAATTACAACTGATAATTCACCATACAGGTAATTACCCACAACAGCGGCGGCTAGCAGAACAAAAGCGACAATCCACTTCATTGTATCTGCTGCACTTGAGCTATCAGGAGTCTCAGCGTTTGCTTTCATAAAACCAACCTGTGATAAGTCTTAAATATAGACGACAATAACCCCGCTGTTGCAGGGCACATTCCTTTGCGTTGCAGAACAACACATCTAACAGTCATTTTAGTCAAAAATGATCGTTTTATTCTTTGCTAAGAGACAAAGTTGCTGTGATTTCACACAACTCTTTTTTTAGCGCAGAAAAAGGGCATCAAATGATGCCCTTTTTACTAGTGGTTCGTCAAATCTTATGCAAAGATTTTAGCTACAACACCAGCACCTACAGTACGGCCACCTTCACGGATAGCGAAACGTAGGCCTTCGTCCATTGCGATTGGAGCGATTAGCTCAACAGTCATTTGAACGTTGTCACCTGGCATTACCATTTCTACGCCTTCTGGTAGAGTGATGTCGCCTGTTACGTCAGTTGTACGGAAGTAGAACTGTGGACGGTAACCTTTGAAGAAAGGAGTGTGACGGCCGCCTTCGTCTTTAGAAAGTACGTATACTTCAGACTCGAACTTAGTGTGTGGGTTGATAGAACCTTTAGCAGATAGTACTTGACCACGTTCAACTTCGTCACGCTTAGTACCACGTAGAAGTGCACCAACGTTCTCACCAGCACGACCTTCGTCAAGAAGCTTACGGAACATCTCAACACCAGTACAAGTAGTCATTGTTGTTTCTTTGATACCAACGATTTCTACTTCGTCACCTACGCGTAGGATACCACGCTCGATACGACCAGTTACAACAGTACCACGACCTTGGATCGAGAATACGTCTTCAATTGGTAGTAGGAACGGTTGGTCTACTGCACGCTCTGGCTCTGGGATGTACGTATCTAGAGCTTCAGCTAGCTCAACGATCTTGTCTTCCCATTGCTTCTCGCCGTTTAGTGCGCCAAGAGCAGAACCTTGGATTACTGGTAGGTCATCACCTGGGAATTCGTACTCAGAAAGAAGTTCACGAACTTCCATTTCTACTAGTTCTAGTAGCTCTTCGTCATCAACCATGTCACATTTGTTCATGAATACGATGATGTAAGGGATACCAACTTGACGACCAAGTAGGATGTGCTCACGAGTTTGAGGCATTGGGCCGTCAGTCGCAGCAACAACTAGGATACCGCCGTCCATTTGTGCAGCACCAGTGATCATGTTTTTAACATAATCCGCGTGTCCTGGACAGTCTACGTGTGCGTAGTGACGTGATGGAGTGTCGTACTCAACGTGAGAAGTTGCGATTGTGATACCGCGCTCACGCTCTTCTGGAGCGTTATCGATAGATGCGAAGTCTTTCGCTTCACCACCGTACACTTTAGAAAGTGTAGTACAGATAGCAGCAGTTAGAGTTGTTTTACCGTGGTCAACGTGGCCGATAGTACCAACGTTTACGTGCGGTTTCGTACGTTCAAATTTTTCTTTAGACAGAGTTGTTTTACCGTGGTCAACGTGGCCGATAGTACCAACGTTTACGTGCGGTTTCGTACGTTCAAATTTTTCTTTAGACACGATCGTGTTCCTTCCTAGTTATGATTCGCCACGACCATTATTGGTCGAGACGCGCCAGAAATTGCTATTTTATGCGCCAACTCTCGTTAGCGCAATATTTGGACGCATTAGATCTTTCAAAAAAATGAAAAAAATGCAGCCCTATTGTTTAACCACGCTCTGCAATGATTGCTTTTGCAACATTGTTAGGCACTTCAGCGTACTCACTAAACTCCATAGAGTAAGAAGCACGACCTTGTGTCGCAGAACGTAAATCAGTTGAGTAACCGAACATGACAGACAACGGAACTTGTGCACGAATTATCTTCAGGCCAGCTGTACCCTCGTCCATACCTTCGATGATGCCGCGACGACGGTTAATATCGCCAACAACGTCACCCATCCAGTCTTCTGGAGTAGTTACTTCAACTTTCATCATAGGCTCAAGCAAAACTGGTTGCGCTTCAAGTGCACCTGTTCTGAAAGCCATAGAGGCAGCGATTGTAAACGCCATCTCACTTGAATCTGTTTCATGGTAAGAACCATCGTATAGTGTAGCTTTGATATCCAGAACTGGATAGCCAGCAAGCACACCATTGTTCATCTGCTCTTCAACGCCTTTAGCTACTGAAGCGATAAACTCTTTAGGTACCGTACCATCGGCAATTTCATCCACGAAGACAAAGCCTTCGCCAACTTCTGATGGTTCAAGTTTCAGCCAAACATGACCGTATTGACCTTTACCACCGTGTTCACGGATAAATTTACCTTCCGCTTTCGCTGTACCACGAATTGTTTCACGGTAAGCCACTTGCGGGTTACCAACGTTGCAGTTCACGCTAAATTCACGCTTCATACGGTCAACGATGATATCTAAGTGTAGTTCACCCATACCAGAAATCAGTGTCTGGCCAGTTTCGTCGTCCATATCGACGCGGAACGATGGGTCTTCTGCTGCTAGCTTAGCTAGAGCAATCGTCATTTTATCTTGATCAGCTTGTGAGCTTGGCTCTACAACGATCTGGATAACTGGATCTGGGAACTCCATACGCTCAAGAACAATCTTATGGTTCTGGTCACATAGAGTTTCACCAGTGGTCACATCTTTTAGACCGATAATAGCGGCGATGTCACCTGCTCGTACTTCTTTTACTTCTTCACGCTTGTTTGAGTGCATCTGAACGATACGCCCCAAACGCTCACGCTGTTGCTTCACTGAGTTATAAGCCGTTTTACCGCTTTCAACTACACCAGAGTAAACACGGATGAAAGTTAGAGTACCAACGAATGGGTCGGTTGCGATCTTAAATGCAAGTGCAGAGAACGGTTCGTTGTCATCTGCGTGACGTTCTGCTTCATTCTCGTCTTCATCGATACCTTTGATTGCAGGTACATCAACTGGAGAAGGAAGAAAATCAACCACTGCATCAAGAACAGCTTGTACGCCTTTGTTTTTGAATGCACTACCACAAGTTGCCAGTACGATTTCGTTATTAAGGGTACGAGTACGAAGACCTTGTTTGATCTCTTCTTCTGATAGCTCACCTTCTTCAAGGTATTTGTCCATCAGTTCTTCAGAGGCTTCAGCTGCAGCTTCAACAAGTTCTGTACGATATTCTTCAGCCATTTCTTGCATGTCTGCAGGAATGTCTTCGTATGTGAACGTCATGCCTTGGTCAGCTTCGTTCCAGTTGATTGCCTTCATCTTGATAAGATCGACAACACCTTGGAAGTTTTCTTCAGCACCAATGTTCAATTGAATTGGAACAGGTGTCGCGCCTAGGCGATCCTTGATCTGATCAATTACACGCAGGAAGTCTGCGCCTGTACGGTCCATTTTGTTAACGAAAACCATACGTGGAACTTGGTACTTGTCAGCTTGACGCCATACTGTCTCTGATTGAGGTTCAACACCAGATGAACCACAGAACACAACAACTGCACCATCAAGTACACGCAGAGAACGTTCTACTTCAATCGTGAAGTCAACGTGTCCAGGGGTGTCGATGATATTGATACGGTGATCTGGGAATTGCGCTTCCATACCACGCCAAAACGTAGTGGTTGCTGCTGAAGTGATTGTGATACCACGTTCTTGCTCTTGCTCCATCCAGTCCATGGTTGCTGCACCATCGTGAACTTCGCCGATTTTGTGAGAAAGACCGGTATAGAACAGAATACGTTCACTTGTGGTTGTTTTACCTGCATCTACGTGAGCAACAATACCGATATTACGGTAGCGCTCAATAGGAGTTTTACGAGCCACGGTTGAATCCTCTTTACTTAGAGACTTAGGGACTATTGCTATACCCAGAGTAGTTGCTAAAAAAGCATCCCTCTAGAAATAGCAATAGTTCCTAGCATACGCATAGGAACTAAAGAAGTGCTGCAAGGAACCTTGCAGCACTGAAAGGTATTACCAACGGTAATGAGCGAACGCTTTGTTTGCGTCAGCCATGCGGTGAACGTCTTCACGTTTCTTAACCGCAGTACCTTTGTTCTCAGACGCGTCTAGCATTTCAGCTGCTAGGCGTTGAGCCATAGATTTTTCACCACGCTTACGCGCAGCTTCAACTACCCAACGCATAGCAAGTGCGTTACGGCGAACCGGACGTACTTCTACAGGTACTTGGTAAGTTGAACCACCTACACGGCGAGATTTAACCTCTACCGCTGGGCGAACATTTTCAAGAGCTTCTTCAAATACAGCTAAGTGATCTTTACCAGATTTCTCAGCCATTGCATCTAGTGCAGTGTAAACGATTTTTTCTGCAGTAGATTTCTTACCGTCAACCATTAGGATGTTAACGAATTTTGCCAGCAGTTCAGATTTGAACTTTGGATCTGGAAGGATCTTACGCTGACCGATGACGCGACGACGTGGCATGGATTTTCTCCGTTGTCTTCTTCAGGTTATCCAAAACTTTTCAGTTTCTTCAAAAATTAAAATTAATTTAGTGTTTGGCCTTACTTAACGGATACCATTAAGATTTTGGACGCTTAACACCGTACTTAGAACGACCTTGCTTACGGTCGTTAACGCCAGCACAGTCTAGTGCGCCGCGAACTGTGTGGTAACGTACACCCGGAAGGTCTTTTACACGACCGCCACGGATTAGAACAACACTGTGCTCTTGAAGGTTGTGACCTTCACCACCGATGTACGAAGTTACTTCGAAACCGTTAGTTAGACGTACACGACATACTTTACGTAGTGCCGAGTTAGGTTTTTTAGGTGTAGTAGTGTAAACACGAGTACATACACCACGTTTTTGTGGACACGCTTCTAGTGCAGGCACGTTGCTTTTAACAACTTGCTTTGCACGAGGCTTACGTACCAACTGGTTAATAGTTGCCATTAACTAGCTCCTGAAATTTACTTGAAAGTAAGCTTTGTGAAAAATCTATCCCTAACTACACGTGGCAATTAGGGACGCAAAATTCTATTCAGCAGTGGGATGTGTGTCAAGAAATATACAGATCTTTTTTAGCCATCTAGAGCTAAGGATGCTCTATTTGGTCGATAATAGTGGTAAAGGGTTACCAAGTGATGGATTGTTGGTGCTGCTCGGTGAGTGCAACGAAGCCCAAATAATCCACTTTTGTTAATGATTTCGACACGAGGTTTTGCAAACCACGGCTGTTGAGATCTGGCTCGAGCACAGACACTTCTTCGATATCCATTAGCTGCTGCGCAAGCTCATGGCTTGGCAATGCTGCGTAAACCGCGTCTTCCGTTAACAGTAAGTGTTCACTCGGCTGGCGATAGGCAAGCGCGAGATTAAGCTTTTCGATCGTCTTAATGATGTGCAGCATGTTAAACCTTTAAAATGTGAGTATCTGGTCGCATTGAGCAAACTGCTGCGCCATAGTACTTGGTGCCAGTACTTGAGTATCAATAACCAGCTGTTCACTCGCCAGTCCAAAGCGCTGTAAGCTCTGCTCACACACGTAAACCTGCTCGATATCGTAAAGCTCCATCAGCTTAAATGCTGCAATGTAATCGCGAGACAAAGACTCGCCTGGCTGCTGTTGCTCGAGCAGTTGTGTTACGCCATTGCCGACGAAGAACACCGAAATCTCCTCGGTGTAAGCAGAAGCCGCTAGCAGTGCATCTAAGCCTTCTCTGCCCGATGCTGTACTATGAGGAAAGCTGTTAAATACGTATCCTAACTTTTTCAAAACTGCACTACCCTATCTTGAGTCAACATCGCCTCAGCAAGACTGCCTAGCCCTGCTTGCTCAAAACCATCCGCCAAGTTGTGATTTTCAAGCTGATGTTGATTCGCTTCATCCTCACTGACAACGCCTCGACGCAGTGCAGCTGCAACACAGGTTTCCAAGCGAACTTCATGTTGTGATGCAAGCTTTTGCCACGCTCCAGCAAGATCAAATTCATCGTTAGCTGGAACGGTCAGCGCGGAACCATTACTCACCCCATCTTGATAAAAGAAGACACTCTTCAGTTGATGTCCTCTCTCTATCAAAGCAAGCGCAAACTGGTAGGCATTTTTCGCAGATTGGGAGCCATAGATTGGCCCATTAACTAACAGGGTATACGTTAGGTTTGAACTCAACTCTCATCATCCTCTGTTTTGCGCTGACGGATATACAGGTAAACCGTATGTTTTGAGATATTTAGGCGCTCTGCAACGCGGTTAATCGCATCTTTAATATCAAAGATACCTTTGTCGTAAAGCTCCATCACGATCTGACGGTTCTTAGTGTTGTTCGATACCGACTTATCAGCATTGATCTCTTCGATGGTGCGCTCTACGGTTTGGTCTACCAGCTCTTCAACGTCACTTGCAAAGTTCACTGAAGACGCCGCTTCATCTGCATCTTGCGTTGGCATGAAAGATTGCAGTACTTGTGAGAACGGAGCATCAAGGTTTACGTTGATACAAAGCAGGCCGATAACTCGGTCGTCACCATTACGGATAGCCACCGTAATCGACTTCATCAATACACCGCCTTTTGCGCGTGTAAAGTACGAACGAGAGAAGTTACGCTTAGAGCCTTCAATATCTTTCAGCATCTTCAGCGCTAAATCGGTGATTGGAGAACCAACCTGACGCCCAGTATTCTCGCCGTTGGCAATCTTGATCGCAGAGGTATTAAGATCCTCTAGCGAGTGCAAAACGATTTCACAAAACGGACCAATAAGACTTGCGATGCCATCAACAACGGCTTCATAAGATCTCAGAATGATTTTATCGTGTTCACTGAATGGCATGACATTGACTGATTCCATTTCAAGTAACACATCCGCATTGACTGTTTCTGTAGTAGTCACTTAATTCCTTACCTTCGTGTGAAAAATCAACAAATTTATGTAAGTTTATCAGAAATTTTTAATTGCACACCTAGCTAACATTGCAACTAGTGATTTAGAACAAGTTAAAAAACCAATTACTCAAAATGACAGCATAAAAAAAGGCCTAACTGAGTTAGGCCTTAGAACACTTCGTGAAACGATTATTGTGCAGCTGTTTCTTCTGCGTTATCAATCTTCAGTAGCTCAACTTCAAATACAAGCGTTGAGTTCGCTGGGATTGTTGGTGTGTCTTGCTCACCGTACGCTAGCTCTGGCGGGATAACGAACTTGTACTTAGAGCCCACTTGCATTAGCTGTACGCCTTCCGTCCAACCCGGGATTACGCGGTTTAGTGGGAATGTTGCTGGTTCGCCACGATCGTAAGAGCTATCAAACTGAGTACCGTCAGTTAGTGTGCCTTTGTAATGTACTTGTACAGTGTCAGTATCTTTTGGAGACTCACCTTCCGCCGCTGTCATTACTTGGTATAGTAGGCCAGAGTCAGTTTTTTGAACGCCTTCTGTTTTCTCAAACTCAGCACGGTAGTCTTCACCCGCTTTCTTAGTTGCAGCTGATTTCTCTGCAGCTTGAGCTTGCATTGTTTCTGCTACACGCTGATCAAGAGCTTCTAGTGCCGCACGAGTTTCTTCTTCGTTAAGTGCAGTTTTTTCTGCAAATACATCTTCGATACCTTTCAGTACCATTTCTTTGTCTAGGTTGATACCTAATTCGCTTGGCTTATCAATGCTTGTGCTTAGGTAGTTTGCAAATGAAACACCGATTGCGTAAGCCGCTTTGTCGTCTTCTGTTTTAAAGTTTACTGCTTCAACTTTCACTTCTTCGACTTGAGGAGCTTCTGCCTTTGGTTCTTCTTTCTGACAACCAACTGCTAGCATAACCGTCGCGGCAAGCAGTGATACTTTTAAAACTGATTTCATTGAATACTCCAATTAATGGCCAAGCCATTGGTTATTGTGCACAAATCTAATGATTAGATTGGTGTGAATACGTTAGTTATAACAATATACTAGTTCTATGTCTTCTGACACAAACCGGATTGTTAGACGTGATGCGAATATTTTTTCACTCATTACTATATGCAATTGTCATCACTCTGTTAAATGGATGTTTTTTCTTCCAAGAGGATGATCAACGTTGGGATATCGAACCCAGCGGTGCCACCAGCTTTGCGTTAAGCAGAGACGGTCGCTTTGCCCTACTCTATTCCCAGCAGAAACATTTGCTACTGTGGGATCTCGCAGAAAATCAAGAACTCGCCCAACTTGGAGAACAAGACCAACAAAGTTCTCCTGTTACACGAATCAAAATCTCTGACAATGGTCGCTATGCGGTGACAGCCAGTCAGATGAACTTTGCCGTTTGGGACCTAACTTGGACGCAAGCCGAAGGACTTTGGTCGATCTCTGACGGGTTGATCCGCGATGTCGACATCTCCAGTAACGGCGAGAAAGTCCTACTCGGGTTATCAAACGGTAAAGCCATCTACGTGGACTTAGTCACTGGTCGCCGCTTAGAGTTCCTCGCGCATCGAGAAAAAGTCAATTCAGTGTCGCTATCGTCCAATGGCCGCTACGCACTTTCAGGTGGTAACGACTACAAAGCCTACCTTTGGGATACAGAAACAGGGCTGGTTTTGCGTACCTTCGAGCATGAACAGCGCGTTGTGCGAGTCGTACTCCAGCGGGATGGTGAGCTGGCTTTTACTTCCGATGGTGGAAACCAAGCCATAGTTTGGGATCTTGAAACCGGTGAGCCACAAGCGGAGCTACAAAGCTGGTCGCGCCAACTGATCTTCTCAACCGCTCGCTTCTCTGATGATGGTCTACAACTCGTCACGGGTACACCATCAAGCCAAGTCAGTATTTGGGATACGCAGACCGGCAAGCGCATCGCTCGCTACGAAGCGGAGCCGTTAAAAGATGCTCGCCCTCCTCGTGCGGTAGTGTATGATGCAGCCTTTGATAATCAGAGCCGTGTAATATCGGGAACATCAGCGGGCATCGCCCAAGCTTGGAACGTGGATTAAGAACGATGACAGAGAAGCTAGTTGAACAACTAGAGAGCCGAGTGAATGACCTTGAGTGTCAGCTGGCTTTCCAAGAGCAGACCATTGAAGAACTCAATGAGGCACTGAGCCAACAACAATTGCTGATCACTAAGATGCAAGACCAAATGAAATATGTTGTCGGTAAGGTTAAGAATATCGACGGCTCGAATCTGGCTGACGCATCAGAAGAGACGCCACCGCCACACTACTGATATTCAGATGTCGGCAGTGAGAGTTTCTGTGAATGCAAAAAGGGTGACCATGAGTCACCCTTTTTGTTTTATATAAATCAGTTAATACTCAACCCTGCCGATAAATCAGTTTAATCATCGGCGTAGATTTTCACTTCTACGGCACCATCGACATCAACACTCGCGCGGTACATACCAGAGCTGTTCATACCGAAGTGAATCTCACCTTGGCTATCAATGGCGATTAAGCCGCCTTCTCCGCCCATCTCTTTCAATTCACCCTGAATGATATGTTCACAAGCTGTATACACATCTTCTTTCAAGTAACGCATACGCGCCGCCACATCACTGGCAACCATCTTACGCAGAAAGAACTCACCCATCCCTGTCGTAGAAACGGCAACATTGCCATTCTCAGCAATGGTCCCTGCACCTATGATGGGTGAATCGCCAACACGACCGTACTTCTTGTTCGTTACGCCACCGGTACTGGTCGCTGCAGCGAGATTACCCGCTTGGTCTAATGCGACAGCACCTACCGTGCCGTACTTTTTATCATCTGGGTATTTGCCGGCTTGCTGTTCATCGTATTTCGCCTCAGACAACGCGAAGATACCTTTCTCTTTCATCGACTGTAGTTGGTCATAACGGCGTTCTGTGAAGAAGTAATCTTGCTCAGTAAAGGTATAGTCATGTTCAAAGGCAAACTTCTCTGCCCCTTCACCAATCAGCAATACGTGATCGCTTTTCAACATCACATCGCGAGCTAATTCGATCGGGTTTTTAATATGGCGAACACCAGCAATAGCGCCAGCATCCATCTCTTTACCATGCATCACTGATGCATCCATCTCGACGAATTCATCATGAGTCAAAACCGAGCCTTTACCCGCATTGAAATGGGGGCTGTCCTCCATCACTTTAACAGCAGCCACAACCGCATCTAGCGCATCACCACCCGATTTTAGAATTTGATGCCCTGCCAATACGGACTTTTCTAAAGCTTCAACGATGCCAGCTTTGAGATCATCACTCATCTGCTCTCGTAAAATCGTCCCAGCGCCACCATGTATCGCGATAGAAAAAGGGTGTGACATAGATGCTCTCCATTTGCCTGTCTTGGTCTTTTGCTTACCAATACCATATTCATCAAGCTGTGTCTGGTAAAGGCGAATAATTTAGGTCAGCCAACTCGAAGAGTCTGTCTCAAAAGTAACGACGTAAACCCGCATCAAAAACGCCCATACAGCAGATACAAAAAAGCCTCCACAAGGGAGGCTTTCTATATTCAGCTTAGGTTCACTAATTAGTGAGAACCACAGCCACCGCCACCGCAGCAGCCTTCTTTTTTCTCTTCACCGTGGTCGTGACCTTCGCCACCACAGCAGCCGCCTTCATGGTCGTGACCTGCTTGGTGAATGTGACCGTGTTGAATCTCTTCTTCAGTCGCTTCACGAACCGCTACAACTTCAACGTCGAACGTTAGAGTTTGGCCAGCTAGCATGTGGTTGCCGTCTACAACAACTTCGTCGCCGTCAACTTCAGTCACTTCTACTGGGATTGGGCCTTGGTCTGTGTCAGCTAGGAAACGCATACCAACTTCGATCTGCTCAACACCTTGGAATACGTCTGCTGGTACACGTTGAACAAGTGCATCGTTATGCTCGCCGTATGCTTCTTCAGGTGCAACTGTTGCAGAGAATTTGTCACCCGCAACTTTACCTTCAAGCTCTTTTTCAAGACCTGTGATTAGGTTGTTATGACCGTGAAGGTAATCTAGTGGAGCTTCTGCAGTTGATTGGTCAACTACTACGCCATCTTCAAGTTTCACTTGATATGCAACACTAACTACTACGTTCTTTTCAATTTTCATGAGAGCTCCAAGGAGGTTTGGACTAAGCTCCAACAATTGAGCTTAGGAAAAATTCTGTACCGGGATATTATGGGGATCAATTAACGAAACTCAATCATTCCGGCTTAAAAATACCGATCATTTCTTGATTAGCGTGTTCAGATTTCTCTACAGTTTTCGGTTTACGTTGCTCTGTAAAGTCACAATCAACACACTCAACCAGCTCAATATTATTCTCTACCCACCAACGCAGAGTATCTTGAGAGTTGCAGCTTGGGCAGCTAGCGCCAGCAATAAAGCGTTTTTTCTGTTTCACGTTATCTATCCTTTACAACTTGGATGCGTGCCATTCAACCATGGCTGTTATCTTATTATTTTATCGACAGTGCCTTACTGCCAATAGTTTCGAGATTGGTGGTCATTTTCCATCTCATGCCCAAAAATCTCTTCCAACTCTTTGCGAGCCTCTTTGGCCCTTTGTGCTAATTCCGCATCTTCACTGTGCTGAGGAAGCAGGTCTTTTAGCATGGCGTTATCGAGTTTGCGGAAATGCGCCTCAGCACGTTTCGCTTTGTATGGATGCATGCCGAGTTCAGTCAGAGCTTGTCTACCCAAGTCTAACGCCCCTAAGAAGGTTTCACGAGAGTAGTTGGTCACACCGTGGTTCAATAGTTGGTACGCTTCAACACGACTTCGAGCACGTGCCAAGATTTTTAGGCACGGGAAGTGTTGGCGACACAGATCGACCGTTTTCATGATCTCATCTGGTGAGTCAGTACAAAGAATAATGGCTTCGGCTTTGTCGGCGCCCGCAGCACGCAAAAGTTCTAGATGCGTCGAGTCACCGTAAAACACTTTATAACCGAACTTACGCAAGATATGGATTTGGCTCGCGTCGCTCTCAAGAATAGTGATACGAATCTTATTGGCATACATCAAGCGTCCAATGATCTGACCGAAGCGACCAAAGCCCGCAATGATCACGCGTGGGCTGCGATCCACTACGTCAGAAGACATCGCATTCTCACTGATTTGATTCAACTGACGTGCAAAGAACCTATCTTGCAATTTAAGCATCAGTGGCGTGGTGACCATTGATAGGCTCACAACAACTAATAGGAAAGAGACTTGCTCCATACTCAAGATGCCTTGAGCGCTCGCTGCCGTGAAGATAACGAAAGCAAACTCACCACCTTGGCTTAAGATCATCGCCATACGGCTACGCGCCTTCGCTTGGGTGCCAAAAATACGAGCCAGTGCATAAAGCACAAGACCTTTCATCACAACCAGTGCAGATACCGCCATCAAGATTGCAAACGGACTTTCAGCAAGCAGGCCTAGGTTTACCGCCATGCCCACAGAGATAAAGAACAGACCTAAGAGCAGCCCTTTAAACGGTTCAATCGCAATCTCTAGCTCGTGGCGGTATTCACTCTCAGCCAGTAGAACGCCCGCTAAGAAAGTACCGAGAGCCATCGACAATCCAATCTGCTGCATAATCACCGCAATACCAATTACCAGCAGTAGCGCTGCAACGGTAAACAGTTCACGTACGCCACTCAAAACCACATAGCGAAACAGAGGACGAAGTAGGAAGTGACCACCGACCAACAAACCGACGACACCAGCAAGCATCCACAACATGTCTGCCCAACTACCACCGGTATTACCCGCAAGCAACGGTAGCAGCGCCAGCATTGGGATCACCGCAATATCTTGGAACAGCAACACTGCAAAGCCTGACTGCCCGGCCTCTTTGCCGCTCAGCTCACGCTCTTCAATAACACGCAGCGCAATAGCGGTTGATGAGAGTGCCAGGCCCATACCAATAACCAGACTGGTCTGCCAAGTCAGACCAAAGAGACACGCTACCCCTGTGATCAGTAGTGTTGTAATAACCACTTGAGCACCACCGAGGCCTAAGATGGGCCCCCGCATGGTCCAGAGTTTTTTGGGGTTAAGTTCGAGACCAATGAGAAAGAGCAGCAGCACCACCCCGAATTCGGAGAAATGGAGAATCGCTTCGACGTCGCTGATTAATCCAAGTCCCCAAGGGCCAATCGCCACGCCCGCCAAGAGGTAACCAAGTACAGAGCCTAGCCCAGCACGCTGAGCAATCGGCACCGCGACGACGGCAGCCGATAGAAAAATCACGCTGCTTTGGAGGAATTCATTGGTTAATGCCATTACTGCGCCTCCCTGTGCTGCTCTTCAAGAAGTTGCAATGGTTCTCTTAACCAATTTCGATAAGACTCGGCGTGTTGATAACGCGTCATGTCTGATACATTTCGAGCCCAGTGCAGAACCAGAGGCTCTAGCCAGTGCATTTGACACAAGGCTGCCGTCAGCTCAAAGGGTTGCAAGATCTCTTGTAGTGGATATTTATTATAGCCCGAAGCACCAAATGCCTCCTCTTTACCACCTGTCGTGATCACACTGCGCCAGTACTTACCTTTCAATGCACTCTGATCACCAAACGCAAAACCTTTACCTAGTACGCGATCAAACCACTCTTTGAGTAACGCAGGGCAAGAGTACATAAACAGAGGGTGTTGGAAGACGATGATGTCATGCTCAAGAAGCAGTTCATGCTCAAACGGAACATCAATAAAGAAGTCCGGATAGGCCGCATAGAGATCATGAATTTTAACATGACCGAGCGACTCTATTTTTTTCAGCATCACTTGATTAGCGATAGAGGTTTGAGGCTCTGGGTGAGCAAAAATCACCAAGACCTTGGGTACTGTGTTATTTGTAGATAACAAATCACTCATTCCTTTGAAACATTCCTTACAGGGCAAACGGTGGCAATGCCAAGAAAATTCTAACAAAAGTTATTAATATGTTATTGGCATCATAACCCAATTTGCATTGTGATCGACTTTTATCTGGTTTCCGCCTACTATGCAGGCGTCTGTTCACCTCTTAATTCTTTGCGATTTCTATGATTACTTTCTCGGATATTCAACTACTGCGCGGCGGTAAACCTCTGCTTGATCAAGCATCTGCGACTCTACACCCTGGCGACAAGGTGGGTTTAGTTGGTAAAAACGGTTGTGGTAAGTCCACACTGTTCGCTCTTATCAAAGACGAACTGTCGATTGATGCAGGGTCATTCAGCAAACCAGCACACTGGGAGCTGGCATGGGTAGCTCAAGAAACGCCAGCGCTCGAGAGAACCGCAATTGAATACGTAATTGATGGTGATCGTGAATATCGTGGTCTAGAAGAACAACTGCTGAAAGCAGAACAAGCGGATAACGGTACACTGGTGGCCGAGATTCACGGCAAGATAGAAACCATTGGCGGTTACAGCATCAAAGCAAGAGCTGCAGAATTACTGGACGGCTTAGGCTTTAGCCAAGACCAGATGAGTTGGAACCTGACTCAGTTTTCTGGTGGTTGGCGTATGCGTCTGAACTTAGCGCAGGCTCTATTGTGCCGCAGTGACCTACTGCTACTCGATGAACCGACCAACCACTTGGATTTAGACGCAGTAATGTGGCTAGAGCGTTGGCTGCAAACCTACCCTGGCACACTAATCCTAATTTCGCACGATAGGGACTTCCTAGACCCTATCGTCAATCGCATCGTTCACGTTGAGAACCAAAAGCTTAATGAGTACACGGGTAACTACTCATCGTTCGAGAATCAGCGTGCTCAGAAGTTAGTGCTACAACAAGCAATGTACCAGAAGCAACAGAAGCAGATGGCGCACATGCAGAGCTACATCGACCGCTTCCGCTACAAAGCATCAAAAGCACGCCAAGCACAAAGCCGTATCAAGGCGCTCGAAAAGATGGAGCAAGTATTGCCGGCTCAATTCGATAACCCATTCAGTTTCGAATTTAGAGAGCCTGACGCACTGCCAAACCCTATCTTGATGATGGATGAAGTATCAGCAGGCTACGGCGATAATCTGATCCTCGAGAAGATCCGCTTGAACCTTGTTCCAGGTAGCCGCATTGGTCTACTCGGTCGTAACGGTGCAGGTAAATCGACATTAATCAAACTGCTCTCCGGTGAGCTGAAGCAACAAGCCGGTGAGCTTAGCTACTCGCAGGGTGTCAAAATTGGTTACTTCGCACAGCATCAACTAGAAACCTTGCATCCAGAAGAAACGCCACTGCAACACATGATGCAGATTGCGCCAAAGCATACAGAGCAACAACTGCGTGATTACCTAGGTAGTTTTGGTTTCCAAGGGGATAAGGCACTGGATAAGGTCGCACCTTTTTCTGGTGGCGAGAAGGCACGTCTCGTACTGGCTCTGCTGGTTTGGCAGAAACCGAACCTATTGCTACTCGATGAACCAACCAACCACCTAGATTTAGACATGCGCCAAGCACTCACCATGGCGTTGCAAACCTTCGAGGGCGCAATGGTGATTGTATCGCACGATAGATACCTACTGCGTGCGACAACCGATGATTTATACCTAGTGCATGACCGTCAGGTCGCGCCTTTCGACGGTGATCTAAACGACTACTACAAATGGCTCACTGACCAGCAAAAAATCGAGCGTAAAGAGGCACAGGCGCAAGCACCAGCTAAAGATGGCACCAACAGTGCTGCAGCTAAGAAAGAGCAGAAACGCCGTGAAGCAGAATTTAGAAAACTGACAGCTCCGCTGCGCAAGAAACTGACCCAGTTCGAGAAACAAATGGATAAGTTCACAGCGGATCTAGAGGAAGCTGAACAGCAATTGTCTGACACTTCGCTGTATGAAGCCGAAAATAAAGCTAAACTTAATCAAGTACTCGCACTACAAGCCACCAGTAAATCTCAACTTGAAGAGGTTGAAATGGAGTGGATGTCTGTTCAAGAAGAGCTTGAGCAGATGGAACAGGATATGGAAAATTTATGAGTTCAGAGCATGCACCAACAACGCTAACACTAGAGAGACTGTGGCAATTTAGCCTCAGCTATTACAGTGCTCGCGGCGTTAAAGATGCATGTCTGACCCTACAAAACCAATATCATGGTAACGTGAATCTACTGCTGCTCCTCAAATGGTTAGACGAGCAGCAAATGGCCTTCAAAGAGACTGAGTGGCACAACATTCAACAGTGTTTAAGCCGCTCAGAATCCCTGCTGCTCAGTTATCGAGAGCTACGTAAACACCTTAAGCCTCACGTGGTCGACTCACTGTATCGAGAAGCGCTGCAGTTCGAACTCCAACTCGAAAAGCAGCAACAATCGGATCTGGTCGACTGTATCAATCGCCTTCCTCTGACATCAAACGCAACTACACCGCTGGTGTTGCAGTACTGTCGCTTGCTCTCTGCCGAGTCACTATATGAGTTCTTTTCAGAGCCACTAGCACCCGAAGAGCATAGCGCTATTAACTAGACGTCACATTACTACACTTAGTTTTCAATACATTAGCTGCGTCAATTCTTGGTCAACACTCATCACTCACCACTTGCGCACCGCGTCAAGATAGACCAAGCTCAAAGAGAAACGCGAGTGATATCTCAGCCCCAGAGAATGATGGAACCTCTACTATGACAATTTTTACCGCTGCGACTGGCCTATCTAACCCCCACCTTCAGACCTTGGTCCCTAGGTTTATTCGTAAGCAGGCGCTGTTCCACCCTCACTGGCAAACCCTTGAAACGCCTGACCATGATTTTCTCGATTTAGCGTGGAGCGAAGACCCAAGTAACGAAGGTCTCGATCGCAAGCCAATCTTCGTGCTCTTTCATGGCCTTGAGGGCAGCTTTGAAAGCCCCTATGCCAACGGTCTTATGAACGCTTTTGCGGAAGATGGATGGTTATCGGTAATGATGCATTTTCGTGGCTGCAGCGGTAAACCCAACCGCCTAGCTCGTGCGTATCACTCCGGTGAAGTAGAAGATGCACGCTTTTTCTTAAGAAACCTGCATGCTCAGTTTCCGAATAATCCTAAGGTAGCCGTCGGTATCTCTTTGGGCGGTAACATGTTGGCCAACTACCTCGTTGAATACGCTGACGATCCTCTGCTCTCTGCAGCAACTATTGTTTCAGCGCCATTTGATCTTGCCAGTTGCTCGAGTCGAATCGAAAAAGGGTTCTCTAAGGTCTACAAGAAGTACTTATTGAACTCACTTAAATCCAACGCGCTCAAGAAAGAGAAGCTGCTTTCAGAAAAATTAGGCATCACCGCAGACACGATCAAGAAGATCGAGAAGCTGTATGAGTTCGATGATTTGATCACTGCGCCTCTGCATGGCTTTAAGAATGCACAAGATTACTACGCGCAATGTTCTGCACTGCCAAAGCTTAATCGCATTAAGCTGCCTACGCAGATCATTCATGCCAAAGACGATCCTTTCATGACCGATGATGTGATTCCGAAATTCATTCTACCGGATAACATAGATTACCGACTGTTTCAGAAAGGTGGGCACGTGGGCTTCATTACCGGCAGTACCTTCAACCCTAAGTTTTGGTTAGAAGAGGCACTGCCTGCCTACTATGAAAGTATTCAGGATTCGGCATAATAACGCCACATTGAGGCCAGCACTCAAAAACTAAATCGAACCTTAGTAACCTTTAAACATATCCATGAACATAAAAGAGAGATGTATTTATGATCATTCCATGGCAAGACATCGCCCCTGAAACTCTAGAAAACCTTATCAAGGAATTCGTGCTCAGAGAAGGTACAGATTACGGCGATGTTGAGATCTCACTGCAATCAAAAATCGACCAAGTAAAACAGCAGCTGCAATCAGGAGAAGCGAGCATTGTTTTTTCTGAACTGCACGAAACTGTCGATATCCAACTCACTAAACGCTTCTAGGCTGCCATAAAAAAATAGCCGTGTTATAGTGGAAAACGATTGCTAACAAGTAAGTTATTCTAACGACAAGGGTTGTCATGTCCGCTAAACATCCAATTATTGCGGTTACGGGTTCTTCAGGAGCCGGTACCACCACTACCTCAGAAGCCTTCCGAAAAATGTTCAACATGATGGATGTGAAGGCGGCTTGGGTTGAAGGCGATAGTTTCCACCGTTTTACTCGTCCAGAAATGGATGTCGAGATCCGCAAGGCTCGAGAGCAAGGCAAGCACATCAGTTACTTTGGCCCACAAGCCAACGACTTTGGTGCGCTTGAAGAGTTCTTCCGTCAGTATGGCAACGAGGGGACTGGGCAAGTCAGACGCTACCTGCACACCTTTGATGAAGCGGTGCCTTACAATCAGATGCCGGGCACTTTTACCCCATGGCAAGAGATTCCAGAAAACTCTGATGTGATGTTTTACGAAGGTTTACATGGTGGGGTTGTCGATGGTGATGTGAACGTATCGCAACACGTTGACCTGCTGATTGGCATGGTACCCATCGTTAACCTAGAGTGGATTCAAAAATTCGTCCGAGATACACGTGATCGCGGGCATTCACGTGAAGCGGTAATGGACTCTATTGTTCGTTCAATGGACGACTATCTCAACTACATTACCCCACAGTTTTCACGTACCCATATCAATTTTCAGCGAGTACCGACCGTTGATACCTCTAACCCACTTAATGCAAAGGGCATCCCTAGCCTTGACGAAAGTTTCGTAGTTATTCGTTTGCGTGGTATCAAAAACGTCGATTTCCCGTACTTACTCGCTATGATTGATGGCTCATTTATGTCTCGTCACAATACACTTGTTGTGCCAGGCGGGAAAATGAGCTTTGCTATGGAGCTCATCGTAAGACCAATCTTACAACAGCTCATTGAAACGGGAAAAATTGGCTAACGGAACAGCATTCCGGTTGATTACTTTTCATACCGTGATCATGTGCACAATTTTGCGTAAAAAATCGTAGCTTGGTCACGATTAAAATCAAGAAATAGTGACTGAAAAAGGATACTATTCTTAACCGAAACACAAGATAGCTTGCAGCACAGAACAAGTGCTCTTATCCTAAGAAGTCAAATTCAGGCTTAGCTAAAATATGGAAAGCGGCAAGCATACCCTGCAGAGGAAGTGAGATATTATGGTTCTAGGTAAACCTCAAACCGATCCAACATTAGAGTGGTTCCTTTCACACTGTCATATTCATAAGTACCCTTCAAAGAGTACTCTGATTCACGCTGGTGAAAAGGCAGAGACCCTGTACTACATCGTTAAGGGTTCTGTGGCAGTTCTTATCAAAGACGAAGAAGGTAAGGAAATGATTCTTTCTTACCTAAACCAAGGCGACTTTATCGGCGAACTTGGTCTATTCGAAGAAGACCAAGAGCGTACTGCATGGGTTCGTGCAAAATCTCCTTGTGAAGTTGCAGAGATTTCTTTCAAGAAATTCCGTCAACTTATCCAAGTGAACCCAGATATCCTGATGCGTCTTTCTGCGCAAATGGCTAGCCGTCTTCAAGTAACCAGCCAAAAAGTTGGTGACTTAGCGTTCCTTGACGTTACTGGTCGTATCGCACAAACGCTACTAAACCTAGCGAAACAACCAGATGCGATGACTCACCCAGACGGCATGCAAATCAAGATCACTCGTCAAGAGATCGGTCAGATTGTTGGCTGTTCACGTGAGACTGTAGGTCGTATCTTGAAGATGCTAGAAGAGCAAAACCTAATTTCTGCTCACGGTAAAACTATCGTTGTTTACGGTACTCGTTAATCTCGATTAACTGAGCAAAAATTCAAAAGCCACCAGATGCGAATTTGGTGGCTTTTTCTTTATCAGTTGAAGATACGAGATACGAGATACGAGATACGAGATACGAAAAGAACTCACAGAGTCCTATTTGTAAACTGTCTCGAAGAAAAACGTACCGCACCTCTAGGGCAACCCAGTGCTCGTACCTTTCGTTACCCGTTAGTACTTTCGAAGATCTTGTCGGCCGATGCTGCAACAAAACCTGTGTAAAGCTCGCCATTAGCCATTGGGTAGCGCTTAGCAAACTCATAGAAGCCGCCTGGAACTAACTCCGCACCTTCTGAGAATTCAACCTTCACTTTATCCGCCATTGTTGATGATTGCTCTAGCAGAACCTCTGGAGAGCCTTTCACTTGACCGCCAACACTATTGATCGTAAAGCCAGACTCACTCAGGTGATCATTCACGGCTTGTACTTCGGTGAATTCATTTAGCTGGTTCACACTCACGGTAAAGTGGTTAGCACCGTAACCATGCGCGGCCAACCAAGACGCGTATTCGCTCTCTGTCGCCAATTCTTTGTAATCTTGGAAATCCAAGTCCCAAAGACGACCGCCATATAGGAAGTCTTGCCCTTCTAACTTGCTTGCATCCACCTGCTCGACCAACTTAGCAACGATCGCTTGTAGCTCTGCAGAGCACTCTTCCACTTTCAGCTCACTAATGAACACTTTTGGTTGCGTTGGATCTGGGTGTTCAAAGTGCTTAGCCACGAGTTTCTTGCTTTCAAACAGGTAGTCACCACACGCTTTGTAACCAAGTGCTAAGAAAGGTTTAGCAAGCGTATCAATCCCCAAAGGCGCAACATTAAACGTACGCAGCGCGATGTGATCATTGATAAGGTCTTCCTCTTCTTTCAACAGCTGATGTACCTTCTCAGCAGATGGGCAGAGGCGTTCGATGTAGTCATCCCATAGGGATTTGAACAGTAGATCGGGTGTCATGGTGACTCCTTGTCGGGTTCTAGCAAGCTAGAGAGTTGGATTAGAAAGAGTGTGGCTGCGACGAGGCGTCAGCAGCCATCAGCTTGTGACATACTTATTTTATAATTATATCTCGCAAAGTCAGACTCCTTGCGAGTAATCCAAAGGAGGCCAAACTTCCCTGCCTCCAATTGATGGTTTACGTTGTTAGTGGTGATTAATTGCTTTCTATAATTCGATACCCGGGCTAAAGGTCGCTGGAAGTTGCGTTTCACCGCCTTCCATCGATGCCATTGGGTATGCACAGTAGTCCGCTGCGTAGTAAGCACTCGGGCGTAGGTTGCCTGAAGCACCTGGGCCACCAAATGGTGCGTCACCACTTGCGCCTGTTAGCTGACGGTTACGGTTAACAATACCTGCACGGATGTGATCAACGAAGTACTCCCACTCAGAGTCGTCTGTTGATACAAGACCTGCAGACAAACCAAAACGTGTATCGTTCGCCAATTCAACCGCTTGCTCCAGTGACTCATAACGAACAACCTGCAGCAGTGGGCCGAAGTACTCTTCGTCTGGCAGCTCTGCAATATTGGTTGCATCGATGATGCCCGGAGTGACGAATGCAGCTTCACCAGCTTTCGCTTCAACTAGACTTACACCACCTAAAGATTGCAGGTTTGCTTGCGCATCTAGAATGAACTTAGCCGCCGCTTCTGAGATTTGTGGCCCCATGAAAGGAGCTGGCTCAGCGAAAGGTTGGTCTACACGAATCTTCTTGGTTGCTGCCACTAGGCTATCGAGCAGCTGATCACCCTTCTCACCCACTGGAACATACAGACGACGCGCACAAGTACAACGTTGACCTGCACTGATAAAGGCTGATTGGATAATGGTGTATACCGTAGCATCAACATCACCAAAGTGTTCACTGATCACCATAGGGTTGTTACCACCCATTTCTAGTGCCAGCATCTTACCCGGTTGACCAGCAAACTGACGGTGCAGTATGTGACCCGTGTTAGCACTGCCCGTAAATAGCACGCCATCTAGGCCTTTAGCATCCGCTAGAGCAATCCCCGTCTCTTTAGCGCCTTGAACAAGGTTAATGACACCTGCAGGTAGGCCAGCTTCTTGCCAAAGCTTCATCGCGAATTCACCTGTCCACGGTGTCTGCTCCGATGGTTTGAATACAATCGTATTACCCGATAGCAATGCAGGAACGATATGACCATTAGGCAGGTGACCCGGGAAGTTGTAAGGTCCAAATACTGCCATTACACCTAGAGGGCGATGACGCAGAACGATCTGGTTACCTGCCGCTTCACGTGATGATTCACCAGTACGGTCGTGATACGCACGAATTGAGATAGCTATCTTACCCGCCATCGCACCCGCTTCAGTGCGAGTTTCCCAGATTGGTTTACCCGTTTCTTTAGCAATGATTTGTGCGATCTCTTCGCTGTTCTCTTTCACTTTTTCCGCAAACTTAAGCACAATCGCTTCACGCTCAGCAAAGCTAAGTTTCTTCCAAGTTAGAAAAGCTTCGCGCGCCGCAGCTACCGCTGATTCAACTTGAGCAGGTGTTGCACTGTCGCCCTTCCACACTACTTGGTTGTCGTATGGGCTAACTGATGTCATCGCTTCGCCTTGACCGGCTACCCATTGCCCTGCAATCCACTGAGTCATACTTCTATCCTTCTTTGACTAACCATTGAGCTCTATTGAGCCAACATACGAACAAAATCGCCTTCTTGAACTTCCAACGCCTCGGCCACGTTCGGCGCAAGGATCACTTTACCGCTAGCTTGGTCATAAGCACCTTTAGCAGCGACCGCTCGGAAGTTTTCAAATGAGGTGTTACCAATCAGGTAATCTTGAGAGCTGGCATGCTCACTGATTTCAACCTGAGCACGAATTGAATGGCGCACCGATTCGATATTACGTAAATCACACTCAACCGTTGGGCCTGCATCGAAAATGTCGACGTAACCACGGTTAGTAAAGCCTTCACGCTCAAGCAGTTTCAATGCTGGGCGTGTTTTCTCGTGTACTTGACCAATTACATCTTGTGCTTCTTGGCTCAACAGGTTGATGTAGATTGGCAGCTTAGGCATCAGATCAGCGATAAAGCCTTTCTTACCAATACCCGTTAGGTAGTCCGCCAACGTAAAGTCGATTGAGAAAAAGTGCTCTTGAAGCCACTGCCAGAATGGTGAGTTACCATCATCATCGGATACCCCACGCATTTCCGCAAAAATGGTTTCAGAAAAGCGCTCAGGGTGCTCAGCCATAAGTAGGAAACGACACTTAGACATTAAGCGGCCGTTTAATCCTTTACGGTAATCAGGGCGTAAGAACAGCGTACAAATTTCGCTACAACCTGTGTAGTTATTACCAAAAGTCAGTAGCTTAACAACGTTATTTACTTTAAGTCGTTGTGAAGAGTGCACCACTTTGCTGATGTGGTAAGAGTAAAAAGGCACATCCCAGCCAATCGAGGCTTCAATGCCTGTCGTTCCAGCAACTTCGCCCGTTTCAACGTCAAAACCGACCATTAGGTAACCTTCGTCACCCGGCTCAGTTACGTTTTCTTTAGCAAAGCTGTATTCAGAGTGTGTAATTCGATTGGTTAACAGTTCTTCGTTAACCGGAAGAGATGTGAATCCATGTCCTGACTCGACCGCACAGGTGTGTAGCGCATCGTAATCAGATAATTTAATTGGGCGTACAACAAGCATCATTATTCCCTCCAGATGCAAAACAGGCCCAAAACATTAAGCTTGGGCCTTGAGCTGTGCGTCATGAGATCGCTCTTGTGGCGATCATTCCTATGACGCCGCTTGAGGCTTATACTAGCGAAGCAATTGCTTTATCTAGTTTTGCTAAGCCCTCTTCAATTTCTTCTTTAGTGATTACAAGTGATGGTGTGAAACGAACAACGTTTGCACCCGCAACCAACACCATTAGACCTTCTTTACCCGCAGCTACTAACACGTCGCGTGCTCGGCCTTGCCATTCGTCATTCAGGGCAGCACCTAGTAGCAGACCTTTACCACGAACTTCACTAAAGATTTGATATTTTTCATTAATCTTCTCTAGACCATCACGGAATAGCGCTTCACGCACCTTCACGCCCTCTAGAGTTTCAGGTTGGCTAACAACATCAACAACGGCTTCTGCAACCGCACATGCTAGTGGGTTACCGCCGTAAGTTGAGCCATGAGTACCCACTTTCAGGTGTGGTGCTAGTTCGTTAGTTGTTAGCATCGCACCGATTGGGAAACCACCACCAAGTGATTTCGCAGTGCTCAAGATATCCGGCGTCACACCTAAGCCTTGGTAAGCGTAGAAGTTACCCGTACGGCCGTTACCTGTTTGTACTTCATCAAAAATCAGCAGTGCATTGTGCTTATCACACAGTTCACGCACCGTGTTCACAAACTCTGATGTTGGAGAAATGATACCGCCTTCGCCTTGCAGAGGCTCCATCATGATGGCACAAGTGCGATCAGAGATATGCGCTTCTAGTGCTTCGATATCGTTGTACGGAAGGTGAGTTACATCACCAGGTTTAGGACCAAAGCCGTCTGAGTACGCAGCTTGACCGCCAACAGTAACCGTAAAGAATGTACGACCGTGGAAACCTTGTTTAAATGCAATGATCTCAGATTTTTCTGGGCCATGAACGTCTGCAGCCCAACGACGAGCAAGCTTCAATGCCGCTTCATTCGCTTCTGCACCTGAGTTTGCGAAGAATACTTTCTCTGCAAAACATACGTCTGTTAGCTTTTTAGCTAGGCGCAGCGCTGGCTCATTAGTCATTACGTTACTTAGGTGCCACAGCTTATTCGCTTGTTCAGTCACAGCGTCAACCATTGCTGGGTGACAGTGACCCAAACAGCTCACCGCAATACCACCAGCGAAGTCGATATACTCACGACCCTGCTGATCCCAAACGCGTGCACCTTCCCCTTTTACTGGGATCATTTCCATAGGGTTGTAACAAGGCACCATGACCTCATCAAATAGACTACGTTCCACTTTATTTTCCACTGTCATCACACATTCCTTCTCGATACTGCAAGCTTCGCAAAATAAGCGTAATGGTTCATATCCGAGACAAAGGTATTTTGTCTCGCCATCATCCTGCTGCAGCATTATATTTACATTTAATTAACCTTTTCAATAGTAGATTATTCTTTCGCCACGCTAAACAGCCAGGCGAACGTTACTACCTATGACTATTTATGCATCAAGGTATCTATTTTATGAAGCTTTTTTTGCTTATACATGCTTTAGGAAAGGAGAAATGCAGGTAAAACAGGCTCTGAGAGGGGATCGAGAGGAAATAACGCGAATAACTTTGCATAGGCAGAAAAAGCATTATTCACATCTATAAATGTTATAAAAAGTGATCAGTGTCAGAAGGATTCAAACACTCAGCGTGCTAGAAAATTAGCAAGCAGTTGGTGCCCTTGCTCTGTTTTAATCGATTCAGGGTGAAATTGTACTGCGTCGATCGGCAAAGTCTTATGTTGATAGCCCATGATTTCATCCATACGGCCATCTTCAAACTCAGTCCAAGACGTCAGTTCAAAACAGTCCGGCAGAGTACCGTTCTTCACGACCAAGGAGTGGTAGCGAGTGACTGTTAGCGGATTGTTCAGCCCTTGAAAAACGCTCTTGCCAGTATGACGAATTGGCGAGGTTTTTCCATGCATTACCTGTCTGGCTCTCACCACCTCACCACCAAATACTTGAGCGATAGCTTGGTGACCGAGACACACACCTAAGATAGGCAGCTTACCCGCGAAGTATTCGATCGCAGCAAGCGAAATACCCGCATCATCAGGTGTACATGGCCCAGGAGAGATCACTAGGTGATTGGGATTAAGCGCTTCTATACCGGCGATATCAATTTCATCATTGCGCACAACCTTGACCTCTGCACCCAACTCACAAAAGTATTGGTACAGGTTGTAGGTAAAAGAGTCGTAGTTGTCGATGATAAGTAACATACGTAAATCGTAACCGTATTGAAGAGAACAATAGGATGTGTATTGTGCAGTAAGAGATTAGAAAGGCAAGTCTTTCTACTTATTTACTATTTAAACGAGCCCCATAAAGAAGAGGCGCACTAGGCGCCTCATATCGTTTTTCTTAGATTACTTACAATCTTTCTCGAAGATAGTATCAACCCAATGAGGGTTATCTACGAATGGGTTACGGTTACCCTGAATCTTTTGAATTTTGCTGTTGCGGTTGAATTCAAAGTGATCAACTGGGTCTTGCTCATTCCATTCCAGAAGTACACAAACATTACCTAAAGCAGTGCCGTTATTGATTACGCTTGGCACAAGCTCAAGGTCTGGGTTAGAGACATCGCTGGTATCTTTGCCTTCATAGCGCGTTGCCATGTAGAACATCATACGAGCAACATCACCCTTCACCTCATCACGAGGCTCAAATGAATCGCCGTCTTTTAAGTTACCCGCTTCAGGAGACTCTGAAGTTGGCGAACCACCATTATCAAACTCTAGGTTACCGCGCTCAGAGTTGATAGACGCATCTGTTGGGCGAAGGTGGTGAATGTCGGTATATGCCGCAGCACGACTGTCATTGAACTCACCATTCGATTTAGGGTAACTGTGCTCACGGTTCCAAGCATCACCATCGTTGTTGCCGCTGCTGGTAAATGTTTTCAACTGAGAGCGACCGGTATACATCAGAATAACATTACTGCTGTTGTCTGGGTCTTCATCAGTCGTAGCAAGAGCATCCCACACATCACCATAAGAGAGCTGTGTAATCCCCGTCGAGATGATGTTGTTTAGTGCTTCTTTCAGCTCATCGCCTGTTTTGTTCAATGCGCTGTCGTAGTAGCCATCTGGGTTGTGTACTTCACCTGGTGGAACCGGTGGCTCAACAATCGTCGTTTGACAAGTTACCTTAGGTAGCGTGCCGACAACATGTGGATCATGTGCTTGTTCATATGCCGCATTAACACTGAATGCACACGGGATAAGTAAAGTCAGTAGTGTCTTTTTCATACTTTTAATTAGGGGCGACGAAGCCCCTACTCCTTAATGCAATGAGGTTACTTGTTAAAACGACGACGTAGGAAGCCAAGTCCTAATAGGCTCAATAGACCGCCTAGGCCAAATGAACCACCATCGCTGCCAGAGTCACTCATTTGAGTAATAGACACTTGCTGCGTTTCAATCACTTTACCTTCAACAGCTGTTGTTACTGTGTACTCACCAACCTCTAAACCTGAGATAGGCACTTCCGTCCAACCCAGCGCAATTTCGAACTGATCAAGAACGTCTTTCTGAACATTTGAAGAGGTTGCTACAAACGCTTGAGTCGCATTGTTGAAGCTTACCGACACTTCATCACCCACTTTCAAATAAGCAGAGTCAGAGTACTTAGTCAGATCAACAAAGTGGTTAAAGGTAGCACCACCAATCGGAGACTCAGGGCGAGGCTCATTGATTGGCTCATCAGGAAGCTCTACTGGCGTACCCGGTTGTACTGGCTGATCAGGATCCGGGAACACTGGATCAACTGGGTCAATTGGTTTACCTGCAAAGGCAATCGATAGTACTACTGGATCATGTCCTGCAGCGCGGAACGAGTCAGAGTAGGCTTGACCCAGTTCGTGCTTAGCGTCCAGTGTTTGAGATTCACCGGCGTTGATATTCCAATGAGTTGCGCCAATAACTTTCGACTTAAGTCCCGCAGAAGTCAGAATGTAGTCGAGGCTACCATTCTCATCCCCTTGGACTACGTTGTAGCTATTTGGATCTACAATCTCCATCACGTTCTCAAAACCGTAGCTATCAGCAACAACCACACCTTCTTCGTGTAGAGACTCGTCACCGATAAAAGTTTTTTCAGCCGTCTTAATCTCATAGTTTTCAGGTGCACCTGAACGATCAGTCAGTACTGTGATTGCATCTTCGTTATTGAAGGCATTTAGGCTACCAAGAATGACTTTTTCGCCTTCCATTTCAGACAGCTTCTGGCCTAGGTAATCCGCAGCAGACACACGTAGATTCTCACAACCGCCTTGACGATCGTCATCCGATGTATCTTCTAGACAAACTTGGTCTTTATCTGCAAAGTGGTTAACCGCAACCACAAGCTTATCTTCACGATCTTTAAACGAGAATACTGGGACAACCGCTGCGTGTTGAGTCGTGAACTCACCATTTTCAGCTTCTTGTTTCGGCATTGGGATCACTTGCAGCGAATCTAAGCCTACTGTGCTCGGACGGAAAATAACAAAGTTCGCTGTCGCTAGTTCTCCTACCGTTGTTAGCCCTTCACTGCTAGCAATGTTGTATTGCTTAGTCTCTGGAAGATCAGCATTAAGCTGAGTCACTAGGTAAGAAATCGCAGAGCTTTCTCCAAAGCCGTTATTTTCAACTTCCATCAAACCAACGATGTCCGCATCAAGCGCGGTTAACGCCGCAACAAGCTTCGCTGTCTGGTGATCAAATTGAGTTGAATCTTGCGCACCAGGTGTAGCATCGAACGCTAAGAAGTCATTGCTCTCACCGCTGCCTTGTAGGCTATTGAAGTACTCTTGGGCATTGAATGTTGCGATACGAACGTCGCCCTCATCAACTTTAGGTGCTAAGTCACGGTTGTTACCACGTGCGATGAAAGTATCGTTGTTCGCATCTTCTGTTACGTAGAAGCGGTAGTCTGAGTAAGAGTACCCGAGCACACCTTGAAGGTTACTTGCACGATCACCTACACGAATGAAATCTTCTGTTGAACCATTTTGATCAATATCTGTTTTAGCAAAATCTGGGTACCACGCTGGTGCGCCAACAGTATCTTTCTTAAATGACTCAACGACTAAGCGTACATCATCATTACAGTCCGCTGCTTTTGCAGCTTCGTCAGTACCCGGGAAGTTCGCTTGGTTCGGGTGAACATTTGCTTTTCCTTGGCTAAGAACGAGGTTGTAACGCTTAGGTCCTTCGTCCAAGCTGTAGCTGCGTGAAACGCGCATATCAACGGTCGAAGTAAGATTAACTAGCATGCCTTCATGACGTTCTAGGGTGAAATCAAACTCTGAGTCTGAAGCAATTTGCTCAAGGTTCACAGCCGATACAGAACCAGTGCCGACAGCTTTAATTGCAGTGGCGGGGATTTGAGTCCAACCATAGTTTTCTTGAACCGGACCAGTTACCTGAACCTTATCACCCACACTTAAACCAGTTACATCACCGACAACAAAGATACCGTCAGAGGTTTTCGGATCGCTATCTGGCGTTTCATCTTGCATGTAGAAACCAACAGCAACATCACCATCAAGCGCTTCGCTCTGAATCGCGGTGATCACGCCTTCAACGGTAAAGGTTTCATCAGAGATGAATTTACCATTAGCTGGGTCTGTGTACGGAGAAGCCCAAGAGTCACCTTGAAGCTGACTGATCAGCGTATCTGGTGATGGATCTGGGTCCGGATCTGGATCAGGGTCTGGGTCAACTGAACCGTTGACTTTACCTAGGCCGTCAAACGTATCTTTGGCTAGCTCTGTCCAGTCTGATTCATTGTAAGTCGCAGACGGTGATGTGCCATTTCTTTGCAATGTAACATCTTTACCCCAACCACTCGCTGTCGGAACCGCGCCTACTACATCGACAAGTGTATCACCGTTGAAGAGACCGACAGCATCGCCACCATTATGATATAAGCCACCGGTAATAGAGCTTACGCCATCATCTAGAGTGATAGTTGCTGAGTCATGTAGAACAACCAGTACCGACTTCGCAGGTAATGTTTGACCATCAAGGATCACCATATCCAATGGTGTCTCGTCACCATCTTTATAACGAACTAATTTATAGCCTGTTAAATCAATATCTTCAGAGCCATTGTTATAGAGTTCGATAGCTTTATTGTTTGAGCTGCCTTCTACGTATTCAGTAATGACAACTTCACCGGCACCACCGCCCAGCTCAACCTTGCCAAAGTCACTCCAATCATTCATATCTACAACTTCAAACTTACTTGCATCGTAAGTTGTGCTTGGAGACATATCTGTTCTGCGTAATGTAACGTCTTTATTAAAATCTTGGCCGTCGCCAGCACCGACGATATCAACGACAGTGCCATTGTTTCGCACAGCGACAGCATCATTACCATTGAAGTAAGTAACAGTAGACTCAACGTCACCTTTACCTTTTAATTCATCAGCCGCGCTTGCGTTAACAATGACATAAGTTTGCCCTGAAGCCAGCGTGACGCCATCCAAAGATTGGCTGTTATTCCAGTCACCACCATTTGGGGCAAGATCGACAGTATACCCATCCAAAGTAGCAGAAGAAGAGCCGACATTGGCGATTTCAATTGCCTTATTGCTCCCTGAACCTTCAGTGATCTCAGAGATGATGATATTCGCATTTGCCGTAGGCGCGATAACCGCACTAACAGCAATCGCTATTAAACTTTTTTTCATGTTTGAACCTCAAAGGTAAACAGATTTATATCCATATCAGCCAAGGTAACGTTGTGTTTCCTCGGCTTTACTCAAAAGAAAGGGTTAGTAAAAATTACTAACCCTTTTATCAATTACTGACGACGGCGGCGTAGGAAACCAAGGCCAATCAGTGACAACAGAGCACCGAAGCCAAAGCTACCACCTGAACCATCGTATTCAGGTGTCACTGGCGACACATTGCTTGAATCTTGCTTGCTAATGTTGGTTGCCATTGTCATCGACTCAATAACTTGAGACGAAGATGCCCCAGCATTTTGTGCAGCGACACGGTCTCCCATCAGCTTCATGGAAATCGTGTAAGTACCCGTATCCAGACCAACCACGTCAAACATTACTGTTTGTGCACCGTCTTGATTCAACGTCACTTTCGGTAAAGAGACATTTTGTGGTTGTGGAGAGATAGAGATTTCAGCAACATCACCAGATCTCGCATCAGCGGATACTGGGAATGCGATGTCAGCACGGCCACTCTTCACAGCAATGTTCACATTCGACTCACCCGCTTCGCCGTACTTGTAGCCTAGCGATACCATTGCTGGATCGTGGTCAGAAGAACGGATTGGTGTTTCTCTACCGAATGGGTTAGAAACCTCATCAGATGCTTTCTTATAGTTGCTGTAATCATTCAATGAAGATTCAGCAGCATTGATATGCCAGTCAGCAGCATCAACCAAACGCTCTTTCAGTGAAGGTGTAATTAGAAGGTGGTCCAGAGAACCGATCTCGTTGTTGTATGAGTAACTCCAAGCTGTTTTGCCAGCAGGTGTTTTCAAATCAACTGCATTTAGGTAACCAAATGTTGTCGTGATCTTTTGACCATTCTTTTCAAACACTTCATCGCCAACAAACGTGTAGCTTGATGCGTAAATATCTTTACCCGTTGGGTTATCTGTAAGAACAAGCATTGGGTCTTCGTAGGTGTATGAGTTCATGTCACCCAATACAACTTGGTCGCCACCAATTTTCGCCATTTCTGTACCTAGCTGGTATGCAGCTGATACACGGAAGTTTTCACAAGAACCTTGGTAGTCATCGTTGCGAACGTCATCGTTCACTGGATCAAAATCAGCCCAAGTCTCCCAGCCAACCCAATCTTCATGACAAGTTGAGCCTTTCGATTTCAAGTGGTTAATTGCAACAGTTAAACTCTTACCTGTATTAAGAACATTGAATGTCGCTGCAACGGTATTACGTTGGTAGTTGTCACCACTTTCACGAACAGCACCATCGCCGTCAATAATCGCACCACCTTCCGGGTACTCAACTAGCGGAGCATGCTGCTCAGGCATTTGAATAATACGACCTGATGTAAGAGAGACTTTCGATGGGCGGTAAATTACACCTGATGTAATTGCATCGGTACCAATCGTGTCGTTTTCATCTAGGATGGTGTCGCCATTGCTATCGAAGCCAACAAAAACGTAGCGATTGTGGATTGAGTCTTGGTCACCGCGCTTAGCGTAATCTTCTTCATTGTATTTTGCGTTAACAGAAGCAAGAAGCGTCTTGATTGCACCAAAATCACCAAAACCGTTGTTCTCGATTTCCATCAAGCCAAGAATATCGGCGTCTAGACCATAGATAGCTTCAACGATTTTCGCTTTCTGTAGCTCGTACTCTTCTTCCGATTCTGCACCACGGTTGTCACCATGCTGGTTTGCACTACCACCGTAAGGTGAGTTGAACAGGTTCAATACGTTTTGTGTTGCCACTTTCACGGTAAAGCCTGCATCGTAATCTTCATTAACGATGTCATACTCACCATTGCTTGAAACTGGTCGTGGCGTATTTGGCGTAATATCAGCACTTGTCATCTGATAGCCACCAGCAGCAGGATCTTTCACGACTAGACGGTATTCATCGTAGGTATAGGCGATAACACCTTCTACGTTCTTAATACCATCATTGATACGAATTGGGTTGTCGTAGCTAAAGTCTGCGTAGTACGGGATTTTGCCGTTACTTGGTGCTTTTTCACTGTCAAGGAATAGAGTCGCATCACGGTTTTGTTCAATCTTAGCGATCGACTCGAAGCTGCCTGCTACGTATTCTTGGTTCGGGTGAAAGTTAGGCTCTTCATAAGCTAGAGCTAAGTTATTACGGAACTGACCTTTGTGGTAAAGCTCGAAGTCGAAGGCAAATGCACGAGTTACGCGCATATCTTGGTTGCCCGTCTTAGTATCGTCCATGTCTTCAACAAGCTTAACGAACATACCTTCATGACGCTCAAGTGTATTCGCAAAAGAAGCACCGTCTTCCGGTAAGCGTTTTAGTTCAACTGGCCCTGGAGGAGTAACAGTATTGCCAGTTTCTACCCAGTTACCTGACATATTAAACTGTGTCTGACCGAAGTATTCGCGAACAGTACCAACAACAGTGATTTCTGTGCCCACCGCTGGTTGAGTGCTTGAATATACAAACAGACCATCTGAAGTCAGTGGGTTACCATCGTGATCGTATAGGAAGAAGCCTTTAGAAAGACCGCTAGCAGCACTCGGCAGTACATAACCCACATAAGCAGTTAGCTTGTACGATGCTTCTGTCTCATAGAATTTGTCTTCTTTTAGCGACGTACCGAATTCCGCTTCTACTAATGGAGAAAACTTACCTGTACCTTGAACTTCAGCAATAGTCACTTCAACCGGTGGCGGCGGAGGTGTTGGTGGCTCTTCTAGCGTTAGTTTTCCAAGATCGTCGTAAACATCTGTGCCTACATTAGCCCAGTGTAGTTCTACATAAGAGCTGTCTGGAGTTGTCGCGTCTTTTGTACGGCGTAGAGTAACTTCTCTACCCCATGTTGAACCGCTGACACCAATAATGTCGTGGATGGTATCTGGGTTGCTATCCGCACCAATCCAAACTGGATCATCACCATTAAAGTTCAGAGCATCATGGCCAATGCCGCCGTAGCTGCCCGAGTAAACGATCGTCGCACCATTTGCTGCAACTGCGTTTTTCAGATCAACAGTGGCATTATCACCAACGACTACGATGCTTTCTCCAGCAGCAATAGTGACATCTTTCAGTACAGGGGTTGCATCATCCGGCTTTAAAACTTTGTTTTTGTAGCTGCTGTAATACAGTGCATGATCGGTAAAGGTGAACGGTGTAGTACCTGTATTGGTGATCTCGACTGCACTGTTGATTGCGTACTTATCAACGCTTGATTCTACATACTCTGTAATCAGAATATTATTGATGTCCGCCAGTGCCGCGCCGCTAAGCACACTACTAATCGCACCAGCAAGTAGAGTCATTTTTTTATTCATTTCGATATCTCTCTGATTTAATTAGAAGTACACACGAGCGTAAGCGTAAGCATCTTGAGCTGCTTCACCAGTGTTCCACTCAAGTGCAATCACACTAGAACGTGTTGGACGGTAGTTGACACCCAATGTGCCCCATACGCGCTCATCACCCCAGCTGTGCTTGTCGTTACCACTTGCTGCTTGCTCATTGCGATTGTCAATCGCCCATTGCTCATACTCTTCGTAGTTGTATGAAGCAGTGAACTCCCAATTATCAGTAAACTGGTACTTCGCTGAAGCCAGGTAACCTTTGTTCTCCAGAGTTTGAAAATCATTGTTCACGTAAGTTTTCTCACCAGTAACAGGATCAACTGAAACCAGTGTTCTTGACTGTGCAATATCTTCTTCTTCGAAGAACGCATTAACGCCAAGGTGGAAAGTTTCCGTCACAGCAAGGCGCGCGCCAGCACCTAGTAGACGCTGCTCGCCATATTTCGATTTACCGTCAGAGCCACCGCGACCTTCCGCACCAGCTACGACAGAGAAGCGATCGCCAAAGTAACCAATGTAACCATTCACGATTTCACCAAGCTCAGAGCCAGAAGATGATTCAGCGCGGTTGGTGTACGAAGCGCCAACTTTGATTGCGCCAAAGTATTTACCTTCATACTTTGCGGTCATGTCTTGGTCGCCAGCTTCACCCGTTTCAACAGTGGTATCAAAAGTGAAGTCACCCCACTTGTCGTAATCATCAAATGCAGTATCGGTTAGACCTACCTCTACGTAGTGTTCTTGATTCTTGCTCTTGTACAGGTCATATCCAATAAAGACCTTATCGATCGCCAGAACCATATCACCTGAACCGTATTCCCAGTTCTCACGCTCATAGTCCAGCTCTAAGCGATAGTGCATCTTGTCTTGTTTACCTTTCACACCCATGGTTGCGAATGAGTCATCAATGAAAGTTTGGTCTGCGTAAAACTCACCGTATTCATAGTTAGCGCCAATATGACCACCAACGCCGACCTCGCCATAGAGTTTTACGAAGTCACCATTCTCATCTTCATAAATAGTTACGGCATTTACAGCCGATGCCATAAACAAAGAAGAAATAGCTAGCGCCACTGCATTTCTTTTTAACATCACTTATTTCCTTAAATTCAACACTCGTAATGGAATATCGTTCCAAAGCCAATTAGCGCGCAGAAATTCCAACCATTTATTTTATAAATATGGTTTCGATTGAAATTTACGCGTGAAAAAGCACAGATTCACAAGGGTGATTCTGAATGTAGCCAAGCTTACCTAGTTATATTAAACCTGTGTAATCTCTTACTTTTATGCAATTAGATAAAGCGATAAACACCATAAATGAGGTTTATTTCACATTTATGTCGCTGATATTACGGCGTTGATTATAAATTCAACAGAATGGGTAATGTGCAATAGAGCATTTCATCTAAATTTACAAAATATTGCTCTACATCTCAGAAAGTTAATTAAGTTGGTGTTAAGTGAATTATTAATAAGGCCTGATTTTATAGTTTAGAAAATTGGTACAATATAACAATTAAGGTGATTTTGATTACGCGCGCTTACAAATATATCTATTAATTATCGCCGTAATATATTTAGGTGGTGAATATAAGGGTTTTATAAATCTAAATCAGTAGAAACAAAAAAGCCTCTGTACTAGACAGAGGCTTTAGCAATGAATTTAGCGGTTGAAAACTATGGGCGAGTTACAAAACCTACGGCTTCGTAAGCTTTCTTCAGGGTAACTGCTGCGCGTTCTGAAGCTTTTTCTGCGCCCGCTTTCATTACTGCGTCCATGTAGGCACGATCTTCACGAATGCGGCGGTATTCAGCTTGGATTGGCTCTAGCATCTCAACGATTGCTGCGCCAACGTCTTTCTTAAATGGACCGTACATCTCTACGCCTTGGTATTGCGCTTCAATCTCTTCAAACGTTTTACCCGTTGCTGCAGAGTACAGACCCATCAGATTCGAGATACCCGCTTTGTTTTCCCAATCATGAGCAATGCGTGGCGGCATCTCCGCATCGGTTTGCGCTTTGTTGATCTTCTTGATGATCGACTTAGGCTCTTCCAGAAGCGTAATCACGTTCTTACGGTTGTCGTCCGACTTAGACATCTTCTTCGTGGCATCTTGTAGGCTCATTACACGTGCATTCACGGTTGGAATGTACGGTTCTGGCACTTCGAAGATTGGCTGTTCAGGAGAGTAGATGTTATTGAAGCGAGTCGCGATATCACGCGCTAGCTCCAGGTGCTGCTTCTGGTCGCTACCTACTGGTACTTGGTGAGCACCGTAAAGCAGAATATCTGCAGCCATCAATACTGGGTAATCAAACAGACCTACGTTTACGTCGTTCGAGTGACGCGCAGACTTGTCTTTGAATTGAGTCATACGGCTCAGTTCACCCATCTGCGTGTAACAGTTAAGAAGCCAACCAAGTTGAGCATGCTCTGGTACGTGAGACTGAACAAATAGCGTGCTCTTCTTTGGATCAACACCGACAGCAAGACAGATAGCTAGTGCGTCTAGAGTCGCTTCATGCAGAGCTTTAGGATCTTGACGAACCGTAACCGCGTGAAGGTCTACAACACAGTATTGGCAATCGTAGTCATCTTGCATCTGTTGCCATTGACGTAGAGCACCCAAGTAGTTACCGATACTTAGTTCACCTGATGGTTGAACACCACTCAATACGATGGGCTTGCTCATGGTTTTAATTCCTTTGCTTGTTCGCTAGTTTGAACTCAACTCGTTTAACGTTGCGTCTTACAGACTAGCTTCTTAACTTAAATATAGAAAAGCCGCACAGCTCTTTCTGTACGGCTCATCCAGTGTACTCATTGACAAGTATTTTGCTAGTAGGTTAGCTAACTTTTGTCCGCATTATGCTGAAACGAGAACGACATCTAGTAATTGAGCAACGCTATCTGCCACGTAGTCAGGTTTTGATGCTGAAATTGGCTCACCATGGTTGTAACCGTAAGTCAGACCAAACGAGTGACAACCCGCATTCTTCGCCGCTTTAATGTCATTGCTTGAGTCACCGACCATCAGCATTTCGTCGGCCTTTACATTGTGCTTCTCTAACAGCCAGTTCAAAGCGACTGGGTTGGGTTTCTTTTCAGGGAACGAGTCACCACCCAGTACATCTACAAAGTACTTATCGATACCGTGCTGCGCTAGAACATCAGGAACAAACTTCGATGGCTTATTCGTTACCAATGCCATAGTAAAGCCTGCTTTATGAAGCTCAGCCAATGTCTCTTTTACTGATGGATACAAGTGGCTTAGCTTATGACCACCTTGCTCATAGAAGTCATCAAACATCACACGAGCTTTCTTTAGTAACTCAGGCTCAAGCTGAGGGTCGACCGTGAGACTGCGACTCAGGGAGCGTCCGATAAGAACATCTGCGCCGTTACCTACATAATCACGCACTTCCTCTTCGCTTACCGCAGAAAATCCCATCGCCTGACAAGCTTGGTCCGCTGCAACAGCAAGATCTGGCACGCTGTCCAACAAGGTTCCATCCAAATCAAAGGCAATCAGTTTTATTGAGCTTAATGACATCTTACTTTCCTATATTTTGTATTCGCCTTATGAGTTGAGCAATAAGACGTAAAAAAGGGGCCAATCAGCCCCTTTATCTAAATTCTTTAGTTTAGGTCAACAGACCCTAGTTCTACTTTTATGCGTTAACTTTTGCAAGCTCTGCACGCATCTCATCAATGACTTCTTTGTAATCTGGCTGGTTGAAAATTGCAGAACCCGCAACAAACATGTCTGCGCCCGCTTCTGCAATTTCGCGAATGTTATCCACTTTTACACCACCATCAATCTCAAGACGAATGTCACGGCCTGATTCATCGATCATCTTACGAACAGCGCGCAACTTATCTAAAGTGTGAGGAATGAAAGATTGGCCACCAAAGCCTGGGTTTACCGACATCAGTAGAATCAAGTCAACCTTGTCCATGATGTAATCTAGGCAAGAAAGCGGCGTTGCTGGGTTTAGTACTACACCCGCTTTACAGCCGTGCTCTTTAATAAGCTGCAGTGTGCGGTCAATGTGTTCAGAAGCTTCAACGTGGAACGTGATCATCGATGCACCCGCTTTAGCAAAATCAGGCACGATGTTATCAACTGGCTTAACCATTAAGTGAACGTCGATCGGCGCTGTAATACCGTAATCACGAAGCGCTTTACAGATAGGCGCACCAAAAGTCAGGTTTGGTACGTAGTGGTTATCCATCACATCAAAGTGCACAACGTCAGCACCCGCTGCAAGTACGCGTTCTACGTCTTCACCAAGACGAGCAAAATCTGCAGACAAAATAGATGGAGCGATTAGAAAATCTTTCATACCAGACCTCTTAAGAGTGAGTAAAAATGCGAATATCACCGCCTTGGTGGCATCTCATACACAAATACAAGGCTCAAACCCAAGACTATCTGGTGCGCAATTCTACCTAACCGATGAAAGAGATCCTAGCAGTTCAAGGGAATTGTTTATCAAAGTGCCAAGTCAACGGATCTAGCAATGTAATTGGTTGATTGGCTCAGTAAACCTTCGCTACTCTGCAGCTTGTTGGTTCTTCTCTGCATGGAACAGCGCCAGTAGCTCATCGACTTTATTGCGCCCTGCTCCGTTACGACTAATAGTACGTTTCACTTTCACAACGTTAAGGTCCGCACCGTGATACAAGCGGCGTGTCAAAGTGGTGTCGTGGTTAGAGATCAACACAGGAATGCCACGCTCCATTGCTGTTTTCTCAGCGATGTCAGCGAGTGCAGCTTGGTCATCCAGTGAAAAACCATTACCTGCGTAAGAGGTAAAATTAGCAGTAGTAGAAAGCGGTGCATAAGGAGGATCGCAATACACCACACACCCTTTACGAGCGCGGCTAAAGGTTTCACTATAACCTTCGCAAACAAACGTCGCTTTCTTAGCTTTCTCAGCAAAGAACTCTAGCTCAGCTTCAGGGAAGTAAGGCTTCTTATAAGAACCGAACGGCACGTTAAAGCCACCTTTTTTGTTATAACGACATAAGCCATTAAAACCAAAACGGTTCATGTATAAAAATGCCAACGAACGGTACATCACGTTATCCGTATCGTTGAACTGTGCACGGATATCTAAGTACGCTTCTTTACGGTTGTTTTCAGGGCAAAACCAGCGTTTTGCTTCCGTAATATAGGTCTCAGGATCGGTCTTGAGGAGATTATATAGGTTGATCAGATCAGGATTGATGTCAGCCAATAAGTATTGGTCATAATCCGTGTTCAGAAACACTGAACCGGCACCAACAAATGGCTCCACCAATTTACGAGCAGGCGGCAAGTGGCGTTGGATATCTTCTACTAGGCCATATTTACCACCAGCCCATTTTAGAAAGGCACGCTGCTTTTTCATTTACTGCTCTATCTATCAACTCAAAAATAAGGCTGCGGAATGTAACATATTTTGAGGCGAAGCTCAGCGTTATTTCGCACGTTCTATCTCTCGATGTACTTGATTCATCGATTTTGCCCAAGGTTCCAATGCTTGTAACTCTTTTGGTAGCGATTCTACCGCATCTCGAGCCACTTGAATGGTTGGGTAATTTTGGTAAGTGACAATGAACCACTCGATATCATTACGTACTGTTGGGTAGATACGAACGTCATCAGCAATATCGTATTGCTCAATGAAAGACTGAACATCTTCAAGCTCTGTCATCGCGCCTAGCTGAAGAGTATAAGCTCGTGGCGACAAGGCTTTGAGTTCGTCTCTCGCAAACGAGAAGGTGATGGTTTTCGCAGGTGCTTGTGCCGCTTCTTGGGCTGCCAGTTCCGCTTGTTCACGAGCAGCACCTTCATCATCACTGGAAGCTTCAAGCGCTGCCTGCGACGGAGCAATTGGTTCGTTGCTGCTTGATGAACCATTTGCCTCAACAACATCATCAATATTCTGGGTATCGACCGTCTCTGGTTTGCCTTCCAGAAGCGCATCGACAACATCAGAAGTAATAACCACACGTTGCTGAGTATCTTGCTCTGCTCCTACGCTTACTGTCTCTTCAACCACAACAGGAGGTAGAGAGGAGGTATCATCTTCTGCACCGACATAGCTATCACCACCATCAGATTCAGGCGCAGTCACGTCTTCCAAATTTTCGTCACTCTGACTCTCTTTGGTTTCAAAGGTAGGAATCGCGGTCTGCTCAATTGGGGCAATCAGAGATTCTGCTTTATCATCGGGGGTTGGCTGACTAAGCATCCACCAGTAACCACCACCAATCACAACCAATAACAAGGCTACCAAAATTGCGATGTTGGTTGGTGAGCCAATAATTGAGCGAATAATAATCCTTTTTTCCACTTTTAACTCTCCTAGAGCCATTAACTCACCCGGCAGAGGCGCAGCTTTCCTAAATGCGCTTCGTACCCGATTTTCCATATCGTCTTCCACATAACGCACCACCAACGACTCAAAAAACTGCAGTGCCTCTTGCTCCGATAGAGGCTCAATTTCAAGGTCAATGGGCTTATGCTCTTGCCCGTAACTCAAGCGAGTTAAGAGAGAATCTAAATGTCCCAATTCTGAAAACAGAACAACATTAATCGTCCATTGAGGGTTATTTTGCGCTTCGAGTACCAACAACCACAGCTCCGAAACCAACACTTCCGATAATCGATGGGCATTATCAACCACGATCACCACATCGCACGAATCACCATCAAGGATTCGCGTTAGGCTATCGCTTAGGGAGTCATGTTGATTAAAAAGAGGATCGGAAACGATTTGGCTCAGAATGAGCGCACGGAGTTGTTGGTCGTCTTGATTGGGATGACAAAACAGTAGGCATTGATTTTTATCAGTCGCCCAAGCTTCAAGGTAGCGTTGCGCTAACCATGTTTTTCCTGAACCGGGCTTACCCGCTACAGTTACTAAGTTTGAACCAAAATTGGTGAGTAGTTGTAACCGCTCTAGCAGCTCAACCTGAGACTCTAACTCCAATACTCTTAATTCATGAGCCAAACTCATTAGGCTTCCCTACTGACAAATCAACCAAACATCGAGATTGTCACTCTGAGCCACAATAGCTCAGAGTAACGTTACTTCTTGCTTAAAGCGTACGACAGAAATCAATCGCTTGTTTGATGATGTCCTGAGGTACATCGGCAACCACATCGGCTGTACCAATGCTGGTTGGTAGAACGAGGCGGAGCTGACCAGAGAGCACTTTTTTATCACGCATCATGTGCTTCATGAAATCTTCAAAAGACATGCTTTCTGGGGTATGAATCGGCAACTTCGCACTCTTGAGTATAGAAATAATGCGCTCAAGTTGCTGCTCGGTAATCAAGCCCTGCAGCTGTGCTGTTTTCGCAGCCATAACCGTACCGGATGAAACTGCTTCACCGTGTAGCCAATTACCATAGCCTAGTTCTGCTTCAATCGCATGACCAAATGTATGACCTAGGTTCAATAACGCACGGATTCCTGACTCTTTCTCATCTTGTGCCACGACTTCAGCTTTAATCGCACAACAACGAGCAATCGCTGTAGTTAGTGCTTGCTCGTCGAGTTGATACAGCTTATCAAGATTCTCTTCAAGCCAACTAAAGAAGGCTTCATCATAAATGATGCCGTACTTGATCACTTCAGCAATACCTGCCGCAAACTCGCGCTCAGGTAGAGTCGATAAACAATTGGTATCGATGATCACTGACTTCGGTTGATAGAAAGCACCGATCATGTTTTTACCCATAGGGTGGTTAACCGCAGTTTTACCACCTACCGACGAGTCAACTTGTGAAAGCAGAGTTGTTGGAATCTGAACGAAATCAATACCACGCTGGTAACAAGCCGCCGCAAAGCCGACAAGGTCACCAATCACACCGCCACCTAAAGCAATCACGACCACATCGCGGCTGTAATTTCCTTCAAGCATGTAGCTCATTACGGTGTTAAAGGTTTCAAGCGTCTTGTATTGCTCGCCATCAGGCAGCTCCAGCAGAGATGCTTGACAGCCAACATCACTTAAAAGCGATAAGATTTTATCCGCATACAAAGGCGCAACTGTGACATTACTGATCACAACGACTTTTTGTTTGCCAGATAAAAAAGAAAGGTACGCCGGGTCTTCAAATAACCCGGCGCCGATAGAGATTGGGTAGCTACGCTCAGCTAGATTGACCGTAATCCGTTCCATGGTTTGCTCTCCGAAAAAATTGAACTTAACGTTCTTCTAGCATTTTTACGATCTGGTTGGCTACCACTTTTGCACTTTGATCGTCAGTACGAACTGTGTAGTCCGCCACTTCTTCGTATAGTGCGTTGCGAGTCATTGCTAGATCTTCTAGCACATCACGCGGGTTATCCGTTTGAAGTAGAGGGCGCTTCTTGTCGCGGTTTGTACGCGCAAGTTGCTTTTCAATTGTTGTTTCAAGGTAAACAACAATACCTCGTGCAGATAGACGGTTGCGATTTTCTTTGCTCATTACTGAACCACCGCCTGTCGCAAGAACAATACCTTGCTCTTCTGTCAGATCGTTGATTACAGATTCTTCGCGTTTACGGAAACCTTCTTCACCTTCTACATCAAATACCCAAGCGATGTCTGCGCCAGTGCGCTCTTCGATTACAGTATCAGAGTCTAGAAACTCCATGTGCAGTTGGGAAGCTAGGTGTCTACCAATTGTACTTTTGCCGGCGCCCATTGGGCCAACAAGAAAAATATTGCGTTTCTCAGCCATGTTTAGCAGTAATTTACAACGTTAATTCAATGACATCGCCACAAGGTAGGTCAGTAGTAATACTGAAATTAAAAGGCCCGTGGCACCGATTCCTCACAGATAATTCGTGATAAGACCCGAAATTATCAAGGTTAGGTGCCACTAATGCAACTTTATTTTTGATCTAATTATCCGTTACTGAATCACAACTTTAGGTGTAACAAAGATCAACAGCTCACTTTTCCCTACATTTTCATAACTTCGGCGAAATAATGCGCCTAAAAGCGGTAAATCCCCAAGAACTGGCACCTTATCAACGGTATTACTCACACTATGTTGAAAAATCCCTCCCAACACTACGGTTTCTCCGTTGTTTACCAAAACCTGTGTACCAATTCTCTGAGTATCTATTGCCACCGCTTCACCCGTACCGGTTTTCACCACTTGTCCGGGCCTGTCTTGGGTCACGCTGAGATCCAGCACCAAGCGGTTATCTGGAGTTATCTGTGGCGTCACCTTAAGGCTCAATACCGCCTTCTTGAATGATACCGATGTCGCACCACTCGAAGACGATTCTAAGTAAGGGATTTCTGTTCCCTGTTCAATATAGGCAGGCTTCTTATTGGTGGTGATTAAACGAGGACTGGAGATGATCTCCGCTTTTGACTCTTGTTGAAGAGCCGATAACTCCAAATCAAGCAAGGTGTCCGATCCTAGCTTGGCCACTTGAAAAGCAATGCTCGATGCATTCGGAGAAGTTGCGCCAAGGTTGACGTTGAGATAGTTGTCGAGCGCACTGGAATCATCACCGCTATCGCCACCGTTATAGGGCTGGATTGTCGGATAATTACCTTCTATCGAGCCTCCGGCTTTAAAGCTACCATTGGTTGATGAAACGCCCCAACGCACACCAAGCTCATCTAGATTCCCTTCAGTGACTGTCACTATTCTCGCCTCAATCTGAACCTGTTTTACTGGAATATCGAGTGACTCGATAATTTCTCGGATCACCGAAATGTTCTCAGCGAGCTCTCGAATCAACAACGAATTAGTACGTTCATCAATGGTAATGCTGCCTCTATCAGAGAGCATGCTAACGGTTCCATCACCACCAATCATATCGGCAATATCGGTGGCTTTGGCAAAGTTAATTTTAATAATCTCTGACTTCAACTCCCCTAGCTCTTGCTCTAGTCTCGACTTTTCCAGGGCTTGCTGCTCTCTCAGGTCGAGTTCGGCTCTTGGAGCTACCAGTATCACATTGCCATCAACTCGCTTATCGAGCCCTTTGACCTGAAGAATGATGTCCAGCACTTGCTGCCATGGCACACCATCAAGGCGCAGTGTGAGGTTGCCAGATACAGAGTCAGACACCACCAAGTTAAAATCGTTATAGTCAGCGATAAGCTGCAATACGTTCCGCACAGGGATATCTTGGAAGTTAATCGAGATGAGCTTGCCCTCTCTGTCGAGAATACTCTTCTTAGGTTCATCCTCGGCTATTGTGGGGGCGCTGATCACCACCTCGATTTCACGCCCGTTAATCTGATACTCATAGTCGTAGTCAGCATTGATGTTTGCGAATAAACGGGTACTCGGTGTTTCTCTAAATACCTCAATCTCTTCCACCAAGGTTGAAAAGTCCTTCACATCTAAAAGGTAGAGTTTGTCATCTGCGACTTGAGTATTAAGTAGCTCAATACTGAGCCCCTCTTGAGCTTTCTGCACGTCAACGACAGTACTACTAGAGGCCAACTGAATAACAATCACTGCTTCACGAGCTTGATTAACCCTAAAATCGATACTCTTTAGTTCATTGGGTTGCGTTTGTGCTTTGACCCCAACCGTGACGCAACATAGCAACACAACGAAAACAGCTTGGTGCATCCGGCTCGATAACCGACTTAATCCTTTAATCATATCTACATCTCTATCCACGGCATGTGGTTGGTTTATTTGAGAGCTAAGCGGACATTGCGTCGATGCCAACAACCTAGACCATCTGGAAGGGTTTCATTAATCAATACGTACTGACTGGTGACTTTGGTAACACGCCCACTGTTCAAGCCGATGAATTGGCCTTTCTGGACCTTGACGACGCTTCCTTTGGGAGTTTGAACAAGACCAGAGATTTGACTGCCGCTGCCCATGACTCCCTTGAGCCGCAACTGTTCCAGCGGATACTTCTCTAACTTGCCCGTACGACTGCGTCGATTTGGCTGCCAACAATCTTTTTTCGCTTTGGGTTGAGTCAGTACCAACGCCTCTTTGGGCAGTTCAAATGGCGGACGATGCGTCCTTTGGTGATATTGCGCGGCAATGAACTCAGAAGTAGGACTTAGCTGCTCGACGTCTTTGCGTGCTCTTGCCTCTACCTGGACAACAAACTCCTCTAAAGAGTCTTGATTTGCCTTACACCCGACGACCGTAGAAACAATCAACAGCACCAGCAGCGATCTAACGAGACTCATCTTTGACCTCTGCCTTGAATTGGTAGGTGTATGCGCGAACACGGAAATGCAAAGTACTGCTTTCTTGGCTAACTCTTTGCCAAGTCACATCATCAAAACTGATAATGCGCGGTAGCTTGGCTATAGCGGCAGAAAAGTCCCCAATCTCATGGTAGTCACCCGTTAGCTCAATATTCAGAGGCAGTCGATACAGAAAAGCCTTGTTCTCTTTCGCCCCCCAGTCAATACGAGTAAAAGTGAGGTTGTTGTCTAAGCCGAGCTCATTCACAGAGGCCAACATACTCGCTAACTCTTTTTGAACTGGAAGCTGCTCAAGTAGGTAATCGTAGCGACTGGTCAATTCATCAAGTTGATTCTGTAACGCAGGCAGAGTGGCCACTTTATTGGCTTTGATCCTAAGGGTGGTTTTTAAGGTCTGCTCTTGCTGCTTCATTTGCTCAAGTTCGTCATTAAGTGGCATCACATAGAACCAAGCGCCGAAACCTTGAATAACCAGCATCAACAAAACAATCACCAACATCTGTGGTAGTAGTGGCCACTCAGTGATTTCGTCGACATCGAGATCTTGAAGGTTAACCATGCGACGCCTCTTGAGCCTTGCTTCGTATTCGCGTCTGTTTTATAGAGGGCGAGACAAAGCCAAATGAGACCTTAAAGGTTTGAAATTCTTTATTAAAGCGCTTGCGATTGTGCACAATTGAGTGCATTTCAACATTACTGAGGGAGGCGGAACGTTCTAGGTTATCGAGCATAGTGGCGAGCCGTGCTGTGCTGTCACTGATACCCGACATCTCTATCTCTTGCCCATTCATCTTGATCTTGTCGACGTACACCCCTTCAGGAATCAATTCAGGCATCAGATTCATAAAGTGCGTGGTTTTGTTGCGACCAGACTGAAGTGATTCAACGACATCTAGGCGAGTTAAAATGGCTTTGTGCTCACGCTCCGCAACTTTCAAAGAGCGAATCTGTTTATCAAGCTGGCCGATATATTGCTCAAGATAGGTAAGACGCGCTTGCTGACGAGCTTTCTCTTGTTGGAAGTAATGCCCGATAGCCCATTGTCCCATAACCGCAACTAAGGTTCCTAAGATCACCAATTGAATGAAGCGTTTCTTGTGCTGTGCTCTTAGCTCATCACGCCAAGGAAGAAGGTTAATTTGATGCAACATGCTTCACTCCTTGCCACTTCACACCACTCACTGCAATGCCAGCCGCAATACCAAAGGCATGTCGGTCCATGCCCTTATAGCGTTTATTAGAGGCTTTATTCTCAAAGAGCGCTAAGGGATTAAGCGTTTCACACGCGAGCTGAAAATGGCGTTCCAACTGCCCTGCAAGCATCGGAGTTTCCGCTCCCTCTCCCATCAACCAGATTCCTTTCAGTGCTTGAAGAGAGTTGGCCGACGCGTAGAGCTGAAACTGGCGTTTGAGCCTTTCGATCAAGTTCACGGTAAAGGCTTGAGTCTGCTCTGCAGAGGCAAAGGGAGTCGTGTGTTCCCCTATGTGGCCTGCCTGATAAAGCGCTTGAGTACCAAAGGCTATATCTTTGAAAAATGGAATCCCGCTTTGCGGAATGAGGCCAAGTGAGGTTTGATTGACCCCAATATCGATCATTATCCAACTCTGCTTCTCTGGATAAAGCCGAGTTGCCAGCTGCCAAATGTGAAGTAACCCATGAGCTTGGGTATCTACCATAACCGGACGAAAACCAGCTTTAGTCAGCGCTTGGGAGCGACTCTCCACCACTTCTTTGCGCGTTGCATAAACCTGATAACTGGTGGTTGAGCCATTTCCAAATCGCTTATCGTCCAGTTTAATGAAATCTAGGCTCAGCTCCTCAATCGGAAAAGGTGATTGGTGAGCAAAAGTTTGATAGATAGAGAACTCTTTTTCTCGGTCTTCTAGGTCACTTTCTATCTGCAATACTTTGCTAATCACGGTATTATCTGGGACTGAAATAGCGGCATGACGGCAGCCAAATGGTAAGCCTTTCCTAAGTTCTTTGAGTTTCTTTACAGTTTTCTGATACTCCAAGGTGTGGTTATCTGTGAAAATGTCGTCCGTAATAGGCAGTTCTTTGTATCCCACTACGGCATATAACTCTCCAACGGGCTTTAAAACCACAGCTTTGATGCTGTGATTGTTTATATCTATACCTGTAACTAATGACGAACCCATACCAGCTCCTGACATGCCAAGCATTTCGTTGCTTATATAGGGGTTGTGATTATTGGTTAAATAAGCGTTAATAAACGAAAGCTAAGTTTTTAGTCTAGAGTACAAGGGTTTGCTGCTTATCAGCCTTAACTAATCAGGGATTATCCGGTGAAGTTCATAAAGCGATTATTCATATTTACATTGGTTTGCATGATTCTTGGAGTCAGTACAATTTTTGGTTTTTACTATTACGTAAAACCAGAATTGCCAGATGTCGCGACGCTACGCGATGTTGAGCTTCAAACGCCAATGCAAGTCTTCAGTCAAGACGGCAAATTGATCTCTCAATTTGGTGAAAAGCGACGCAACCCTGTCAGCTACGACGAAATCCCTCGTCATCTAGTTGAAGCACTCATCGCTACCGAAGATAGCCGCTTCTACGACCACCCTGGTATCGACCCAATTGGTATTACTCGTGCTGCGATTGTTGTTGCTATGTCAGGCTCAGCAAAGCAAGGGGCGAGTACCATTACACAACAGCTTGCGCGTAACTTCTTCTTATCAAATGAGAAAAAGATCATGCGTAAGATTAAAGAGATCTTCATTGCGATCCACATTGAGCAGCTACTCAGCAAAGAAGAGATCATGGAGCTGTACGTGAACAAGATCTTCTTGGGTCACCGCTCTTATGGTTTCGGTGCTGCTGCACGCGTTTACTTTGGTAAAGATCTTCCGGATCTCACCCTGAGTGAAATCGCAACGCTGGCTGGTATGCCAAAAGCACCATCGACGATGAACCCTATCTACTCACTAGAGCGTGCGACCAATCGCCGTAATGTAGTTTTAGGCCGAATGCTGGATGAGAAGTACATTACTCAGGAAGAGTATGATGAAGCGCGTGCTGAAGAGTTAGTATCAAAATACCACGGTGCAGAGATCGAATTGAGCGCGCCTTATGTCGCAGAAGTAGCTCGTGCTTGGATGGTCGAACGCTACGGTGAAGACGCTTATACATCAGGTATGAAAGTCTACACGACGGTTGATTCAACTCTGCAAGATGCAGCAAACCGCGCCGCTATCACTAACCTTCTTAACTACGATGAGCGACACGGCTATCGTGGTGCAGAAAAAGTACTGTGGCAAACCGAGCAAGCGGCTTGGGAACAAGAACAAATTGTTAAGCACCTAAGATCGCAACCAACCTATGGTGATCTAACACCTGCAGTCGTGACCAAAGTAGATGCTCAAAGCGCTCACGTTTGGGTTAAAAACCAAGGCGAAGGCGTGATTGAGTGGCAAGGCATGAACTGGGCTCGTAAGTTCCTAACTGACGACCGACAAGGCCCAGCCCCATCAAACGCAAAAGAGATCTTAGCTGTTGGTGAGCAGATCTGGGTACGCAGCGAAGCGATCTCAGGTAAAGAAGCGACAACCGAAGAGAGTGAAGAGGCCACTGAAATCGCTAATGCGGCACCAACTAACTGGCGTCTAAGCCAAGTGCCAAACGCAAATACCGCGTTTGTTGCGATGAACCCAGACAACGGTGCTGTGCTCTCTATGGTGGGTGGCTTTAACTTTGTTCACAACAAATTTAACCGCGCGACTCAATCAATCCGTCAAGTAGGTTCAGGTATCAAACCTTTCATCTACTCAGCGGCTATCGATAAAGGCTTAACGCTAGCGTCGCTGATTAATGACGCGCCAATTAACCAGTGGGATAAGAGCCAAGGTACTGCGTGGCGTCCAAAGAACTCTCCACCAACGTATGTGGGTCCAACTCGTCTTCGTATTGGCTTAGCGCAATCTAAGAACGTAATGGCGGTACGTGTACTACGTGAAGTGGGCTTAGATGATACACGTAACTACCTGACTCGCTTTGGTTTTGATATTGATGAAGTGCCTCGCTCTGAAACCATCGCACTCGGTGCTGGCAGCTTAACGCCTATGAAGGTTGCACAGGGCTACTCGGTATTTGCTAATGGCGGTTACTATGTTGAACCTTTCTACATCAGCCGCGTTGAAAGCCCATTTGGTGACGTAGAGTTTGAAGCATCACCAAAAGTGGTTTGTCACCAAGATTGCGAAACGACTCTAGAAACGGATCCAATTGCTGACGAGTTCGCAGAGCAAGACGTGGATGCAGAAACGCAATATGCACCACAAGTTATCTCTGAACAGAATGCATTCCTAGTTCGTGAGATGCTGTACAGCAACATCTGGGGTGGTGGTAACTGGCGTGAAGGTACGGGTTGGAACGGTACAGGCTGGCGTGCACAACCACTAAAACGTCGAGACATCGGTGGAAAAACCGGTACTACCAACGACTCAAAAGACACATGGTACAGTGGTTACGGCCCTGGCATTGTCGCAACAGTTTGGGTTGGTTTTGATAACCATAACCGTAACTTAGGTCGCACTAAGAACAACAGCAACCTAGGTAAGAACCAAATCACGGGTGCAGAAGCTGGCGCTAAAACCGCTCAACCAGCTTGGGTCGACTTCATGGGCTTAGCTCTGAAAGATGTGCCAGCACAGCGCAAAGATATCCCAGAAGATATTGTGCGTGTGCGTATCGATAGAGATACCGGTCTCCTGACCAACAAGTCCGATGGTTCTTCGATGTTTGAGTACTTTGTAAAAGGCACTGAGCCTACTGAGTACATCAGCGAGCGCTTTGGTGATGATATCTACTCATCATCAGGTGAAGCGGAAGAAGAGCTGTTCTAATCCAACACTAAGCACCAATTAAAGAGGGCTGATACCTAATAAGTATCAGCCCTCTTTTTATCTATAGCTTTAAGCTCTCAGACGTTATTTTTCTAGTTGTATGCGAATCGCTTCTGCAAGCTGTTCGAATCGACCACGCAGTGGTGAACCCGGTCGGTATGCCACAACAATACGGCGAGAAGGCGTTGGATTAACCGCAGGTACGTAACATACCCCATCCTTTTTCTTCTCAGCTGGCAGAGAAAGCTCTGGCAGTAGTGTAATACCCGCCCCCGCTGCAACCATGTTACGCAGGGTCTCTAGGCTGGTCGCTTTAAAGCGCTCATCGTCTCTTGCTCCTGCCGCGAAACAGAAACCCAATGCTTGGTCGCGCAGACAGTGGCCATCACCCAGTGCGAGTACGGTTTTACCATTGAGCTGGAGCATATCGACACTATCTTGCTCCGCCCATTCATGGTCACATGGAACCGCGACACTTAGTGGTTCATCGTAAACATCGATCTCTTTAAAAACAGCTGTCTCATCTACCGCAGCTAACACCAGACAATCGAGCTTGCCATCCTCTAGCTGACTCACGAGTTGGTGCGTTTGTGCTTCGTGAAGAAACAGCTCGAGATCTGGGAACTGCTCTTTTAGGTGAGGAACAATCTTCGGCAAGATATATGGACCCACTGTCGGAATGAAGCCGATGTGCATAGGCCCTGTCATCGCATCGCCATGACCACTCGCCATATCTTTAAAGGTCTTCACCTCATTCAAGATACGCTTCGCCTGCTCCACCAGCTGCAAACCAGACTCAGTAAAAATCACCTTCCTTGGGCTGCGTTCAGTCAGTTGTAATCCAATCTCCTCTTCAAGCTTACGGATCTGACCGCTTAAAGTAGGCTGACTAACAAAGCACGCCTCTGCGGCTTTTCGAAAATGTTTATGCTCGGCTAAAGCCACCAAGTATTCAAAGTCACGAATGTTCATGATTGGTCTCTTACCTAAGGTGTAAAGAATGCACTTCCTGTAAAAGAAAGCTCTTAATAGAAAATACCTATCAAAACCATAACATCAAACGATTAGAGCTATCAAAGGATTTATCTAATAATGGGCTCAACAAAACGAAACAGAGCGCGGAAAAACGCTAAGCTCTATACGAACCAAATTAAAAGTAATCTCTAAGGAAACCATTATGTTTGCATCTAAAGAAGGTCAATCAATTCCTCAAGTAACATTCCCTACTCGCCAAGGTGATGCTTGGGTAAACGTTACAACAGAAGAGCTATTCAAAGACAAGACGGTTATCGTATTTAGCTTACCGGGTGCGTTCACACCAACTTGTTCTTCAAGCCACCTACCGCGTTACAACGAGCTTTACTCGGTATTTAAAGAAAATGGTGTTGATGACATTCTGTGTGTATCAGTGAATGACACATTCGTAATGAACGCTTGGAAAGCAGACCAAGAAGCTGAAAACATCACCTTCATTCCAGACGGTAACGGTGACTTCACAGACGGCATGGGCATGCTAGTTGAGAAGAACGATATTGGCTTTGGCAAACGTTCATGGCGCTACAGCATGCTGGTTAAAAACGGCGTGGTAGAGAAAATGTTCATCGAAGAAGACGTACCAGGCGACCCGTTCAAGGTTTCTGATGCTGACACTATGCTTAACTACATTGCACCTGAGCACAAAGAGCAAGAGTCCATCACTGTATTCACTAAACCAGGTTGCCCGTTCTGCATGAAAGCAAAACAGAACCTTATCGACAAAGGCCTAAACTACGAAGAAGTGGTTCTAGGTAAAGATGCAACAACAGTAAGCCTACGTGCTATCTCTGGTCGCTCTACGGTTCCTCAAGTCTTCATCGGTGGTAAACACATCGGTGGTAGCGAAGAGCTAGAAGCTTTCCTAGGCTAATCACTGCTAAATGGCTAACCCACTCACTTGTGGGTTGGCTAGCCCTATCGGGTTGAATCAAGCTTGTGGCTCGCATTATCCACAGTCACAAGCTAAACCTAATAAAACAAACCACAAAACGTCACCATCCTGACTCTTAATACATCATCGGAGTTGGAGGGATTCGTTTACGTTTAATTTAACCATTGCGGGAAATTATTATGAAACAAGTCAATGTAGATGTCGCAGTTATCGGGGGCGGTACAGCTGGTCTAGGTTCGTACCGTGCTGCAAAAGCACACACTGACAGTGTAGTGATGATTGAGGGTGGCCCATACGGCACTACTTGTGCTCGAGTTGGATGTATGCCTTCTAAGTTGCTGATTGCTGCAGCGGAAAGTGTTCACCAAATCGAAAAAGCACCGGCATTTGGTGTGCATCCGCAAGGTGAAATCGTCATCAATGGCCGCGAAGTGATGGACCGAGTTAAACGTGAACGTGACCGTTTTGTTGGTTTTGTTTTAGAGGGCGTGGATGAAATCCCAGAGCAAGACAAGATCGTTGGCTATGCCAAGTTCTTGGACGACAACACACTTCAAGTGGATGAGCATACGATCGTGAATGCGAACCGCATTGTGATCGCAACCGGCTCTCGCCCTGCATACCCTGCTGTTTGGAATGAACTTGGCGACCGCCTAATCATTAACGATGACGTGTTCAGCTGGGATGATTTACCAGAGTCCGTTGCCGTATTTGGCCCTGGTGTTATTGGCCTAGAGCTTGGTCAATCACTGCACCGCTTAGGTGTAAAAACCAAACTGTTCGGGCTGGGTGGTCAAGTTGGCCCAGTAACCGACCCAGAGATCATGGCTTATGCCGATAAGGCCTTCAATGAAGAGTTCTACCTAGATGCCGACGTAAAAATCGAAAGCATGAAGCGTATTACCACTGAATCCGGTGAGCCATGTGTCGAAATCCAGTTCATCAATAAGCAAGGTGAACTAGAAACCAACACTGTTGAATACGTGCTAGCAGCAACAGGTCGTCGTCCAAATACGGACAAGCTTGGTCTAGAGAACACCTCTCTTGAGCTTGATGAACGTGGTGTGCCAGTTGCAGACCATTACACGCTTCAAACATCGCTACCATCGATATTTATTGCTGGTGATGCAAGTAACCAACTGCCTCTGCTACATGAAGCAGCAGACCAAGCACGCATCGCGGGTGACAATGCAGGTCGTTTCCCAGAGATTCGAGCAGGGCTACGCCGCTCTAAAATCTCAGCCGTATTCTCTGACCCGCAAATCGCGATGGTTGGCGAAACCTACAAAGAGATCACCACGCGTTTAGGCACATGTGGCTGTTTCGCAACCGGTGAAGTCTCTTTCGAGAACCAAGGCCGCTCACGAGTGATGCTACGCAACAAAGGTATCCTGCACGTCTACGGCGAGCAAGGAACCGGCCGTTTCCTCGGTGCTGAGATGATGGGGCCAAACGCAGAACACTTGGCGCACTTGTTAGCATGGGCACACCAGAACAAGATGACAGTTTCAGAAATGCTGGACATGCCGTTCTACCACCCGGTGATTGAAGAAGGCGTTCGAACTGCACTGCGTGACCTCAATGCGAAATTGCATTTAGGCCCAGAGATGGTGAAACACTGTCTAGACTGTGGTCCAGGTTGTTAATCGCAGTTAATTAAATAGGATAGAAAACACCAGATACTAAAAAGGAAAGCCAATGGCTTTCCTTTTTGTTTTTAACTAAATACGTCATTCGAGGGACGAGATGTCTGGAATCTCTTATGTAATTCGAAAGATTAACAGCAGCTGCTGTTCTTCTCTGCAGCAATCACAGAGATCTCAACCAATAGCGCTTCACGAGCCATATCAGCCGTTACACAAGCACGAGCTGGTGCGTGACCTTCTGGAACCCATGCGTCCCATACTGCGTTCATCTCTTGGAAGTCGTCCATTGTTTTCAGGTAGATCGTTGCTGACAACATGTGCTCTTTGTCACTGCCCGCTTGCTCAAGCAAGGTCTCAACCTTGTCTAACATGGTTTGAGTTTGCTCTTTAATACCTTGAGTTGCATCAGCACACACTTGGCCACATAGGTAAATCGTACCGTTGTGCTTTACGATACGGCTCATACGTTGTTTGGTTTCTTGACGTTCAATCATCACTTTCTCTCTCGGTGTCACCGTGATTAACCATAGGGTGACGTGTTATTATCAAAGACCATTAGGATAACGCGAATTCAACCCAAGATGACATGTAAGCATTGCAATAAAAGCGAAAAAATCCGCGATAAGCTCGGACGATGTCAACGTTGTATGAACCAGCTAACAATACTGTCGATTCTCAGTTGGGGAACTTGGTGGCTGTTTTTCTCAGACCAACCCAAGAGCATTAATGCTATCGCTCTTTTGATGGCCGCCAGCGCCTTTAGTGGCTTGCTTATGATCCATTGGATCATGAAGTGGTTGATCTTACCAAGAAGAAGCAAGCGAAAAAGATCGTCGACAAGATAAACAAGGCCGATACTAGGCTCAATAAATCAATCATTAGAAAATAGCGCGGAGCAAATCGCAGGCATAAAAAAAGCCCTGAAGCCAATCGGTTTCAGGGCTTTCTTAGAAAATTCTAAGAAAAAGCAGTGGTACTTTAATAGACCGTGCTTCCCTTAATTTGTTCCCAGAAAAACGATCTTTTTTTATCTTTTTTCTAAGAACTTTAAAATCAACACCTTATGCAACGTTTGTCTTAGCAATTACTTGTTCGACTAGATTTACTTCCAGTGCAACTTCATCACAAGCATGCTGACGAGGGCACTGGTCACAATCTTTAAGTACTTTCTCTGGCAGTAACGACTTCGATGTTGGCAAGAAGTCATGCTTCATAAAGAACTCTGGAGTACGTGTCAGAACAAAGACTTTCTTGATTGCCATTTGGCGCGCTTTCTCTACAAGATGTTGAACAATCGCGGAACCTTGTCCCTGACCTTGCCAACCCGCTTCGACACCCAGAGAGCGAATCTCCGCTAGACCAGAGTCATAAACATAAAGCGATGCACAACCTGTCACTTCGCCATGATGCTCAGCTACCGCAAATGAGCCAATATCGCGAACAAGTTCATTGCGTGAGCGTGGCAGGTTCTCGCCCATATTCGCCCAGTAAGCAACCATGCCTTCCAGCGCTTCAACATCAGTCAAGCGCGCAGGACGCACCTTAACAATAGAGGTATCACGCTGCGCGAGACGCTTCTCGGCTTGGTCGACAGCGAAAGCCACCTGTTTTGGTGATACACCACCCAGAGCACTACGCTTCTCAAGACACGATTCAATCGTCAGGATGTCATACACATCCTCTTCAATCACCTCGGAGAACTCTTTCATCTCTGCGATAGACAGCTCTTCCAGAGCACAACCTTTAGCAATCGCCGCGACAACAGTTACGCCGACAATATGGTGCGCTTCACGGAAAGGAATACCCTTCGCTACAAGGTAATCAGCCAGCTCAGTTGAGTTTGCGTAACCTTGCTTCGCTGCTTCTAGAGTACGCTCGCCGTTGACTTTGATGCCGTCGAAACAAAGCGCCGCCATCTCCATACAGTCATTCCAAGTATCTAGAGCATCAAATAGACCCTCTTTATCTTCCTGCATGTCTTTGTTGTAAGCCAAAGGTAGAGCTTTCACTGTCATCATCATGCCAGCAAGTGAACCGTATACACGGCCGGTTTTACCACGGATAAGCTCTAGTGCATCCGGGTTTTTCTTTTGTGGCATCAGAGACGAACCAGATGTCACTGTATCTGCTAACTCGATGAAGTTTGATTCACCAGAGTTGTAGAAAATCATATCTTCGGCAAGACGCGATAGATGCAGCATAGAGATAGAAGCAATCGACATCAGCTCCATCACATGGTCACGGTCAGATACTGAATCTAGAGAGTTACGCGTTGCACGACGGAAACCTAAGTTATGCGCCAGCGCTTCACGGTCCATTGGGTATGCAGTACCCGCAAGAGCACCAGAACCCAGAGGACAAGTATCAAGACGCTTAATTGCATCATTCAAACGCGAGTAATCACGTTCGAACATCTCAACATATGCCAGACACCAGTGAGCGAAGGTGACAGGTTGTGCACGTTGAAGGTGGGTATATCCCGGTAGCACGGTTCCTTGATGCTGAGCCGCCACATTCACCATTTGGCTTTGAAGGCGATCCAGCGCAATCAACAGTTGTTGACCTTGCTGACGACACCAAAGTTTCAGGTCAGTCGCCACTTGATCATTACGAGAACGGCCAGTGTGTAGCTTCTTACCAAGGTCACCAACCTTACCGATCAGCTGTTGTTCAACCCAGCTGTGAATATCTTCTGCGTCTGAACGTAGGATTTGCTCAGGATCTTCCATCACCTCTAACTTCAGCTCATTCAGCGCAAGCTCAAGCTTTTGCTGTTCTTCTGCAGTTAGAACGTTGACCGACAGTAGAGCTTTTGACCAGGCAATAGAGCCCACAATGTCTTGCTCAGCCAAGCGGTAGTCAAAACGAAGTGAATCGTTAAAATCTTTAAACCGTGTATCTGCTGCTTGGGTAAATCTCCCGCCCCATAATGCCATTGCGTATCTCCTAATTGCCCAGTGCTCACTGTGTTTTGCAAATAATAAGTCTGATAGAAATTCAGCCTTTTTCTAATGGTTTAAACTTACGGCAAATCAGATTAAAAATAAAGTATAAATTCATTATTTTTACATATTTATTCATCAATGCCTGATGAAAACGATTTTCATCACCATACTGATGCGACTAATAGCCATAATGGGGCGATTATATGCCATCCAAACGTAAAAGCCGATGCTCAACCACCCAACAAAAAGCCCACTCGCTAAACCAATAGCGAGTGGGCTTTGAACAATTTCTAGTATCTTAAGTAACTGTATTTGTTACTTTTGGCTGTTTAGAGCACGGATACGGCTTGATAGAGAGTAAAGGCGGATGAAGCCTTCTGCATGGCTTTGGTCGTAAACTTCATCTTCACCAAAGGTTGCGAACTCTTCTGAGTATAGGCTGTTGTCAGAACGCTTCTGAGTCACCGTTGCGTGGCCTTTGTATAGCTTAACAACCACTTCGCCATTCACGTCTTGTGCTAGCTCTTCTGTTGCCGCTAGGATTGACTTACATAGCGGAGTGAACCAACGACCATCGTATACAAGGTGAGAAGCCTTAACACCTAGCTCTTCACGGAATTCGAATGCTGCTTTGTCTAGCACTAGCTGCTCAACCGCACGCAGCGCTTCCATGATGATTGTGCCCCCTGGAGTTTCGTAACAACCACGAGACTTCATACCTACAAGACGGTTCTCTACGATATCGATACGGCCAACACCGTGCTTCGCGCCTTTTTCATTTAGGTAAACCAGTGCGTTGTATGGCGTCATTGCTTCGCCGTCTACTGCAACCACTTCACCCTTTTCAACTTTCAGCGTTACTGTTTCAGATTCGTTTGGTGCTTGCTCTGGATCTACTGTCCACGCCCAGCAATCTTCGTTTGGTGCATTCCATGTATCTTCTAGTACGCCACCCTCTGTAGAGATGTGCCACGCGTTCGCGTCACGCGAGTAGATCTTAGTTAGAGAAGCAGTACAAGGGATGTTACGCTCTGCTAGGTAGTCTAGACACTCTTCACGGCTCACAAGATCCCACTCACGCCATGGTGCAATTACGTGTAGATCTGGTGCTAGTGCAGCAAATGCGCCTTCGAAACGAACTTGGTCGTTACCTTTACCCGTACAGCCGTGACATAGTGCGTCTGCACCCACTTTACGTGCAACTTCAACCTGCGCTTTAGCAATAATTGGACGAGCCATCGACGTACCTAGAAGGTATTTACCTTCGTAGTAAGCACCGGTTTTTAGCGTTGGGAAGATGTAGTCTGCAACCATCTCTTCTTTTAGGTCTGCGATGTAACACTCAGACGCACCAGACGCTTTCGCTTTCTCTTCAATGCCTTCTAGCTCTTCTGCGCCTTGACCAACATCGGCCACGAACGCCACAACCTCACAGTCGTAGTTCTCTTTTAACCACGGAATGATTACCGAAGTATCTAGACCGCCAGAATAGGCTACAACAACTTTATTAACTTTAACCTTGCTCATTTGAGTTTCTCCTAAATTCCCGGGCCTGCACTTTGGCGGTCAGCTCCTCGGGGTTTATCCATTCGACTTAATTAATTCTTTAACTTCACTTTCTGAGTTCAGAAGCTACTGAGATAAAAACATGTTACTGAGGTAAAAACTGAGTACCGATGCTTTCACCTGAAAATAGTTGTGCTAGCTTGTCTGGGTAGCGCCAGGTCGCGACTTCAATCGGACGGCCAAGGTCATTGGCCGCTTCAAGTGCCGCTTGTACTTTAACGATCATGCCGTCGGTGATGACTTTGCCTTCAATCAGCTCATCCGCTTGTTGTTGGCTTAGGCTCGGAATAAGGTGACCTTTTCCATCAAGAACGCCGCTCACATCTGATAGCAGTACCAGCTCTGCATCCAGTGCCCCTGCGACAGCAACAGCAGCTTGGTCTGCATTGACGTTCATTAGTTGCCCTTGGTCTGTCAGACCGATCGAGCTGATGATTGGCAGTGCGCCCGTATCAAGGATGGCTTGCAGAACCTGAGAATTACCCGGCGCTGCTTTACCTACTGCACCCAATTCAGGATCTAACTCGCTTACCTGACATAGGCCGCCATCAGCAAGGCTTAGACCTACAGCATTGAGACCATCTTTGATCGCTTGGCCTTGAAGAAGCTTATTTGCTGTTCCTGCTAGTGCGCCAGCAATCACAGGGATCTGATCATAAGGCGTCACACGTAGGCCCTGCTTTTTTACGGTCTCTAGATTGAGCTTGCCCATCAGCTCATCAACCAGGTAGCCACCGCCATGAACGATGACGATAGGTCGTTGCGCTTGCTGTTTGTATTGTGAAATTGCCCCGAAAAGCTTGCTCAACGTTTCGCTACAAGACAGTGCAGCGCCACCTAACTTTATGATTAATGGTTGATTATTTTGGCTCATTAGAGAATTCCTTACACTAGCGCAGTTAATGGCGCAAAGCCATACCGTAAATTTAAACACTGCATCGCTTGGCTAGATGCACCCTTCAATAAGTTATCAATCACTGAAACAACGATGATGTGTTGACCCTGAACCTTCCATCCCAAATCACAGAAAGGAGTATGTTCAACGTCTTGAATTCTTGGCAATGTTTCTTCGAGCAGTCTCACTGCCGGCTTATCTTGGTAAGCAGTAGCAAACGCCTGCTGTACTTGCTCTTCAGTCACGCCATCTGCCAACTTCATGGTGATGGTCGCTAAAATGCCACGCTTAAAGTTTCCTAGGTGCGGCGTAAAAATGACATCGCAACCCAAGTGCGCTGCAATTTCAGGTTGGTGACGGTGATTGAATACACCGTAAGGCTGCAAGCTCACTTCACAGAAGCTATTGACCATGCTTGCCTTGCGACCTGCGCCACTTACACCACTGGTTGCGTTAATCACAGGCCATTGGTTCTCATCTAGCAGCTTGCTTTCTACCAAAGGCTTAATTGCCAGTTGAGAAGCTGTTGGGTAACAACCTGCGACAGCAACCAATTGTGCTTCTTTAATTTCAGCTTCATTCCACTCAGCCAGTCCATAGGCAGCGCTATCTAGCCACTGCTCATGCTGATGCTCAAAGCCGTAAAAATCTTGATAGAAGTTTTCACCCTTAACTCTGAACGCGCCTGATAAGTCGAAAACTTGGCAACCGTTCTCTAAAAAAATCGGCGCAAGGTCATGACTAACCTCGTGTGCCGTCGCTAGGAAAACCACATCCGCCTCTTTAGCTACACTAACTGGGTCGACTAATGGCTCGACTGGCATATCAATTAGACCTGCCAATTTTCCGTGCAGGCTAGAAATCGGTTTACCCGCATCTACACTGTTGGCGGAGACAAACAAACCTGATAGCGTTAACTCAGGGTGTCTGTTTACCATCAGAGCCAGTTCTGCTCCTGTGTAGCCGCTTGCGCCAATGATCGTGGTTTTCAACATTCTCACACATCCATTCTTGAGGTAAGTTACAGTTCAAATTTGACTAATCATACTTAATTTTTGGTTTTATTTGATTTTTTATTCACTAAATATGATTTAATATGTGTTTTACCGCCTTATGGTTTTTCTGTCAATAGTAGAAGTGAAGATATTATGCAATTACCCAGTTTTCTTGAGGTCTACCAGGGCCTAATTTCCACCGATTCGATCAGCTCAACCGATCCAAGTTGGGATCATGGTAACGAGAAGGTCATCGAGAAGATGGCTCAATGGTTTAAAGACTTAGGCTTTAGTGTTGAAGTCGTAGAGGTCGAGCCCGGCAAGCATAATATGGTGGCAAAGATGGGCTCTGGCGAAGGTGGCTTGCTGCTTGCTGGTCACAGCGACACAGTTCCTTTTGATGAAGGACGTTGGAACTTCAACCCTCATGCACTGACAGAACACAACAATCGCTTCTACGGATTGGGTACAGCAGACATGAAAGGCTTCTTCGCGTTTATTTATGAAGCGGTAAAGAAGATTGACTGGAGTAAGCAGACCAAGCCTCTCTATGTACTGGCGACTTGTGATGAAGAGACCACCATGCTCGGTGCTCGTCACTTCACCGACAATGCCCCTTTCAAACCGGATTACTGCATTATTGGTGAGCCGACTAGCCTAGTGCCGATTCGTGGTCATAAAGGCCATGTCGCGAATGCAGTGCGAGTAACGGGTAAATCTGGCCACTCTTCTGACCCAGCGCTCGGCGTGAACGCCATTGAGATCATGCATGAAGTGCTGTTTGCTCTGATGCAACTTCGCGACAAGCTCATCAAAGAGTATCACCACCCAGGATTCGCGATTCCTAGCCCGACACTCAACCTTGGCCACATCCACGGTGGCGATAGTGCCAACCGCATTTGTGGCTGCTGTGAGCTGCACTACGATGTGCGCCCTCTTCCGGGCATTAGTTTGGATGGTTTGGACAACATGCTGCGCAATGCGCTTAAAGAGGTCGAAGCTAAATGGCCGGGCAGAATTGAGATCACTCCGCTACACGAACCGATTCCGGGTTATGAGTGTCAGCATGATCATCCATTTATTGGTGGCATGGAGTCGGTATGTGAAACCGAGTCACAAACGGTGAACTACTGTACTGAAGCACCTTTCTTGCAGCAGCTATGTCCAACACTGGTGCTAGGGCCGGGTTCTATTGACCAAGCACACCAGCCAGATGAATTCTTAAGCTTTGATTTCATCGATCCAACCATCAATATTTTGAGTAAGTCGATCTATAAATATTGTTTCTAGTTATTGCGCGATAACTCAATATCGCTCGCACTATCGAACAAAAGCGACCTCGAAAGGTCGCTTTTGTACTGTTTTGATATCATCATCGTGAATTTGTAATTAAATTTCACCTTCGTTCTCTCAGAAAAGAAAATTTATAGCTTCGCCATTTATATAACCAATAATTGTAAACTTAGGATGCTTTATTTGACTAGATACAGCAGTTTTCGCTAGATTGTGTACCTAACAAGGAACAATGGATGTAATTTTTTTACGAGGCAGGATGACAATGAACGAGAAATACGCCGCTCTCAAGAGTAACGTGAGCATGCTAGGACGCTTGCTAGGTAACACTATTCAAGACGCGCATGGCGACGTAATCCTAGAGAAAGTGGAGACTATCCGTAAACTTTCCAAGTCAGCTCGAGCAGGCAACCAAGCTGACCGCGACAGCCTAGTTGAAGAGATCAAAAATTTACCGAACGAGCAACTCACCCCTGTCGCTCGTGCTTTCAACCAATTTCTAAACCTCACCAACATGGCGGAGCAATACCACACCATTTCTCGCCACTGTGAAGAGCACGTTTGTGAACCAGACGTACTTCAATCTCTGTTCTCTAAGCTAAACCAAAACGACATCAGCAAACTCGATGCTGCTCAAGCCGTTCGCGACCTGAATATCGAGCTAGTACTGACCGCTCACCCAACTGAAATCACTCGTCGCACCATGATCAACAAGCTCGTTAAGATCAACGAGTGTCTATCAAAGCTTGAGCTGAGCGACCTATCAAACAAAGAACGCGTGAAAACTGAACGTCGTCTAGAGCAACTGATCGCTCAAGGCTGGCACTCAGACGTGATTCGCCAGCAGCGTCCGACTCCGCTTGATGAAGCGAAATGGGGCTTTGCGGTTGTTGAAAACTCTCTTTGGGAAGCGGTACCTGACTTCCTGCGTGAAATGGATGGCCGCTTGAAAGGCTTCCTTGGTGAAGGCCTACCTATCGATGCTCGCCCGGTACACTTCTCATCTTGGATGGGTGGTGACCGCGATGGTAACCCGTTTGTTACGCACTCAATCACTAAAGAAGTACTGCGCCTATCTCGCTGGAAAGCCGCTGATCTTTACCTAGGTGACATCAACGAGCTGATCACTGAACTGTCGATGACGAAGTGCAACGACACTGTACGCGAACTAGCTGGCGACGAGCACGAAGCCTACCGCGCGATCCTTAAGAGCCTACGTACGTTACTTACGGACACGCTCGAAGTACTTGACGCAAAACTGCACGACGCAGAAGTACCGAAGAAGACCACACTACAGAATATCGACCAACTGTGGACGCCGCTTTACGCATGTTATCAATCGCTACATGAGTGTGGCATGGGCGTAATCGCAGACGGCTCACTGTTAGATACACTGCGCCGTATCAAAGCCTTTGGCGTACACCTAGTTCGTCTTGATATCCGCCAAGAGAGCACACGTCACTCAGACGTTCTTTCTGAGCTCACTCGCTACCTAGGTATCGGTGACTACGATCAGTGGAGCGAGCAAGACAAGATTGCTTTCCTAACCAACGAGCTAAGCTCTAAGCGTCCACTACTTCCGCGCGATTGGGAGCCATCTGAGCCAGTCAAAGAGGTCCTAGACACCTGTAAGGTGATTGCTGCACAACCTCGTGAAGCCTTTGGTGCTTACGTTATCTCAATGGCTCGCACGGCGTCAGACGTACTTGCGGTTCACTTGCTACTTCAAGAATCAGGCTGTCCGTACCGCATGGACGTATGTCCGTTGTTTGAAACGCTAGACGACTTGAACAACTCTGAAGCGGTAATGAAGCAGCTAATGAGCATTGACCTTTACCGTGGCTTTATCCAGAACCACCAAATGGTCATGATCGGCTACTCTGATTCCGCAAAAGATGCTGGCGTAATGTCTGCAGGTTGGGCGCAATACGATGCAATGGATAAGCTTGTTAAAGCGTGTGAAGAGGAAGGCATTGAGCTGACTCTATTCCACGGCCGTGGTGGTACCGTAGGCCGTGGTGGCGCTCCTGCACACGCAGCACTACTTTCTCAGCCACCAAAGAGCTTGAAAGGCGGTCTGCGTGTAACCGAGCAAGGCGAGATGATTCGCTTTAAGCTTGGCTTACCTGATGTCGCAGTGAACAGCTTTAACCTATACGCAAGCGCAATCCTTGAAGCAAACCTACTTCCACCACCAGAGCCGAAGCAAGAGTGGCGCGATCTGATGGAAGTACTATCACAGGTTTCTTGTGAAGCTTACCGCAACGTGGTTCGTGGCGAAGAAAAATTCGTTCCTTACTTCCGCCAGGCAACCCCAGAGCTAGAGCTTGGCAAACTGCCTCTAGGCTCTCGTCCAGCTAAGCGTAATCCAAATGGTGGCGTAGAGAGCCTGCGTGCTATCCCTTGGATCTTCTCTTGGAGCCAAAACCGTCTAGTACTACCTGCATGGTTAGGTGCTGGTGAAGCGATTCAATACTCGGTTGATCAAGGCCATCAAGCACTACTTGAAGAGATGTGTCGCGAGTGGCCATTCTTCTCGACTCGCTTAGGTATGCTTGAGATGGTTTACTCGAAGTGTAATATGGAGATCGCTAAGTACTACGACCAGCGTTTGGTAGACGAAGAACTATTGCCACTAGGTGAGAAGCTTCGCGAACAGCTGCAAAAAGACATCAAAGCGGTGCTAAATGTAGAGAACAATGAAAACCTAATGCAGAGCGACCCTTGGGGACAAGAGTCTATCCGCCTACGTAACATCTACGTTGAGCCGTTGAACATGCTTCAAGCTGAGCTGCTATACCGTACTCGTCAGAGTGAAACGCCACCAGCAGAGCTAGAAGAAGCGCTTATGGTGACGATTGCAGGCATTGCAGCAGGCATGCGCAACACTGGTTAAGCAGAATAATATTCTAAATAAAGAACAAAAGGTCGCCCATGGCGACCTTTTTATTTTACCCAGAAAACACTATTGAGTCTTTTATCAGTTTTTTGGGTTATTTTGTCCATGTATTCTACTTTATGCTTATTATTTAGATATACTACTGCTCCGCTGCGAGAACACTCCAATCAAAATATTTCGTAGCATTGGACTAGGCAAGCTAGTCCGACTAGGTGATAAACGGCTTTATAAGGTGACACAACCAACAACAAAGAGTGTTGGTGCAACTTAGACATAACCCAATATATCGTGCCGCAAGAAGCACACTTGATGTTTAAGTTTTTGTTTACTGTTTATTGACCATTTGGATTGAAGACATGTCATTACCACACGTAATTCTAACCGTTTTAAGTACACGCGATGCTACTGGTTACGATATCACTAAAGAATTCTCAGCAAGCATTGGATACTTCTGGAAAGCTAGCCACCAACAAGTTTACCGCGAGCTCAACAAAATGGCTCAAAACGAACAGGTAACTTGTGTACTAGAACCTCAAGAAGGCAAACCTGACCGTAAAGTTTACTCAATCACAGACGCTGGCCGTCGTGCACTTGGCGAATGGTTCGAACAGCCAACAGCTCACCCAACTGTACGTGATGAGTTTTCAGCAAAACTGATGGCTTGTGCCGTTCAACCATCTGCTGCATACCAAGTACAACTTTCTGAACTAGTTGAAGAATCACGCAAGCTGGTTTCTCACTACAAAGAGATTGAAGCAGCTTACTATGCAACGCCGTCAACACTAGACAAGCAAGCACGTCTAGAGCGACTAACATTGCGTCGTAACCTACTGATCCGTGAAGCTTGGATCATGTGGGCTGAAGAAGTTCTACTAGAGCTTGAAACGCTAGCGTAAGTTTGACGCTGGTGATTTCACCAGAGACTAAATAAGCAAAAGGCTTGAATACTCAGTATTCAAGCCTTTTTTGTATCTGCTGTATAGAGTTGAAGCTTACAGTGCTGCAACCTGAGGGCGCACACCTAGAGTGTGACAAAGTGCGTAAGTCATCTCAGCACGGTTCAGTGTATAGAAATGGAAATCCTTCACACCTTCACGGCTTAGCGTTCTAACCATATCAATCGCTTGGCTCGCACCTACTAGTTGACGTGTTGTTGGGTCATCGTCTAAGCCTTCAAATTGCTTCGCCATCCAACCCGGTACTTTCACATTGTTCATCGCCGCAAAGCGAGACGCTTGCTTAAAGTTAGATACAGGTAGAATGCCCGGAACGATCTCTACATCGATGCCTGCAGCCACACAGCGGTCACGGAAACGCAGGTAGCTCTCTACATCAAAAAAGAACTGAGTAATTGCACGGTTAGCACCCGCATCAACTTTACGTTTTAGGTTAAGTAGATCGGCTTGTGCGCTCTTCGCTTCAGGGTGAACTTCAGGGAAAGCCGCAACTGAGATATCGAAGTCATGGCGAGCTTTAAGCAGTTTAACAAGGTCTGAGGCATACATTTCTGGCGCACCACCACCTGGAGGAATATCACCACGCAGTGCAACGATACTTTGAATACCATTCGCCCAGTAATCGTCAGCGATCTGAATCAACTCTTCACGGCTTGCATCAATACACGTTAGGTGTGGCGCTGCAACAAGGCCCGTCTGGTCTTTAATCTCTTTGATGATTGAGTGGGTACGGTCACGCTCACCAGAGTTAGCACCGTAAGTCACCGATACAAACTTAGGTTGTAGTGTTTTCAGACGGTGTACAGAGTTCCACAGTGTCTCTTCCATCTTCTCATTGCTTGGCGGAAAAAACTCAAATGACACATTGATGTTGTCAGAAAGCTCAGCAATGTTCTGATTCAAAGCGTCTATATGACTTGCGTGCGTGTATCCCATCTTACTCTCCCTGTGGCCAACTCAACCACTAAAATCTCAAACCTTTAAACCGACGTTTAGACGTCTATATGTCCACAGAATGTATTGAATACGATTTAATGTCAACAGATCCATTATGAATTTTTCTCAAGTTGATCGTGAGGAATCTTCAAGTCGATAAATGGGTCGCAAAGCAATAATAACGTACAAAAAAGGCTGAAAAACACATTGTGCTTTCAGCCTTATTTATCTTAGTGGATAGTATGCTATTTACGCTTACAAACCATCGATCTGAGTTTTAGAACAGGCTCGACATTCTATTCAAATCAGACTGAATCGCACCGGCCGTTACCTCACGTCCTGCACCAGGACCACGAATCACCAATGGGTTATCTTTGTACCACTTACTCTCAATCGCAAAGATGTTGTCACATGGCAGCAGGTTCGCCAGGGCATGCTCTTTCGATAGCGCTTCTACACCTACCGTTGCCTTACCGTTCTTCTCAAGGCGTGCAACATAACGTAGTACCTTATGCTGCGATTGAGCCTTCTCTAGACGCTCAGCCAGCACTTCGCTCAATACTGATGCTTTATCAAAGAAGTCATCGACAGAGAGATCTTGCAGCTCTTCAGGTACCAAAGATTCCACTTTGACGTTCTCAGGTTCAATATCTAGACCAGATTCACGCGCCAGAATCACCAGCTTACGCATCACATCCGAACCATCAAGGTCAGAGCGAGGGTCTGGCTCAGTTAAGCCTTGTTGCCACGCTAGGTCCACCAACTCGCTAAATGGTACTGAGCCATCAAATTGTTGGAACAACCAAGATAGAGTGCCAGAGAAGATGCCTGACAGCGCAATGATGTCATCACCACTCTCACGCAAGTCACGTACAGTATGGTTGATCGGTAAGCCTGCACCTACTGTCGCGTTGTACAACCAATGGCGGCTGATCTTCGCGAACGCGTCTTGTACCTGATGGTAGTAATCACTCGATGCAGAGCCCGCGACTTTGTTGGCTGAGATGAGGTGGATACCTTGTTGAGCGATGTCCAAATACTTGTCAGCCAGTACCTTGCTCGCCGTTACATCCAATACCACCACTTCATCATAGCCTTGAATTGAACCTAACTTGGTTAACCACTCGCCGTCCGAATACTCGACTGCCTCGTCACCAAAGCGATCGACGACTGCACGAGCATCGATACCTTGTTCGTCGTACCAATAAGTTTGACTATCCACCACCGCAACCAACTCGAAGTTCATGCCGCGACGCTTTTCTAGTTCAACCTTTTGCTCAGCGAACAGTGATAGCCAGCTTGAGCCGATGTTACCCTTACCACACAGCGCAATCGCAACGCGCTTCTGAGCTTGGAACAATTGAGAGTGAATGCCTTTCACTAAGGTTTCAGTTTCCGACTTACGAACGACGGCCACTAAGCTCAAACGAGACTGAGACTCTGAGATAAACTCAACCGGTGCGCTCTTAAGTTGTTGGTAGAAGCCATAGCAGTGGTTCGGGTTCTTAGTCACACCAGCACCTACCGCAGCAACCAGTGAGTAACCCTCTTTGAGTTTGATTTCCGCTTCAATCGCGTGGTCTTGGAGATATTCAAGCGCTCCACCCGCAATCTCTTCAGTGTAGGCGAGACGCAAACAGTTTTGGTCCGCTTGCAGCTCGTAAGCCAGTGGCTCGAGCTGAGCGCGCTTAAGCCCCTCAAGCACCTCACTCTCAAGGCGCTCAAAGTCATGGCCATGACCAAAGGTAAGCTGAATCAGTAGTACATCATCTAAAGAGGTGATGATCTTTGCACCGCGTCCCGACGCCAATACACGCTCAATTTGGGTAGAGCCAGACTCAGGCTGATAGCTGCAGCGTAGGCTAAGATCCATCGCACTCTGCGCGACAGGTTGTAGAGTACGACTGTGAAGCACAGGTGCCGCCAGACGTGCAAGTTCACTCGCCTCATCTAGACGTAGCAAAGGCAACAGGCATGCATCAGAGACCAACCTAGGGTCAGCACTATACACACCGGCCACATCACTCCAGATTGTCACACGATCCACTTCAGCCAATGCGCCAATCACGGTCGCTGAGTAATCCGAACCATTACGACCTAAAAGCACCGTTTCACCGGCACTGTTTTGCGCCATAAAGCCGGTAATCACTACGCGACAATGAGCGTGTTGGGCGAGAGACTCTTTAATCAATGCGTATGAACGAGCACGATCCACCTCTGGCTGAGCACCCGCTTCAGCACGCAGAAAGTCTCGTGCATCTTGTGCTACAGCTTGGAGGTCACTCTGACATAAAAGCGCCGCTAGTAAGCGAGACGACCACACTTCACCATGGCCTAACACAGACGCTTTTTGTGCTTCATTCAATGGCGCGGTCAATTCACCTAAAGCCGTAAACTCTCGTTGTAGGGTTGCAGTTAACCGCTCTGCTACTTCGCCCTCTAATAGTTCTGAAACCAGCTCTAGTTGGAACTGACGCAGAGATTGCAGACACTCATGAGCCAAACGTCCATCTTTATCCAACGCCTCTAAAAATTCGATCAATCTGTTTGTGGTTTTGCCTGCCGCAGACACCACGACCAAGTCTGTTTCGCTAGAGTACTCTTTGAGAATACTGACTACACGTTGATAGCACTCAGGGTTTGCCAAACTGCTACCACCAAATTTATGCAATTGGCGAAAGTTAGCCATTACTTGCTCTCCCCGTTATCGATGAACTGCTGCGCTTTGGCAAAGGCTTGTTCAAGGTCTGCAATCAGGTCTTCTGCATCTTCAAGGCCTACCGATAGTCTCAGAAGTTGATGAGACACTCCCGCTTCCGCTAAAGCTTCTTCGCCCATTGCGCGGTGTGTCATCGAAGCAGGGTGACAAATCAAGCTCTCGACACCACCCAGAGACTCTGCCAGTGAAAACAGCTCTAACTCACCAACAAAGTGTTTCAACGCCTCGAAAGAACCAGCAAATTCAAAACTCAGCATAGACCCAAAACCAGACTGCTGCTTCTTAGCAATCTCATGACCTGGATGCTCAGGCAGGCTCGGGTGGTAAATGGTATCAACCAAAGGTTGTTTCTGTAGCGCCGTTAAAATCTCACGAGAGCTCTCTTCATGAACACGCATACGCGCACCTAGCGTACGAATACCACGCAGCGTCATGTAGCTATCAAATGGTGTCCCCGTTGCACCAATACAGTTGCCCCACCAAGCCAGCTCTTCAGCGTGCTCTTCGGTTTTAGTAATCACTACGCCGCCAATCACATCTGAGTGACCATTGATGTACTTAGTCGTGGAGTGGATAACAAAGTCAGCACCAAGCTCTAAAGGCTTTTGGAACACAGGAGTCAAGAAGGTGTTATCAACCGCCACCAGCGCCCCCACCTCTTTTGCCTTGCGGCAGGTTTCTTCAATGTCGACGACACGCACCAGTGGGTTTGATGGCGTTTCCAACAAGATCAATTTAGGCTTGAGTGCGATCGCAGCATCGAATGCAGCTTGATCCGATTGATCGACAAACAAAACCTTAAAGTCACCCTTTTGTGAGCGAGTATTGAAAAGGCGGTAAGTACCACCGTAGCAGTCGTGTGGTGCCACGATCAGATCATCACTACCAAGAAATGCAGAAACCCAAAGGTTCAATGCAGAAGTACCACAGTTGGTCACAACTGCCCCCTTACCAGACTCCAATTCAAACAGGGCGGTTTCTAGCAAGCCACGGTTTGGGTTACCTGAGCGAGTGTAATCATACTTAGGCACTTCACCAAAAGCGGGAAAACCGTAGTTAGTCGACAGATAAATTGGTGGAACAACGGCATGATGTTGAGTGTCTGACTCGATACCAGTACGTACGGCGATGGTTGCTGGTTTCCGGCTGCTCATAGGTGTTTCCTTACAGGTTTTGGCGTCTGAGAATCACAGCGGCTTGTCGGGGTTTTGCGGCTGTGTTAGATATATGTTATTCACTTTACTTTCATAAGAATGAGACGTCAACACTTCTAGACGTCTATATGTCTTTGCTTATGGCGGTAAATCCCGCTAAAATCACCCCTATTAATTTAATCTAACAACTAAAGTGATGAAGGTACGCAATGGCCGACTGGAATGGTGAATACATAAGCCCATATGCTGAGCATGGAAAGAAAAGCGAACAAGTAAAGAAAATTACAGTTTCTATCCCTCTAAAAGTGTTAAAGGTTCTAACTGACGAGCGTACCCGCCGCCAGATTAACAACCTACGCCATGCAACAAACAGTGAGCTGCTATGTGAAGCCTTTCTGCATGCATATACTGGCCAGCCTCTACCAACAGATGAAGACCTGCGTAAAGACCGCCCAGACGATATCCCAGCTGAAGTGAAAAAGCTGATGACAGAGATGGGTATCGAGTTCGAAGCGTTTGACGAAGAATAATCATAACTCAGTCACTACCTTCAACATTTGATTCGCTTTAGCTGAACCAGATTGATTGCCTTAATCATCTAGTGTGAATTTAAGGCATAAAAAAACCGACTCCAGATGAGTCGGTTTTTTATTATTCTCTTCGCTCTACTAAATGACGATTACGCCATCCAGTCTCTATGCCATATGCTTCTACGCCATGTAGTTTGCTGGCATCTCAATACGAGCCACACCTGAATCAACCGCCGCCTGAGCAACTGCTTTTGCCACGCGAGGCAGTAGACGTGGGTCCATTGGCTTAGGAATGATGTAGCCTTTACCAAACTCAAGTGCATCAGCACCTGCTGCTTTTAGTACGTCTGCAGGTACTTCTTCTTTCGCAAGTTCACGAATCGCTTCCACTGCCGCTAGCTTCATTTCATCGTTGATTTCGCTTGCACGAACATCAAGAGCACCACGGAAGATGAATGGGAAACACAGAACGTTGTTTACTTGGTTCGGGTAATCACTACGGCCCGTACCCATGATAAGGTCGCTACGAACTTCGTGAGCAAGCTCTGGCTTGATCTCTGGATCTGGGTTAGAACACGCGAATACGATCGGCTTATCAGCCATCAACTTCAGCGATTCCGCTGGTAGCAGGTTAGGACCCGATACACCTAGGAATAGGTCTGCACCTTCAATAACATCTTCTAGAGTACGCTTGTCAGTGTTGTTCGCGAACAACTGCTTGTATTCGTTCAGATCGTCACGACGAGTGTGAATCACGCCTTTACGATCTAGCATGTAGATCTTCTCACGCTGCGCGCCACACTTGATCAGCAGTTCCATACACGCAACCGCCGCTGCACCTGCACCCAAACAAACAATCTTACACTCTTCCAGCTTCTTACCTTGAAGCTCAATCGCGTTCAGCATACCCGCAGCTGTTACGATCGCAGTACCGTGCTGGTCATCGTGGAATACAGGGACATCACAGCGCTCGATTAGGCGGCGTTCAATTTCAAAACAGTCTGGTGCTTTGATGTCTTCTAGGTTGATGCCACCGAATGTATCGGCAATATTCGCTACTGTATCTACGAACTCATCGATTGTGCGGTGTTTTACTTCAATATCGATAGAATCTAAACCTGCAAAACGCTTAAACAGGAGCGCTTTACCTTCCATTACTGGTTTAGAAGCAATAGGACCTAGGTTACCTAGGCCAAGAATCGCTGTACCGTTAGAGATAACTGCAACCATGTTGCCTTTACCTGTGTACTTATAAACGTTATCCACGTTCTGTGCGATTTCACGAACTGGCTCAGCCACACCTGGGCTGTAAGCAAGGGCCAGATCCTCTGCAGAATTTGCAGACTTTGTCAGTTCAACGGCAATTTTGCCAGGAATTGGGAACTCATGATAATCAAGAGCTTGCTGACGGAATTGTTCTTGAGGTGATAGTTCTTCAGATTGAGCTTGGAGAGTGTCATCAGACATGGGTGTAGGTTTCCTAGAATATTATTATTTGGGGGAATCCATTTTATATTAATGGATGTACTTCAAAGTTCCTAGGTGGTAAAGCCCCCTGTCTCATTAAAAAACGAGAATTCACTACTAATAAGACCAGTGCCCAGTTGAAATTACTAAACGCCAGATAACAAAAAAGGACACCGAAGTGTCCTTTTTCATGTCTACTAAGCGAGAATTACTTCTTGCTAGATAGAGCACCGAAACGCTTGTTGAAGCGATCTACACGGCCGCCTGTATCAACGATACGTTGCTTACCAGTGTAGAATGGGTGACATTTGTCACATACGTCTAGGTGGATAGAATCTTTACCTAGAGTAGAGTTGAATTCAAATGTGTTGCCGCAAGAGCAAGTAGCTGTTACAGCTTTGTATTCTGGGTGGATACCAACTTTCATGGGAAAACCTCAATTAGGCCGTGTCGCCATCCGATTCTAAGCCGGACACCACACGTTGTTAAAAAATAGATTAAAGACACCGCATCTCACGAAAACGTGATGAAGCCATACCTTTAAGGCGCCGTATAGTAATGAATCTGTGAGGCAGGATCAACCAGTTTGGATGATTTTTTCGCCACTATTGCATGATTTCTTCTTTTATTGCCTTTTTATGCTTTGCATAACTCCATCACCGACTTTGGCAAACAAACTGCTTCTCGAATTTAGCGTCCTTATCCTTTAGACTGGTCGCCCTGCACTCTCCAGAATTAACAAGCGAATTTATGCGTCCAACGATTGCCCGAGTGGCTCTGCCAGTTCCCCTAGATAGACAGTTTGACTATAAAATCCCAGGTCATTTGTTTCCTATCATTGGTGGGCGCGTCTCGGTTCCTTTTGGCCGCCAGACTCTGACTGGCATTGTCACTGCACTGGTCAATGAATCTGAGTTTGAATTCGACAAGCTTAAACCAATTAAAGCCCTACTCGACAATCAACCTGTATGGCCCGACTCGGTATACTCCTTGTTAGTATGGTGCAGCCAGTTCTATCAATACCCTTTAGGCGAAACCTTTGCTAATGCCCTGCCAAGCGCGCTGCGTAAAGGTAAACCTGCAGACTTCGCGACGCTGGTCGAGTGGCAAATCACACCACAGGGTAAAGACCAGTTGATGCAAGGCTTTGGGCGTGCAGTCAAACAAGCCAAAGTAATGCACCTGCTTGAAAATGGCCCTGTTCCGCATCAAGAGTTTATTGACCAAGAGATCTCAAGTTCAGTACTCAAAACCCTTGAAGAGAAAGGCTGGATAGAGTCTCGCGAGAAAAAACCGACACGTTATGCATGGCCAAGCGACCTTGAAAACGACCAAGACAAGCCAAAGCTCAACGAAGAGCAGGCGATCGCGATTGCAACGGTGAATAGCCAAACTGACTTTGGCTGTTTCCTATTAGAAGGTGTTACGGGTTCGGGCAAAACAGAAGTTTACCTAAATATGATTAAGCCGGTGCTAGAGCAAGGCAGACAAGCCTTAGTTTTGGTTCCTGAAATCGGCCTGACCCCGCAGACCATCAACCGCTTTAAAAAACGCTTTAACGTACCGATTGAAGTCGTGCATTCAGGGTTAAATGACTCTGAGCGCCTAAACGCTTGGCTATCTGCTCGCGATAAGATCGCAGGCATTGTAATTGGCACTCGCTCGGCTCTGTTTACGCCGTTTGCTGACCTCGGCATCATTATTGTCGACGAGGAACATGACGCGTCATATAAGCAGCAAGACAGCCTGCGTTACCACGCTCGTGATGTTGCTATCATGCGCGCCCACAAAGCGCAGATTCCAATTGTGCTTGGCTCAGCAACCCCTGCATTTGAAACCCTACACAACGCGCAAGTTGGCAAGTATGGCCATCTGACATTGAACTCACGTGCGGGTGCAGCCGTACCAACCACTAACAAGGTTCTGGATGTTAAGGGGGAGTACCTTGAGAGCGGCTTATCGGCCTCATTGATCGCTGAGATGCAAAGACACCTCAAGTCCGGTAACCAAGTGATGCTGTTCTTAAACCGTCGTGGCTTTTCTCCAGCATTAATGTGTCATGACTGCGGTTGGACGGCAGAGTGTAAGCGCTGTGATGCCTACTACACCTACCACCAATACAGTAATGAGATGCGCTGCCACCATTGTGGCTCTCAGCAGCACATCATTCATAACTGCCAAGGGTGTGGCTCGGCTAATCTAGTGACCGTAGGTGTTGGCACCGAGCAGCTTGAAACACAGCTTGGGCAGTTGTTCCCTGAATACAAAACCATACGAATTGACCGCGACAGTACCCGTCGCAAGGGCAGCCTAGAGAATGCCTTAGAATCGATTCGCCGTGGTGAGTACAAGATTCTGATCGGCACTCAGATGCTTGCCAAGGGACACCACTTTCCGGACGTGACTCTAGTAGCGCTGCTCGACGTCGATGGTTCACTCTACAGCAGTGACTTTCGAGCCTCCGAGCGCCTAGCTCAACTGTTTATTCAAGTTGCAGGCCGTGCTGGACGTGCAAGTAAGCCTGGTGAAGTGATTCTGCAGACTCATCACCCTGAACACGGGTTGCTACAGGCGTTGCTGCATAAAGATTACAACCACTTTGCTCAGACTGCGCTCGCCGAGCGTAAACAAGCGATGCTACCGCCCTATACCTTTATGACGCTATTCCGCGCGGAAGCCAATGACCCACACCTCGTTGAAGAGTTCTTAAGACAGGTGCGCCACACCTTAGAGTCGCACCCACTGTTTGATCAGTTCTGCATGGTGCTTGGGCCCACTCCAGCGCCACTGGCCAAGCGTGCTGGAAAGTCGCGTTGGCAGTTGATTTTGCAAACCCAAACTCGCTCACTTATGCAGAAGTTACTCATGAGTGCAAAACCTGCGATAAATATGTTACCACTCGCAAAAAAGGTACGTTGGTCGCTCGACATTGAGCCGCAAGATCTCAGCTAAACCTTACTGGCTTAAAATTACTGATAGGTTTATTCACGGAAATTTCATATTTATCGTGAGCAACTTCACACTAGTCATGTGATTTTTGTTAATCTAGCCGTAACTTTGTATCGGTTAAACACATAAAATATTGCAATAAAAAAAGTGTTAGCAACACTTTCATAATATCAATCAATTATATAATTATTCACGCCTTAGTCAGAGGCAATAAAGGAATTAGAGAGGGTTTAATTTATGGCGACAATGAAGGATGTTGCCCAGTTGGCAGGTGTCTCAACAGCGACGGTATCACGAGCGCTAATGAACCCTGAAAAAGTATCGGTGACCACTCGAAAGCGAGTTGAAACAGCGGTACTCGAAGCTGGATACTCACCCAACACTTTAGCTAGAAACTTACGTCGCAACGAATCTAAAACCATCATCACCATCGTTCCTGATATCTGTGATCCCTACTTCGCTGAAATCATTCGCGGTATTGAAGACGCTGCCGTTGAAAACGACTACTTGGTTCTTCTAGGTGATAGCGGACAGCAGAAAAAACGTGAGAGCTCGTTTGTAAACTTGGTCTTCACCAAGCAAGCAGACGGTATGCTACTCCTCGGAACTGACCACCCATTCGATGTCAGCAAAGCAGAGCAGAAAAACCTGCCACCAATGGTTATGGCATGTGAATTCGCCCCAGAGCTTGAGCTACCAACGGTACACATCGACAACCTGACCTCGGCATTTGAAGCAGTAAACTACCTAGCTCAGCTGGGTCATAAGCGCATTGCTCAGATCTCAGGCCCAACATCAGCGACTCTCTGTCAATTCCGCCAACAAGGCTATCAGCAAGCACTGCGCCGCGCAGGGGTTACCATGAACCCAGCCTACAGCACGGTCGGTGACTTTACCTTTGAAGCGGGTGCTCAAGCGGTTCGCCAGCTACTTGCACTGCCAGAACAACCAACTGCTATCTTCTGTCACAATGACGCGATGGCAATTGGTGCGATTCAAGAAGCGAAGAAGCTAGGTCTGCGCGTTCCGCACGATCTATCTATTGTCGGCTTCGATGATATTCAGTTCGCACAATACTGCGATCCACCGTTGACGACGATTTCTCAGCCTCGCTACGAGATTGGACGTCAGGCAATGTTGATGATGCTTGATATGCTCAAAGGCAATGATGTTCAAGCTGGTTCTCGTCTGCTTGAAGCGAAACTGGTTGTTCGTGGAAGTACGGCGCCACCACGCATTTAATCCATGAAAATAGACACATAAATCTGCGGCACATTTTGATGTGCCGCTTCCATTTCTACACTATTATCCTCGCGCATTCTGGATTACCATGGGTGCAGAATCACCAACATTTGAAAGACTTGTGGCTAATAGAGATTATGTAAAGCGCGGTCGTGGAAATAAACGCACGGCTAAAAAACCTGCCCCTCGCCGAAAACCATGGCGCAGTGGTCTTTTGGCGATCTTACTGGCCGGTGGCTTTGGCTACGGCTTGTATCTGTTGAGCAATGATCCTGAGCCGCCACCACCGACTGTGGTGACTAAGCCCAAGCCAAAACCTAAGCCAGCTAAGGTTATCCCGCCTCCACCCGAAGAAAAGTGGGATTACGTAGAGACCTTGCCAAGCCGCGAAGTGGAAGTGAAAGCCAAAGAACAAGAAGTCTCTAAAGTGCCATACATCATGCAATGTGGCGCTTACAAGACATCCGCTCAAGCCGAAGCGCGTAAGCTCGACATTGCCTTCCAAGGCATCTCAAGCGATATCCGCAAGAAAGAAGGCAGCAGCTGGTACCGTGTGGTACTTGGCCCTTACAAACTTAAACGTGATGCTGAGCGTGATCGCCATAAGCTACAAAGAGCCAAAATCGAGCCTTGTGCGATTTGGAAAGACCAATAAATTCCGTAATGAAAACCTCCGCTTTCGGAGGTTTTCTGCTTTCTGGGCCAATACTGTTTTCTACTGCCCTATCAGCATAAATTGCCCTACATCCACCATGGTAACTTGAATTCTCAGCAGGCCATCCTCATATTGTTTTTATACCCAAAGATAAAAAGATAAAGAGGCCCTACTCGTGACTACCATTGTATCTGTACGTCGTAATAATAAAGTCGTCATCGCGGGTGATGGACAAGTATCTCTAGGCAACACCGTAATGAAGGGCAATGCCCGTAAAGTACGTCGCCTATACAATAATAAAGTACTGGCAGGTTTCGCTGGCGGTACGGCAGATGCTTTCACGCTATTCGAAAAATTTGAAAGCAAGCTGCAAATGCACCAAGGCCACCTAACCAAAGCTGCCGTTGAGCTGGCGAAGGATTGGCGTAGTGATCGCGCTCTGCGCAAACTAGAAGCCCTATTGGCTGTTGCCGATGAGACAGCATCTCTGATCATCACTGGTAACGGTGACGTAGTGCAGCCAGAGCATGACCTAATCGCAATTGGCTCAGGCGGCAACTTTGCACAAGCAGCGGCGACAGCCCTACTAGAAAATACCGATTTAGATGCACGTGAAATCGCAGAGAAGGCGCTAACTATTGCAGGCGACATCTGTGTGTTCACCAACCATCACCACACTGTTGAAGAACTAGAAAGCACCGTTGAGCTACCGAAGCCGGAATAAGACTCAAACCAATATTGCACCCAACAGTGATTTAAGAATTAAGGAATAGACATGTCTGAAATGACCCCTCGTGAAATTGTTCATGAACTGAACCGTCACATCATTGGCCAAGAAAACGCGAAGCGCTCTGTGGCTATCGCCCTACGTAACCGCTGGCGTCGTATGCAGCTAGAAGAGAGCCTGCGTGTCGAGGTTTCTCCTAAGAACATTCTGATGATCGGTCCAACCGGTGTGGGTAAAACTGAGATTGCTCGCCGCCTAGCAAAACTTGCAAACGCTCCTTTCATCAAGGTAGAAGCGACCAAGTTCACTGAAGTTGGCTACGTGGGTAAAGAAGTAGAGACCATTATCCGTGACCTGACCGACGTTGCGATCAAGATGACTCACCAACAAGCGATGGAGAAAGTAAAATTCCGCGCTGAAGAGCAAGCTGAAGAGCGTATCCTTGATGCCCTTCTTCCACCTGCTCGTGACGCTTGGGGCCAAAACGAACAAGCAGATGAAGGTTCATCAAACACGCGTCAGATTTTCCGCAAAAAACTGCGTGAAGGTAAGCTAGACGACAAAGAGATCGAAATCGATGTTGCGGCACCGCAGATGGGCGTTGAAATCATGGCTCCTCCAGGCATGGAAGAGATGACCAACCAGCTACAAGGCATGTTCCAAAACCTTGCTGGTGATACCAAGAAAAAGCGCAAGCTGAAAATCAAAGACGCATTCAAGGCACTGACTGAAGAAGAAGCGGCAAAGCTTGTTAACCAAGAAGAGCTGAAAGAGAACGCAATCTACAACGTTGAGAACAACGGTATCGTATTTATCGATGAGATCGACAAGATCTGTAAGCGTGGTGATAGCTCGGGTCCAGACGTATCTCGTGAAGGTGTTCAGCGTGACCTACTGCCTCTTATTGAAGGTAGCACGGTATCGACTAAGCACGGCATGGTGAAAACAGACCATATCCTGTTTGTTACTTCGGGCGCATTCCAAGTGGCTAAGCCATCGGATCTGATCCCTGAGCTACAAGGTCGTCTACCAATCCGTGTTGAACTTGAAGCGCTATCAAGCCACGACTTCAAACGTATCCTAACTGAGCCAAAAGCGTCTCTGACTGAGCAGTATATCGCTCTAATGAAGACAGAAGAGGTGGACGTTGAGTTCACTGAAGACGGCATCACTCAGATCGCAGAAGCAGCATGGCAAGTTAACGAAACCACTGAGAACATCGGTGCACGTCGTCTACACACGGTAATGGAACGTCTAATGGATGAGATTTCATTCGAAGCGACAGACAAAGCTGGCAGCAAGCTAGTGATTGATGCAGGTTACGTGAAGTCTAAGCTAGGCGAATTCGTTGAAGACGAAGACCTAAGCCGCTTCATTCTGTAGCACAAAAATATCCAACTTGTTGCTCTAACGCAAAGAAACAGCAAGCTGATAACCGATTTCAAGGCCCACTCTCGAGTGGGCTTTTTATTACCTAAAAAATGAGCGTATACTCGAAATACGGTATGACACAGTGTCCTTACAACGACAAATAGACCTACGATGAAACAATCTCTACTGATTTGGCTTGATGCCGCACGACCAAAAACTCTGCCTCTCGCACTCGTCTCTATTCTTACAGGAAGTAGTTTAGCGTTCGCTAGCGATCAGTTTTCTCTCTCCATTGCTTTGTTGGCTTTTCTCACCGCGACCTTGCTGCAGATCCTTTCCAACCTCGCCAATGACTATGGCGACGCGGTAAAAGGCACCGACAATGATAAACGTCTAGGCCCAATGCGGGCGATGCAGTCGGGTGCTGTCTCAGCCGCAACAATGAAGCAAGCCATCATCCTAAACATTGTGTTTACCATGATTGCTGGGCTTATCTTAATTTTCCACGCCCTATCCTCTATTGAGAGTATTCTCTCTTTCATCGGTTTGGGTGTGCTGGCGATTGCAGCAGCGATTGCTTACACCGTCGGTAACAAGCCTTATGGTTATATCGGCTTAGGCGACCTGTCAGTATTCATCTTCTTTGGTCTGCTTGGTGTATCCGGAACTTACTTCCTGCACACAGGGCACATCGAACCAAGCCTATTCTTACCCGCTTTGGGCTGTGGCTTGATGGCGGTGGCCGTACTAAACATCAACAACATGCGTGACATCGAAAACGACAGCGAGTGTGGTAAGCGCACCATGGCAGTTCGACTAGGACAGCGCAAAGCCAAGCAGTATCATTTTGTGCTCCTGAGCGTGGCAGTGATTGCTTTTGCCAGCTACCTGCTTATTCAAGATAAACCCGCTTGGATTAGCCTGCCGTTTTCACTGAGCATCATCACCGTTTACAAACATGGTAAGGCGGTTTGGGATACGGACAAACCCGCACAAATCGCACCCATGATGCCAGTTATCGTCAAATGCTCTCTGGTGACTAACTTATTGTTTGCTGGTGTTGTTGTAGCTCAAACTCTATTGACATAATTCAGACTAATCATTGCAAAGGGATCGAGCACCGATATACTCAAAGTAAGCTCATTGTTCAAAAGGTACGCGAATGGAATACAACACTTCAGCACTGTGCGACATCTATCTAGACCAAGTGGATGTCGTAGAGCCGATGTTCAGCAACTTTGGTGGAAGAGCCTCCTTTGCTGGACAGATCACGACACTCAAATGTTTCGAGGACAACGCGCTGATCCGCTCCGTGCTAGAACAAGACGGCTTGGGTCGTGTGTTGTTGATTGACGGTGGTGGCTCACTGCGTAAAGCGCTGATTGATGCCGAATTGGCACTGCTAGCCGAAGACAATGAGTGGGAAGGTATCGTGGTGTATGGCTGCGTTCGCGAAGTAGACGAACTAGAAGATATGAATCTCGGTATTCAAGCCCTTGCTTCTATTCCAGTTGGCGCTGTACAAGATGGTGTCGGCGAAGTCGATGTTCCAGTCAACTTTGGCAGTGTTAGCTTCCTACCTGAAGATTACCTCTATGCCGATAACACCGGCATCATTCTGTCACCAGAGCCACTCGATGTAGAGTTCGAGCTTGATGCAGAAGACGATGAGAACGAATAGTTGATACAAAAATGCCCGCTAACAAGCGGGCATTTTTTTCATCAGCGTTTATCGCAGCAAAAGTGGATTACTCAACTTCGTCCATCTTGCCTAGTAGGCTGCGAATGCGATCTTGCCATGCTGCATGCTCTTGCTGCATTTGCTGAGTTTTTTGCTCTAGCTCTTCACGGCTTGCTTTTAGCTCACCAGCTTCTGTCGCTAGCTGCTGCTTCTCTTCTTTTAGCTCTTCTACTTCCATTTGCAGAAGTGCAATAGTATCAACTGCTGTTTGAATTTTTGCTTCTAGTTGCTCTAGTACTTCAAAAGACATTCTGGCCTACCTTTAAGTTATCCATTTGATGTTGAAGGTTCACTCCACTTATTGCCCCATTCTACTCAGCAGAGCACGGATAAACACTCTATATCTTCGATATTTTGCGCCATTCGATGAAAAAAACATCGCTTTTTACCGAATATTGACGTTAATTGTGCCAGCACTATTACCTAACTGATTATTTCAGTGAATATTTTAAAATTTCAGCTCTGCTTTGATCGTAAACAAAGCCACAAAAGCAAAAAAGCAAACGTTTCCTTTGAACTATGGTAAAATCCGCCGCGAAATTTCTATTCCCCCTTTGAAAATTTTGGAGTCCGCATGAAACGCGATTTAGCAATGGCATTTTCTCGTGTCACTGAAGGTGCAGCACTAGCAGGTTATAAATGGCTTGGCCGTGGTGATAAAAACGCTGCCGATGGTGCCGCAGTAGAAGTCATGCGTAGCCTGCTCAACAAAACCGAAATCAGCGGTGAAATCGTGATTGGTGAAGGCGAAATCGATGATGCTCCGATGCTATACATCGGTGAGAATGTCGGTGTTGGTGGTGATGCAGTTGATATCGCCGTTGACCCAATCGAAGGGACACGTATGACGGCTATGGGCCAGTCAAACGCACTGGCTGTACTAGCAGCGGGTGAAAAAGGCAGCTTCTTAAAAGCGCCTGACATGTACATGGAAAAACTGGTTGTTGGCCCTGGCGCTAAAGGTGCTATCGACCTAGAAAAGCCACTAAAAGAGAACCTAGAGAACATCGCTAAAGCACTGGGCAAATCTCTAGATACGCTTGTGGTAACCACGCTAGCTAAACCTCGTCACGACCAAGTGATCGCAGAAATGCAAGCGATGGGCGTGCGCGTGTTTGCTGTGCCAGACGGTGATGTCGCCGCTTCTATCCTAACTTGTATGCCAGACAGCGAAGTGGACGTGATGTACTGCATCGGTGGCGCGCCAGAAGGTGTGGTATCAGCAGCAGTAATTCGCGCACTAGATGGCGACATGCATGGTCGTTTGCTGCCACGTCATGAAGTGAAAGGCGACAACGAAGAGAACCGTAAGCACGGTGAACTGGAACTTGAGCGTTGTGCTGAAATGGGCGTAACTGCAGGTGTGGTCTTAAAGATGGAAGATATGGCGCGCAGTGATAACGTCGTATTCTCAGCAACTGGCATCACTAAAGGTGATCTGCTAGAGGGCATCACCCGTCAAGGCAACATCGCAACCACTGAGACTCTGCTGATTCGTGGACGCTGTCGTACGATTCGTCGCATCAAGTCGATTCACTACCTTGAGCGCAAAGACCCAGAAGTGATCGGTCACATTCTGTAATAACGACCACCACGCAAACTTTGTTTAAGGCTAGCACTTTGATGCTGGCCTTTTCTTTTTATAGCGATGCTGTCGGATGGCTATAGTAAATGGTTTGCTTTATAAATGCCTTGCCTCATAATAGTAGGGTTCATAAGGTAGGGATAGTATGAAAACAAGCGACAGAATTTTACACACCATTAAGCGCCATGGAGCCGTTACTGCTAAGCAGCTCGCACAAGAGTTTGGCATGACCACCATGGGTGCAAGGCAGCATCTCCAAAGCCTAGAAGATGATGGTATTCTGGCGTTTCATGACGTTAAAGTAAAAGTCGGTCGCCCAACGCGCCACTGGTCTCTAACCCAACAAGGACACAATCAGTTTTCTGATCGTCACGGTGAACTGACCATTCAAGTTATCGATGCCGTGGAAAACCTATTTGGAAAAGAAGGCCTTGCCAAAGTCGCAGCAGAGCGCGAGCAATCAACTCTTAAGCAGTACCAACAAGCCTTAGTCAATTGTGATGATCTTCTTAGCAAACTCCAAACCCTCACCCAACTGCGTGAAGATGAAGGCTACATGGCCGAGCTGCACGATGAAGGCGATCACTACGTCTTGATTGAAAACCACTGCCCTATCTGTAAAGCCGCGACACGCTGTCCAAGCTTGTGCCAATCAGAGCTAAATGTGTTTACCGAGCTGCTCAAAAATGACTGCAATATCAGTCGTTCCGAACACATTATTGCGGGTGAGCGTCGCTGTACATACACCGTCATTCCACTTTAGCGTCATCGTCCATTGCTGTCTCAAATTTGAGAAGAACACAAACTGAACAAAAAATAACCAGATTTCTTTCTTAAGCTTAAAGCATCTCACTCACGATGCATCACTAAGGAAAGAAAGATGGGACATCCTCAACCCGATCTCAAACTGCCCCCTTTCGATGAATTGGTTGAACTTGCTCAGCGAGATCCGAATGCGTTCAACCAACTCAAGCATGACATGTGTGAGCAGATGATCTGCTCTGCTTCTCACATCATGCAAGACAGACTGCGCGCCCAACAGAGCCACATCGACTTAGTGGTCAGCCGCTGCAAAAACCCTCACCAAACCAACGTTGTGTTAATGCGAGAGTTGCGTTGTCAGGTCTGCAAGTTTCAGGAAGCGCTTCAGGGCAACAATTCGAACTCAGAGCCACCACAAGCGACCATCATTGCATTTAAACCAAGAAACACCGACTAACCCTTAGGGAACCGATACAAAAAAGGAGGCGATATGCCTCCTTTTTCATTCTAAATACTTTTAGCTTAATGCTTCTCTGCAGTTACTGCGGTTCGTCACCGTAATCATTACGACCTTCAGTGCCCTTCAAAAAGCCACACTCAACCAGAATCCATAAGCCACACACCAATGCAGCGACCGTTGCCACCATATGAATTGGCGAAACAGTTTCTGCGGTTGGTGTCGCCATTGGCGATGCTAGACGCCCCAAAACTAAAGGCACATTCAGTAGCAGCCACATGTTTGATTTATTGCGGTCATGCCAGCGTTTTGCCGTGACTGCCAAATCAGGAGTCACCAGCATCAGTAAGAAGATTGGCAATAAGATGTATGAGTATGCAGGGAACAACACAGAGATACCGGAGGCAAAGCCCGTAATCGCAACGTAGTAAAATACGTTCCAAATCCAGTAGGTTTTACGGCTGATTCTTCCTTGGAAGGAAAACAGTAACGCTTTCATCGACATCTTAAACACACTCTAATTTGGGATGCGGCCAAAAAGGGCTGCAAAAATTAATTAATCACTTTTTGAAAACTGTTGATGTCCATATCGCGAATGTTCACTGTCAGGCTTCTTACATGGCTTGCTTGCTCTTGCAGCACCACCATTAATGCTCGTGACAATTCTCTTTTCTGCTCATCAGTGCGGCCAGAAAGTAACTCAAAGCTGATATGAATAAAGTCCACACTGTCGTCCTCTTCCCCTACTAGCCAATTGTGGCAACGCAGAGAACGAGATTTGACAGAAGGCGCATCAAACAACCCACAGTGTAATGCAACTTGATGGAGATCTTCTAGCAAACCTTGTACATTCACTCGCTCATCCACCGAGTTTGAGTACTCAAGAACTAAATTTGGCATGGTTACTTCCTATTCTTCACGCAATCGTTTGTCCTTTAATATCAAGTAACCGTGAAAAATCCGAGGAGTTCACTATTATTCTGTCTGTTGGATCACTGATATCTGTCTATTATCTACTCTGACCAATCGATAAGATCCCATAAAGACATGACCACAATCATGATCTAACGCGTTTTATCTGTTATATTCTTACGAAGATTTTTTACATTAATTGATTAAATACGGAGATATTCCTATGCGTCGTCCTGTAGTGATGGGTAACTGGAAACTTAACGGTAGCAAAGCAATGGTAACTGAGCTGCTAACTGGTCTTAACGCTGAACTTGAAGGCGTTGAAGGTGTAGACGTAGCAGTAGCTCCACCAGCACTTTACATCGATCTAGCTGAGCGTCTTATCGCAGAAGGCGGTAACAAAATCATCCTAGGTGCACAAAACACTGACCTAAACAACAGCGGTGCTTTCACTGGCGACATGTCTCCAGAAATGCTGAAAGACTTCGGTGCTTCTCACATCATCATCGGTCACTCTGAGCGTCGTGAATACCACAACGAATCAGACGAGTTCGTTGCTAAGAAATTCAAATTCCTACAAGAGAACGGCCTGAAGCCAGTTTTCTGTATCGGTGAATCTGAAGCGCAAAACGAAGCAGGCGAAACTGAAGCAGTATGTGCACGTCAAATCAACGCAGTTATCGACGCTTACGGCGTTGAAGCTCTAAACGGCGCGATCATCGCTTACGAACCAATCTGGGCTATCGGTACTGGTAAAGCAGCAACAGCTGAAGATGCACAACGCATCCACGCTTCTATCCGTGCAATGATCGCTGAAAAAGATGCAGCAGTAGCTGAGCAAGTAATCATCCAATACGGTGGTTCTGTTAAGCCAGAAAACGCTGAAGCTTACTTCGCACAACCAGACATCGACGGTGCTCTAGTTGGCGGTGCAGCTCTTAACGCAGCTGGTTTCGCAGCTATCGCTAAAGCAGCAGCTAAAGCAAAAGCTTAATTTAGACTTCTCAGTTTAAATTGAAGAAAGGGTCAACTTAGGTTGGCCTTTTTTATTGCCTGTCATCCAAGCCTAACTTTCTAATATTCAGGCATAAAAAAACCGCTGACAACGCAGCGGCTCTTTACATTTTTAGACCAAGACCGGCTTAGAATAGCTCTTCAGCAACCTTGAATAGGTCTGAACGATCTGGGTTTTTCATGTTTTCGATACAGTCGATGATATCGTGGTGAACAAGCTGCTCTTTCTCGATACCAACACAACGGCCACCGTGACCTTCTTGAAGTAGGTGAACTGCGTAGTTACCCATGCGAGAAGCCAATACACGGTCGAATGCTGTTGGGCGACCACCACGTTGGATGTGACCAAGAACCGTTGCACGAGTCTCACGACCAGTCGCTGCTTCGATCTCTTTCGCTAGCTCATTTGCATCCATCATTAACTCAGTAAGCGCGATGATTGCGTGCTTCTTACCTTTCGCAATACCGTCTTGGATGTTTTGGATAAGCTGTTCTTTATCTAGACCTGTTTCAGGCGTGATGATGTATTCACAACCGCCAGCAATCGCAGACATTAGGGTTAAGTCACCACAGTGACGACCCATGATCTCAACGATAGAGATACGTTGGTGTGAAGATGAAGTATCACGTAGACGGTCAATGTTATCGATAACTGTATTCAGTGCAGTTAGGTAACCGATTGTGTAGTCAGTACCAGCGATATCGTTATCGATTGTGCCTGGCAGACCGATACATGGGTAACCCATTTCAGTTAGCTTCTTCGCACCCATGTAAGAACCGTCACCACCGACAACAACAAGTGCTTCAATGCCGTGTTTTTTCAGGTTTTCGATACCTTTTTGGCGAACTTCAACTTCTTTGAACTCAGGGAAACGTGCAGAGCCTAAGAAAGTACCACCACGGTTGATCACGTCAGATACGCTAGAACGATCTAGCTTCTGGATACGATCTTCAACCAGACCTAGGTAGCCATCGTAAATGCCGTAAACTTCGATACCAGCAGACAACGCTGTACGAACAACACCACGAACTGCTGCGTTCATACCAGGTGCGTCACCGCCACTTGTTAAAACACCGATTTTCTTAATCATGCTCACCCTCAATATTTGGGAATTTATTATTCAATTCTTGCTCTTGCTGATTGTATATCAACAAGATTTTAAATCTATATTTGTGCGCTATGTTACATTTCCTCAACAGGAATACCACTCAAATCGCACAAAATTATGTAACTTTTCTACTTCTGTAGGAGTATTACAGTTTTACTCAATAACTTTGTTGATTCACATCAGAATCAACATTAATTGTTATTGGCTGATTTTTATATCACCAAAGTATTAGTGAATTTTAGTCAATGTAGCCCAAAAATCCCCCACTTACCATTTAGGCCAAGTCGAGTCTCTCGCTACCAAGATTGAAACTTTTGTTGCTTCTCTGGGCCAAACACCACCGAATATGGATCTTGGTGGATCAGTACATCAGCATCCGGGAAAACCGACAACAACTTGTCCTCAACTTCATCGGAAATGCGATGCGCTTCAATAAGTGGCATCTCATCTTGCAGCTCTAAATGCAGCTGAATAAAACGCACTGGACCGGAGCGTCGAGTTCTTAATTGATGAACCCCTAAGACTCCTTCAATACTCAACGCAGCTTCCTTAATTTGAGTCAACTCTTCATCGGGTAGTTTTCTATCGAGCAGAGACTGAATCGCCTCCATTGCCATCTGGTAAGCGCTATAAAGAATATAGCCGCCAATCGCCACAGCAAAAATAGGGTCGGCATGACTAAAACCAAGCCAGCTCAAGCCTAGAGCCAACATAATGGCTGCATTCATATAAAGGTCAGATTGATAATGGAGAGAATCTGCTGCGATGGCTTGGCTTCCGGTTTTCTTCACCACGTGTTGTTGGAAACGAACCAGAGCAAAGGTCACAAAGATGGCAAACAGACTGACATAGATACCCAGCTCTGGTGAGTTAAGCTCTTGAGGTCTAAAGAAGCGTTCGACGCCGTTTAAGATAAGGAAACAGGCCGATCCAGAGATAAACATCGCCTGTGCCAACGCCGCCAATGATTCGGCCTTACCATGACCGAAGGTATGTTCCCTATCAGCGGGTTGCAGCGAATAACGCACCACCAAGAGATTGACTAACGAGGCGGCGATATCGAGCAGTGAGTCGACCACCGAGGCCAATAGACTCACCGAACCTGTCACCCACCAAACGGCAACTTTTACGACCAATAAGAAGGTCGCGACGATAGTGGCTGCCCAAGCCGCAAGTGTCACAAGACGAGCGTATTCTGCTTTCATATTCTGACTATTGTTTGATCTATTGCACAAAGTATAACCTGACAACAACCGATTGAATATGACAGTCAATCACTTAAATTTTTGTAATCGCGATCAAAAAAAGCGACGCATGGTCGCTTCTTTCGTTTTGCTCATCTAACTCACGTGTGGTGTCACGCTCAGTGATTAGCTGTCTTTGTTAGCACGCTTTTCCATTTTCTCTACACACTTAGCCATACGCTCTTGTTGCAGTTCAGTAAACTTTGTTTTTTGCTCGGGAGTCAGAACGCTCATCATTTCGTGCTGCTTTTTCAACATAGCGACGCGACGCTCAGTCTGTTTCTCCACCATTTGGCTAGCCAGTTCGTTCGCTGCTGCTTCATCGAAGGTATCTGCCAGAACCAATGCTTGAACCTGTTCACGGTGTGCCTTCATCTCAGCCATTTTTTCAGCTTTGTTCGCAGAACGCTTCTCTTTCATCGCCGCTCGGTCTGCTTCGCGCATCTCTTTAAGCTGGTCTTTTTGTGCATCTGTTAGGTCTAGTTGACGCATGATTTTCTTATCGAAACCACCGCATTTACCGTGCATACCTTTATGGCCACCTTTGTCGCCACCACCATACGCATACGCACTTGCTGTACCAAACACTAGTGGAAGAGCTGCAGCTGCTAGTACAAGTTTCTTAGTCATTTTCATAATCTTTGCCTCAAATTGGTATAATCATTTGTGTGTCTGCGTCTGTTGGTCAGCGCTTGAGTATAGAATAGAAGCTCACACGTAAAGCAACGTGTAGAAAGCGTAAAGAATCGTAAAGAGTGCAAATTGACGAATAGTTAGCAGTTATTATTTAGGTGTAAACAACACAACAAGGTTCTCCCTATGGCAAATATCCTTCTTATTGATGACGACACGGAACTGACCAGTCTGTTAAAAGACATTTTAAGCTTTGAAGGCTTTACAGTAACGGAAGCCAACGATGGCTATGCCGGTCTCGAGGCCATCAATAACGACATCGACCTTATCTTATTAGATGTGATGATGCCTAAGCTCAATGGGATGGAGACTCTCAAGAAGTTGCGTGAGTCCTGGGAGACCCCTGTATTAATGCTGACAGCGAAAGGTGAAGAGATCGACCGCGTGATTGGACTCGAGCTAGGCGCTGATGACTACCTACCAAAGCCATTCAGTGATCGTGAACTGCTGGCGCGCATTCGTGCCATCTTGCGACGCACTCAATCAAACGGCAACACAGAGAAAACAACCAGCAGCGACTGTGTCCGCTACCAAGACTTAGCGGTATATCCAGGCAAGCAAGAAGCTTACTGTAACGAGCAACTGCTGGATCTCACCACCACTGAGTTCGCTCTCTTAAGTCATCTAATTCAGAACCCGGGGCAAGTGATCACCAAAGAGTCACTCAGTTTAGATGTTCTAGGAAAAAGATTGGCTGCCTTTGACCGCGCTATCGATATGCACATCTCTAACTTGAGAAAGAAAGTTCCAGAACGCCCTGACGGCAAAGCACGCATTAAGACCCTGCGTGGCCGTGGCTACCTATTTGTTGAGGAAGATTAATGCGCTTACCTAAAATCACCAGCTTATATGGACGTATCTTTGCTATTTTTTGGTTCACCATGTTACTGGTGCTTTTATCAGTGCTCTCTCTGCCACACCTAGATCCGCGTGTTGCGCGAGATGTTCCTGCAGAACACTACGACAAACTCACTCGCATCGCTAAGGCGACCGAAAAACGCTTCGCGGGTGAAGACAACCTTGGCAAGATTGTTTTCCAGCTTGAGGGGCCACCTCGCAGCCGTAAAGACTCTCGCCCACGCATCTACCTGACCGATTTAGATGGTAGCGTCTTGACCACCAAGCGCCACTCTAACTACAAAGTTAAAGCGATCCGCAACTTTGTAACCACCATTGATAACCCAGAAGTGCCCAAGCAGAAACTGTATGGACATTACATGGTGGCAGGCCCGGTTCCTGTGGTATTGGCCAATGAAGACCTGATGATGTACGTCAGTGTTAAATGGAATCAGCCACCGCCTTTCCTATTAAGATTGTTCGATAAACCACTGCAGCTGCTCCTCGCGGTAATGCTTGCTAGTACCCCGCTGCTTTTGTGGCTTGCTTGGGCTCTCAGTCAGCCAGCTCGACGACTAGAGCGCGCCGCTCAACGAGTAGCGAAAGGCGAGTTTGAGGTCGACCCAACCCTTGAAAAAGGGACTTCTGAGTTCCGCCAAGCTGGAGAAAGCTTCAACCAGATGGTCGAGGCCGTTAATCAGATGATCTCTGGGCAACAGCGATTGCTTTCAGACATCTCACATGAACTGCGATCCCCTTTAACACGCCTAAGAATGGCCAATGCACTCGCTATTCGTAAGCAGGGCGAAAGCCAAGAGTTGGAGCGTATTGATACTGAAGCGCAGCGATTGGAGCAGATGATCAGTGAACTGCTAACATTGTCGCGTATGCAGGTTGATAGCCACATCACACGAGAGATTCAGCCACTTTCGAGCCTGTGGGAGGAGATCCTAAAAGATGCGGAATTCGAAGCTGAGCAGATGAGCAAGAGCCTCACCTTCTCTGAGATTCCAGAACGTTCGATCTCAGGTAACCCTAAGCTATTGATGAGCGCGCTTGATAACATCATCCGCAATGCCATCTACTACGGTAAAGATAAGGTCGATGTACAGATGAGCGTCAAGCAAGACCAGCTGACGATTCAGGTCAATGACAATGGCGATGGCGTCCCAGAGGCGGAGCTTGAATCGATATTCCGACCATTCTATCGAGTCTCAACCGCACGCGATCGAAACTCTGGTGGCACAGGGCTAGGATTAACCATCACTGAAAGTGCGATTCGCCAGCATAGTGGTACCATCACAGCCAGTCGTAGCTCATTGGGTGGATTGCAGGTCGAAATCACTCTGCCGATCATACCTTTGTAATAACCTTACAAAGATCTAGTTGATAATAGATCTCATTATCATTAAGGTAAATCCTCTAATTAAGGAGGATTTACCATGTCACACACCTTTCCAGAACTGCCATATGCTTACGATGCTTTAGAGCCTTACATTGATGCTAAAACAATGGAGGTTCACTACAGTAAGCACCATAGAACCTATTACGATAAGTTCATGGCAGCGATTTCAGGTACCGATTTAGAGACACAGCCTCTCACAGAAATTTTTGCCAACATCTCTAAGCATTCACCAGCAGTACGTAATAACGGTGGTGGCTACTACAACCATATCCTTTACTGGAACTGCATGTCTAAAGATGGTGGCGGCGAACCGAGTGGTGACCTAGCCAAAGACATTCTTGCAACGTTTGGAGACTTAGAGAGCTTTAAGGATCAGTTCGCTCAAGCCGCTATCAACACCTTTGGCTCAGGCTTCGCTTGGCTTGTCGTTAAAGATGGTGCGCTGAAAATCGTCTCTACGTCTAACCAAGATAACCCTTGGATGGACGCAGTAGATAGCCAAGGTGAGCCAATTCTAGCGCTCGACGTTTGGGAACACGCTTACTACATCAGCTACCAGAACCGCCGTCCTGACTACATCAATGCATGGTGGAATGTCGTGAACTGGGATGCCGTTGCAGAAAACTACGCACAGGCACTAGCAAACAAAGCGTAATCGTTCGGTGGCAACTGTACTCACTCAGCCTGCCACCGTATACTCAGGCTACTTTTTATCTATCTAGTGAACCAGTATGTTTGATATCGCGCTTTACGAACCTGAAATTGCACCTAACACAGGTAACATCATTCGCCTTTGTGCTAACTGTGGTGCCAACCTACACCTGATTGAACCGCTCGGTTTTGATTTAGAAGAGAAAAAGGTACGCCGCGCTGGTTTGGACTACCACGACCTCGCTCGCGTAAAACGTCACAAGAACCTTGAAGCATTTCTAGAGTATCTAGAGAACGAACGCGAGGGTGAATTCCGCATCTTCGCCTGCACGACAAAAACCACAGGCCATCACGTAGATGCGAAGTTCCAACAAGGTGATGTTCTAATGTTTGGCCCTGAAACGCGCGGCCTACCAGCAGAGTTAATTGAAAGTATGCCAATGGAGCAGCGTATTCGCATTCCAATGATGCCAGATGCTCGCAGTCTGAACCTATCGAATGCCGTTGCGATTATCGCGTTTGAAGCATGGCGACAAATGGGCTTTGAAGGCGCAGTTTAAGTCAGAGTAACCGACTTAGACCACAATACTCTCGAGCGACAATAAAAAAGGCTCTCTCCTTTTGTTCTAGTAAAGAATAAAGGAGAGAGCCTTTTTGGTGATGAGATAGAAATTAGTTCAAACGGTTACGGTCGTTGTTATCGTCGTCTTTCTTCTCAAACTCACCTTCAAAGGTGTTGCCACCTTTTGATTGGTCAAATGGGTCTTGCTTAAACGAACCTGAGTTAAACGGGTCTTCACCAAATGGGCTCTGACCAAAACCAGCATGGCCACCGGCGTGGAAGCCACCTGATACATTCTTCACTACCATTTTTTCCATCAGCTTTTTCGCGATTGCTGCGCGTGGTGCTGGCAGTAGTACCAACATTCCTAGCGCATCGGTCATAAAGCCCGGCGTTAATAGCAGTACACCCGCCACAGCAAGCATCACGCCTTCAAGGATTTGTTGCGCTGGCATCTCGCCCTGCTGCAAACGACCCTGAACCGACATTAAAGTCTGGATCCCTTGGCTACGCACCAGAGATGCACCAACAAATGCTGTCACTAATACCAAGGCGATAGTTGGCCACAATCCTAAGAAGCCACCAACTTGAATAAATAAGCCGATCTCAATGATAGGCACAAAGATAAACAGTAATAATAAGATAGGAAACACAAGCCCTCCTTTGTTGTGTTCAGTGTACGTTGAAAGCTCTCACGAACTCAAATTTATCCTGTAAATAAGCGTGTCCCGCCCTCAACAAATAGTTTGCACAAGATTGACGAAACAAAAGCAAAAAAGGTGATCAACTTACTATTTTTATGCGCTAGGTACAGTATTATGTGCCACATAAGTCAGGACGGATTTATCAGCCTAAAATTCTGGTGAACGGAGTTTCGCGTAAAGAATAGGCTAATAACTAATTATATTATCAGAATAATTCTCTAAGGATCCTGTTATGGCTACCCAATCTAAAGCTCCTGTTGAAGCTCCTCAAGCCACTCGTCTCGAAGAAGATCTATTAGGTCAACGTCATGTTCCGGCAGATGCTTACTACGGCATCCACACTCTACGCGCTATCGAAAACTTTAACATCTCAAGTGTAACTATCTCGGACGTACCTGAGTTCGTGCGCGGTATGGTGATGACTAAGAAGGCTGCGGCTTTAGCAAACAAAGAGTTAGGTGTAATTCCAAGTGAAGTCGCGAAGCACATCATTGCGGCATGTGACCTTATCCTAGATACGGGTAAGTGCATGGACCAATTCCCGTCAGATGTTTTCCAAGGCGGCGCTGGTACTTCTGTAAACATGAACGCAAACGAAGTGGTTGCGAACGTGGCTCTTGAACTTATGGGCAAAGAGAAAGGCCAATACGAGTTCATCAATCCAAATGACCACGTAAACAAGAGTCAATCAACCAACTGTGCATATCCAACAGGCTTCCGTATCTCTGTTTACAACAGCGTACGTAAGCTTATCGATGCTATCGAATACCTAAAAGGCGCATTCGAACTTAAGAGCCAAGAGTTCAACACCGTTCTTAAGATGGGTCGCACTCAACTGCAAGACGCAGTGCCAATGACAGTGGGCCAAGAGTTCCACGCATGGGCAGTAACGATCAATGAAGAGATCAAGAACCTAGAGTACACATCAAAGCTTCTTCTAGAAGTAAACCTAGGTGCAACTGCGATCGGTACTGGTCTAAACGCAGCACAAGGTTACCAAGAGCTAGCGGTTAAACACCTTGCTGAAGTAACTGGCCTAGAGGTTTCTCCAGCAGAAGACCTAATCGAAGCAACTTCAGACTGTGGTGCATACGTAATGACCCACGGCGCACTAAAACGCCTAGCGGTTAAACTGTCTAAGATCTGTAACGACCTACGTCTACTTTCTTCTGGTCCGCGTGCTGGCCTAAACGAATTGAACCTTCCAGAGCTTCAAGCAGGTTCTTCAATCATGCCAGCTAAAGTAAACCCAGTAGTGCCTGAAGTAGTAAACCAAGTGTGCTTCAAAGTACTAGGTAACGACAACACGGTTTCTTTCGCAGCAGAAGGCGGTCAGCTTCAACTGAACGTGATGGAGCCGGTAATCGCTCAAAGCATGTTTGAGTCTCTAGACATTCTAACCAATGCTTGTGTGAACTTACGTGACAAGTGTGTTGACGGCATCACTGTGAACAAAGAAGTGTGTGAAGCTCACGTATTTAACTCTATCGGTATCGTAACTTACCTAAACCCATACATTGGCCACCACGAGGGTGACATCGTTGGTAAGATTTGTGCAGAAACTGGTAAGAGCGTCCGCGATGTGGTTCTAGAGCGCGGTCTTCTAACTGAAGAAGAACTTGATGACATTTTCTCAGTTGAAAACTTGATGCGTCCTCAGTATAAAGGCAAACGCTACGAGTAAGTTTAAATGTAGGGCTCCCAACGGAGCCCTTTTTTAGTCCCGAAAACGATTAACCATAACTTTGAAGTGGTTTTATAGCGAGACAAATTCTTACATCGGCTTCTAGCCAAGGTTCTATTATTTGAACACTCAGTGGCGAGTTTTCAGATAATAAAATCTAAAAATGAGGTGTTACTATGATTGCAGTAGAACTATTCGTTGTCCTACTCTTTATCTTTTTGGGAGCCAGAATTGGCGGTATTGGTATCGGTTTTGCCGGCGGTGCGGGTGTTATCGCTCTGTCGCTAATCCTTGGCGTTCCAACCAGTCAATCTTTTATCCCTATCGACGTTATTCTGATCATCATGTCGGTTATCACTGCTATTGCAGCTATGCAAGTCGCAGGCGGTATGGACTGGTTGGTTCAGATTGCAGAAAACTTTTTACGCAAACATCCTGAACGCATAACTTTTTATGCTCCTATCGTGACGTTCTTGATGACATTGATGGCGGGCACGGGTCACACAGCGTTCTCAACACTGCCTGTGATTGCAGAAGTTGCTAAAGGCCAAGGTGTTCGTCCATCTCGTCCACTATCGATTGCGGTTGTCGCGTCTCAGATTGCGATCACAGCCTCTCCAATATCAGCAGCGGTTGTTGCCTTTGCTGCGATGCTAGCGCCGTTCGGTGTTGATTACCTAACACTGCTGATGGTTTGTATTCCTACAACCTTCATCGCTTGTATGGTTGGTGCTGTTGTTGCGAACTACATGGGCAGCGAACTTAAAGACGATCCTGTATACCAAGAACGTCTAGAGAAAGGTCTCATCAAACTAGCAACAGAAGAAAAGCGTGAGATTCTACCAACAGCGAAGAAAGCGACTTACATCTTCCTAGCGGCGATCGGCTTTGTTGTTTGCTACGCGGCGGCGATCTCTAGCTCTGTGGGCCTGATTGAAAACCCAGCGCTAGGTCGTAATGAAGCGATCATGTCTGTGATGCTAGCAGCAGCAGCGGCGATTGTACTGTTCACGAAAATCGACGCGGCGAAGATCTCTTCAGCACCAACATTCCGCTCTGGTATGACTGCATGTGTATGTGTACTTGGTGTGGCTTGGTTAGGTTCAACGTTTGTAAACGCGCACGTTGCAGAGATCAAAGACGTAGCAGGTGCTCTACTATCTGATTACCCTTGGATGCTGGCACTGGTTCTATTCTTTGCTTCTATGCTGCTTTACTCTCAAGGTGCAACCACTGTTGCTCTTATGCCTGCAGCACTGGCAATTGGCGTAGCGCCTCTTACTGCAGTGGCGTCATTTGCAGCAGTAAGTGCACTGTTTGTTCTGCCAACTTACCCAACTCTGCTTGCAGCGGTTGAGATGGATGACACAGGCTCGACTCGTATCGGCAAACTTGTGTTCAACCACCCATTCTTTATCCCAGGTGTGGTGACTATCGCGACAGCAGTTGCGCTAGGTTTTGGCTTCGGTGGCTTGTTCATCTAATCAGAATTAATCTGTTATTTTTAAAAGGAAGCCTCGGCTTCCTTTTTTATTTGCCGCTATCTCTAGTAAGCCCGGTATAACGAAAACATTTTTATAATAAAATCGGCAATTTGAAACTTATTAGTCAGCAATAAGGTCTGATTAAGTTAATATCGCTGTTAACTTAATCAAGATGACTTCACTTATGCGCGCATTTCTCATCACGCTGTGTGTTGGACTGCTTAGTTTGTCCCATTCAGCCTATGCTCTCTTTGGCAATAACGACCAAGGACTTGAACTCGACTCAGCCAATAGCTTTGTTCCTGTTGATCAGGCATTCCCTTTTAATTACTACCAGCAAGACGGTAAAGTGCTTATCGACTGGCAAGTAAAAGAGGACTACTACCTCTATCAACACAGTCTTGATTTTACAGGTCAAAATCTCGCTATCGGCCCTGTGGAGATGGAAAACGGGCAACCTTACCAAGATGAGTTTTTTGGCGAGGTGAGCATTTATACCCAACCACTGTTTGTGCAAGTCCCACTGCAGAGCTACCAAGATGGCTCGCAGCTTATCGTTAAGTACCAGGGCTGTGCCAAAGCTGGTTTCTGTTACCCACCTGAAATTCGTGTCATCGACATCGAGCCATTCACGCCGTCGACAGATGTCGCGACGAATACAGCCAGTAACTCTGCTAAGACCGAGGTATCAACACAACCAACTTCGACACCTATCGCAGAAGAGCGCAGCGCGGATCCAGTTTCAAAAGAAGCTGGCCTTGCTGAACAGCTCGGTGACAGTTGGTGGACACCGCTGCTATTCCTAGCTCTTGGGGTTGGTCTCGCCTTCACGCCATGTGTTCTGCCTATGTACCCTATTCTGACTGGCATTGTGTTGGGTGGCGGTAAGCTAAGCCAAGGCCGTGCTCTGATGCTGTCGTTCATCTATGTACAAGGTATGGCCCTCACCTACACCTTGCTTGGTCTTGTTGTGGCATCTGCGGGTATGCAGTTCCAAGCTGCAATGCAGCACCCTTATGTACTAATTGGCTTAAGTGTTCTATTCGTGGCATTGGCACTGTCGATGTTTGGCGTTTACAACCTGCAACTTCCAAGCAGTGTTCAGACTTGGCTCAATAATCAGAGCAACAAGCAGCAAGGCGGCAATACCCTAGGTGTGTTTGCAATGGGTGCGATCTCTGGCTTGGTATGTTCGCCTTGTACTACAGCCCCACTCTCGGGTGCGCTGCTGTATGTTGCTCAAAGTGGCGACCTATTTACCGGTGCAATTGCTCTGTACGCGTTAGCCATGGGTATGGGTATTCCACTCATCTTGGTGGCGGTATTCGGCAATAAGCTACTACCAAAAGCGGGTAGCTGGATGGACAAGGTCAAAATCGTATTTGGCTTTATTCTACTGGCAGCGCCTATCTTCCTATTAGAGCGCATTCTTCCTGAGCTTTGGGCAACTGTATTGTGGTCAGCGCTTGGCTTTGTGGCCTTTGGTTGGTTGTATCACAGCAAAAACTCCCTGCCGTTTGGTGGCTGGAAACAGAGCGCAGTCGGCATCATTGCCATGCTTGGTCTGTTTGCTTCTGCACAACCTGCACTAAATTACTGGTTTGCAGAAAAGAGTGTCGAACAGACTGCTCAAATTGAGTTTGCGCGTATCAATACCGTTGAAGAGCTTGAGATCCAACTTATCGAAGCGAAGAAGTTAGGTAAGCCGGTGATGCTCGATTTCTATGCCGACTGGTGTGTCGCGTGTAAAGAGTTTGAGAAGTACACCTTCCACCAAGCCGATGTTGAAAACAAGCTTTCTGGTTTTGTTCTACTGCAAGCTGATGTGACCAAAAACTTACCTCAAGATATTGAACTGCTTAAACAAATGCAGGTCCTTGGTTTACCAACTATTGAGTTCTGGGACGGTAAGGGTAACCATGTTCCAAATGCTCGTGTGACCGGTTTTATGAACGCTGAAACCTTCTTAAAACACATGCAAAGCCACCAGCTATAACAGCACTGCGTTGATAGAATACAAGCCACGTTTTATTTCTCAAATGAGAACTGAAACGTGGCTTTTACATTTTTATAAAACCTTTCCATACTCGCCTCTCAGCAAAAGTGGATATGCTTCAGACTTTTAGTGCATAAATATTGTCCGCATAGTCAATCGGGTCAATAATAAATGTTAACTAAATTGTTAAAAGTATGAACGTCATGGACTCGACCTATACCATCATCATTGCTGATGACCACCCTCTGTTTCGTAACGCCTTGTTTCAGTCAGTGCATATGGCGATCAGTGGCGCGAACCTTCTAGAAGCGGACTCTCTAGACGCTTTGTTGACACTTCTCAAAAAAGAAGACGAGCCAGATCTGCTGCTGCTCGACCTCAAAATGCCGGGTGCCAACGGCATGTCCGGTTTGATTCAGCTACGTGCTGAGTACCCAGATTTACCTATTGTTGTTATCTCTGCCAGCGAGGATGCTAGCGTTGTGACTCAGGTGAAGAGCCATGGTGCGTTTGGCTTTATCCCTAAATCGAGTGATATGCGCGAACTGGTGAGTGCTCTCAATCAAGTGTTGAACGGCGACCCATTCTTCCCAGAGGGCTTGATCACCAATAACGCAGCTTGCAGCGACTTAGCAGAAAAGATTGCAACCCTAACACCACAGCAATACAAAGTATTGGGCATGCTCTCTGATGGTCTACTTAACAAACAAATTGCTTACGAGCTCAATGTTTCTGAAGCAACCATCAAAGCTCATATGACCGCTATCTTCCGCAAACTGGATGTGAAAAACCGTACTCAGGCGGTTATCTTGTTACAGCAGATGGAAACGGAAAGTTAGGCTATTTCGTAACATCTCACACAGTGATGACTTAAAAGGAATAATAGCCGCTATAATCTAAAGGCTGCAGATTAGCGGCCTTATCCCTCTGTCATCAACTCTGGGAGATTTTCCTTGCTTACTAGTATCATCATTACTCAGTTTGTTGTTCTTTGGGCGGTCATCGACCCAATTGGCTCCGTTCCTGTTTACCTATCACAAACACAGCACCTCACACCAAAACAGCGCCGCGCCGTTGCCCTTAAGGCGATCGCCATCGCAACCGGTGTACTACTCTTTTTCCTTATCGCAGGCCAACTGCTTCTTGAAGCGATGCAGATTCCATTACCCGCCTTCCAAGCTGCCGGTGGACTGGTGCTGCTGTTATTCGCATTAACCATGATTTTTGGTGAGAGTAAACCAGAGCAAGAACAGAAAATCTCAGAAGAGGTATGCAGTAAGCAACTCGCGGATCTCGCTGTCTACCCACTGGCGATACCTTCCATTGCCTCACCCGGCGCCATGATGGCGATTGTGATGCTGACGGACAATAACCGCTACTCACTGATTGACCAGAGCATTACCGCAGGGGTTATGGTGTTGGTGCTGGTTATCACCTTGCTGCTGCTACTGGGCGCCACTAAGATTCAGAAGGTGATTGGTAATGTCGGTGCCGCAATCATCAGCCGTGTCATGGGTTTGATTCTAGCGGCGGTTGCGGTAAATAACCTTCTGATGGGTATCAAAGACTTCTACCTGTAAGGCTTTAATTGCTCTCAGCCTTTGTTGGCTGAGGGCAATTCCACTCCCTCATTTCCCCAAACACTCCTTCAACGCACCGAATCTTCATCGATAAAATAAAAATCGTCCTCCTTTTGAGTTTTATCTCATCAAAAATCGACATTTCGTTAGACCTTTGGCTAATTTAACAACATTGCAACATCACATTTTTGGGTCAAGGTGCGTTGTAAGCCCCATAAAACAAAGACTTCCTACTCTTTTCGCCCCGACTAAAGTTGCACAGATCCCTTGACCGCCCCTTGCTATATTTCAAATCGTAACATTACGTTAACACAAACATTCTACGGAATCGGAAGAAAGGAGAAGGCAATGGCGTTCGAATCAACAGAACATGCTCAAGCCTATTGGAAGGAAAACTTGGGAATTATGGGGACCCTGCTGGCCATCTGGTTTGCAGTGTCTTACGGCGCAGGCATCTTATTTGTCGATGCGCTTAACACCGTACAACTAGGCGGTTTCAAGCTAGGGTTTTGGTTCGCTCAACAAGGGTCGATCTACACCTTTGTCGCCTTAATCTTTGTTTACGTAGTGCGTATGAATGCGCTCGACAAGAAATACAACGTACAGGAAGACTAGAGGTTTAGAACATGGATATTCAAACTTGGACGTTTATTCTCGTCGGCATCACTTTTGCACTCTACATCGGCATTGCTATCTGGGCTCGTGCTGGCTCAACCAGTGAGTTCTACGTTGCAGGCGGTGGTGTACACCCGGTAGCAAACGGCATGGCAACAGCCGCGGACTGGATGTCGGCAGCATCATTCATCTCAATGGCAGGTATCATCTCATTCGTTGGTTACGACGGTGCGGTATATCTAATGGGTTGGACAGGTGGTTATGTACTACTTGCACTCTGTTTAGCACCTTACCTACGTAAGTTCGGCCAGTTTACGGTTCCTGATTTCATCGGTGAGCGTTACTACTCGAAAACAGCGCGTATGGTAGCGGTATTCTGTGCGATCTTCGTATCATTCACGTACGTTGCAGGCCAAATGCGTGGTGTAGGCGTTGTATTCTCGCGTTTCCTAGAGGTTGATATCAACCTAGGTATCATCATCGGTATGGGTATTGTGTTCTTCTACGCAGTACTTGGCGGCATGAAAGGCATCACTTATACGCAGGTAGCTCAATTCTGTGTCCTCATTTTCGCTTTCCTTGTGCCAGCTATCTTTACCTCAATCATGATGACAGGTAACCCTCTTCCACAAATCGGTATGGGTTCAACTATCTCAGGAACGGATGTTTACCTGCTCGATAAACTGGATGGGTTAACCGAAGAACTCGGATTTACCGCCTATACCGAAGGTAATAAGAGCATGGTGGATGTATTCTTCATCTGTGCTGCTCTAATGGTGGGTACTGCGGGTCTACCACACGTAATCATCCGTTTCTTCACTGTACCAAAAGTACGTGATGCACGTATCTCAGCAGGTTGGGCACTACTGTTCATCTCACTACTTTACACAACAGCACCAGGTGTAGCCGCGTTTGCTCGTGTAAATATGATTGAGACAATCAACGGTCCAGACATGCAAGGTGTTCCTGCAGCAGAAGCACCAAGCTGGTATAAAAACTGGGAAAGCACTGGTCTAGTAGGCTGGGAAGATAAGAACGGCGATGGCAAGATGTTCTACTCGGGCGATGAGCGCAACGAGATGAAGATCAACCGTGACATCATCGTACTGGCTTCTCCAGAGCTAGCGAAACTACCAAACTGGGTTGTAGCACTACTGGCAGCCGGTGGCCTTGCAGCCGCACTATCAACAGCCGCAGGCCTACTACTGGTAATCTCAACATCCATCTCGCATGACTTGTTGAAGAAAGGGTTTAGACCAAACATGACCGACAAGCAGGAATTGTTAGCCGCTCGTCTGGCAGCAATGGTCGCGATTATTGGTGCAGGTTACTTGGGTATTAACCCACCAGGCTTCGTAGCACAGGTAGTAGCGTTTGCATTCGGCTTAGCCGCAGCATCCTTCTTCCCAGCGATTATCCTAGGTATCTTCTACAAGAAGATGAACAAGGAAGGTGCAATTGCAGGTATGTTGGCGGGTATCCTATTCACAGCGTCATACATCATCTACTTCAAGTTCATCAATCCAGCAGCAAGCACGCCAGACAACTGGTGGTTCGGTATCAGCCCAGAGGGCATCGGTACGCTAGGTATGTGTCTGAACTTTGTAGTATCTATCGCAGTGAACAAGGTTACAGCTGAAGTACCACAAGATGTACAAGAGATGGTAGAGAACATCCGTTACCCTAAAGGTGCTGGTGCAGCTCACGACCACTAAGCAACAACTCTCGCAAGAGATTAAAACAAACCAGTGCTTACATTGTAGGGATTAGGCACTGGTTCTCAGAAAGCCGATGCGTCATGTGTCGGCTTTTTCTTTTTGTCCCGCCATTTATGAAAAGAAAGGGTTGTTTTTAATATTTCATTTGATAATAATTATCATTAACATCTAATTAACGATGGTGAGAGATTAATGCAGCAACAACAACTTATCTATTCCACTTTTTACAAAGCACAAGACCGTTTTCTCGCTTCCGATGTGGTTGAGGGATATGAGCCATCAACAGTCCAAAGCTACATTGACTGCTGTCTAGAGCTTGCGCTTCAGTATGAAAAAGATAGTGAGCATGAAAACATTCTGCTGTGCGAGCTGTTCCTCCGTCAGCTGTTCTTTCACCTAATAGAAGCCATCGAGTCACCACAACGCAGCCTGACCTTTCGTCGCGTTTGCCTTGATTTGATTCACACGCCTCTATTTTGTTTGAAGCGCCACTACTACCAACAACCTAACGGTAAACAAAAGTATTTACCGCTCCAACAAACCCTACAACAAGTCCAAGCTCCACTTGGCTAACAAGGATCCAGCATGACCCAAGAATTTCGAATCGAAAAAGACAGCATGGGTGAAGTAAAAGTGCCAGCCAATGCACTTTACCAAGCACAAACCCAGCGCGCCGCTGATAACTTCTCTTTCAGTTCGCACACAATGCCTGCAAGCTTCATTCAAGCGCTCGCTTTCATCAAACAAGCAGCCGCAAATACCAATGCACAATTGGGTCATCTTGAGGGCGATATTGCTCATGCAATTATCGATGCGAGTCAAGAGATCATCGATGGCCAACACCTTGAACAGTTCCCTGTCGATGTCTATCAAACGGGTTCAGGCACCAGCTCAAACATGAATGCCAATGAGGTTATCGCAACGCTGGCTTCACGTGCACTGCAAGGTGATGTTAGTCCGAATGACCATGTGAATATGGGGCAAAGCAGTAACGATGTTGTACCGACAGCAATCCAAGTCAGCGTGGCACTAACGGTAGAGAAGCAACTACTACCAGCCCTTGCACACCTGTCAGATGTGTTAGCCACTAAACAGATGCAGGTTGCCGATGTGGTCAAAACAGGTCGCACTCACCTAATGGATGCCATGCCAATCACTCTCGCTCAGGAATTAGGTGGTTGGAAATTCCAAATTGACCATGCAAAACAAGGGATTGAATCGAGCTTGGAGGCAGTAAAAGCACTCGCTCAGGGTGGAACAGCCGTCGGAACCGGGATCAACGCCGATCCGCGATTTGCAGATGCCTTCGCGCACAACCTATCTCAAACAACGAAATTGCAATTCAGTTCGAGCGAAAACTTCTTCTTTAATCTCAGCAGCCAAGATGCGATCGTTGCCCTATCTGGACAGCTTAAAACCGCAGCAGTTGCGATCATGAAGATCGCAAACGATCTTCGCTGGATGAACTCTGGTCCACTGGCTGGCCTTGGAGAAATTGAACTCCAAGCTCTGCAGCCAGGCTCTTCTATCATGCCAGGTAAAGTAAACCCTGTGATTCCAGAAGCTGCAGCAATGGCGGCAGCGCAAGTGATTGGTAACGACACCACCATCACAGTCGCTGGTCAATCTGGCAACTTCCAACTCAATGTGATGTTACCTGTCATTGCACACAATGTGCTTGAGAGCATCGAACTACTGAGCAACAGCTCGGTGGCACTGGCAGATAAAGCCGTAGCTACCTTCACCGTTCGTCAAGATAACCTTGATGAAGCCCTCGCGAAGAACCCGATTCTAGTGACGGCGCTCAACCCAGTTATTGGTTACCTAAAAGCCGCAGACATCGCCAAAAAGGCGTATAAAGAAGGCCTGCCAATCTTAGATGTAGCAGAGCGTGAAACCGACATCCCACGTGAAGAGCTGGCGAGCTTATTGAACCCAAGCCAGCTGACTAAAGGCGGAATTGCCGGCTAATCAAGCCCAATAAAAAAGCGAAGCCGGCAGTTGGCTTCGCTTTTGGCCTACTATGATCCAAATGCTAATTAAGCGACACGATTGAGTACTGCTCTTAGCTTGAGTGGCTTAACTGGCTTGGCAATAAAACTGAAACCATGCGCTTTGATCGCCGCTAGCATGTCATCAGTACGATCCGCACTGATAATCACCCCTTCGAAACTATCACCCAGTCTCAAGCGACACTGCTGCAGAACTTCGAGGCCGGTGCGCCCATTGTCGAGTCGATAATCCGAGAAGATCACATCCGGTTGCCAACTGTCTTCCAGACACTTCAAGCTTTCGACCAGATCACCTGCAGTTCGCACATCGCATCCCCAACGACCAATCAGGTTCTCCATGCCGACCAGAATGTCTCGCTCGTTATCCACACACAGGATTTTCAGTTGGGCAATCTCGCTGTTGACGGTCGGTGCCGCCACTTGCGGTGCAGTAACCACTTTCTCTGCTCGAGGCAAGGTTATCGAGAATACGCTGCCTTCATCTGGCCAAGAGCGCATCGAGATTTCATGTCCAAGAACGTGTGCGATCCCTTTAGATATAGCTAAGCCAAGACCTAAGCCTTGATCTGAACGTACTTGGCTACCACGAGTGAACTCTTCAAAGATCTCTTGCTGTTTATCTTCATCGATACCAGTGCCGTTATCCCATACATCAATACGCACTCGGCCATCCACGCGCCGTGCACCCAATACAACTTTACCGCTTGGATTATAGCGGAACGCATTGGTCAAAAAGTTCTGAATCACGCGACGTAAAAGTTTTGGATCCGATTGAATAAACAGCGATGATGGCACCATATGGAAATCGATATTCTGCTGTCCTGCCAAGGCGCTAAATTCTGCATTCAGGTTGGACAACACATCATTGATAGCGAAGCCATGAACGTTGGTCTCTAGCTTGCCCGACTCCAAGCGCGAGATATCCAATAGGTCACCAATCAAGTCCTCTGCCGCACCAAGTGCACTCTCGATATGCGAAGAGAGCTGCTTAACTTCTTGCTCTTTCGCGACTTCTGATAGTGAAGAAGCAAACAAGCGCGCCGCATTCAAGGGCTGCATCAAGTCGTGGCTCACCGCCGCCAAGAAACGCGATTTAGATTGTGACTCTTGTTCTGACACTTGAGTGGCTTTCACCAAACGCTGGTTGAGTTTTTCGAGCTCTTGGGTACGCTCGTGAACGCGAGTTTCTAGGCTCTCATTGGCGTCTTTCAGCGCCTGCTCCGCTTGTCTAAATACCGTGATATCGGTAAAGCTCATCACAAACCCGCCACTTGGCATCGGGTTACCTTGCACTTCAATTACGCGGCCATCTGGCCTTACCCGCGAAGAGGTGTGACGGGTGCCTTGCTCAAGGTGGAAGATGCGTCGCTTAACGTGGTCTTCTGGATCGCCGGGCCCACATAATCCCTGCTCCGCATTGTGTCGAATCACATCGGCAATTGGCCTACCAACCTGAATCAGTCCGCTAGGGAAAACGAACAACTCTAAATAACGTTGGTTCCATGCCACTAAACGTAGCTGTTGGTCGACTACCGCAATGCCTTGACCGATGTGTTCAATCGCCCCTTGCAACAAGCCTCGACTGAAATCATACAGTTCAGAGGCTTCATCAACGATGGTCGCGACCTCTTCTAGCTGCATGTTTCTACCCTGCAGAGCGGAAGTAAGTACTAACTTAGCAGAGGAGGCACCAAATACACCGGCGAGCACACGTTCAGCATGTCGAATCAAGCTAGCAGGCGACTGCTGATTGGGCAGTAGTGGTCGACCTTGCTGCTGCCAATACGCCTGAAAGGCACTTTTTGCGCGCTTGCGTCCTACAAACCGTGAAGCGAGCATCTCTAGCTCAGCAACCGTCACACGGCTCTGGTAAAGACTCATGTTTTCGTTTTCAGGCAAAGGGGCCCCAACGAATGCCGCTGATTGTAAGCGCTCACTTAGACTTGGCCTTGTCGATAGGGATATCACTACATAGCAGAGTGTATTCACGGTGATACTGAGCACAATACCCCAGTTGGAGCTGCTCACGTCCCAGTTGGCTAACAGGTCAGGTGGTGTAATCAACCACAACAATAAGTTACTCTCTTGGTCGCCCGCGAGCATGCTGGTTTGGCTCATCAAAGTGATCAGCCAAATAATAGAACCAAACAACAGACCAACATAGACGCCTTTGCGGTTACCCAAGCGCCAGTACATGCCACCAATCAGGGCTGGCGCAAACTGTGCAATCGCGGCAAACGAGAGAAAACCTATCGCAGAGAGTGAGTGGATACTATCTAATGCTTGATAGAAGCCCCATGCCCCTAGCAGCAACAATAGGATGAGCGCACGACGAATCACCAGCAGCAACCCAGAGAAGTGTCGATGGGTTCTCTGCGTTAGTCGCATCCGACGCAGTAATAACGGCATCACCAGATCATTGGAGACCATGATCGCCAGTGCAATCGTAGAAACGATCACCATGCCACTCGCCGCTGAGGTACCGCCAAGAAATGCCAGCAAGGCAATGTTGTTGGCCCCTTCTGCCATTGGCAAGCTAATCACATAGGTATCGGCAGGCATCCCCGTCAAGAGACCTTGCCCTGCCCACGCAATTGGCAGCACAAACAACCCCATCAGGATCAGATAAACAGGGAATAGCCAGCGAGCCGTATGCAGGTCTTGAGGTCTTTCATTCTCAACCACCATGGTATGGAACTGCCTTGGCAGACAAACAATCGCCAACATCGTCAGCACGGTATGGATAATGAGAGTGGGAATATTAGGGGATTCGTAAGTCTGTGCAGCGACTTCAAGCAGATCAATCTTATCGCTACTGGTCGCCAGATAGATGATAAACAGCCCAACAATTAAGAAAGCCACCAGCTTGACGATCGACTCAAACGCGACCGCCATCATCATCCCACGGTGGTGTTCCGTGTTATCGATATGACGGGTACCAAACAACATAGTGAAGATGGCCAAAGCGCCCACCACAAACCAAGAAACGTGGTAATCCTGATAACCAAAATCTTGCGCCAGACTCGGAGCAACAATATCGAGCCCCATAGTAATACCACGCAGCTGCAGTGCTATGTAAGGCAGAATCCCCACTACAGCAATAATCGTCACCGTGACCGCGAGCCCTTGTGATTTGCCATAACGAGCGGCAATGAAGTCAGCAATCGAGGTGATGTGTTCGCGCTTGGCGATGACGATAAGCCGCGCCAAAATCCGCCAACATAAAGTAAAAACCAGAATTGGGGCTATGTAGATAGGAAGAAAAGACCACGGGTTATTACTGGCCTGCCCCACGGTGCCGTAGAAGGTCCACGAGGTACAGTAAACCGCAATTGATAAGCTGTAGATCCATGGTCGCCAGCGTGACAACCAGCGAGTTTGCCGATCTCCATACCAAGCAATTAAAAATAACACCCCGAGATAGGCGAGTGAGACGGGGATTACGATCCATCCTTGCATTGCGAACCCTTTTCTTCCATAAAAAAACCTCTCCATAAGGGAGAGGTTTCATTTAACTAAGGAAGTGTCAGCAACACAATCAGGTCGATTAATTTCTGTGCTTCAGGCTCTAATTCTCTGCTTTAGCTGGAGCTGCTGCCAATTCGACGTCGACCACGGAGCTGCGCTCATCCAACTTAATAAACAGAGCCAGTACACCCATTGCCGCCATCACCCAGAAAATGTTCGCGCCCCACAATTCATAACCCCAACCACTCAGAGTGGTCATCAATGCGATAAACGCACCAAGCGGAATCGCATTATAGAGTGCTTGCAGTGCCACCATCTTATTCTCTTCTTCAGATTGGATGTACTGAATGGCAGCAATGTGCGCCATTGCGAATGTCACACCATGCAGCAACTGCACTAATACCAGACCAAAGATATCGGTTGTCGATGCCGTAATACCCCAACGCGCAATCACACCCAGCGCAGCAATAACAAATAGCGTTCTGAGTGCCATACCAGAGAAAAGTCGCTTACTTAATGCAAACACACCCACTTCAGCCACGACCCCTAAGCTCCACAGATAACCGATGATGGCTTCAGAGTGACCTGCCTCTTTCCAATAAATCGCACTGAAGCTGTAGTAAGCAGCGTGACTACCTTGCAGCAGTGCCATCAACGCAAGGAACTTCACAACCGAGCGCTCACGCATCAATGCTCCTAACTTTGGACGTACTTGGTGCTGTTCGGATTGTGTCACTGGCATTAGGTTCGGGTTTCTCATTGCCAGTATCAGAGATACAAACACACCAGCCAATGCCGTATACAAGATCATATCGGTGCCAAACTGCGCCACCAGATAACCAACCACCGTCGAGCCAGCAATAAATGCAACCGAACCCCAAAGTCGTGTTCGGCCATAATCCAACACCTTAAGTCGACTGTAGTAGTTCGCCATTGCGTCGGACAACGGAACAACTGGCCCGCAACAGAGATTAAATAAGATGGTTGCTAGCAGCATTAATAGGAAGCTACCGCCGGTAAAGAAGTGAAACGCGACGAAAATCAGTGCCGCTAAACTGAGCCAGCGCAGAGCAGGCATTAAGTGTTCCGCTTTATGGACACGTGGAGTAATCAAAAGGTTCGCCACACATCGCGTCGCAAAACCCACACCGATCAATACACCAATATCACCTGCCGAAACCCCTTGGTCTTCGAACCATAATGCCCAAAACGGCAGATAGACACCGTAAGCGAAAAAGAAACCGATGAAATACTGAGATATCCATCCATAAGGGGAAGGGTTAAACATACATATACCTATATAAACGATTGCAGAGAGGCAGCGGAGATTATGCCTCTACGCAATCATATGAAAAAGGGAATAATTGCTGCTTTGAGTTTCCGTGTTATCTATGACTGCATCGCCGATGAAAATCGCACGTTTAGACTAAAGTCGTCTGGAGCTTCAGTGAGTTTTTGTCAGACTTAACTTTAGGTTCTTCACTCTATCTGCGACGCTTATGCCTGATAAATTTAATATGCAGCACCCACCCTTCGATAGCTTATCTGAGGCTGAACAATTGACCCTGCGCTCTGCGCTCGACGTGGTTTACTATCGTGCTCAAGAAACCATTCTCGAAGCGGATCGCCCAAGCCGTCATCTGCATATTTTAATTAAAGGTGCCGTAGAGGAGCGTGCTAGCCAAGATGGGGAGATTTACGCCCACTATGCAAACGACGATATCTTTGATGTTCGTAGTCAGTTTGAACCTCACACTAAACACCAGTACATCGCACTAGAAGATACCCTCAGCTACCTGCTTCCCACCGATGTATTCCTCGAGCTCTACAATGCCAATGGCCAGTTTGCTGCCTACTTTGATAACAACCTAGCCAAACGTAAAGAGCTCATAGAGGCCGCTAAACAGCAGCAAAACTTGGCTGAATTTATCCTAACCAAAGTCGACGATTCGATTTATCACCCACCTCTGATCCTAGAGCCTAGCCAACCTATCAATGAGGTAACAAGAACCCTTAAAGAACAAGGGCTCGACTCGGCTTTAGTTCGTTTGGCCTATGATGATCTAAAAGCTTTTGGAACATCATGTACCCTACCCTATTCTATCGTCACACGAACCAATTTATTGCACGCTGTGATGCTCGAGGATTATCCCCTTGATGCGCCCGTCGGTGAAATAGCGACCTTCCCTGTTTTGCATGTCAATGATGGTGATTTCCTGTTTAACGCCATGATTAATATGACGCGTAATCGGGTAAAGCGCTTGATGGTTTGTGATGGGCAAGAAGCGGTCGGCATGCTCGATATGACACAAATATTGAGTGCCTTCTCGACCCACTCTCATGTACTGACTCTGCGAATAGCCCGCGCCACTAGCATCGAAGAGTTGGCCATGGCCTCCAACAAACAGCGTCAACTGGTTGAGAGCTTAATCAGCAATGGCATTCGAACGCGCTTTATCATGGAACTGATCTCTGCGGTTAACGAGCAGATTATCGAAAAAGCTTTTGAATTGATTTTGCCTCCAGCACTGCAAAACCACTGTTGCCTGATTGTGCTTGGCTCAGAGGGGCGAGGAGAACAGATACTCAAAACAGACCAAGACAACGCGCTGATCATTCAAGACGGTTTAGAGTGGCATCACTGTGAAGAAGTCATGGCTGAGCTGACTCATACCCTGCAGCAGCTGGGCTACCCGCTCTGCCCAGGCAATGTGATGGTGAATAATCCGAAGTGGGTGCACTCACAACAAGGCTGGAAGGAAACACTGTCCCAGTGGGTGAAGAAGGCGACCCCCGATACGGTCATGGACATCGCCATCATGGCAGACGCTCATGCAGTAGCGGGCAATCGAGAGCTACTGCAACCTGTTAAAGAGCATTTGAGAGATTTAATGGTGGGACAAGAGCTCATACTCACAGAGTTCTGCCGCCCTGCCCTGAACTTCTCTGTACCGCTATCTCTGTTTGGTAACGTGAAAGCGTCGAAATCAGGGTTAGACATAAAACAGGGAGGCATCTTCCCTATCGTTCATGGTGTAAGAGCGCTCAGCCTTGAACACGGCATCAGTGTCAACAACACCTTCGAACGTATCGAAGCACTAGTGGAAAAGAATGTTCTTGAACGAAGCACTGCAGACAACCTCAGCGAAGCGCTCAAACAGTTCTTCAAGTGGCGTCTATCACAACGTTTATCGCAGCAGCACAGCAGCAACAAACTCGACGTGAAGCTCATGGAGCGCGCAGACCGAGACCTATTAAGGCACAGTTTGCACGTAGTGAAAAAGTTTAAGCAATGGTTGGGCTATCACTACCAAATTAGGGATTAGATCACCATGAACCGATTAGTACGCTATTACTGGTATCGAAAACTCAAGGGGTCGCCCTATCGGGATCTCTTCACCACCAATTCAGGACAAGAGTTGGTGTCACTCGATTGTGAAACCACCAGCCTCGATCCGAATCAAGCGGAGCTAGTCTCAATTGCGGCGACCAAGATTGTCGGTAACCGAATTATCACCAGTCAACCGTTTGAGGTCAGACTAAGAGCACCTCAATCTTTAGATTCTAACTCGATAAAAATCCATCGCATTCGCCACCAAGACCTCAAACATGGGGTCGAAGAGAAACAAGCCATCAGCGCATTGCTCGACTTCATCGGTAATCGACCTTTGGTGGGCTATCACATCCGCTACGACAAAAAGATTCTTGATAAAGCGTGTTTAAAACATTTTGGCTTCCCTATGCCTAATCCATTAGTAGAAGTTAGTCAGCTCTATCAAGAAAAGCTCGAAAAACACCTGCCAAATGCTTATTTCGATCTAAGCCTCGATACCATCTGTCGCCAACTCGACTTGCCGCTGCCCACCAATAAACATGATGCATTACAAGACGCTATCTCGGCTGCACTGATATTTGTGCGCCTCCAGTATGGTGATCTACCGCGCTTCAACTCTTCTTATTCATAAATCAACCCGCGTAAATAATTGAAACGATCTAACTCTCAAAAAAACACTTAACTCGCTATTTTTTAAGTAGAAACACGCTTCTCATCCTAAAGTCTAATTGTGGAAATGGCTCTGCTAGCCGACAGTGATAACACAACGACAGTCCACTAACTTGACTTAGAAACTGAACATAAAGGAAGTTGCCAATTCATTAGGAATGTAGGCACAAGGAGAGATGCAATGAGTGAAGCCCACGTTTATCCGGTAAAAGAAAACATCAAAGCAAATACGCACGCGGATAATGACACTTACCTAGCCATGTACCAACAATCTGTTTCTGACCCTGAAGGTTTCTGGGGCGAGCATGGAAAAATCGTAGATTGGATTAAGCCTTTCACCCAAGTGAAAAGCACTTCATTTGACCCAGGCCACATCGACATTCGCTGGTTTGAAGATGGCACACTCAACGTGTCTGCTAACTGTATTGACCGCCACCTTGCTGAGCGCGGTGACGATGTGGCAATCATCTGGGAAGGTGATGACCCAGCTGACGACAAGACGCTAACTTTCAACGAACTGCACAAAGAGGTGTGTGAATTCTCTAACGCACTTAAAGAGCAAGGCGTGCAAAAAGGCGACGTAGTATGTTTGTACATGCCAATGGTGCCAGAAGCGGCGGTTGCGATGCTTGCTTGTACACGTATCGGCGCAGTTCATACTGTGGTATTTGGTGGCTTCTCACCAGAAGCACTATCAGGCCGTATTATCGATTCTGATTCTAAGGTTGTGATCACCGCTGATGAAGGTGTTCGTGGCGGCCGTGCCGTCCCTCTAAAGAAAAATGTCGATGAAGCTCTGACCAACCCAGAAGTGAAAACCATTCAAAAAGTCATCGTTATGAAACGTACTGGTGGTGATATTGATTGGCACGAGCATCGTGATGTTTGGTGGCATGAAGCAACAGCAAACGTATCTTCAGAGTGCCCACCAGAAGAGATGAAAGCAGAAGACCCTCTATTTATTCTCTACACATCAGGTTCAACAGGTAAACCTAAAGGAGTTCTACACACAACGGGTGGCTACCTAGTTTACGCGGCAATGACGTTCAAGTATGTATTTGATTACCAAGAAGGCGAAACCTTCTGGTGTACCGCGGATGTGGGTTGGATCACTGGCCATACATATCTAATCTACGGCCCACTGGCTAACGGCGCTAAGACAATCCTATTTGAGGGCGTGCCAAACTACCCGAATACTAGCCGTATGAGTGAAGTGGTTGATAAGCACCAAGTAAACATCCTATACACGGCACCAACAGCGATTCGTGCTCTGATGGCGAAAGGTAACGAAGCGGTTGAAGGCACAACACGTAGCAGTCTACGTATTATGGGCTCGGTAGGTGAACCAATTAACCCAGAAGCGTGGGAGTGGTACTACAAAACGATCGGTAACGAGAACTCTCCGATTGTTGATACATGGTGGCAAACCGAAACGGGCGGTATCTTGATCGCTCCTCTACCGGGTGCAACGGATCTAAAACCAGGTTCTGCGACTCGCCCATTCTTTGGCGTGCAACCTGCACTGGTCGACAACATGGGCAACATCATTGAAGGCGCAACCGACGGTAACCTAGTGATTCTAGATTCTTGGCCTGGTCAAATGCGTACTGTTTATGGCGACCATGAGCGCTTCGAGCAGACTTACTTCTCAACCTTCAAAGGCATGTACTTCACTAGTGATGGTGCTCGTCGTGATGAAGATGGTTACTACTGGATCACAGGCCGTGTTGATGACGTACTGAACGTATCTGGCCACCGTATGGGTACGGCAGAGATTGAATCAGCGCTGGTTGCATTCGATAAGATTGCCGAGGCTGCGATAGTGGGTATCCCTCACGACATCAAAGGCCAAGCGATCTACGCTTACATCACCCTGAACGACGGAGAGTTCCCAACCGCTGAGCTGCATAAAGAGGTGAAAGACTGGGTACGTAAAGAGATCGGTCCGATTGCGACACCAGACGTACTGCACTGGACAGACTCTCTACCGAAAACGCGTTCTGGTAAGATCATGCGTCGTATCCTACGTAAGATTGCAACAGGTGATACAGGCAACCTTGGCGACACTTCTACGCTTGCTGACCCAAGTGTTGTTGACAAGCTCATCGCAGAAAAAGCTGAGCTTGCATAAAACTGCGGATAAACAGTCCTAACTTGGGCATGTTTACCTGATATGTTTAAAACACCCCCATATGTAAACCGTCACCTGTGTGGCGGTTTTTTTATGCCTGATCTTGATCTCAAATATCCTTCCTTAAATTAAGGCTTCTCCCATTTTTTGTTAACTTGGTAACAATTCTGCACTATCACATTAGGAGATTAGACCAGTAAATTGCTGCGATTTGCGCTGAATTAGCTATAATCTGGTTCTAATTTTTAAAATCGGTCGTTTTAGCTCTAGCAAAACGGCATGATTTGTAAATAAAATGGGACATTCACTCTCGTCGTCACGATAAAGGAAGATAGCCCCACGATGTCTACAAAGTTTCGCATTCTAGTTTTAAATGGCCCAAACCTTAACCTGTTAGGCCTAAGAGAGCCTGCTCATTACGGTTCTCAAACACTTGACCAGATAATTGACGGTCTGAAAGAGCAAGCGAAAACGCAGGACGTTGAGCTATCTCACTTACAATCAAATCGTGAGTACGAGCTAATTGAAGCCATTCACGGTGCATTCCAAGATATTGATTTTATTATTATCAATCCAGCAGCGTTCACACACACCAGTGTGGCACTGCGCGATGCACTGCTTGGCGTAGCAATCCCATTTATTGAAGTGCACCTTTCTAATGTTCACGCACGTGAACCATTTAGGCACCACTCTTACCTCTCAGACAAAGCCGAAGGGGTGATTTGTGGCTTGGGCGCACAAGGCTACCAATTTGCTTTGACCGCTGCGATTAACAAGCTTCAGTCAAAGTAACGAACATAACCGAACTAATAGACACCAGCTCCAGTCATAGAGCATGGTTAATTAACAAATAAGAGAAAGAAACGATGGATATTCGCAAAATCAAAAAGCTGATCGAATTGGTTGAAGAGTCTGGTATCGCAGAACTAGAAATCTCTGAAGGTGAAGAGTCAGTACGCATCAGCCGTAACGGCACTGCTCCTGCAGCAGCACCAGTTCAATACGCAGCAGCGCCAGCACCTGTAGCAGCACCAGCTCCTGCAGCGGCTCCAGCTCCTGCGGCGGCTCCAGAAGCAGCTGAAGCTCCAGCGGCAGTAACTGGTCACCAAGTTCTTTCTCCAATGGTTGGTACTTTCTACAGCGCGCCAAGCCCAGATGCAAAACCATTTGTTAAAGTAGGTCAACAAGTTAACGCTGGCGATACTCTATGTATCGTTGAAGCGATGAAGATGATGAACCAAATCGAAGCGGACAAGTCTGGTGTTGTAACTGCAATCCTAGTTGAAGACGGCCAACCAGTTGAGTTCGACCAAGCTCTAGTAATTATCGAATAATAGAGAAGCCTCATTATGTTAGATAAATTAGTAATCGCGAACCGTGGTGAAATTGCACTACGTATTCTGCGAGCATGTAAAGAGCTAGGCATTAAGACGGTAGCTGTTCACTCAACAGCTGACCGTGACCTTAAGCACGTACTGCTTGCAGATGAAACTATTTGTATCGGTCCAGCTCGTGGTATCGATAGCTACCTGAACATCCCTCGCATCATCAGTGCGGCAGAGGTAACAGGCGCTGTTGCTATTCACCCTGGCTACGGCTTCCTATCTGAAAACGCAGACTTTGCTGAGCAAGTTGAGCAAAGCGGTTTCATCTTCGTAGGTCCTAAAGCTGAAACTATCCGCATCATGGGTGATAAAGTTTCTGCAATCACGGCAATGAAGAAAGCAGGCGTACCTTGTGTACCGGGTTCTGACGGCCCACTGAACGACGACGAAGCAACCAACAAAGCTCACGCTAAGCGTATTGGCTACCCAGTAATCATCAAAGCATCTGGTGGCGGCGGTGGTCGTGGTATGCGTGTTGTACGTTCTGAAAAAGAGCTAACTGAAGCGATCGCAATGACACGTGCAGAAGCAAAAGCATGTTTCAACAACGACATGGTTTACATGGAGAAATTCCTAGAAAACCCACGTCACGTTGAAGTACAAGTGATTGCTGACGGTCAAGGCGGTGCTATCCACCTTGGTGAGCGTGACTGTTCTATGCAGCGTCGTCACCAGAAGGTTGTTGAAGAAGCACCAGCACCAGGTATCACTGCAGAAATGCGTAAGTACATTGGTGAACGTTGTACTCGTGCTTGTCTTGAGATTGGCTACCGTGGTGCAGGTACTTTTGAGTTCCTATACGAAAACGGCGAGTTCTACTTCATCGAGATGAACACTCGTATCCAAGTAGAGCACCCAGTAACTGAGATGGTTACCGGTGTTGACCTAATCAAAGAGCAACTACGTGTTGCTGCTGGTCAGCCTCTGTCTTTCACGCAAGATGACATCAAGATCAGCGGTCACGCTATCGAGTGTCGTATCAACGCGGAAGACCCAGATAAGTTCCTACCTTCACCAGGTAAGATCGAGCGTTTCCATGCACCGGGCGGCATGGGCGTACGTTGGGACTCTCACATCTACACGGGCTACACGGTACCACCTCACTACGATTCAATGATTGGTAAGCTGATCACTTACGGTGAGAACCGCGATGTAGCGATCTCTCGTATGAAGAATGCTCTAGGTGAGATGATTGTAGAAGGCATCAAAGTGAACATCCCTCTACAAGAGTCGATCATGAACGACGAGAACTTCCAACACGGTGGTGCAAACATCCACTACCTAGAGAAGAAACTTGGTCTTCAATAATCGGTTCATTTAAGAACATCACGAAATGCCCACCTCGGTGGGCATTTTTTTATTATAATTTTATTAATACAAGCCACTGAAAAGATAAAGTTAAATAAGTCATATTCTCATTTTTGTCTCTGAACCATCCCAATATATCTGATCCTTTAGTCAAACTTGTCGTAGATCTGTGTGATGTAAAAATCACTTGGAGACAAGACAATGAAACTGATTAAAACTATTGCAATAGCAACCACACTCAGCGCAGCTCTAGCAGGCTGCCACGACGATGACGACGACTCCACAGCACAGGACTATTCCTATCTTCGAGTATTCCACGCTTCACCTGACGCCCCAAAAGTAAACGTGCTTCTCGATGGGCAACCCGCTCTACAAAATGTTGACTACCAACAGTCTTCAGGACAAATTTCCGTATCCCCAGGCGACCATACCGTTCAAGTCGATGCTATCCTCGCTGATGGAACCACCACGACCGTCGTTCCCGAAACCACTCTTGATTTGATGGCAGGGCAAGAGTACAACGTTGTTGCGACAGGGAAAGTCGGCGACAACTCATTCGGACCACAGATCATTGCGAGGGACTTCATGGTTCCAACCGATGCACGAGTTCAAGTGATGCACTCTGCACCCGATGCTCCAACTGTAGACGTATTCATTACCGCCCCTGGCGCGGATCTAACGACTGCAATGCCTTTCGCCGATGATGTGTCGTTTTTAGGCGTAACCGATGCAGTGAATGTACCTGCTGATACTTACCAAGTGCGTATTACGGATCCATCTGATCCAACCCAAGTGTTTTTCGATTCAGGCTCGATAGCGGTTCCTGCTGGTGCCGACTGGTTTGTCGCAGCAACCAATAACACCACCGCAGGCGCGTCACCAGTAACTTTGCTTGTCGACACTGGTAGCAGCTCACTGACGGTTCAAGATACAAACAGCGGCGCTGATGTCCGCGTAGTGCACACTATTTCCGATGCCCCTGGCGTCGATGTGTGGGTCAATGGCACAGCACCAGTAAGTGGCTCGTCCCTGTTTAACCTAATGTATAAAGACAAAACAGATTATCTAGCCCTTGATGCTGCATCGACAGACTTTGCAGTAGCTGTTAACGGCAGCAGCCCTGTCAGTATCGTCAGTGCCCTTGGGCTAACTGCTTCACTTGCAGCGAATACAACCTACACTGCCCTAGCTATCGGCAACCTGAGTGATGGACTGAGCAATGATGAGCTTTACGTCGTTGAAGATGATGTAAGAAGAATCGCAACAGAAGCCAAACTGCGAGCGATTCACGCCTCTACGTTGGCAGGCATTGTCGACATTTATGTGAGTGCTGACGCGACTCCAAGTTCTGACGATGTTATTCTAGAAGATATCCCTTACAAAGGAGATAGCGGTTTACTGCCCGTGATGCCTGGCACGGTATACATCATGATCACGCCAGCCAATACCCCTAGCACCATCGCTATTGGGCCAGTAATGCTCGACCTCACTGGCGGTTCAATCACAACGCTTGTGGCGATTGACGACCCTGTCGCACCCACCAGCGTATCAGCAATCAGTTTAGACGACTAATGACCATTTCAACTATCTGCTAGCCCAGTGTTCATCGCGAACACTGGGTTTACTTATATCTAGAACGGCAGTTTTAATTGAGGGTAATCGCTCATTAAATCTGCTAAACTCTGCGCCCAATTCATTTTCAACCATTGTTAAGAGCACATACCCATGCCTTGGATTCAAATCAAGCTTAATGCGACCAACGAAAATGCCGAACAGATCGGCGACATGTTGATGGAAGAGACTGGTGCTCTTTCTGTCACTTTCCTTGATGCACAAGATACCCCTGTATTTGAGCCTCTGCCGGGTGAGACGCGACTTTGGGGTGATACGGATATCCTAGCTCTATACGACGCTGAAATTGATACCAGCGCCGTTCTAGCGCAAATCAAAGCAAGCAATATGTTCCCTGCGGATTTCGCTCACAAAGTTGAGCAAATCGAGGACAAAGACTGGGAACGTGAATGGATGGATAACTTCCACCCAATGAAGTTTGGTGAGCGCCTATGGATCTGCCCAAGCTGGCGAGATATCCCAGAGCCGGACGCGGTAAATGTAATGCTTGACCCAGGTCTAGCGTTTGGTACGGGTACCCACCCAACAACAGCACTTTGTTTAGAGTGGTTAGAAGGTCTAGATCTGTCAGGTAAGACAGTGATCGACTTCGGTTGTGGCTCTGGCATCCTAGCGATCGCAGCGATCAAACTTGGTGCAGCAAAAGTTATCGGGATCGACATTGATCCACAGGCTCTACTGGCATCAAAAGACAATGCTGAGCGCAATGGCGTTGCTGACCAATTAGAAGTGTTCCTTCCTCAAGATCAGCCAGAAGGCCTGATTGCCGATGTTGTCGTTGCTAACATCCTTGCCGGTCCACTACGTGAACTTTCAGGCATCATTAAGGGTCTAGTAAAAGAAGACGGTGTACTTGCGATGTCGGGTGTTTTAGATACACAAGCGGAAGACGTTGCGACTTATTACCGTGATGAACTTCACATAGATCCGATTGTCGAGCAGCAAGAGTGGTGTCGAATCTCTGGTCGCAAGCAAGGCTAGATAAGACTTTGAGCGCTAATTGACTGAATTTTATGCAAATTACAAAAACAAATTGTAAATGCTCAAATATTAGTCTTTTCACGCAGCAAAAAAATGCGTAAAATGCGCGCCCTTGCTGGTACAGAACTGTGATGACGTTTTGAAAATCGGAAATTATCAACTTAAGAACAATCTAATCGTCGCCCCAATGGCTGGCGTAACGGATAGACCATTCCGTGAGTTGTGTCTTCGCTATGGTGCGGGGATGGCAGTCAGTGAAATGATGTCCTCTAATCCTAAGGTTTGGAAAACGTCGAAGTCTCAGCAGCGTATGGTACATGAAGGCGAATCGGGCATTCGTTCAGTACAAATCGCTGGTGCAGATCCACAGCTTATGGCCGAGGCTGCGCAATTCAACGTTGAGAACGGTGCTCAAATCATCGATATCAACATGGGTTGCCCAGCAAAAAAAGTGAATAAGAAGCTTGCGGGCTCCGCACTACTGCAATATCCGGATCTTATTGAAGAGATCTTGAAGGCTGTAGTAAATGCGGTTGACGTTCCAGTGACGTTGAAAACTCGTACAGGCTGGGACACGGACAATAGAAACTGTGTCCAAATCGCTAAAATAGCCGAAAACTGCGGCATTCAAGCGCTTGCCCTTCACGGGAGAACTCGCGCTTGTATGTACAAAGGTGAGGCCGAATACAAACACATTAAAGCGGCGAAACAAGCTGTCTCTATACCGGTTATCGCTAACGGTGATATCGATAGCCCGGAGAAAGCGAAGTTTGTACTGGAGTACACCGGTGCTGACGCTTTAATGATTGGCCGTCCTGCCCAAGGACGTCCTTGGATTTTCCAGGAAATCCACCACTATTTGGAAAACGGCACCACGATGGACCCACTCCCAACTACGGAAGTGAAGGACATCATGCTTGGTCATGTTCACGCTCTGCATGAGTTTTATGGAGAGTTTTTAGGTCCGCGCATTGCTCGTAAGCATGTGGGTTGGTACCTAAAAGAACACGAACAAGCGAGTGAGTTTCGCCGTACCTTCAACGCACTCGAAGCAGGTGATCTGCAGCTTGAGGCGTTAGAAGGTTATTTTGATAACGTTGCACCATAATTACGAGAAGAGCTAGACCGAATATGTTCGAACAAAATCTGACTTCAGAAGCATTGACAGTGACTACAGTTACATCACAAGACCAAATCACGCAGAAACCACTACGTGATTCAGTGAAAGCATCATTGAAAAACTACCTTGCTCAATTAAACGGTCAAGAAGTCAGCGAGTTATACGAACTAGTATTAGCTGAAGTTGAACAGCCACTACTAGACACCATCATGCAGTACACTCGCGGTAACCAAACTCGCGCAGCAACTATGATGGGTATCAACCGCGGTACTCTTCGCAAGAAACTTAAAAAATACGGCATGAACTAATCATTCTGACGTATAGAAATTTAAAGCCCAACTTACTGAGTAAGTTGGGCTTTTTTTATCTCTAAGCTCAGTCGCTGCAACAGCTGCCTTTCTGGGTATTCTCAGAATCCAGTGCCGCCAGAATTGAGCAGTGACTCGCATCATCATCCACATGCCCACAGCACGCATCATTGATTTTTTTCAGGGCAATTCGAATACGACTCAGCTCAGCAATTTTCTCATCAATCATCGTCAACTTAGCGCTGGTAATCGACTTCACCTCCGCGCAGCTATGCTGAGTCGCCTCTAAGCGAATATCGAGTAATTCTTTAATCTCTTCCAAGCTCAGGCCCAACGCCTTTGATTTTAGGATGAAGGTCACCTGCTTTTGGTTATTTTCGTCATACAGTCGATAGCCTGACTCACTGCGACTCGCCGGAGCAATAAGGTGGTTTTTCTCGTAAAACCGTAGCGTATCCGCTGTTACACCACAGCGTTTCGCTAATTCTCCTATCTGAAACATAGTTTTTCCTGATTTTTCATTACTGCCACAATTAACCTTTTCGTTACTTTTCAGGCTCAAATAGCAATTTTCATAATTATTTTTGAGATGCCAAACGATTGCGCGAGCTTTTTTGTAATAAATTAGTTAGAATGTGCGCCATCAAATTTGGAGACTGTTACTTTCTTAGGTATTAAACATAAGAAGAAACGGAATCTCAAAGGTCTTTACCAAAACTGGCCAATATTTTATCTCTTGTTCTGTTGTACGTTAACCAGAGTGGAGAAGATAGAAACAAGTTCTTTTTTGGCAAATATCTTTATTTTAACTCCATGAATTTGAGGAAGATGGAAGCATGAATAACGCTCGTCCAATTCGCCGCGCCCTAATCAGCGTATCAGACAAAACTGGTATCGTTGAATTTGCACAAGCCCTTGCTAACCGTGGTGTCGATATCCTATCGACTGGTGGCACTGCTCGCCTGCTTGCTGAGAAAGGCATCTCTGTAACAGAAGTATCAGACTACACAGGCTTCCCAGAAATGATGGACGGCCGCGTTAAAACTCTGCATCCAAAAGTTCATGGTGGCGTTCTAGGTCGTCGTGGCCAAGATGATGAAGTGATGGAAACTCACGGCATCAATCCTATCGATATGGTTGTTGTTAACCTATACCCATTCGCAGAAACCGTTGCTAAAGAAGGTTGTACCCTTGCTGACGCTGTTGAGAACATCGATATCGGTGGTCCAACAATGGTTCGCTCTGCAGCGAAAAACCACAAAGACGTAACTATCGTTGTGAACGCTCACGACTACGATCGCGTTATCGCTGAAATGGACGCGAACGAGAAGTCTCTAACACTAGAAACTCGTTTCGACCTGGCTATCGCGGCATTCGAGCACACAGCTTCTTACGACAGCATGATCGCTAACTACTTCGGCACTATGGTCCCATCTTACGGTGAGAACAAGGAAGGTGACGAAGAGAGCAAATTCCCTCGCACGTTCAACCAACAGTTCGAGAAGAAGCAAGACATGCGCTACGGTGAGAACAGCCACCAAGCAGCAGCATTCTACGTTGAAGCGAACCCTGAAGAAGCGTCTGTTTCTACTGCTCGCCAAATCCAAGGTAAAGCCCTTTCTTACAACAACATCGCAGACACTGACGCTGCACTTGAGTGTGTGAAAGAGTTCGACGAGCCTGCATGTGTGATTGTTAAGCACGCTAACCCATGTGGTGTAGCGCTAGGCGAAGATATCCTAGAAGCTTACGACCGTGCATTCAAAACAGACCCAACGTCTGCATTCGGCGGCATCATCGCATTCAACCGCGAACTAGACGCAGCAACAGCAACGGCTATCACTGAGCGCCAATTCGTTGAAGTTATCATTGCTCCTTCTGTTTCTGCTGAAGCGGTAGAAATCGTAGCTGCTAAGAAAAACCTTCGTCTACTTGAGTGTGGCGAATGGACAACTAAGACAACTGGCTTTGACGTGAAGCGCGTTAACGGCGGCCTACTGGTTCAAGACCGCGACCAAGGCATGGTTTCTCAAGATGACCTTAAAGTGGTTTCTAAGCGCCAACCTACAGAAGAAGAGCTAAAAGATGCTCTATTCTGCTGGAAAGTAGCGAAGTACGTGAAATCTAACGCGATTGTTTACTCGAAAGGCGACATGACTATCGGTGTAGGCGCAGGCCAAATGAGCCGCGTTTACTCTGCGAAAATCGCAGGCATCAAAGCTGCAGACGAAGGTCTACAGGTTGAAGGTTGTGTGATGGCATCAGATGCATTCTTCCCATTCCGTGACGGTATCGACGCGGCTGCAGAAGCGGGCATCAAGTGTGTTATCCAACCAGGCGGCTCAATGCGTGATGACGAAGTTATCGCTGCAGCAGACGAACACGGCATGGCGATGATCTTTACGGGTATGCGTCACTTCCGCCACTAATTTCCTGTTTATCTAAACGATTAGTAATTATCGAGCCTCTCAACTTTGAGGGGCTTTTAAGAATTAAAGACTTAAGGATTGAAACATGAACGTATTAATCATCGGAGCTGGCGGTAGAGAACATGCTTTGGGTTGGAAAGCAGCACAAAACCCAAACGTTGAAACAGTATTCGTTGCTCCAGGTAACGCAGGTACTGCACTTGAGCCAAAACTTGAGAACGTAAACATCGGTGTTGAAGACATCGCTGGTTTAGTGGCGTTTGCTCAAGAGAAAAAAATCGAACTGACTATCGTTGGTCCAGAAGCACCGCTAGTCATTGGTGTGGTTGACGCGTTCCGCGAAGTGGGTCTGCCTATCTTTGGTCCAACTCAAGCGGCAGCACAGCTGGAAGGCTCTAAAGCATTCACTAAAGACTTCCTAGCTCGTCACGACATCCCAACCGGTTCTTACGCAAACTTCACTGAGATTGAGCCAGCTATCGCTTACGTTCGTGAGCAAGGCGCGCCAATCGTAGTAAAAGCTGACGGCCTTGCGGCGGGTAAAGGCGTTATCGTTGCGATGACTCTGGAAGAAGCGGAAGACGCAATCAAAGACATGCTAGCAGGCAACGTATTTGGTGAAGCTGGCAGCCGTGTGGTTATTGAAGAGTTCCTTGAAGGCGAAGAAGCGAGCTTCATCGTGATGGTTGACGGCGCTAGCGTTCTGCCTATGGCCACCAGCCAAGACCACAAACGCGTTGGCGACAAAGACACTGGCCCTAACACAGGCGGTATGGGTGCTTACTCTCCAGCTCCAGTGGTAACGCCAGAAATCCACAACCGTATCCTTGAAGAAGTTATCTACCCAACGGTACGTGGTATGGACGCAGAAGGCGCGCCTTACACAGGTTTCCTATATGCAGGTCTGATGATCGCAGCTGACGGCACACCGAAAGTTATCGAGTACAACTGCCGATTCGGCGATCCAGAAACGCAACCTATCATGATGCGTATGGAGTCAGACCTTGTTGAGCTTTGCCTAATGGCTATCGACGAGAAGCTGGACCAAGCAGAATCTCAGTGGGACCCACGCGCTTCAATTGGTGTTGTTCTTGCAGCTGGCGGATACCCTGCTGACTACGCCAAGGGTGACGTGATTTCACTACCAACAGGCGATGTTGAAGGCCAAAAAATCTTCCACGCTGGTACAGCGAACAACGAAGCTGGCGAAGTTGTGACGAATGGCGGCCGTGTTCTATGTGCGACGGCTCTTGGTAATAGCGTTTCTGAGGCTCAGGAGCGTGCGTACGCGCTAACTAAGCAAGTTAGCTGGAATGGTATGTTCCACCGCAATGACATCGGTTACCGTGCGATTGAGCGCGAGCAGAAATAATCATTGTTGAGATTGCAGATACTAAAAAGGCGCGTGATGCGCCTTTTTTAATTTTTAAACCAAATGTGCAGCCTTCAGAGTATTTGGCCTACCATGATCCTTTTGCTATAAATGCTGTTCAGCAGTGATATATCTACTGCTCTTTCAATAGCACAGGACGCGTAATACAGTCATGGCTGTCTTCCGCTAGCATTAGTAACTCCTCAACCGATACACTGCCCTTACCGAGCGATACATCGCCCAATACTGCCGCATAGCTGTCTACCGTCGCTAAGCGATTAATCACGAAGCTTGGTAATGTTTGGTTGAATTCAAATTCAGTGAATTCGTCACCGTCACAGCTCTCAAACGAGCGGCCATTCCAGTAGCCTTGCAGCAACTCTAAACCCTCACCGTTTTGTTTGTCGGTAGCGGTTAAGACACTCGTCGCCTCTTTTTTGTAACGCTCTAACTGCTCTGCTTGAATCGGTAAGATTTTTCCATCGATACGATGCTGTTGATAGACAGCGTCACCCGACGCATTAAAACGCACGTGGACACGGTATGGCACGAGTTTGCCATTAGAGTCGCGCTGTTCACCTTCACGGATAAACTCACGCAAGATGCCATCAGACCAAGCGTAATCGGTTTTGTACCAGCCATAATCGCCTACAGTAACGTAATCGGCTGAGCGGTGTGGCTGTGTAAGCTTATTCGTGACCCAGTAAAAGCTGGTTGCGTCACCCATAACCTGACCACCGGTGTAGGTTTCAAATTGTTCGAGATTTTGTGTCGGGCTGGATGAGGAACATCCAACGAGAAGTGCTGAGAAGAGAGAAACGAGAAGAACTGTTTTTTTCATAAAACCTGTACCGAGGTGGAATACGACTACCTCGGTACAGTTTAGATTATTTCACTGAATCTTTCAGTGCTTTACCTGCAACAAATGCTGGAACATTTGCAGCAGCGATTTGAATCTCATCACCAGTTTTTGGGTTACGACCAGTGCGAGCTGCACGGTGGTTTACTTTGAAAGTACCAAAACCAATTAGCTGAACTTGATCGCCATCTTTAAGAGCATCAGTTACGCCACCAAGAGTCGCTTCTAGCGCAGCTTTCGCTTGAGCTTTAGAAAGGTCCGCTTTTTCAGCAATAAAGTCGATTAATTGGGTCTTGTTCATTTTAGGTTTCCCTTCTTTGTATTTTTAAATTCAATTCACTCTAAAACATAAATGCCCCATCTGGCAAAGGTTTGTCGACGATCTTTGACTCTAATGCCGTAGTTTTAGCCATAATATGAGTAATAACTCACAATTTGTTACTCAAATTCCCTTCCAAGCCCTTGTTTAAAGGGGGCTGAGACTAAAATTAATGATGACCAAAGCATCAATTTTTTTCTATAATCCAGCTTGAATCGCTGACAAAGCGTACAATCTATCATTAAGGGCAAACATGCTGCTGCTAACTATCTACGTCTCCATTGCTATTGGAGTTTCTTTTATCTGTTCTGTTTTGGAAGCTGTGTTACTGAGTATCAGTCCGAGCTACATCGCTCAACTCAAGCAACAAGGCCACCCTGTAGCTGAGTCGCTCGATAAGCTGAAAACAGACATTGATAGACCACTTGCTTCTATCCTAACGCTCAACACCATCGCGCACACTATCGGTGCCGCGACAGCGGGTGCGCAAGCGGCAGTTGTATTTGGTAGTCAGTGGTTGGGTGTTTTCTCTGCCGTACTTACGCTAGGCATTCTAGTGCTATCAGAAATCGTTCCTAAGACCATTGGTGCAACTTACTGGCGTCAGCTTGCGCCGGCATCTTCAAGAGTTCTGCGTTGGATGGTGTTCTTCCTAACGCCTTTCGTATGGTTCTCTGAACAAATTACCAAGCGTCTTGCACGTGGCCACGAAGCACCAAAAATGCGTGACGAGTTATCTGCGATGGCGATCTTGGCAAAAGAGAGCGGCGAATTTGCAGAAGGTGAATCAAAAATCCTGAGCAATCTGCTGGGCATTCAAGACGTACCTGTGACTCAAGTAATGACTCCTCGTCCTGTCGTATTTCGTGTTGATGCCGAGATGACGATTAATGAGTTTCTATCTGAGCACAAAGAGACGCCATTCTCTCGCCCACTGGTTTACAGCGAGCAGAGTGACAACATCATTGGCTTCGTACACCGTCTAGAACTGTTCAAACTACAACAAGCAGGCAGTGGTGAGAAATCACTGGGCGATGTAACACGACCAATTCATGTATTGCTCAACAACTTAGTACTACCAAAAGCCTTCGATCAGATGATGGCTAAGCGTCTTCAACTGGCGATGGTGGTCGATGAGTACGGCACCATCCAAGGTATTATTACCCTTGAAGACATCTTTGAGCACTTAGTTGGTCAAGAGATTGTCGATGAAGCCGACAAGAACACTGACATGCAAGAACTGGCGTTTCAGCGTTGGGAAAACTGGAAAGAGACCCACGGCGTAATCGAAAGCCGCGATGACGAGCATGAAGAAGAGCTCGAAGAGAAAGAAGAAACAGAGACCGAAGAAAAAACTGAAGCCGAAGCTGAGGTTAACCAAGACTCTGATGTCTCTTCAGCAGATAAAAAAGCGTAATCAAGCGCATACAATAAAGGCTCCCGAGGGAGCCTTTATTTTTACTATTCAATCGTGAGCTTAGATAGCAACGCCAATGTTGCTGACTGGCTCTTCACGTAATTCATGACGTAAGTCTTTAATCAGCTCAATATCACGCTCTGTGGTTTCACGTAGAGGGCGGAAGATAGCCCACTGAACGTCCCACTCTTCACATACTGCTTCGTTCTCTTTTTGGTTCTGGTTAGTCACTTCGTCTGCACCTTGAGCAAACTCAAGATCCGCGACCGTCTTAACCGACTGTTGGCTAACCTTAATCACCGCTTCAAATAAGTGTTCACGGTCCAACAAGCCATGCAGCAGTGTAGCAAGACCTTGGCACGCATCCATTGCAGGGTACACACCATAGAAGTCGAAATCTTCTGCACTCGGGAATAGCTCTTCAATTTTCTCTAGTTGACGCTCAAAGTTCACCTTCGCGGTTTTTACCGTTAGGATTTCCCAGACACTGTCTAACACATCACGGTAGATTCGTGCTTCGGCAAATTCTGTATTCTCACAAAACATGGCATAGTTAGGGTACATACGCTCACACAGACACGCCATGAAAGTAATTTGTTGCCAAGGTTCTAGTTTTTCAAGACGAACCTGAAGTGGATTCTGTAGCATAGTTACTCAATAGTTGCAGAAAAAGACAGCGAAAGTGTACTTGATAAACCTTAGGGAAAAAAGGTAAGCCGATGAACAATTTCACCAATAAACTCTATATTCTCACCGAGCACAACGAGACCTATCAACAACTGGTCCTTGAACACGCCTTACCCGACCTAGAAATTACCGAAAACGCCGCGGAGGCTGACATTGTACTCGCGGCTCCACCTCTGGTTGCTCAACGCCTGAACGAGTTCACCAAGCTGGATTGGCTGCAAAGCACTTATGCTGGTATCAACGCGCTAGCTAGCCCTGAGCTTCGTCAAGATTACACACTCACCAACGTCAGAGGCATCTTCGGTCCACTCATTGCTGAGTATGTCATGGGATACAGCATCAGCCACTACCGCCACTTTCAACACTACCACCAGCAGCAAGCTCAAAAGCAATGGCAGCCACAGCTCTATCAATCACTCAGCGGGCGCACCATGGTGATCCTTGGTACCGGTTCAATTGGCAGCCACCTCGCCAAGGTGGCGCAAGCCTTCGGTATTCAAGCAATTGGGGTCAATCGTGCTGGCATACCACCACGTCAAACTTCATTTGATAGCACTTACCACATCAACGAAGCACACGTCGCTCTCAAACAAGCGGATATCATCGTCAATACCCTGCCCTCAACGCCGCAAACCAACAAGTTACTCGATGGTGAACTGCTCAGTCATTGCCAAGGTGCATTACTCTTTAATGTAGGCCGAGGCAGTACACTCGATGAAGCAGGCCTTCTGTTAGCACTGAAAAGCCGCTGGATCGAACACGCCTTCCTAGATGTATTTGAAAGTGAGCCTCTAGCAAAAGAGCACCCTTTCTGGGGGCTGCCTCAAATCACTATCACGCCCCATATTGCCGCTCTTAGTGAACCACGACAGGTTGTCGAGATATTTGCTAACAACTACCAGTCTTGGCGCGATGGCTTTCAACTCAAATACCAAATCGATTTCGATAAAGGGTACTAGCGATTTACTTCACTCGTGGCGCTGCAATTGGGTATTCTTCGAACATCTGCTGCACCTGGTCTTGAACGAATTCATTTCGCTCTTCAGAGTCCATGGTTTCCGTTAGCTGTCTTTGAGAGACGGAGCGCCACACCACGTCGTTAGTTTGTGTATCAATCAAGTTCACACTGAGCTTGCCGTATTTCTTCTCTTTGACTCGAGTTGGCGTACTAACGCCAGCACCATAGCGGCTATTAATGCTGCCCGTGCCAAAACCAAAGCTAAAGGTTGGTCCATCCGCCAGTAACTCAGACGCTTCTAAAATCTCATAGTAGACCGTCAACTGACCATCGGACTCGGATAAGCGCATACCTCTCAAGGCCATCTCTTTGTCGACCGCTTTCTTAATTCGAGCGCCATCTAAGGTCACAGGCGTATTGGGATCTTCATGATACTGATAGGTCGAAAAACCACTAAAATCGACCGAGGAGTCGTAATCGGTCGCCACGTCCGAAGCACAACCAGAAACCAACATTGCACTTAATAACCAAGCAAAACCCATTCTTAACATACTCAACTCCTTCGAATTTCCCCATTATGTAGATCATAGTCGAAAATTATCGGGGCACCTGTGAAACTCCCAGAAACAAAAAAGCCCCTCACTGCAATAGTGAGGGGCTCTGATATAAACCTAACTCTAAACGTTATTTGTGGTAAGGCTTAGACAGTTCATGTACCGCTTCTACGAACACGCCTGCATTTTCTGGCGGCACGTCTAGATGGATACCGTGACCAAGGTTAAATACGTGGCCAGTACCCGCGTCACCGAAGCCTTCAAGAATCGTAGAGACTTCTTCACGGATACGCTCTGGAGAAGCGTAAAGCATAGAAGGATCCATGTTACCTTGCAGTGCAACCTTATCACCCACGCGTTTAACCGCATCTTGAATGTTGATAGTCCAGTCTAGGCCAACTGCGTCACAGCCCGTCGCTGCGATCTGCTCTAGCCACATGCCGCCGTTCTTAGTAAATAGCGTCACTGGTACGCGACGACCGTCGTTTTCACGGATAAGGCCATCAACAATCTTATGCATGTATTGCAGTGAGAATAAGTTGTAATCACGAGGAGTCAATACGCCACCCCAAGTATCAAATACCATGACTGATTGAGCACCCGCTTTGATTTGAGCGTTTAGGTATTCGATAACGCTGTCTGCTAGCTTATCTAGAAGTAGGTGCAGAGTTTGAGGTTCTGCGTACATCATCTTCTTGATCTTAGTGAACGCTTTCGAGCTGCCACCTTCAACCATGTAAGTCGCTAGTGTCCATGGGCTACCAGAGAAACCGATCAGTGGAACATCACCGTTTAGATCTTTGCGGATCTGACGAACTGCGTTCATTACGTACTGCAGTTCACCTTCTGGATCTGGCAGGCCAATTTTTTCTACGTCTGCTTTGCAGGTAATTGGCTTATCAAATACCGGGCCTTCACCCGCAGCAAAGCGCAGCTCAAGGCCCATCGCATCAGGAATCGTCAAAATATCTGAGAACAAGATTGCTGCATCAAGAGGGAAGCGACGCAGAGGTTGAAGCGTTACTTCAGATGCCAGTTCAGCGTTCTTACAAAGCGACATAAAGTCACCCGCTTCAGCACGAGTTGCCTTGTACTCTGGAAGATAACGACCTGCTTGGCGCATCATCCATACTGGCGTGTAATCAACAGGCTGTTTTAAGAGTGCGCGTAGATAGCGATCATTTTTTAATTCGGTCATTCCGTAAATTCCAATTCAATCTTGTCTAGTTGTTGGCGTGTATTCTAACACTGATTGCAGGGTAAAAGCTGTGTGCTTTGCAACCTAGATCAAGTTATTAACTTTTAAATCAATGCTTAATTTGCACCCAATCATAGGCACATGTTAAAAATTTGTTCGCTAGCGAAAATTACAATTATAACACTGAGTTCCTACAACTCAGCATCTCATAACGACATCTTACTTACCCCCTCCACTTGTGGAGGGTTTTTTTTAGGTATTTGACCACCCATAGGCCAAATACTCCTGTAGGCCAATCCATCCGTTTTTAGATAGATTTAATCCGCAGCGATATCTTCAATCGTCTGCTCAATCAGCGCTCTTGCAATGGTCCCTTTCGGCGCGACTTCTGGCATAGAATCTTTCGTAAACCATTGAGCATCAGACAGTTCGCTGTAGTCTGGTTTCAACACACCACCAGCATAGTCGGCAAGAAAGCCCATCATCATACTAGAAGGGAAAGCCCAAGGCTGGCTGCCGAAGTATCGGATGTTAGTCACATCGATTCCTGTTTCTTCTTTCACTTCACGAGCAACACACTGTTCGAGAGTCTCTCCGACCTCTAGGAAGCCCGCTATCACCGTATACATCCCGGTTTTGTGTCGTGGGTGCTGAGCAAGCAAAATCTTATTGTCGTGCCTTACAGCGACAATGATGCATGGAAAGATTCTTGGATAGTGCAACGTGCGACAATCACCGCACTGCATCGCCACTTGATTATGATTGAGGTGATTGCGTCCGCCACATTGTGGGCAAAAACGCATGCTTTGGCTCATGTGACCGTACTGAATCGCTTTGCTAGCGAACAGAAATAGAGCCTCAGGCCAGTGCAGCAATTCACGCAGGCTTTGCATCTCAAATTGAAGATCGCTGTCAGAATCATTTAGCCAGTAAACATGATGATTTTGATACTGACCAATGCATATCGCGTGTTCGATATTGAGTTCAAAATCCACAGCAGTGCCAAGTGGTAAGCGGCCTTCTATGGTCCAAATATCGCTTCCTGATACGACACACCAGTACGCTTTGTCAGTCATCTTACCGTCACTTTTTTTTAACATCCCTATGCCTCATTGCTTGCAGTTCGTTCATTTTACTGGCAATCTAATTTCATACTAGAGTTGTAGCCGATATTAATTCAGGCTATTACTTTTAGTAGCGTATAACAAATGGACCCCTACTTAAGCACTTATCATGATCACAAGGTTGTGATCAGATCATGAGGACATGGTCATGCTAAATAAATTTAAACAAGTACAAGAACAATGGGGTGGCTCGAATGAGGTCATCGATCATTGGCTCGAAACTCGACAGTCTCTAATCGTCGAGTATTGCAAGCTAGGTACCCTTCAGCCAGCTAACGGGCAATCAAACGTTGTTGAACTCCCTTCTCCTAAAGAAATCAGCTCATTTTGCGATCACGTTGTTGATTATATCTCTGAAGGTCATTTTAAGATCTACGATATGGTCATGGCGAAATGGCAAGCGACTGGCTTTAAAACCAACGACGAAATCGACACTACTTACGCGAAGATCGTTCTCACCACTGAGCCGCTGCTAGAGTTCAACGATAAATACGTAAAAGTAAGTGCAGACGATGAGTTGCCTAACTTCGAGGTCGACATGTCGAAGGTTGGAGAGCTACTTGAAGTGCGTTTTGAAGTAGAAGACCATCTGATTCAGCTTATTGCCGACAGTTTAGCGATTCCGCCAGGCGCATAAGCAAGAAACGAAAAGAAGATTAAATCGTGAGGGTTGGCGTTTATGACGTCAGCCCTTTTACGTTCTTAGAACAGCATTCCCCAATAGTAAAAGCTCATAATTCGGGTTCTCTTTAAATGGTGAGAGTTAGAGGTGACTCCATACTCGCTCCTTCTTACACGATGGAATGATACTTTCCCTTCACCCAAAAACAAAAAAGGCACCCGAAGGTGCCTTTTCTTTTAAGCTCTTAACAATTACTCGTCAGAAGAGAAGCCTGCATTTAGAAGTGCAGCTAGGTTGTCAGTAGCTTGTTCAGCTGAAGGACCTTCTTGCTCTTCTTCGCGCTTAGCTTGACGCTCTTGGTGGTATGCGAAACCAGTACCAGCTGGGATCAGACGACCAACAATTACGTTCTCTTTCAGACCACGTAGGTCATCACGCTTACCAGAAACCGCAGCTTCTGTTAGTACGCGAGTTGTCTCCTGGAACGATGCCGCAGAGATGAACGACTCAGTTGCTAGAGATGCTTTAGTAATACCTAGTAGTTCGCGCTCGAAGCGTACTAGTTCTTTACCTTCCGCTTCTAGAGCGCGGTTAGCAATCTTAACTTGTGAGTATTCAACTTGCTCGCCAGGTAGGAACTCAGAGTCACCTGCGTGCGTGATTGTACACTTACGTAGCATTTGACGAACGATAGTCTCGATGTGCTTATCGTTAATCTTTACGCCTTGTAGACGGTAAACTTCTTGAACTTCGTTCGCGATGTACTGAGTCACAGCGTGAATACCACGTAGACGTAGGATGTCATGTGGAGTTTCTGGACCGTCAGCGATTACATCACCACGTTCAATCTTCTCACCTTCAAACACGTTCAGTTGACGATGCTTAGGAATCATCTCTTCGTAAGTTTCGCCACCCTCGCGAGTGATAACTAGACGACGCTTACCTTTCGTTTCTTTACCGAAAGACACAGTACCTGTGTGCTCAGCAAGGATCGCAGGCTCTTTAGGCTTACGAGCTTCGAATAGGTCTGCTACGCGTGGTAGACCACCGGTGATATCTTTGTTACCGCCAGATTTCTGAGGGATACGTGCAAGAGTGTCACCAATGCCAACTTCTGCGCCATCTTCGATGTTTACAATCGCTTTACCAGGTAGGAAGTAGTGAGCTGGCATATCAGTACCAGGGATCATTACGTCGTTGCCTGCTGCATCAACAAGTTTGATAGCTGGACGCATATCTTTACCTGCTGCTGGACGCGCTGCTGCATCAGTTACCTCAGAAGAAGATAGACCTGTTAGGTCATCTGTCTGACGAGAAACTGTTACGCCATCGATCATGTCTACGAACTGGATGCGACCTGCCACTTCAGTGATGATTGGCATAGTGTGCGCTTCCCAGTTAGCTACTACTTCACCCGCATCAACTGAATCTTCGTGACCTTTAGTCAGCGTAGAACCGTAAGGAAGTTTGTGCTTCTCTTTCGTACGACCGAACTCATCAACGATGGTTAGTTCAGATGCACGAGAAGTGATTACAAGCTTCTTGTCTTTATTGATAACGAATTTAGCGTTGTGTAGCTTAACCGTACCTGTAGTCTTAGCTTGGATGCTGTTCTCTGCTGCTGCAGTAGATGCCGCACCACCGATGTGGAACGTACGCATCGTTAGCTGTGTACCCGGTTCACCGATAGATTGTGCAGCGATAACACCAACTGCTTCACCTTGGTTCACTAGGTGACCACGTGCTAGGTCACGACCGTAACACTGTGCACAACAACCGAAGTCAGCGTCACACGTTACAACTGAACGTACTTTGATGCTGTCTACAGAGTTGTCTTCCATGATCTGACACCACTTCTCATCAATCAGAGTATTACGTGGAATTAGAACATCTTCAGAACCAGGCTTAAGAACGTCTTCAGCTACTACACGACCTAGAGCAAGCTCAGAAAGTGCAACTTTAACGTCACCACCTTCGATGTGAGGCATCATGTCGATACCTTCGTGCGTGCCACAGTCATGTTCGTGTACTACAACGTCTTGAGCAACGTCTACTAGACGACGAGTTAGGTAACCCGAGTTCGCTGTTTTCAGTGCCGTATCCGCAAGACCCTTACGAGCACCGTGCGTTGAGATAAAGTACTGAAGTACGTTTAGACCTTCTTTAAAGTTCGCAGTGATCGGTGTCTCGATGATTGAGCCATCTGGACGTGCCATCAGACCACGCATACCCGCTAGCTGACGAATCTGAGCTGCAGAACCACGAGCGCCCGAGTCGGCCATCATGTAGATGCTGTTGAACGATTCTTGCTGCTCTTCTTCACCGTCACGGTTGATAACAGTTTCAGAAGATAGGTTATCCATCATCGCTTTCGCAACGCGGTCGTTCGTAGACGCCCAGATATCGATAACTTTGTTGTAACGCTCACCCGCAGTAACAAGACCAGATTGGAATTGCTCTTGGATTTCACGAACTTCTTCTTCAGCAGATTCGATCTCATCGTATTTCGCTTGAGGTACAACCATGTCGTTGATACCTACAGAAACACCAGAAAGTGCTGCGTATGCAAAACCTGCGTACATGATTTGGTCAGCAAAGACTACAGTGTCTTTCAGGCCAAGCTTACGGTAAGCCTCGTTAAGCAGGTTAGAAATCTGTTTCTTACCAAGCTTTTGGTTAACTAGGCTGAACGGTAGGCCCGCTGGAACGATTTGCCATAGCATTGCACGGCCGACAGTTGTATCAACCATCTTCGTTTCAGTTGTGCTGTTACCATCTTCGTCTTTAACCGTCTCAGTGATACGAACTTTAACGCGAGCGTGTAGCTCAGCAGTCTTAGTACGGTATGCCTTCTCAGCCTCTGCAGGGCCAGCAAGATACATACCTTCGCCTTTCACGTTGATCTTGTCACGAGTCATGTAGTAAAGACCCAATACAACGTCCTGAGAAGGTACGATGATCGGATCACCTGACGCTGGCGACAGAATGTTGTTTGTCGACATCATCAGTGTACGTGCTTCAAGCTGTGCTTCTAGAGTTAGAGGCACGTGTACCGCCATTTGGTCACCATCGAAGTCGGCGTTATATGCCGCACACACTAGTGGGTGAAGCTGGATCGCTTTACCTTCGATTAGTACTGGTTCAAACGCTTGGATACCTAGACGGTGAAGTGTAGGTGCACGGTTAAGCAGTACTGGGTGTTCGCGGATTACTTCGTCTAGGATATCCCAAACGATAGCTTCTTCGCGCTCTACCATCTTCTTAGCAGCTTTGATTGTCGTAGCCATGCCACGAGTCTCTAGCTTGCTGTAGATGAACGGCTTAAATAGCTCAAGTGCCATCTTCTTAGGAAGACCACACTGATGTAGACGAAGGTATGGACCTACTGTGATTACAGAACGGCCAGAGTAGTCTACACGTTTACCTAGAAGGTTCTGACGGAAACGACCCTGTTTACCCTTGATCATATCAGCAAGAGATTTCAGAGGACGCTTGTTCGAACCAGTGATCGCACGACCGCGACGACCGTTATCTAGAAGGGCATCAACAGACTCTTGCAGCATACGCTTTTCGTTACGTACGATGATGTCCGGAGCAGCTAGCTCTAGAAGACGCTTCAAACGGTTGTTACGGTTGATCACTCGACGGTAAAGGTCGTTCAGATCTGAAGTCGCAAAACGACCGCCATCTAGAGGTACTAGAGGACGTAGATCTGGCGGAAGAACCGGAAGTACAGTCAGAATCATCCATTGCGGATCGTTACCCGATGCAATGAACGCTTCAACTAGCTTCAGGCGCTTAGTGATCTTCTTACGCTTAGTTTCAGAGTTAGTTGTTTCCAACTCTTCGCGCATTTCTTCCACTTCTTGATGAAGGTCCATTGTTGCAAGCAGATCTTTGATCGCTTCTGCACCCATCTTAGCAGTGAATTCATCGCCCCACTCTTCTAGACGATCCAGATACTCTTCTTCAGTAAGCATCTGAGATTTTTCTAGATCAGTCATACCTGGTTCAGTTACTACGTACATTTCGAAGTAAAGAACACGTTCGATATCACGTAGAGGGATATCCATTAGTAGACCGATACGAGACGGTAGCGATTTTAGGAACCAGATGTGAGCAACTGGTGAAGCAAGCTCGATGTGGCCCATACGGTCACGACGAACTTTAGTTTGTGTAACTTCTACGCCACACTTCTCACAGATAACACCACGGTGTTTCAGACGCTTGTATTTGCCACAAAGACATTCGTAGTCTTTAACTGGACCAAAGATACGCGCACAGAACAGACCATCGCGCTCAGGTTTGAACGTACGATAGTTGATCGTCTCAGGTTTTTTAACTTCACCGAAAGACCATGAACGGATCATGTCTGGTGAAGATAGACCGATTTTGATTGCATCAAATTCTTCGGTCTTATGCTGCGCTTTTAGAAAGTTTAATAAGTCTTTCACAATCAGCTCCTGTAAGGAGTTAAAAGGAGCTCACCCGCAAAAGTGAGCACCTTCTACCAATAATCCCGTGGGGATTACTCTTCGTCTTCTAGCTCGATGTTAATACCTAGCGAGCGGATCTCTTTCAACAGTACGTTGAACGATTCTGGCATGCCAGGTTCCATGCTATGGTTGCCATCTACGATGTTCTTATACATCTTAGTACGGCCGTTAACGTCATCCGACTTAACTGTTAGCATTTCTTGAAGCGTGTAAGCAGCACCGTATGCTTCTAGTGCCCATACTTCCATCTCACCGAAACGCTGACCACCGAACTGAGCTTTACCACCAAGTGGTTGCTGAGTTACTAGGCTGTAAGAACCAGTTGAACGAGCGTGCATCTTGTCATCAACAAGGTGGTTTAGTTTCAGCATGTACATGTAACCAACAGTTACAGGACGCTCAAACGCATCACCAGTACGACCATCAAACAGAGTTAACTGACCAGATTCTGGTAGGTCACCCAGTTTAAGTAGTTCTTTGATTAACGCTTCAGAAGCACCATCGAACACAGGAGTAGCAATCGGTAGACCGCCACGTAGGTTCTTGATCAGAGTACGAACTTGATCATCAGACAGTTCAGCAATGTCAACTTTCTGACGAGTATCACCAAGATCGTAAACCTTCTGTAGGAACTCACGGAACTTGTGCAGTTCTTGTTGCTCCTTAACCATTTGGTTGATCTTGTCACCGATACCTTTCGCAGCCAGACCTAAGTGTACTTCTAGGATCTGACCGATGTTCATACGCGATGGTACACCCAGTGGGTTCAGTACGATGTCGACAGGTTGACCTTTCTCATCGTATGGCATGTCTTCAACAGGGTTAATCTTAGAGATTACACCTTTGTTACCGTGACGACCCGCCATCTTATCACCAGGCTGGATGCGACGTTTAACTGCTAGGTAAACCTTAACAATCTTCAGTACGCCAGGCGCTAGATCATCACCTTGAGTGATCTTACGACGCTTAGTTTCAAACTTCTTATCGAAGTCAGCTTTTAGCTCATCCCACTGCTCAGCAAGTTGCTCAAGCTGTGATTGTAGCGCGTCGTCTTCTAGTGCTTGCTCTAGCCACTTCTTACGGCCGATTGCATCAAGCTTAGCTTCAGAGTAACCACCAGACAGAAGAACAGCTTTAACACGGTTAAGAAGGCCGCCCTCAAGAATTTGGAACTCTTCAGTTAGGTCTTTCTTCGCTTCTTTCAGCTGCATCTGTTCGATTTCAAGTGCACGCTTGTCTTTCTCTACGCCATCGCGAGTGAAGACTTGTACATCGATGATCGTACCTGAAACAGAGTTTGGTACACGTAGAGAAGTATCTTTAACATCAGATGCTTTCTCACCGAAGATTGCACGTAGTAGCTTCTCTTCAGGAGTCAGTTGAGTTTCACCTTTAGGTGTTACTTTACCAACTAGGATGTCACCACCCTTAACTTCAGCACCAATGTAAACGATACCTGACTCGTCTAGTTTAGACAGAGCAGACTCACCTACGTTTGGAATATCAGCTGTGATCTCTTCAGAGCCCAGCTTAGTATCACGAGCCACACAAGATAGTTCTTGGATGTGGATAGTCGTGAAACGGTCTTCTTGAACTACGCGCTCAGATACTAAGATCGAGTCTTCGAAGTTGTAGCCGTTCCAAGGCATGAATGCGATACGCATGTTTTGACCAAGTGCTAGCTCACCAAGGTCTGTTGAAGGACCGTCAGCTAGTACGTCGCCACGTGATACAGGTTCACCTGGAAGCACGGTAGGACGTTGGTTAATACATGTGTTTTGGTTAGAACGCGTGTACTTAGTTAGGTTGTAGATGTCGATACCAGCTTCGCCAGGTACTAGCTCATCTTCGTTAACCTTAACTACGATACGAGAAGCGTCTACAGACTGAATCATACCACCACGTTTAGCTACGGCTGTTACACCAGAGTCTACTGCGATGTTACGTTCGATACCTGTACCAACTAGAGGCTTATCAGCTTTTAGAGTTGGAACTGCTTGACGTTGCATGTTCGCACCCATCAATGCACGGTTCGCATCATCGTGTTCTAGGAACGGGATAAGCGATGCAGCGATAGATACTACTTGGTTTGTCGCAACGTCCATGTAGTCAACGTGGTCGCGTGGGTGAAGACCAGATTCACCTTTTTGACGAGCAGTGATTAGCTCATCTGCGAACGTTCCTTCTTCAGTAAGAACGGTGTTCGCCTGCGCGATTACAAATTGACCTTCCTGGATTGCAGATAGGTAATCTACTTCGTCTGTTACAACACCATCTACTACGCGACGGTACGGAGTTTCTAGGAAACCGTAGTCGTTACAACGCGCAAATGCAGATAGCGAGTTAATTAGACCGATGTTTGGACCTTCAGGCGTTTCGATCGGACATAGACGACCGTAGTGAGTTACGTGAACGTCACGTACTTCGAAGCCTGCGCGTTCACGAGTTAGACCACCTGGACCTAAAGCAGAAATACGACGCTTGTGCGTTACTTCTGACAATGGGTTGTTTTGGTCCATGAACTGTGAAAGCTGTGAAGAGCCAAAGAATTCTTTAACAGCAGCAGAAATAGGCTTAGCGTTGATTAGGTCTTGAGGCATGATTGCATCAAGGTCACCAAGGCTTAGGCGCTCTTTAACAGCACGTTCTACACGAACTAGACCAACACGGAATTGGTTCTCTGCCATTTCACCTACTGAACGGATACGACGGTTACCTAGGTGGTCGATATCATCAACTTCACCTTTACCGTTACGGATAGCGATCAGCTTCTTCATCACTTCGATGATGTCTGATTCGTCTAGCGTACCGCGCTCTTCTTCTTCTTCACGCTCGATAGAGCTGTTGAACTTCATACGGCCTACAGTTGATAGGTCGTAACGTTCTTCAGAGAAGAATAGGCTTTCGAATAGAGCTTCTGCAGCTTCTTTTGTTGGTGGCTCGCCAGGGCGCATCATGCGGTAGATTTCTACAAGCGCAGAGATGCGATCTACAGTGCTGTCTGCACGTAGAGTGTCTGACATGAATGGACCATGGTCTAGGTCATTCGTGAACAGTACTTCTAGAGCTTTGTGACCTGCTTGAGATAGGTTAGCAAGTGCCTCTAGGCTGATCTCTTGGTTAGCACCAACAATGATCTCGCCAGTTGCTTCGTTGATGTAATCTTTCGATGCAACTTTACCAACGATGTACTCTACTGGTACTTCGATGTGTTCAACGCCATCTTTCTCAAGTTGACGGATGTGACGAGCAGTAACACGACGACCAGTCTCAACGTAAACTTTGCCGTTTGCTTCGATGTCGAATGACGCAGTTTCACCACGTAGACGATCTGGAACCAACTCCATTAGTAGAGTTTGGTCTTTCACTTCGAAGTTCACTTTCTCGAAGAATAGATCCAGGATCTCTTCTGTCGACTTACCTAGTGCACGAAGGATGATTGAAGCTGGTAGCTTACGACGACGGTCGATACGTACGAATAAGTTGTCCTTAGGATCGAACTCAAAGTCTAACCATGAGCCACGGTAAGGAATTACACGTGCGTTATAAAGAACTTTACCTGATGAGTGGGTTTTACCCTTATCACTGTCGAAGAACACGCCTGGGCTTCGGTGCAGCTGGGATACGATAACCCTCTCGGTACCATTGATTACGAAAGTACCATTGTCTGTCATAAGCGGAATTTCGCCCATGTAGACTTCTTGTTCTTTAATGTCTTTTACAGTACCTGCTGGCGCATCTTTATCAAAGATAACTAGACGTAGTTTAACGCGTAGTGGCTTTGAGTAAGTTACACCGCGGATTTGACATTCTTTAACGTCAAAAACTGGCTCACCAAGACGGTAGCTAACGTATTGCAGCTCAGAATTGCCGTTGTAGCTCTGAATTGGGAATACAGAACGAAAAGCAGCCTCAAGACCGTATTGACCTTCAGGATCCTGTTCGATGAATTTGTCGAAAGAATCAAGCTGGATCGATAACAGGTATGGAATGTCCAAAACTTGTGGACGAGTACCAAAGTCCTTACGGATGCGCTTTTTCTCGGTATAAGAGTAAACCATGGGGTTCCTCAGCTCGCTGATAAGTGACCCAAACTACCCGAAACACTCCTCGGAGGGGGTAGTGACTAACAGCTGTTTACTGTAGTGAACGACTATCTTGGAAAGGTAATCGTTTTTTTGCTCAGGTTATGACGTTTAAACAGCGGGAAAATTCGTCATAGCCCTACAGCGCAAAAAGGCCGGTGGTTATTTAACCACCAGCCAATAGCCGTTAGGCTAAGAAATTAAGTAATAATTACTTAACTTCAACAGAAGCGCCTGCTTCTTCTAGCTGTGCTTTAAGAGCTTCAGCTTCAGCTTTGTCAACGCCTTCTTTTAGAGGTGCTGGAGCTGAGTCTACAAGACCTTTAGCTTCTTTAAGACCTAGGCCAGTTGCGCCACGTACAGCTTTGATTACTTGTACTTTGTTAGAACCAGCAGCAGTTAGGATTACGTCGAATTCAGTTTGCTCAGCAGCAGCTTCGCCACCAGCAGCGCCGCCAGCTACAACAGCAGCTGCAGCAGATACGCCGAATTTCTCTTCCATAGCTTCGATAAGCTCAACAACTTGCATTACAGACATTTCTGCAACTGCGTCTAGGATTTGCTCGTTAGTAATAGACATAACAATTCTCTTTTAAGTCAACAATAAGTTTAATTTGCAACCAGTGAAAAGCAAGGCTTATGCCGCAGCTTCTTCTTTTTGGTCACGTAGTGCAGCGATAGTACGAACCAGCTTGCCTGCAGAAGCTTCTTTCATGCACATCATTAGGCGTGCGATTGCTTCGTCGTAAGTTGGTAGTGTCGCTAGTACTTCAGCATCAGTAACTGTGCCTTCAAATGCAGCAGCTTTGATCTCGAAATCTTTGTTCTCTTTAGCGAAGTCTTTGAAAAGACGCGCTGCAGCACCTGGGTGCTCGTTAGAGAACGCGATCAGAGTTGGACCAGTGAAAGTGTCTGTTAGACACTCGTAGTCAGTACCCTGAACCGCACGACGTGCTAGTGTGTTACGAACAACTTTCATGTAAACACCCGCTTCGCGAGCTTGTTTACGTAGAGAAGTCATTGCGCCAACTTCAACGCCACGAGAATCAGCTACAACTGCAGAAAGTGCACCATTAGCTGCTTCGTTGACTTCAGCAACAATTGCTTTTTTGTCTTGAAGATTTAAAGCCATTTGGTTTAACCTCTGGTTGTGATTACAGCACTCATTACAGTGTGCAATGAGCGTTTACGATGCTAATAAACATGAATCACTTCATTTAAATTAGGCATCGCCTACGTAGGTTTTATTAAGCTATAACTCCGAAAAGCACAGCGCCTACGGTCTTGGGATAGATGACTCGAATTGCTTCAGAAATCACCCAACCACAAATATTAGGCGCAGAATTATACACTAAATCTGCGCCTAAGCAAATTAGTTTGCTTGCGTGTTCAGGCTAGCCTGATCAACAGCAACACCAGCACCCATAGTAGTAGAGATGCTTACTTTCTTCAGGAAAGTACCTTTCGCTGAAGAAGGCTTAGCTTTCTTAAGAGCAACTAGCAGAGCTTCAAGGTTTTCTTGAATCTGGTTAGCTTCGAAAGATGCTTTACCGATAGTAGTGTGGATGATGCCGTTCTTGTCGTTACGGTAACGAACCTGACCAGCTTTAGCGTTCTTAACAGCTTCAGCAACGTTAGGAGTCACAGTACCAACTTTAGGGTTTGGCATAAGGCCGCGTGGACCTAGGATAGTACCTAGTTGACCAACAACGCGCATTGCATCTGGAGAAGCAACAACTACGTCGAAGTTCATTTCGCCTTTCTTCACTTGCTCAGCAAGATCTTCCATACCAACAACATCTGCGCCAGCTTCTTTAGCTGCTTCTGCGTTTGCACCTTGAGTGAACACAGCAACGCGGATTTCACGACCAGTACCGTGAGGTAGCACAGTAGCGCCACGTACGTTTTGGTCAGATTTACGAGCATCGATGCCTAGGTTAACAGCAACATCAACAGACTCAACGAATTTAGCAGTAGCTAGTTCTTTAAGAAGAGCAACAGCTTCGTTGATTTCGTACTCTTTAGTTACGTCAACTTTTTCGCGGATTACGCGCATACGCTTAGTAAGTTTTGCCATCTTATTAACCCTCTACCACTAGGCCCATTGAACGAGCAGTACCAGCGATTGAACGCTTCATTGCTTCGATGTCAGCACCAGTCATATCAGCAGCTTTAGTTTCTGCGATTTCTTGGATTTGAGCGTCAGTTACAGTACCCACTTTTTCAGTGTTTGGACGACCTGAACCAGACTTAACGCCAGCAGCTTTCTTAAGAAGAACAGCAGCAGGTGGAGTCTTAGTTACGAACGTGAAAGAACGGTCGTTGTATACAGTAATAACTACTGGAGTCGGTAGACCTTTCTCAACAGATTCTGTTTTTGCGTTGAACGCTTTACAGAATTCCATGATGTTAACACCGTGTTGACCTAGAGCAGGACCAACCGGTGGCGACGGGTTTGCCATACCAGCTGCAACTTGCAGTTTGATATAAGCTTCAACTTTCTTAGCCATGATATTTCCTAATATTTGGGTACATGCGCTAGCCGTAAGGCAAGCTCCCCATAATTTCAATTAAGCTTTTTACTTCCTCAGAAGTAAAAAGGCGCGAAATTATAATCATAATTCGCGCCTTAAACAACCCTAAAAAGGTGATTTTTTATACTCTTTTAATTTGAACAAGTTGCCAATAAGTTATCCACAACTTTGTTCAACTATTCGAGTCTTAGTCCAGTTTTTCAACCTGACCGAATTCAAGCTCAACAGGCGTTGCACGACCAAAGATCGATACAGACACCTTAATGCGGCTCTTCTCGTAATCCACTTCTTCAACAGTACCGTTGAAGTCAGCAAATGGACCATCGTTCACACGAACCACTTCACCAGCTTCGAACATAGTCTTAGGACGTGGAGCTTCGCTCGCTTTCTCTAGACGGTTCAGAATCGCATCAGCTTCTTTGTCAGTGATTGGTGCAGGACGATCAGAGGTGCCACCAATGAAGCCCATAACACGCGGAATGCTGCGTACTAAGTGCCATGATTCGTCATTCATGATCATCTGAACTAATACGTAGCCAGGGAAGAATTTACGTTCACTTTTACGACGTTGACCCGCGCGCATTTCCACTACTTCTTCAGTAGGTACTAGCACATCGCCAAACAGTTCTTCCATGTTGTGCATTTTAATATGTTCGCGTAGCGATTGAGCCACACGACCTTCAAAGCCAGAGAAGGCTTGAACTACATACCAACGTTTTTTTGGAGCTTCACTCATGAATCAGAACCCTCTATACCCCAGTCACAAAGGCAACAAGACGAACCATAATGCCGTCGATGCCCCATAGTGCTAGAGCCATAACAATACTTACAGCTAGAACGATCAATGTGGTTTGCATAGTTTCTTGGCGTGTAGGCCAAACCACTTTACGAATCTCCATGCGAGATTCTTTTGCAAATTCGATCGCAGCTTTACCTTTAGTTGTCGTTGCTGCAACGCCTAGTGCGGCAGCAATCAGCACAACTACACCTGCAGCGCGAATTACAACTGATAATTCACCATACAGGTAATTACCCACAACAGCGGCGGCTAGCAGAACAAAAGCGACAATCCACTTCATTGTATCTGCTGCACTTGAGCTATCAGGAGTCTCAGCGTTTGCTTTCATAAAACCAACCTGTGATAAGTCTTAAATATAGACGACAATAACCCCGCTGTTGCAGGGCACATTCCTTTGCGTTGCAGAACAACACATCTAACAGTCATTTTAGTCAAAAATGATCGTTTTATTCTTTGCTAAGAGACAAAGTTGCTGTGATTTCACACAACTCTTTTTTTAGCGCAGAAAAAGGGCATCAAATGATGCCCTTTTTACTAGTGGTTCGTCAAATCTTATGCAAAGATTTTAGCTACAACACCAGCACCTACAGTACGGCCACCTTCACGGATAGCGAAACGTAGGCCTTCGTCCATTGCGATT
>NZ_JFFR01000004.1 GCF_000695685.1 Vibrio fortis | reverse complement strand
GAGCCCCATGGATTTTGAGCTAATCAACTAAACCCCTGTGTCTACTTTTTAGGGGCCACATCATTCTCGAATCTCGAATCTCGAATCTCGAATTACCGATACGTCATAAACGCAATAACCGCACCGGCAACAACTAAGCAACCACCAATACGTCGAAGCTGATTATCTGGTTGTTCACTAAGCTGAGCCATCATGTTGCGCCAGCCTCTTGGAGCAATAAGTGGCCCTAAGCCTTCGACGACCAAAACTAGGCCGATAGCCAGCCAAATAGAGTGAGACATGGTAGGTGCCCTTTGAGATAAAAAAGGAATGATATCAGTATCCTTACGCATTTTGATACCGCCTTATGCGTGTCACTTGTGACCAATTCTCACTATTGTGAACAAAAAATGACTGCAAGAATTGTGATTCAGTGCTAGAATCCATTTTTAACTAGCAACAGATACTGGAAAGATGGGAAATAACGTAGTCGTTCTAGGCACCCAATGGGGTGACGAAGGTAAAGGTAAAATTGTTGACCTTTTAACTGAAGATGCAAAATACGTGGTTCGCTACCAAGGCGGTCACAATGCAGGTCACACACTTGTAATTGACGGTGAAAAAACCGTTCTTCACTTAATTCCATCAGGCATCCTGCGCGATAACGTTAAATGTGTTATCGGTAACGGTGTTGTACTTTCGCCTGAAGCACTTCTTAAAGAAATGAAGCCTCTTGAAGAGCGCGGTATCCCAGTGCGCGAGCGTCTTTTCGTTTCTGAAGCTTGTCCTCTAATTCTTCCGTACCACATCGCTATCGACAACGCGCGTGAAATCGCTCGTGGCGCGAAAGCTATCGGTACAACGGGTCGTGGTATCGGTCCAGCTTACGAAGATAAAGTTGCTCGTCGCGGTCTACGCGTTGGTGACCTTTTCGATAAAGAAATGTTCGCTGAGAAGCTAAAAGAAGTAATGGAATTCCATAACTTCCAGCTTGAGCACTTCTACAAAGCTGAAACCGTAAGCTACGAAGAAGTACTTGAGCAGTGCATGGGTTACGCAGATCTACTAACTTCAATGGTTATGGACGTAACTGACGAACTAGACGCAGCACGTAAGCGCGGCGACAAGATCATGTTCGAAGGCGCTCAAGGTACTCTACTAGATATCGACCACGGTACTTACCCATACGTAACTTCTTCTAACACGACTGCTGGTGGTGTTGCTGCAGGTTCTGGTTTTGGTCCTCGTCACATCGGTTACATCCTTGGTATCACTAAGGCTTACTGTACTCGTGTAGGTTCAGGTCCATTCCCAACTGAGCTTTACGATGGTCTAGACAAGCAAGACCCAGTAGGTAAACACCTAGGTGATGTTGGCCACGAGTTTGGTGCAACAACAGGTCGTCTACGTCGTACAGGTTGGTTTGATGCAGTAGCAATGCGCCGCGCTATCCAAATCAACTCTCTAACTGGTATGTGTCTGACTAAACTAGACGTTCTTGACGGTCTAGAAGAGATCAAGATCTGTACTGGCTACAAGATGGCTGACGGTTCTATCCTAGAAGTTTCTCCAATGGCTGCTGAATCTTTCGAAGAAGCAACGCCAATCTACGAAACAATGCCAGGTTGGTCTGAGACTACATTTGGTGCTAAGACAATCGACGCGCTTCCACAAGCTGCTCTTGATTACATCAAACGTATCGAAGAACTAACAGGCGTACCAGTAGACATCATCTCTACAGGTCCAGACCGTAACGAAACTATTATCAAGGTGCACCCTTACAGCGCATAATGCTGATACACGAAAGTGTATAGATAATAGAAAGTTCTTAGAAAGCCAGCTGAAATAAGCTGGCTTTTTTGTGCCTGTAATTTGGAGTTTCGCCAGTACTACTTTTGAGTGTGATGATCTTTTGTACGCTATCTGGCAAAATATTGCCCATCGGCGGCAAGTTTTGTCTAAAGCGATAGGCGTCGTTGCCGATACAGATATCATAGTGAGTGAAATGTAATTGAGTTTGGGTTGCCCAAAGGTTCAATGCGTTTTTAAAACAAGATAATAGAGTGCAGGTATGAAGCTACGAACTGTGGCAGCTTCATTGATAATGGCGCTGAGCTCCTCCTTAAGTCATGCTAATTTGACTGATGTTGGTGAGCCGGTACCCATATACACAGAAGCTGAACTGATCAATCTGATAGAAAAGAATCAACACCTTGAGCGTGTGAAAGCTGATAAGTGCCAACTGGTTGAAGATATTGTTGCGCGTGCGACGCGTATCAGTTTGCCTTCTTATGAGTTTTTATACGGCGATATGCTGGCTTGGGGTGTATGTGTAGAGCAAGACGTTGAACTTGGTCTGTACTATATGGAAAACGCCGCTCATCAAGGTCTGCCAGCCGCTTTAGAGCAGCTTGGCCGTTACTACTCACGTGGTACCTTGGTTCAGCAAGATAAAGAGCGAGCGATCCCTTATCTACGTGAAGCAGCATCTATGGGTAACCTTAATGCGCGTATTCACTTAGCTGAGCTATTACTGCGTGATTATGGTAGCCCGTTAGATTATGAAGACGCGTACCGCTGGCTGTATAATTCCGTCACTGCCGATCAGCGTCAACACAAACGCATCTCCGTATTGAGGAGTGGGTTGGAGCAAAGAATGCCAGACAACATTATTGCTCGAGCTAAACGACGCGACGTTTTCTGGTAATACCGAATCCCAATCCTGTAATGATCTCTGCACTCATTATTACGGGACACTGAAAGCTGAAAAGCCCTGCCTAATTAGATTAGTGCAGGGCTTTTTGCATTTAGATAGTCATACTATTACGTGGCGAGATTATTGAACCACTTCACCTGACTCAACAACGGTTTCACGCACGACCTTAGTGAAATCCAGTGCTTCTTGACGAATCTTATCTTCATCAACAGTGAGCATGTTGCGGTCTTTCATCAGCAGTTTACCATCGACGATTGAGTGGCGAACGTTACCTGAGTTTGCTGAGTACACCAGTGCAGAGTATGGGTTGTAAACCGGTACCATGTTTGGCGCTTTGGTATCGATCACAATGATGTCCGCCAACTTACCGATCTCTAATGATCCGATCTTATCTTCCATGTGTAGTGCTTTTGCTGCGCCCATTGTCGCCATGTCGATCACTTTGATCGGCGGCATTGCTGCACGATCTTTGTTAACTAGCTTATGAACTTTAGCGACTTGGTTGAATTCATCGATAGTGCTCAAGGTGTTACCCGACATTGGACCATCGGTACCTAGGCCAATACGCACATCTTCATCGTACATCTGCAGAGCAGGCGAGACGCCTTTTGCTGATTTGATGTTAGCACTCATATTGTGTGCAACGCCCATGTCTGACTCTTTCACTAGTTTAATGTCTTCGTCATCAACCAAGATCATGTGTGCGCCAACTAGGTTTTTGTTGAGTGCGCCAATGCTATGCATGTACTGAACAGGCGATAGGCCATCAGAGCGCTCGGCGATCTTCTCTTCTTCACGATGAGACTCTGCAAGGTGGATCATCACAGGAACATCTAGTTCCAGAGATAGCTTCGCTACTTTTTGTAGGATTTCTGTGGTATTGGTGTAAGGGGCGTGTGGTGCGAATGCTGGCGTGATACGCGGGTGGCCTTTGTACTCTTCAATGAAGTTGAGCGCGTACTTAATCCCTTCCTCAGCATTGGCTGCATCTGCAACTGGGAATTTAATTACGGTCTCACCCAGTACAGCTCGCATACCAATCTTATCGACGGTCTTCGCAACCTCATCTTCGAAGTAGTACATATCCGCATAAGTGGTTACGCCACCTTTGACCATTTCAACGTTACCTAGGTTGGCGCCAATGCGAACCATATCGCGAGAAACCAGTTTTTTCTCCAATGGGAAGATATAGCGGTGTAGACGGTCAGGCACATCGTCAGCCAATGAGCGGAACACAGTCATTGAAACGTGAGTGTGAGTATTGATAAGACCTGGCATTACGATGTCGCCGTCGACATCAAGTATTTGCTCTGCTTGGTATTGCTTCTCTAATGAAGCGTCGCCCACAGCAATGATTTTATTGTCTTTAACTACTACCGTACCGCTCTCATAGACGGTTTTGTCTTGGTTCATGGTCAGAACCATGGCATCTGTGATCATCAGATCCGCTTTTTCCATTGCGTTACTCGTCAAAGAAAACAGAGATAGGCTAGCCATCGCTGATGCAATTAAGGTGCGTTTTAAATTCATATCAATACTCAGAACAGGATTTGGTAAATTTTGCTGAATCATAGTCGATTTCAACAGTGTCGCAAACGTTTGTTTTATCGTTTGCGTAAAAATTTGATGGTCGAACAGAATTACGAACGGATATTTCACATCATGAAGATTTGTATCAATCTCAGCTAATTTGTCGGTTTTCCAAAGCATATCTGTAGCTTACCTGTTGCATCGGATATAATAGATGTATATCCCTTCCTTGCTTAAGCAGGCCCGCCTATGACCAAAAAGATACCGATGTCAGAAAATACGACAACCACAGCTAATGCTGATCCTTTTGCAGACCGAGAGTCGCAAAACTACGAGAATCCAGTTCCAAGTCGCGAGTTTATTCTTTCGTTTCTAACGGACGCGAATATTCCAATGAACCGTAACGATCTGTTCGAGGCATTAGGTTTATCAGGCGAAGACCAATATGAAGGTTTGCGCCGTCGTCTGCGTGCGATGGAGCGTGATGGCCAATTGATCTTTACGCGTCGCCAATGCTACGCACTACCGGAGAAACTGGAGCTGATTAAAGGGTATGTGATTGGTCATAAAGATGGTCACGGCTGGGTGCGCCCTGATGGCAGCAAAGGCAAGGATGACGACATTCTACTGCCACATCATCAGATGAAGACACTGATGCATGGTGACTATGTATTGGCACAACCGACTGACAACAGCAAACGCGGTCGTCGTGAAGGCCGTTTAGTACGTGTACTTGAAGAGCGCACAGCACCGTTAATTGGTCGCTTCTTCCTAGAGTATGGCCACTCTTATGTAGTTCCTGATGATTCCCGAATCAGTCACGACATTCTGATCCCAACCGAGCATAAAGGCGGTGCTCGTATGGGTAACGTTGTGGTGATCGAAATTACGGATCGCGGTGGTCGTTCACGCAATATGATGGGTAAAGTTACGGAAGTTTTGGGTGAGAACATGGCTCCGGGGATGGAGACTAAGATTGCGATTCACACTCACCAAATCCCTCATGAATGGCCGCAAGCGGTTGAGAAACAGATTGAAAACCTAGGCGAGCATGTTCCTGAAGAAGCGAAAGAAGGCCGTGTAGATTTACGTGAGCTGCCTTTGGTGACAATCGATGGTGAAGATGCGCGTGACTTCGATGATGCGGTTTACTGTGAAGCGAAGAAAGGTGGTGGCTGGCGCTTATGGGTAGCGATTGCTGATGTAAGTTACTACGTGCGTCCAGATACCGCTCTAGATAAAGAAGCGATTAACCGAGGTAACTCGGTGTACTTCCCATCTCAGGTTGTTCCGATGCTGCCTGAAGTGCTATCTAATGGTTTGTGTTCCCTAAACCCGCAAGTTGACCGTCTGTGTATGGTGTGTGAAATGACCATTTCAGAGAACGGCAAGCTATCGGGTTACAAGCATTATGAAGCGGTGATGAACTCGCATGCGCGTCTGACTTACAACAAGGTAGGCGCGATTCTCGATGGTGATGAAGAGCTTCGTCAGCGTTACGAGAAAGAAGTACCGCACCTTGAAGAGCTGCATAAGATGTACAAGGTGCTTAAGCAGACTCGTGATGAGCGTGGTGCGATTGAGTTTGAAACAGTAGAAACCAAGTTCATCTTCAATGCTGATCGTAAGATTGACCGCATTGAACCTGTGATTCGCAACGATGCTCACAAGATCATCGAAGAGTGTATGATTCTGGCGAATATTGCTTCTGCTTCATTAGTAGAAAAAGCCAAAGAGCCAGCTCTATACCGAATCCACGAGACACCAGGAGAAGAGCGCCTTGCAGGCTTTAAAGATTTCTTGGGTGAGTTAGGTCTAAGCTTGGAAGGTGGTCTGCAGCCATCGCCAACCGATTACGCACAACTGATTCGTCAGATTAACGAGCGTGAAGACCGCGAACTGATTCAAACCATGCTGCTGCGCTCTATGAAGCAAGCGGTATACAACGCTGATAACTGTGGCCACTTTGGCTTGGCACTGAAGCGCTACGCGCACTTTACTTCGCCTATTCGTCGTTACCCAGACTTACTGCTACACCGTGCGATCAAGTACCTGATTGCTAAAGGTGAAGGCCGCAACACAGACCGTTGGACGCCAACTGGTGGTTACCATTACTCATTTGATGATATGGATTTCTACGGTGAGCAGTGTTCGACAACCGAGCGTCGTGCAGATGATGCCACACGTGAAGTGTCGGATTGGCTGAAGTGTGAATACATGCAAGACCACGTTGGCGAAGAGATGCCGGGTGTGATTGCTAACGTAACTGGTTTTGGCTTCTTTGTTCGCCTAACAGAGCTGCATATTGATGGCTTAGTGCATGTGACGTCACTAGCCAACGATTACTACCAATTTGACCCAATTGGACAGAGATTAATTGGTGAGAGTTCTGGTAATATCTACCGCCTTGGCGATTCAGTGAAGGTTAAGGTCTCTGCGGTAAATCTAGATAGCCGCCAGATTGACTTTGATATTGTCGATACTGACCGCAAGCCTCGTGGTAAAGGTAAAACCGCGAAGAAACGTGCAGCGGATGCTGCGAAAAAGGCAAAAAGCAAAAAACGCGCAGCTGTCAAAAGCCGCCGCCCAGGAAGCAGTGCTAAACCATTAGTTGAGCCTACCAAGCGCCCAGATGGTAGCAGTGAAGAAGGGACAAGCAGCAAGAGAAAGTCGAAGCGTAAACCGGCGAGTACCGATAAGCCGAAAGCGAAAAAGAAGCGCACGGCAAAGCGTAAGCCAAAAGCGCCAAAGGCTTAACACAGGAGTAGGCATAAGTACTGCCTACTCGATATTGAATAGTGAATTAAGGAGAGGCGCAGCTTGCTCTCCTTAACGTAACAAACCGAACAGGTAGACAATGAGTAACGAATTTATCTATGGCATTCACGCGGTGAAGGCTGTTCTAGAAAAAGACCCCGCACGCTTTATCGAGGCTTATGTATTAAAAGGCCGTCAAGATGAGCGTCTATTACCGCTGTTGAACCAACTGCAGCAGTTTGGGGTGTCTATCCAACAAATGGGTCGTAAAGTGCTGGATGACAAAGCCCAAGGCGCTAATCACCAAGGTATCATCGCTAAGGTGAAACCAGCTAAGCAGCTGAATGAGAATGACCTTGATGACATTCTTGCTCAGCATGAACAGCCTCTACTGCTGGTTCTTGATGGTGTGACAGATCCGCACAACTTAGGCGCATGTCTACGTAATGCAGACGCAGCAGGTGTTGCGGCTGTAATCGTACCGAAAGACCGCTCTTCGCCGTTAACAGCAACAGTAAGCAAAGTGGCATGTGGTGCTGCAGAAACTGTTCCGCTAGTTCGCGTGACTAACCTGGCGCGTACTATGCGTGCTCTACAAGAGAAAGGCGTGTGGTTTGTGGGTACAGCGGGCGAAGCGACGCATGATATCTACCAAGCAAAACTGACTGGCCCACTAGCGGTTGTGATGGGTGCTGAGGGTGACGGTATGCGTCGTCTAACGCGCGAAACCTGTGATGACCTTATTAAGATCCCTATGGCTGGTAGCGTATCAAGCCTTAATGTTTCAGTGGCTTCTGGTATTTGCCTGTTTGAAGCGGTACGTCAGCGTTTAGCGCAGTAAATCGCTCATTGAATTGATTTATTTCTAACGCCCACCACATGCTGGTGGGCGTTTGTTTTTATCGAATTAAGGTAGATCTTGAGAGAATCACGGATGGCTAGATGGCGAAAGAAAAACTGTTTCATTATTCGCCAAATACCACTTGCCAATAAGGGGTTCTTTCTATAATATTTGCCGTCCTTAAAACTCAGTCAATTATCTTTAGTTCCTTGCTTCCTCTGGATGACTGAGCCAACTGTGGAAGCTAATAATCCGTAAGGAGCAACCAATGCGTCATTACGAAATCGTATTCATGGTGCACCCTGATCAAAGCGAGCAAGTTGCTGGCATGATCGAGCGTTACACTGGTTCTATCACTGAAGCTGGCGGTACTATCCACCGTCTAGAAGACTGGGGCCGCCGTCAAATGGCTTACCCAATCAACAAGCTTCACAAAGCTCACTACGTTCTAATGAACGTTGAAGCTGGTCAAGAAGTGATCGACGAGCTAGAAACTGCTTTCCGTTTCAACGATGCAGTTCTACGTAACATGATCATGCGCACTAAAGGCGCTGTGACTGAGCAATCTATTATGCTTAAGCAAAAAGAAGAGCGTGCAGAGCGTGCTCCTCGTCGCGAAGAGCGTACAGAAGCTAAGCCAGAAGCATCTGCTGAGTAATTCTTTTTTGGCGTAAAGCCTTAAAAAATTCTCAACTTGTTTTAGGTTCTTCGTAACTACTTCGGTATTTATGGAAGACCGCTTTTTTAAATTTAAGATCAGGAGATAGCCCATGGCTCGTTTCTTCCGTCGTCGTAAATTCTGCCGTTTCACTGCAGAAGGCGTACAAGAGATTGACTACAAAGACGTAGCAACTCTAAAAAACTACATCACTGAAGCTGGTAAAATCGTACCTAGCCGTATCACTGGTACAAGCGCTAAGTATCAGCGTCAACTAGCTCGCGCTATCAAGCGTTCTCGTTACCTAGCACTTCTACCATACACTGACAAGCATCAGTAATTGGTAAGAGTTAATAAAAGTTTAAGAGGACTAAGATAATGCAAGTTATTCTACTTGATAAGATCGGTAACCTAGGTGGCCTTGGCGACCAAGTAAACGTTAAATCTGGCTACGCTCGTAACTTCCTTATCCCACAAGGTAAAGCAGTTATGGCAACTAAAGATAACGTTGCTATGTTCGAAACTCGCCGTGCTGAACTAGAAGCTAAAGTTGCTGAGCAACTAGCTGCTGCAGAAGCTCGCGCAGAGAAAGTTAACGCTCTAGAAGCTGTTGTTATCGCTTCTAAAGCTGGTGACGAAGGTAAACTATTCGGTTCTATCGGTACTCGCGACATCGCTGACGCTATCACAGCTGCAGGTGTTGAAGTTGCTAAGAGCGAAGTACGCCTACCTGAAGGCGCTCTACGTAACATCGGTGAATTCGAAGTAAGCATCCAACTTCACTCTGAAGTATTTGCTACAGCGAACATCGCTATCGTTGCTGCTGAGTAATTTCAGTTAAAAGACGAATTCTTTCTTTTGAAAGTTTTAAAACACCAGCTTCGGCTGGTGTTTTTTTATGTCTGGAATTCGGGCGAGCGGCCAAGGTCTGTTATACAGGTATGAGGGTGTAAGAGTTACGGTAGGTAAAAAGCCTATGATGATCTTTTTACCCTAAAGGCTGTTGGGAATGCTCTTAAAACTGGAACAACAGATTCACGGAAAGCACAGAGTCTGCTTTATCTAAGCCATTCGGCACTTTATCGTGATATTGACGTGAGTGTGCAATCTTGAGCGCAATGTTTTCGGTGATGTCATTTACGGCCTCGAGGTCGGTGTCGAGTCTTAGGTTACTTCTACCTGATACCAACGTCATATCCGCATTGAAGCGCAGGTTAGGCAGTATCTGCCAAGACGAGTTTAAATTGCCTCGGAAGATACCTTCTTCGACGATCTCTGGAAAGATAATATCGTCATCATCGATTTCATCTAGGTTGGGTTCTTGGTAACGAAAACCAGGACCAAGTTCGAACTCTAACACGAAGGTTTCAGTATTTGAGAACTGATAACCTAAACCCGTCGAAATCGTATAATCCTTAAAGTAAGCACTGTAGCGAGAGTCTACACCTTTAAAACTTCCGTAAAGGTAGGTTTTTGGACTTAACTTATAGTCACTCTGCGCGGTGTAAGTCGACTGTCTCTTATCTTCTTCGCCATCTTTGTAAAGGTTGTAATACTTCCATTCACCCGTACTACGGTGACGTCCTTCTGTGTATTCAGCACTGAGGCGTGCGTTTAGCGAGCGAGAGTCTGAATTACCAGTATGCGACTGATATCCAAATTCGACTTCGGTCGCGAGCGGATCTGCAGGTTCAGTGTCTGTGTCACTCGGCGCGATATCCATATCCACAACATCTGTTGCTGCTTCTAATTGTAACTCTTCAGCTGGCTCTAAAGGCTCAGCCACTTCTATTGAGTCAAGAAGCTTATCAACAGAGGATTCTGTGTCATTAGCCAAAGCTAATGGAGTGCTCAGTAGACCAAGGCTAAGAGCAAATAATTTGGACACGCATACCTCATTAGGACAGTGAATGGGTGGAGGATCGTAATGCTACCCTTGGTGATTTGAGTCAGCAATAGGTAAATTCTTACTTAAGACTAAAACAAACCCACTCCATAGCATTACAAATGGATGTTCTTGGGTATAATGAGCGATCATTATTAGTTATTTGAGTGTAGTCATAGTGGATACCAGAAATCAGAAATCAGCCAACGATCAGGTGGACGCGATTAAAGTCCCGCCCCATTCATTAGAAGCTGAGCAATCCGTGATTGGCGGCCTGTTGCTGGACAACGAACGCTGGGATACGGTTGCTGAGAAGGTCGTGGCGAAGGACTTTTATAGCCGTCCACACCGTCTGATTTTCGAAGCAGTGAAAGACATTCTAGAAGAAAGTGCCCCTCTGGATCTTATTACACTCTCAGAACACTTAGAGCTGCGTGAGCAACTTGAAGAGGTGGGTGGTTTCGCTTACCTTGCAGACCTTGCAAAAAATACCCCAAGTGCGGCAAACATTAACGCGTATGCAGATATCGTCGCGCAGCGTGCTCTAGTTCGTAGCCTGATTGGTGTGGCGAATGAGATCGCCGATTCTGGTTATGACCCACAAGGCCGCACTTCAGAAGACCTGCTTGATCTTGCCGAGAGTAAAGTATTCGCGATTGCAGAAGGTCGTGCGAGCGAGAACGAAGGCCCGCAAAACGTAGACAGCATTCTAGAGAAGACGTTAGAGCGTATCGAGATCCTATACAAAACGCCGCAAGATGGTGTGACAGGTGTCGATACTGGCTTTAACGACCTCAACAAGAAAACCGCTGGCCTACAAGGCTCTGATTTAATCATTGTTGCGGCGCGTCCATCGATGGGTAAAACCACCTTTGCGATGAACTTGTGTGAAAACGCGGCAATGAAACAAGACAAACCTGTTCTTATCTTCTCGCTAGAGATGCCGGGCGAACAGCTGATGATGCGTATGCTTGCGTCTCTTTCTCGCGTAGACCAAACCAAGATTCGTACTGGTCAGTTGGATGACGAAGATTGGGCTCGTATCTCTTCAACCATGGGCATCCTCATGGACAAGAAGAATATGTACATCGATGACAGCTCAGGCCTAACGCCAACCGAAGTACGTTCACGTGCACGTCGTATTGCTCGTGAGCACGATGGTCTTTCAATGATCATGATCGACTACCTTCAACTGATGCGTGTGCCGTCTCTTTCTGATAACCGTACCTTGGAAATTGCCGAGATCTCTCGCTCTCTGAAAGCTTTAGCGAAAGAGCTGAATGTTCCTGTTGTGGCACTGTCTCAGCTTAACCGTTCCCTAGAGCAACGTGCTGATAAGCGCCCAGTTAACTCGGACTTGCGTGAATCGGGCTCGATTGAGCAAGATGCCGACTTAATCATGTTTATCTACCGTGATGAAGTTTATAACCCAGACAGCTCACTGAAAGGTATCGCGGAAATTATTATCGGTAAGCAGCGTAACGGCCCAATCGGTTCGGTTCGTTTGACCTTCCAAGGTCAGCACTCTCGATTTGATAACTATGCAGGTCCTGCATTTGATGATGAGTAACGCTTAATGACGTACATGAAAGCGGCGACCGCGAGCATTGATCTCAATGCACTAGAGCATAACCTTCGCCAGATAAAGTCGAAGGCGCCTCAATGTAAAGTAATGTCGGTAGTCAAAGCCAATGGCTACGGTCACGGCTTACTGCAGATTGCCAAACACTCTAAAAATTCCGACGCATTCGGTGTAGCTCGTATTGAAGAAGCGCTGCAGCTGCGTGCGGGCGGTATTGTGCAACCTATTCTATTGCTTGAAGGCTTTTACTCTTCAGGTGATTTGCCGATCCTTGTCACCAACAACATTCAAACCGTGGTGCACTGCGAAGAGCAGTTAAGCGCGCTAGAAAACACCAAGCTTGAAGCTCCGGTTGTTGTTTGGTTGAAGGTGGATAGTGGTATGCACCGTTTAGGGGTTCGCTCTGAGCAGTACCAAAACTTTGTGGAGCGTCTTCATCAGTGTCCTAATGTCGCTAAACCACTGCGCTATATGAGCCACTTCGGTTGTGCGGATGAGTTAGATAAAGGCACAACACAGCAACAAACAGAACTATTCCTGTCCTTAACGGAGGGCTGCGAGGGTGAGCGCTCTTTGGCGAACTCTGCAGGCTTGCTAGCATGGCCAGAGAGCCACTTAGATTGGGTTCGCCCTGGGATTATCTCTTACGGCGTCTCTCCGTTTGTAGAACAGACGGCACAAGACCTAGGCTTTCAGCCGGTGATGACACTAACCTCGCACCTGATTGCAGTTCGTGATCTTAAAGCCGGTGAAAGCGTTGGCTATGGCGGAAACTGGACCAGTGACCGCGATACCAAAATGGGCGTGATTGCTATTGGTTACGGTGATGGTTACCCACGTACCGCACCTAACGGCACACCCGTGTTCATCAATGGTCGCAAAGTGCCGATTGCAGGTCGTGTCTCAATGGATATGCTTACTGTCGATCTCGGCCCTGATGCCACCGACCAAGTGGGTGATGAAGCGACCTTATGGGGTAAAGCTCTACCTTCGGAAGAGGTTGCGTCTCACATTGACACTATCGCTTATGAATTGGTTACCAAACTCACTTCACGTGTCGCGATGGAGTACGTGAAATCGTGAGTGGTAAAAAAAGGTGGTTTGCCAGTGCTATGACGCTGGCGGCCTCGCTGGTTTTTACTCCCGCTCAAGCCTCCGATAAACCAGAGAAAGAACCCAAAGACTCTGCGTTTGTTCCCTTTTACTTCAGCACTGAAACCATGGGTAATACCTTTGGGGTTGCTGGTGTCGCAAAAGGAGTAGGGCAGCCACAGGCAGCATTGTTTGGTACCGCGCTCTATTCCGATAAAGACAGCTACGTCGTCTTCTTGTCCGCTTTTAACTACGCGTTGTCGCAAAACCTGCTGTTTAGTACTCAGATGTACCAAGCTCGTTTTAATGACAATCCATATTATCTTGGTGATCAGGGCAGCAATGACTCTTCTGATCTGGATAAAACCATCGCTGACGGTCACGAGCAAAACTATCAAGCTGAGTTTAAGTATTTGCTGCCTTGGGGGAATGTCGCTGAGCATGGTCTTTTGGGGGCGTTCCAACCGATTAAAGACGTCAGTTTCGCCTCTCCGCTAGAGTCTGGCGTGAGCTCGATTATCTTTACGCCGTTTTATACCTCTCGTGAGCTCAAAGACCTCAACCAAGCCGAGAAAGCGACAGGCTTTAGTTTAAGCTTTGATTGGGATAATCGAGACAGCACTCGTAACCCAACCAAAGGTTCACACTCTTTGTTAAAGCTGACGACGGGTGCTGACGATTGGTCTGAGAGTGACCCTTGGTTTAAATGGACATTTCAAAACAGCCAATATTACGCACTAGGTCCACTTGGAGATTGGTTTGACCAACAAGTCTTAGCTTTTGACTTCTATACCGCCGATACACCAACGTGGAATAACTGCTCTGGTCAGGAGTGTGCTCGTCCACCTGAAACTGAGCAAGCGCGCCTTGGTGGTCTATACCGATTAAGAGGTTATACCGGTGGCAGATTCCATGGTCGCTCTGCAGTTCATTACTCAGCGGAATATCGTGTGTTACCTGAATGGCAGCCACTGGAAGACATTCCGCTGATTAACTACTACGACTTGCCTTGGTGGCAGTGGGTTGCTTTTGCCGAAGTAGGGCGAGTGGCTGATGAGTACGATGTAAAAACACTGCATACCGATATGAAATGGAGTTTGGGTGGCGCGGTGCGCTTTCAGGTAGAAGGAATTGTGGTGAGAGCAGAACTAGCCCGAGGCGGTGACGAAGGTACCTTTAGGGTTATGATAAACCAGCCCTTCTAAAGCTAATGTTCTCGCTCAACTGAGCTTAAAAAGCATTTGGCCTACTGTAGGCCTAAAGCCCTATGAATAAGAGTGGTAGTGGAAACGTACCACTCTTTTTTATTGATTCAATTAAGGTTTTTCTACGTTATTCACCTTGGATTGTCAGTATCACGGTGCGGCTACCGCCGAAATCACGATGTTCACCTAAGTAAATGCCCTGCCATGTTCCTAAAGCTAATCGACCATTGGTAATGGGGATTGTCACATTATTGCCCAGAAGCGATGCTTTAATGTGTGCTGGCATGTCGTCGTCGCCCTCATAAGTGTGTCGATAGTACGGCGCTCTCTCAGGTACATAGCGATTAAAGTGCGACTCCATATCCGCACGTACGGTAGGATCGGCGTTTTCATTGAGGGTTAAGCTCGCAGAAGTATGTTGGATAAATAAGTGTAATAAACCAACAGTTGGACAATTAATGTCGTTGATGTGTTGTTCAATTTCATCAGTAATGAGATGAAATCCACGCTTTCGTGCATTGAGGTGAATAGTCTTCTGAAACCACATATAGCATCCTCTATAATGTATTTGGCAAAAAAGCGGTTTAACGCTATCTTTTGAACTTGAATTTACAGGGTTTAGTTCACACTTCTACAGTGTAGAACCGAAATCAGCGCCAGTTAGTGGTTCACAAAAACGAACCGTGATTTATCTCAAGGCGCTGATGGTTATATACGGCATAATACGCCGTGAAAAAAAATTACAAAGAATCTTTCAGTGATGATGAAATCTTTGTCGTCACCGAATCATAGAGCTTTTGCCTAATCGGGGGTTCTCTTATCACATTGGTGATATTGAGAATAAAACCTAAAGTAACATCGGGATAGTTACCATGTTGAAAAATATCAACCCAACGCAAACACAAGCGTGGAAATCTCTAACTGCACACTTTGAATCTGCTCAAGATATGGAGCTAAAAGAGCTATTTGCTCAAGATGCAAAGCGTTTTGACGCGTTCTCTACTCGCTTCGGTTCAGACATCTTAGTCGATTACTCTAAGAACCTTATCGATGCAGAAACGATGCAGCACCTATTCGCACTTGCTAACGAAACAGAAGTTAAATCTGCAATCGAAGCAATGTTCAAAGGTGACGCAATCAACCAAACTGAAGGCCGTTCAGTTCTTCACACTGCTCTGCGTAACCGCAGCGATAAGCCAGTGATGGTTGATGGTAAAGATGTAATGCCTGCTGTAAATGCTGTTCTAGCAAAAATGGAACTCTTCACACACCGCATCGTATCAGGTGAGTGGAAAGGTTACACAGGTAAAGAGATCACTGATGTTGTAAACATTGGTATCGGTGGTTCGGACCTAGGTCCATACATGGTGACTGAAGCCCTAACACCATACAAAACACGCCTAAACATGCACTTCGTGTCTAACGTTGATGGTACTCACATCGTTGAAACACTGAAGAAAGTAAACCCAGAAACAACACTATTCCTAGTGGCTTCTAAGACGTTTACAACTCAAGAAACAATGACGAATGCACACTCTGCACGTGATTGGTTCCTAGCAGAAGCGGGTGATGAAGCACACGTAGCTAAGCACTTCGCAGCGTTATCTACTAACGCAACTGCGGTAGCTGAGTTTGGTATCGATACAGACAACATGTTCGAATTCTGGGACTGGGTTGGCGGTCGTTACTCTTTATGGTCTGCAATCGGTCTATCGATTTCACTGTCTGTAGGTTTCGATAACTTCGTTGAGCTTCTTGAAGGTGCTCACGACATGGATAACCACTTTGCTTCAACTGAGTTTGAAAGCAACATTCCAGTTATCCTTGCGCTAATCGGTATTTGGTACAACAACTTCCACGGCGCTGAGTCTGAAGCAATTCTGCCTTACGACCAATACATGCACCGTTTTGCTGCGTACTTCCAGCAAGGTAACATGGAGTCTAACGGTAAGTTTGTTGACCGTGACGGTAACCCAGTGGAATACCAAACGGGTCCAATCATCTGGGGTGAGCCTGGTACAAACGGCCAGCACGCATTCTACCAGCTGATTCACCAAGGTACTAAGCTGATCCCTTCTGACTTCATTGCTCCAGCAATCAGCCACAACCCAGCATCTGATCACCATCAGAAGCTAATGTCTAACTTCTTTGCTCAAACTGAAGCACTAGCATTCGGTAAGACAAAAGAGACAGTAGAAGCTGAATTCCTAGCAGCAGGTAAAACAGCGGAAGAAGTAGCAGAACTTGTACCATTTAAAGTGTTTGAAGGTAACCGCCCAACAAACTCTATCCTAGTTAAGCAAATCACGCCTCGCACTCTGGGTAACCTAATCGCGATGTACGAGCACAAGATCTTCGTACAAGGCGTTATCTGGAACATCTTCAGCTTCGACCAATGGGGTGTAGAGCTTGGTAAGCAACTGGCGAACCAAATCCTACCTGAGCTTGCTGATGACGCAGAAGTGACATCTCACGATAGCTCAACTAACGGTCTAATCAACGCATTTAAAGCGCTTAAAGCTTAATTGAGTTGAACCGGTAAAAAGAAACGCCAGCCTTCGAGCTGGCGTTTTTGTTTTTCCAGAGTAAGCCATGTACTTCGATAAATAGCAGGTAATAAAAAAGGCTGGCACTGCGCCAACCTTTCTTTCAATTCGCTTTCTTTAAAGTCGAACGTTCGATGCTGTTATTCGAAACAGATCTCGATGAAGGCATTACCCCATTGAGATGAGAACGGCATGATGATGATTGCACCTTCACACTTGTGACGAATCGTATGTCCTTTGCCTGATACAACAATCGGTGTTGCCATATCAAAATCGAAGCCACTTTCAGCAAGGATACGCTTTGCACCGCCCGTTACCATGTTAGTGATCTCACCAACCATATCGGTAACTTCTTCGTTTAGACCGTTAGGGCGCTCACCCAGCATGTTCTGCATGATTTCTAGCGCTAGGCCTTCATCAAAAGTGATCGACATTGAACCACGAGATTGTGGGCCAACCATACCGATTAAACCAGAGACATCACCACGAGCGATTTCATCTTTTTTAACTCTAGGTTTCTGTGGCTTCAATTCTAGAGAAGCCATCGTTTTCAGCACATTCATGAGAGAGGCTAAAAACGGGTTTACAAATTCAGCGCGCATAATGTTCTTCTATAATCTTAATCTTTCAGCTCAGTCGAGCAGGCTTGGCAAGTGCCATGAGATTCGATGACGTGGTTGGTCAATCGAAAGCCGTGCTTGTCTGCATTGTTAGCGAGTTGAGATATCAGGTCATCGTCTTGCAATTCGATAACGCTGCCACACTTATCACAGATTAGCAGCTGTGAGAAATGTTTGTGAGCATTACAAGAGCAGCAGCAAATAAAGCTGTTTGTTGACTCAACTCGGTGAATGAAACCTTGTTCCAACAAAAAGTCTAAAGCGCGATATACAGTAGGTGGTTTGGCCTGAGGTTCACTTTGCTTAAGCTGTTCCAGTAACTCATAAGCACTAGAGGCTTTTTTATTCGCTAAGATAAGCTCAAACACTCGCTTTCTTTGAGGTGTTAAACGAACGCCTCGTGATGCGCATATCCCTTCAACTTGCTCTATTAATGTTTGGTCCAAATTTTTCACCATACAAAGGGACGTCTCTAACTACTTACTATTTTGACAGTAAAATCAGCGAGGTGTCCTTAATTTCAATAAAAGTCAGGTACAGAGCGTATTGTGACTTATGACTTTGAATAAGACAAGGTAACTCAAAATGACCGCATGACTCAAGATATAACTGATTATTGACGTCAAAATAGAGGCTCTGTGAATGGGTTGAAATATAAAAGTGTGAGGTAACCTACGACTCGTATGCTTTCACGCACACCTTGTGCGTAGACGGCCATTGTGTGACGGTATGGTTCCCTTCGACTGAAAACTGCAAGCGTATCGGTAGACGGTGTTCAATTCGGTGGTATTATTGGCGTAAGTTCTCCAATAGTATTTGGCCTATGGGAAACCCTACGCAATGAGTTCAGGTAAATGGCAGAGTATCAAACACTAATAGTCGCGATTGCTAGTGCCCTGTCGAGCGGGGTCGGTGTAGAGGTTACACTTAAAACTGATGTTAAGTGGCTGCGCCTAATGATGGAAAAGATGGATGAACGTTTGACTCGGCTTGAAAACAAATGCCTTATGATGACGTAACATATGGTTAGAGGCGATGTACTCCATTGAAAAATGAAAATGTATTTATAATTAATTTAGATGTAGAGTGTCCCTGAGAGCTTTACCTTCTACACTTAATTTAAGCTTGCAGAACAGTATATGTGCAACTCTAGATTAAAAAAACATTCTTTTTTATCGTAATGCTTACCTATACTGTTGTTAAAGAATTGATGGTTTTTATGGTGTTTCACCTTTATTCAAGGTATAAAGATAAGGCAAAACTGGATCTTTTAGGGCTGAAGAGTATAATTCCGAGCCCAAAGATTGAGAGCATACCTTTAATTGGAACTAGGATTATGATTACGCGCACGAACCAAACAGTGCTGGAAAGCAGATTGATAACATCTGTACCAACCGATGATAGCAAAAGCTGTTATCAGGTGCGTTGCCTCTATGCAGGCGATGACTTAGCTAGGTTCATTGTTGTCGATTCTACAGATGTCCAGAAATATCAAGTCGAGATATTGGCAGAGGCTCGTTTTAGCTTTAAGCAAAACCATCTTGCCTTCAAGTCACAGAGTCTAACTGGCTCAATCACAAAATTACTTAAAAGTAAAATATTTAACTTTGCACAACAAGAGCTTGGAAGAGTTCCCCAAGTTTTTTAAAAGTTAAATTATAGGGTATACTAGGCTCCTCACATAGGTAAGGAGCCTTTTTTGTGCCTGAATTAAATCCAACCGGATATGCAAAACAACTCAACAGTGGTAACTATGAAGAGTTACCAGTTATTAGTGAACATTACGATGTTGTTGATGATGCAGGCATTCCAATTCCTCTTAGGATGGTACACCATCAACGAGACACATATGTATCAGATGCTGAGACTCCAGATGGAGTTGTAATTATTTTTGCAATTGATTTTGAAGAATTGGATTCGGCAATAGATCTTTTAACTCAGGCTCAAGAGAGAGCTTTAGAGGTGAAAGATTTGTATGATTATGTGGTTGAAAATTATGATGGAATGTATGAAGAGAATGTTATAGGTAGAATTGCATTTAATATTCTTCCCGGGCCCATCTCAGTTAAGGAACTAACAATAGTCCCAAGAATTTGTGGAGCTTACATTAAGGAAAAGTATCGCCGCTATCGCATTTCCCCAATAGGTTATCAAATGCTTGGCCATCACTATGGTGCGGTACAATCAGATCAAGAGCAAACTCCACTTGGTGCCAAGTTGTGGTATGCAAGCCTACCTAAATTCGGAAAGGTTGTTGCCGTAGATACTAAAATAGAAAGTATTTTAGAAGAAGTTTTGCATACTTGCCCACCGACCGGTGAGTATTGGGATGGAACTGTGTTAGTAAATACAGATAATGAAAAAGATTTAAGCTCCCTAGGTAAAGTTCCTTATTCATTAGTCGAATCTAAAAAACACGTAGTGTTCGAGTTCGTACCATCGAAATAATCGTAAGATGAGGCTCATTACTGAGCCTTGTTGTGAAGTTTATGTGGAAATAACTGAGTATAAACCTGCCATAAGATATTGAGATTACGATGACCTGTCACTTGAGCTACTTCCTCAATTGAGTAGCCCTTTTCAAATAACCGACTTGCTCCTTCTCTTCGCAAGTCGCGATACTTCAAATCCTCAATACCTAATTCGTTCCTTACACACTGAAAGCCTACGCTAACACTTCGTGAGTTGTATGGAAAAATAAGTTCACCTTTGTTTGGTTGCTTTAGTGCGATCTCAAATGAATCGCCAAGCAACGGTACAATCATATGATTACCTTCTTTCTTCCTTGGGGCTTTTCTATCCAACGTAGTTTGCAAACTTCACCAGTCCGTATGCAATAAAGGATGTTCTACTCACAGGCTTCGGTTAAGGAATTTCCGAATTCTTTTTCCTGAATGTTTCTGCTTCCCTGTGTATAATCGCCCAATTATTTTTCATGCTAAATGATGCTATTCGTCCTACTTTGTCAGTCGATACTGAATACGTACTGAACCAAAGGCTGTAGGGCAACTCTAGCGAACCTATGTTCTACACAGTGTATAGACTTTGAGTAACACCTTATGAAACCTGACAATACTAGTAAATATGCGGCTAACCGCTTGTCTGTCGCTCCAATGCTCGATATGTGCAACTGCTGAACATAACATTATAAATCATAGCTTTAAGATTGAGTCGACACTCTGGGGGACATTTGAGGGATAAAAAACTCTCAAATTTGAAACAGCCAACCTCATCATACAGTAGGATCTTTTTAGGGGAAAATTCTCTTTTAATCTTTTTATATTAGAGTAGCCTTATCCACATCACCCACATCACCCACATCACCCACATCACCCACATCACCTTTCAGCCTGTAGAGACGACAGCGTGAAGTGCTGTTGCAAATAAAAATTTGTGCACTTAGAAAAAAAATGTACGCTTAAATAAAACTATGAGCGACAACCATTTTGTATTTACGAAACGACTTCTCGTTGCGTGTGAATTTCATAAATTTGAAAACTTTAAAGTCATGACATGGGAAGCTGTCATCGAGCAATGCATAGAGAAAGGCTACCTAGATCAGCAAGATATACGACAAAAAAGTAAAGAATTTCAGTTTCTAGAAAGGGTTTTTAATAGAGACTTCCCTGCGATGATTCTAGCTGCACCAACTATAAAGCCATTGAGAGATATTGACGACTTCTCTCGGTTGAAAAAAGAGTCTCAAGAGTTGGCTGAGTCAATAGTGCAAGACGCAGCTCAAGTGCTGATGGGTAAGCAAATTGAACTACCATTTTAAATGGTAGAGTTGGGGTCGCAGGGTCTCCCCGCAAGATGGCAAACAGGACGAAGCAACTTGTTGCTAGGTTTGCCTATCTTGAACTGCTGCATGTTTAGAGTAAGATTTTGAAACCATTGACCTTATTTGTATCATTACAATAAAGAGATGCTAAAAAACTGGACAGTAATAACAGAGTCAGCAAAGTGTGTGCTTGCTAGAGAGAGATATCTGAACGACGTAAAGCACAAGAACCACCGCAATACAGAAGCAATTTTGAATATATATGGCAGCGAGGACACATCGCTGAACATGATAAGAAATCGCGACAAATATGCTCTTCATCAGGCGAGTAAACGTAAAGGTGGTCGTCCGCCTAAAGCCGCTATTGAGCTAGTTTTCGCTCTCCCCAAAGGCATTCGCCCTAATCGCCATGAATGGCGCAAAATACTCAACATCATTATGCGCAACCTTGCCAGCTCCCTTGACGTCACTGGTAAGGACTTAGCTCAGATTACGAGAGCGGTAGTACATCAACAGGATCAATCTCAGGAGATAAGAGGTTCTGGAGATCATTTACACCTCTTATTGGGAAAGTTCACTAATGATCTAGTTTACTTACGAGATCTGCAAAGAAAGTCCACCACGAGACTCGTTAAGCAAGCTTTCAATACAGCGATACTTGAGGTGATGAAGATTGATCATCGAAGTTATTCATCCAAGAAAAGTTATCTTGGTCAGGCGAAGAGGCGAGCACCACAGTGGCAAGTTAAAGCCGCTCGCCGTAATCAAGAAATTGACGATAAAGCGAATGAAACAACGCAGCGATTAATGAAGCTGATGAGTCAGGCAACTAAGTGGTTAGAAGCATTCAAGTCAGAAGACTCTAGGCAAATGAATCGACAATACAACCGTATGAAAAAAGAACTTAACTTGGTCGACACTCTAGATGCCTCTGTGGAAGATAAAGAGTTGTCGATAATGTTAAAAACACTGTTGGAGCAAGTCGATAACAAGAGAAGTGGCGACGGTGAAAGCGAGCTGAAAAAAAGTTTGCGTCGTCTTTTTTAAATTTCTACAGTTAAGAAAAATGATGACAAAACTCATACATTTTCCCTATTGCTACCACCAAGCAATTGTTAAAAGAGCTGAAAAGAATCTACGACAGCGATACAAAGAAAACGACTTATTATTTGAATATGCGTCATTCATCATGATGGTCACCCCTCTAGTAGAAAGGTTAGGCATCAAAGCCGAAGGAGAGTTAAACTCTGGCTGTAGCGATGACACCGCCAAAAGAGTCGCTGCCTTAGTTGCTAAAATACTTTGGAATGATATGAGGGCGAATAATTTTCGTTACCTCTCCCCCCGATTAGATCACATCAATATTTGATTTTTCAGATATAATCAGCACAATTTTTCATATTCAATGTGCTGATTATAATGACTAACAACAACTTCTCTTCAACAGCCGCATTCCTGTGGTCGGTGGCTGACCTCCTACGTGGTGACTTTAAGCAATCTCAATACGGTCGTATCATCCTACCGTTCACACTATTAAGACGCCTAGAGTGTGTATTAGAAGAAACCAAGCCAGAAGTGATTGCTAAGTTTGAAGCAGTAAAAGCAATGCCAGTAGAAGCGCAAGAAAAGCTTTTAACGCACACGGCAAAGCTAAGCTTCTACAACACCTCTAAGATGGACTTAAACCGCCTTGGTGAAACAGGTGTCGCAAGCAACCTAGAGAGTTACATTCAGTCATTCAGCCCTAACGCTCGTGAAATCTTCGAGCACTTCGATTTTTTCAACACCATCGACAAGCTTGAAGAAGCAGACCTACTCTACAAAGTCGCTAAGCAGTTCGCTAAAACAGACCTACACCCAAACACCATCAGCAACTACGGCATGGGTTTAGTGTTTGAAGAACTAATAAGACGCTTTGCAGAAAGCTCAAACGAAACAGCGGGTGAGCACTTCACTCCAAGAGACATCGTTCGCCTGACCACATCATTGGTATTCAGCGATGATGATGAAGTGCTAACCCAATCAGGCTTAGTGCGTTCTATCTATGACCCAACAGCGGGTACAGGTGGCTTCCTATCTTCTGGTATGGAGTATGTGCACGAGCTAAACGAAAAGGCGTCACTATCGGCATTTGGTCAAGAGCTTAACCCTGAGTCTTACGCTATCTGTAAAGCGGATATGCTTATCAAAGGTCAGAAAGTCGATAACATCAAGCTAGGAAACACCCTATCGAACGATCAACTGCGCACTGAGAAGTTTGACTACATGCTGTCTAACCCGCCATTTGGTGTGGATTGGAAGAAGATTCAAAAGCACATCAACGATGAACACAAAGAGAAAGGCTTTGAGGGACGCTTCGGTGCAGGTCTACCTCGTGTTTCTGATGGCTCACTACTGTTCTTGATGCACCTTGTTAGCAAAATGCGACCACAGCATGAGGGTGGCTCTCGTATTGGTATCATCCTCAACGGCTCGCCACTGTTTACTGGTGGTGCAGGTAGCGGTGAGAGTGAGATTCGTCGTTATATCCTAGAGAACGACCTACTTGAAGCGATTGTCGCTCTACCTACCGATATGTTCTACAACACGGGTATCGCTACCTATGTATGGATTCTATCAAGCCATAAGCCAGAGCACCGTAAAGATAAGGTTCAGCTAATCAACGCATCGAAAGAGCGTGCAAAAGCGGGTGGTCGAGGTCGTAGCGGAGGTGCCGAGGTAGAAGGTGATGATGAACATGTATTCTACTCAGCAATGCGTAAGTCTCTTGGCAGTAAACGTAAAGAACTAACTGAAGAGAGCATCGAGACCATCGTAAAAACCTACGGTCAATTTGCTGAAAACGGCTTTAGTAAGCTGTTTGACTACAAAGAGTTTGGCTACCGTAGAATCACGGTTGAGCGCCCACTGCAACTGGCGATCTATCCAAGAGATGAAGCTCGCCTAGAAGCTCTACAAGCCGATAAAGCATGGGCGAAGCTAGATGAAGCACTACAACAAGCGGTTCTTGATGCACTAGCTTCCTTTGATGAAGAGAAGCTGCTATCTCGTGACCTCTTTAATAACACTATAAAAGCAAAACTAGCTCCAGCGAAACTAAGCGCAACACAGCTTAAACTAATCGTGAAGCACCTTGGTAAGCACGATGATGCAGCGGAAGTATGTAAGACCAAAGGTAAGGTAGAAGCTAACCCAGACCTACGTGATAACGAGAACGTACCATTAACCGAAACCGTTGAAGGTTACTTTGCTCGTGAAGTATTGCCACACGTTCCAGACGCTTGGATTGATGAAAGCAAAACTGATGAGAAAGACGGTGAGGTGGGTATTGTTGGCTACGAGATTCCATTTAACCGCCACTTCTATGTGTACGAACCACCAAGAGCATTAGAAGCGATTGATGCGGATTTGGATGCTGTATCGGCTGATATTATGCAGTTGCTTCAAGAGGTGCATTCGTAATGACTGGTCGTTATCAAGCTTATTCTGAATATAAAGATTCTGGTGTTGATTGGCTCGGCTCAATTCCATCTACTTGGAAGCTATCTCGAATTGGCGGAGTTTTTGAAGAAAGAAGAGAAAAAGTCAGTGACAAGGATTTTCCAGCACTATCTGTTACACGGGACGGAATTGTCCCTCAGTTAGATAACGCTGCAAAAACTGATGCTGGTGACAATCGAAAAAAAGTCTGTGCGGATGATTTTGTAATCAACAGTCGTTCGGATCGAAAAGGTTCTTCAGGAACATCTAAGCTGGATGGTTCAGTTTCTCTTATTAGTATCGTACTTATGCCTAGAAAGATTAACCCTGCATTCGCTCACCACTTATTGAGAAGCTATCCTTTTCAGCATGAGTTTTATAGATATGGCAAAGGGATTCATGCAGACCTTTGGAGTACCAATTACTCTGAAATGAAAAATATTCTATTGGCAGTACCAACAGAGGATGAACAACAAAAAATCGCCAACTTCCTCGATCATGAAACAGCCAAGATCGACACCTTAATCACTAAGCAAGAAAAGCTGATTGAGCTGTTAAAAGAAAAACGCCAAGCGGTGATTTCTCACGCTGTAACCAAAGGGCTTAATCCGCAAGCACCTATGAAAGATTCTGGTGTGGAATGGTTGGGTGAAGTGCCTGAGCATTGGGGTGTAGTGAAATGTGGCTATCTAGGTAACCTATTTGGTTCTGAAGCTATTGCCGAAGATTTGGTTAGTGATGATGGCGACATACCATTTATCAAGGTCTCGACTTTATCTTTAGACTCGTTTGATTTGTCAGAAAAAAGCTTCTTTGTTGATAGTGACATGGTTTCGGTAAACAAAGCTAAGTCTAACTATATTGCATTCCCAAAAAGAGGAGCAGCAATATTTACAAACAAAGTAAACATCGTGACTGAACCGTCTTTTATTGATCCCAACCTAATGGGGTGGGAGATCAACAACAGGGCTTTACCAGAGTATATTGCGTATATGCTAAAGCTACGTGGACTTGGTGACATTGCTGACGTATCTACTGTCCCACAAATCAATAACAAACATATTGAACCAATGAAGTTCCCATTACCTCCGCTTCAGGAACAGACAGACATATTGAAGTCTTTGAAAGGTCAAGTTGCTACTATTAATGAGTTAATCGAAAAATCAAATGTGGCTATAACTCTTATTAAAGAGCGCAAAACAGCCCTTATCTCAGCAGCAGTCACAGGTAAAATTGACGTGCGTAATTGGGAGGCAAACTGATGTCAGATGCAGCACAGGAAAAGGTATTTCAAAACGACATCCTTGACCAAATGCAGTCTCACGGTTGGCTGGTGGGTGAGTCAAACAAATACAACAAAGAGTTGGCACTTTACCCTGAAGATGTCATTAACTTTGCTAAGCAATCGCAACCCGAACAATGGGACAAGCTAGCCAAGCACTACCCTGAGACAGACCGTAATCCAACCGCTACAGCAGACGCACTACTGAAGTCACTAGAGCGAGAGCTAAAAAGCAAAGGGACGCTTTGGGTTCTGCGTAACCAAGTGAAAGATCGTGGTGCGAAGTTTAGCCTTTGTAGCTTTAAGCCAGACCATGATCTAAACCCAGATGCCACCGCTCGTTATGAGCAAAACATTTTGCGTGTTGTACCTGAGCTGGTGTACTCACCGCATACAACACCAGAATTTAAGGGTGATAAGGTTGCTAAAAGGTACCGAATTGATTTAACGCTGTTCGTTAATGGTATTCCTGTCGCTACCTGTGAGTTGAAATCTGAATTTAAGCAGTCGATTGATAATGCCAAAGTTCAGTATATGAAAGATAGGCAACCAAAAGACCCTGCAACCAATAAGCCAGAGCCGCTATTAACCTTTAAGCGTGGTGCATTGGTTCACTTTGCGGTGAGCCAGTACAACGTAGCAATGACGACTCGACTCAATGGTACGAGCACATTCTTCCTACCGTTTGACCAAGGTACGGTTGATGGTGGTGCGGGTAATGAACAGCCAGAGAACGAAAGTGAATACGCTACCGCTTACCTTTGGAATGAGATCTTCCAGAAAGAGAATCTATTACTGATTCTTGGTCGCTACATTCACCTAGAAGTGAAAGAAGAAGAGCAACTAGACGGCTCAATCAAAACCAAAGAAACCATGATTTTCCCTCGTTATCACCAGTGGGCGGTAGTATCAAAGCTACTGAACACGGTCGATATAGAGGGGACAGGTAACAAGTATCTGATTCAACACAGTGCTGGCTCAGGTAAATCTAACTCGATTGCTTGGCTATCCCACCAACTGGCATCTAAACACTACTACACCGATCACCCAGAGCTAAGTAAGCAAACGGGCGATAAGGTGTTTGACTCGGTCATTGTTATCACTGACCGAACGGTACTGGATAGCCAACTACAAGACACCATCTATCAGTTCGACCATAACGAGGGCATGATTGCCCGTGTAAATCGAGAAGAGGCACAAGGCAGTAAGTCTAGCCAACTAGCAGGAGAGCTAAAGGCAAGCACCTCGATCATCATCGTAACCATTCAAACATTCCCTCATGTGCTTGAAGCTATCCGTACAGACTCAACACTTGCAGGTCGTAGTTATGCGGTGATTGCCGATGAAGCACACTCAAGCCAAACAGGTACAACCGCTCGTAAGCTTCGTGAAGTGCTAATGGCTGAACAGCTAGAGGGTGATGAAGAACTAGATAGTGAAGATATGCTGCGTTTGTCTCTTGAAGCTCGTAAAGGCTCAAACAAGATCAGCTACTTTGCATTCACAGCAACACCAAAAGGTAAAACCCTTGAACTATTTGGTCGTCCTGAAGATCCAGACGCACCACTAAGCGATGACAACAAGCCATTGCCTTTCCATGTCTACTCGATGCGCCAAGCGATTGAAGAGGGTTTCATTCTCGATGTTCTGCAAAACTACACCAGTTATCGAGTTGCCTACCAATTAGCACACGACAACCCAGCGTCAGACCAAGAGGTAGACAGCAAGAAAGCCGCAACCAAAATGGCGAAGTGGGTTCGTTTGCACCCGCATAATATCGCCCAGAAAGTGGAAACCATCATTGAGCACTTCAATAGCAAGATTAAGCACTTGTTAGGTGGTGAGGCAAAAGCGATGGTTGTCACCAGTAGCCGTTTAGAGGCGGTGCGCTACAAGCTTGCCTTTGAAAAATATGTCGAGAGTAAAGGCTATGAGAACGTGAATGCGATGGTGGCGTTCTCTGGTGAGGTGAATGAGCCAGACCTACCCGAAGAGCAGTTCACCGAAAAGACCATGAACCCTAAGCTCAATGGTCGAGATATGCGTAAAGCCTTTGATACCGCTGATTATCAAGTGATGCTGGTGGCGAACAAGTTCCAGACAGGTTTTGACCAACCTAAGCTGGTGGCAATGTATGTCGATAAACCACTAAAAGGCGTTGAGTGTATCCAGACGCTTTCACGACTAAACAGAACTTGTAAGGGCAAAGATAAGACATTCGTTCTCGACTTCGTGAATGACCCAGAAGAGATCTTAAATGAGTTTAAGGTTTACTTCCAAACTGCTGAGCTAGCTGGCGTATCAGACCCGAACATTGTTTATGACCTAATGAACAAGCTTGCGGAAGCAGGCATCTACCAATGGTACGAGGTAGAGTCTTTCGTTGAAGCCTACAACAGCAAGCAAGCGAACCAAGCAAAACTCGCTAACCTCTGTAAGCCAGCTGTTGACCGTTTCACTATTCGTTATAAAGAAGCTACGCAAGTTCTTCAATCAACACAGTCAGAGCTGTCAAAAGCCAAGATTGAAAAGAACGACAAGGCGATTAAGTATTGCGAGAACCTAGTAAAAAATGCCAAAGAAGCACGAGACATCCTTGAGGTATTTAAGAAAGACCTAATCTCGTTCTACCGCTACTACGAATTCACCTCACAGATCGTAGACTTCGATGACTTTGAGCTAGAGAAGCTAAGTGTATTCGCTAAACACCTACATCCATTACTTCGCCTAGATGTTGTCGAGGATGATGTAGACCTATCCGATGTTGTAATGACGCATTACCGCCTACACGAACAGCGTGAAGCAGACCTACAACTAGGCTACAAAGTTGGTGAAGAGCAGAAGCATTACCTTGCTCCAACCAAAGAGGGTTCGGGCGCAACACCGAAAGACCCGAAAACTGAGCTACTCAACGAAATCATAGAACGCATGAATGACTTGTTTATCGAAGATGGGTTATCAGAAAATGATATGCTCAACTATGCAAACACCATCATGGGTAAGGTTGCTGAAAACGAAGTAGCAATGGATCAGGTGAAGAACAACACTAAAGAACAAGCGATGCTAGGTCAGTTCCCTGAAGCCATTCAAACCGCCATTATTGAGAGTATGGAAACGCATAATGAGATGGCGATGAAAGCACTGTCTGAGGAGTTGGTATCGAAAGGTATTGCTAGCTTGGTGTTTGATATGTTGGTGCGTGGCGGGGCAAAGCAATAGAGCTCAACCTCGTTTTTTGATGCTGTAAACGCAGTTTGCAGATCAAGGGGCGAGGCTCTGCGAATGCAGAATTGTACTTAATACCATCAATGTGTGGAATATGTGGGTGATGTGGATATACCTACTGTTTACTCTGATTTAGTTCATTCATAGACCGCACTATACCAGTGCGGTTTTTTTTAAGATAAGCAAAAAAATTTGCATCGCCACTAAATAAGATTCATGTTTAAGAAAAATGATTCTTATGAAAGAAAAGAATGATGTTTTAACCCCAGCAGAAGTACAAAACAAATTTGAGTTTTCTTGGGGAACTCCTCAACCCATCCCTGAAGATGAAGAGCGATTTGACTTAAAAAGTGTGAAGCCTCTTCATCCGCAAATGTTGCCCAAAGCGCTGAGAGCCTATTGCTATAGTGCAGCGTATTCACTTAACAATACCGCGCCTGACTTTTTAGCTGTCACTTTAATTTCAAGTTTGAGTATTGTCCTCGGTGGCAACGTGGCGGTGCAGCCGAAACAAAATGATAGTTGGTCGCTCAATCCAATATTTTTCTCGATGATTGTTGGCTATGCCTCAGACATGAAAAGCCCTGCGCTCAATGCTGGCGTCAGATTTTTGCAAGAGCTCCAGAAAAACGCACTTGAAGAAGACAATAAGCTGAAGAACATCCTTTACGCCTCCAATAAAAGGCGTTATGAAAAAGAGTATAAGCAGTTGATATCCGAACTCGATGCAGCCACGGAGCAGGAGGATGATCTGCTAGCCATGGAGTTAGCAGGGCGATTATCTAACTTGATTGAGCCTGAGGCTCCACTCGCTAGAGAGCTTGTTTGTAATGACACTACAATGGAGGCGGCTTGTCAGTTATTAGAGACAAACCCCAGTGGTGTGCTCTGTGTGAGAGATGAATTGAGCGGGTGGTTCGACTCATTAAGGAAAAATGGTCGAGAGGAAGAAAGAGCGTTTTACCTTACTGCACATGATGCCTCGAATAGTGAATATAAACAAAATCGAGTGACGAGAAAAAATATCGTGCTGAAACGATTATGTATGTCTGTCGTTGGCGGTATCCAACCCAAAATGCTCCGAAGAGAGGTTATTGAGAAGCTCAAAGGTGTCAAAGACGACGGGTTACTCGAACGATTTTTGCAGATGGGTGTCATGCCTGATATCCACGACATTAAAGCTACAGATACAAAAATTGATGGCGACCTCACCAAAGCTGTGATGAAATTTTTTGAGTTATTTAGCCAGTTCGATACACCGCTTGAACCAGTGACATTCACCTTTAGTCCCGAAGCTCAAAAACGTTGGGATACTTGGAATAAACAAGCAGTAGAAAGACAGCTATCAGCGACAGAATCGCTTCAATCGTTCTATGGAAAAAGACCAGCCCACTGTGCCAAGTTAGCGCTAGTGTTCCACCTTGTCGAACAAGCTACAGAGCAATTACATGAGACGTCATTTAAGCCGAATCTGCGAATATCTAAGCGTGCCCTACTGCAGGCTATCAGTTGGAGCAGTTATCTAGAGCTACATGCACAACGTATTATTGCGTTATCAAACTCTAAAATCATCAGTTATGAATCTGCGAAGAAGCTGGAGTCCAAACTAAGACACTTATACCCACATTTCACCGCGCAAGACATTGCGTGGGCAAAATGGAAAGATCTGAAAGACAAATATGAACGTGCTGATGCGATTCAAATGCTAGAAAAACTGGGTTATATCGTTGAAGACCAGATCCCCTCAAAAAATGACGGTCGACTCGTCAAAGGTTATCGTGTACACCCTTGTTATATTGATTGATGCTAGCTAGCAGTGCTCAATTAACCATTTGAAAAGTAGCCACCACTCGTTGAACTTGAACTGAGTGGTGGCACTGGAGGGCGTTAGGCTTAACTTGAGCTCTACCGAGTAGAAAGCTCGATCAACCGTAAGTAGTGCCCATAGAGAATTTTTGTACTCTGATTACCTGTTATTTTTCCAATCTCTTCCAGACTTTTCCCAGCTTTGTGCATGGTTGTGACTGCATGGGCTTTTAAGTCTCTGAATTGGTAGTCTTCGATTCCTGCTTTTCTTACAGCCTTACGGAACGCAGCGCTGATGCTACTCCCAATATAAGGGAATATTCGCGGGTCATCATCCGCCTTCCTTTGTATTTGCCTTTCAATTAGATGAACCTGTGATTCAGTTAGCTGTATCACTGTTGTTGGCTTTCGGCACGTTGGGCTTTTTCTGTTTCGTATGGTTAGGGTCTGTTTATCTCTGTTGTAGTCATCCCAAGATACTTTTGTTATCTCTCCTTGTCTTGAACCTATTTCACTAGAGAGCTCAACAATGTCATCCAAAGGAAGTGCTGTATTTTCCGCTTTCACGAATTTCATTAGTCGTTTCATCTCTTCGCTTTTTAAAAGGCGTTCCCTTGGTATGCTTTGTGCTATGACTTTGCGTTGACGAAGGACGTCACATGCATCTTTGAAAACCTCAGCATCGAATTTTAAAGTAAATATGGCTTTTGCTTGCTTGAGAGCTGACTTCAAATTTGAAAAATCTACGCTGATAGTTGCAGGTGAGATAGCTGGGTTTCTTGTTTGCCTTTCTTCAGCGTGTTCAATTAAGTGGCTCGGCATGAGATAGGCGAGCTCAATGTTGGCAATAGAAAACCCCTTTAACATCTTTAGATTTGAAATGACCTTTTGGCTTGTTGTTTTCAAAAATGTCTGATCAGACATTAGCTTATCTAAAGCGCATCCTACGGTAACTTTTTTGTTGCGCTTTAGATAAACTAATCCCTTGTAGCCTTCTTTTTTTTCAATTTGCTTCGCCTCTTCTAGCCATCGTGTTGCTCCTTGTCTTGAATCAAATGTTCTGCAAACTTCAATTAATTTTTTTCCAAAGAGGTACTTTCTAATACGAGCCTTATATCTTAACTCATCTTTTCTTCTTACTACTTCAATCATTGTTGCCATGTCGCCTTTACTTATGTGTGTGACTTTATCTGTGGCTCAATCTATAATTGAGGCAGGTGCCAGCGCAAATAATCCGAATGATTTTAGTAAATTAGGTGATTTGGTGTACCAAAGTTGAGATAAGATGTTTTAGTGCCAAGAAAGCGAGGGCACATTCCTCCTCGCTTCATTGGTTCAGAGTTAGCGGTTATGCATGGCTTCTACCCCTAATCTAAGATAGATATTGTTAAGAACATTGATGTCTCGATGTCCTGTGATCTTACTTATTTGAACTACATCTAGCCCTCTCTCAAAGAGCCTACAAGCTCCTTCAGCTCGCAAGTCATGATACCTAAGATCTTGAATACCATTAGCTTTAGCGACTCTTTGCCATGCTGCGGTGATAGATCTCGCTTCTACTGGGAAAATAAGGTCATTGACTCGTGGTTGTCGCGAAATTATATCTTTAGTTTCTTTATCTAGAGGGATAGTGGTGTTGTTCCCGAATTTGTGGCGAGGATTCTTTCTATTTCGTACTACAAGTGTTGCTGAGGAGCTATTAAAGTCATCCCAGCGTAGCTTCGTGATTTCGCTTACTCTCATGCATGTGTTAATAGATACATGAAAAATATCTGCTAAAGGTATGTGTGAAGCATGATGTTGCTGCCTTTGAAGTAAACCCTCCTCCATAATTCTTAACTCTTCAGGGGTTGGACGTCGATCCCTCTGGTTTGATCTACCAATTAGCCCGTAATGAATCAGCGATGGTATAGCCTCATGGTGAGCCTGTGTATTCGCTTTATACCCAAACATGGCATTAGCTACATCAAGAACGCTTTTTAGGTAGGTAATATCATGATAAATGGTTTGAGGTTGGGGGCACGAATCTTCAGCTTGTCTCATTTTGCAGTGTTTGATGAGGTCATAAGCTCGTATTTCATCGGAGTACAACAGTGCTAACGGGTATGTTCGCAGTCGACTCAATACAGCATGTTTTGAGCGACCAATAGTTGGTGCTATAACGGGGTCATTCAGATAAAGCGTTATGAGGTCACCGATCGTTATGGGCTTAGACTTTGCGCTACCATCAGGAATGCCGTTTGTCTCTAGATTCTCAAGTGTCTCTGCTGCCCACTTTTTTGCGTCAGTGCGTTTATCAAACGTCTTTGACTCTTCATACAGCTTCTTCCCTTTGCGGGTGAGTCGGATACGAGCTTTATATTTTGTTCCCGTTTTTCTCTTGATTGTTTCTATTGTAGATGTCGCCATTGTAAACCTCTTTTATTGATTGAAAGAGGCTGTTTCTAGTGTGAGTTTTGTCACGAAATGTCAGTGTGTGTATAATCCACCGCATTTCGTTTTTATTGTCCCTCAAATTGTCCCCTAAAATGTCCCTTGGGGGACAATTAGGGGTGTTTGAGTGTTTCAACCTTGCAACAGTTAATTGAACGGTGTCTTTTTAAGTTGTTGCTTTATAAGGAATAATTTTAATGTATCAATCAAATAGATTTTCCGTTGCACCCATGCTCGATTGGACTGATCGTCACTGTCGCTACTTCCACCGCCTGCTGTCTCAGCAGACTCTTCTGTATACAGAAATGGTAACGACAGGCGCAATACTGCATGGTAAAGGTGATTTCCTAGAGTACAGCGAGCAAGAGCACCCTGTGGCGCTTCAATTAGGTGGCTCAAACCCAGTTGATTTGGCGGAATGTGCGAAGTTAGCTGCTGAGCGTGGTTACGATGAAGTGAACCTTAATGTAGGTTGCCCATCTGATCGTGTTCAAAACGGTCGCTTTGGTGCATGCCTTATGGCCGAACCTGAGCTGGTGGCAGATTGTGTTTCAGCGATGAAAGAAGTCACCGATATTCCTATTACAGTAAAAACGCGTATTGGCATCGATGAGCAGGATTCATACGAGTTCCTAACTAAGTTTATCTCAACGGTTTCAGAGAAAGGCGGTTGTGAGCAATTTACCATTCACGCTCGTAAAGCGTGGCTGAGTGGCTTGAGCCCGAAAGAGAACCGTGAGATCCCACCGCTAGACTACACACGTGCTTACCAAGTGAAGAAAGATTTCTCTGACTTAGTGATTGCGGTGAATGGTGGCATTACTACTCTAGAGCAAACCAAAGAACACCTTCAGCACTTAGATGGCGTAATGATTGGTCGTGAGGCTTACCATAGCCCATATATTCTGGCTGAAGTGGATCAGCAGATCTTCGGTTTAGACACACCAATCAAGAAACGTTCGCAGGTTGTTGAAGAGATGTACCCGTACATTGAGCAAGAACTGATGAAAGGCGCGAGCCTAGGTCATATCTCTCGTCATATGCTTGGTCTGTTCCAAAGCATGCCGGGTGCAAGACAGTGGCGTCGTTATATCAGTGAGAACGCGCATAAGAAAGGTGCAGGTATCGAAGTGATGCAAACTGCACTGGCGAAAATTCCTAAAGAATTGAATGTGTAATCTCTAGGTTTATCATCTAGGCGAAATTTACCACCATTGGTTATTTTAACCATTAACAAGAAGTCTAAAGCCATGCATGAAAATGTGTGGCTTTTTATTTTATTGATTTTTAAGGGTTTTATTTTTATCTCGTGTTGGTATGGAAGCTGCAATAAGTAAGATTAAGAGAAACAGGTCATCATAGGAGACCATTATGTTCGAATTAATCTTTGTTCTTATCTTCGTTGCGACGCTATTGGTAACAGGCATTACCTTTATGACGGTATTAGCAGCAACAGGACTTGCACTCGTTGTGATGGTCGTACTGGGGATGGTAGGAGCGGTATTAAAAATATTACCTTGGTTGATTGTCATCGCGATTGGTATTTGGTTCTTCAAGAACGTAGTAAACAGCTCTAATCCTCGTCGTTATTAATGGGTTACTGCTCGAAAGTCATGGCAACGTCAAATTTGATAGCAACGGATGTTTATCGCATCCGTTGTGCATATGTGTGGTAGAATTTTACTCATTAGTCTATGAATGTACTTAGAATTAGTACAACGCAATGGAACGGGAGCTCTCTCAAATGAATAAAATGCCATTAATTGCTTTAGTGGGAATGTTATCTTTAAGTTCGACAACGTCTGCTCAAGAAGAACCTTTCTACACGGCGAAAGTCGGTGCCGATATGTGGTGGGGAAGTACAAAGCTTAATGAAGTAAGACAAGATGATTCACAATCGCCGTCTTTGTACTTTGCATTTGAGCACAAGTTCCCAATGTTGCCGAACGCAAGTATTCGTTACACGTCAGTGGATGCTGATGCATTGGCTTTTGATAAGTACGATTACACCTTCTACTACACACTGCTAGAGCATAAGTTAATGAACTTTGATGCGGGTGTGACCTTCACTCAGTACTCAAACTCAAACTACGTGGAACCTAAAACGGGCGGTGCTCAAACGGATTTCGATGAGTTGACGTGGAGCTTTTACGGTAACGCTGAAATTAATGTTCCTGATACTAACTTTGATATCATCGGAACAATGGAGTTTGGTGACAGTAGCGGTATCAAGAGCACTGACCTAATGGCGGGTGTTCAGTACCGAATCCCAGTTGCCGACACACAAGTTGCGCTACGTGGTGGCTACCGCGTTATCGATCTAGATTCTGATGAGTTCTTTACTTCTGACCTCGGTAAGAGCTTCGTGATGGTTGATGGCTGGTTTGCGGGTGCAGAAGTTCGCTTCTAATATCGCGATTGTACGACTGCAGGCGATAAGCCGAATTAAATGATATGAAAACGCCACTGACTCTCAGTGGCGTTTTTTGTTTTGGATATACCAATCTGGAATGAGTTAGTACTCTCATCACTTTTGGGGATTCTTATGCATTGCCTCAATCGACGTCTATTATTAAAAGACACAGTATTGCAGAGTCACAGCAAAGGATGGGATATGACACTCAATGAACTACGCACTCTATATCGAGAAAATCTGCTGGTGGAAGCAATCATAGAGCCCTCAATCCAAGAAGGGGCTTGGGTTGTGGAGTTTCGACACATGAGCGGCGGCTTTGTACTGTTGACCGATGTACACGGTGAAGAGTGCCATTATGCTGACCTAGACCTCGCATCAAAGTCCGCAATGGCCGTCGGATTTCAACAGGTACGCATCGAAAATCAGCAACAGTAGAGAATCCGATAACGGCTTTTTACTTCCAAAAAGTTATAAAACATACTTTTCTATTCTTTCTTGTTATTAAAAGGAGTGGTTAATCTATCGTCACGCAATGATTAGGGATGTCGTGACCATGTCTTTAAATAAGAAAGAGTCTTCACAGAATAACGCACAAGCAGGTAGCAACGAACTACCGGGCTTAGCTGCACCATTAAATGATCAACAATTAGGTCATCTTCAACAGAGTGTTTCAGAACTTTCACCGCAACAGCTTGCTTGGGTAAGTGGTTATCTATGGGGTGTAAGCCAAAACCAACCTTCAGCGGCAGCAGCACCTATTGCTCAAGCAGCAGCTGTGGTTGCGGCTAAACCTGCAGGTAAGCTAAGCATCATTTTTGCTTCTCAAACGGGGAACGCAAAGGGTGTCGCGGAAGCACTAGAGTCTGAAGCAAAAGCACAAGGCATTGCGGTTGAGCTGTTCGACGCGAGTGACTACAAAGGTAAGAACTTAGCGAAAGAAACACACGTTATCTTCGTTGCTTCAACCAACGGCGAGGGTGAAGCCCCTGATAATGCGATTGAACTGCATGAATTCCTTCAGTCGAAGAAAGCACCTAAGCTACCGAACCTACAATATGGTGTCATCGGTCTTGGTGACTCAAGTTATGAGTTCTTCTGCCAAACTGGTAAAGATTTCGATAGCTTCCTATCTAAACTCGGCGCGACGCCATTTATTGATCGTGTTGATCTAGATGTGGACTACGAAGCACCAGCAGAAGAGTGGCGCGCATCAGCACTTGAGAAAGTGAAAGAAGCACTCTCTTCAGGTACTGAAGCTGAGGTGGTTCAACTTCCTGTAGGCCAACAAGCGGCTGGTCATAGTCTTTACACCAAACAGAATCCATACACAGCAACACTATTAACTAGTCAAAAGATCACTGGTCGTGATTCAGGTAAAGACGTTCGTCATATCGAAATCGATCTGGATGAGTCTGGTATTACTTACCAACCGGGTGATGCATTGGGCGTGTGGTTTGAAAACAGCTCAGAACTAGCAAATCAAATCCTAGCGAAAGTAGGTCTTTCTGGCGTAGAGAGTGTTGATGTAGATGGTGAGGGTCTTTCTATTCATAGTGCTCTAGTCAGCAAATATGAGATCACGACATCTAACCCACAACTCGTGACTAAGTTCGCAGAGTTATCGGGCAGTAAGAAGCTAGCGAAGCTGGTGGAAGATAAAGACAAGCTTCGTGAATATGCAGGTAGCACTCAAGTTGTCGATGTTCTAGCAGAGAAGAAGACAAAACTGTCTGCTGATGAACTGGTTGGTCTGCTACGCAAGCTTACGCCGCGTCTTTACTCAATTGCATCAAGCCAATCTGAAGTTGATGAAGAAGTTCACCTAACAGTAGGCTTGGTTGAATACCAAAAAGGTGATGAGTCTCGTCAAGGTGGCGCATCAAGCTTCTTAGCCCAGCGCCTAGAAGAGGGCGGTGAAGTGAAAGTATTCGTAGAGAACAATAATAACTTCAAACTTCCTCAAGATGATGCAACACCGATCATCATGATTGGCCCAGGTACAGGTATCGCACCATTCCGTAGCTTCATTCAAGAACGTGACAACAATGATGCTGAAGGTAATAGCTGGTTGTTCTTTGGCGACCGTACCTTCACTCAAGATTTCCTATACCAAGTTGAATGGCAGAAATACTTGAAGTCAGGCGCGCTAACCAAGCTTGATGTGGCATTTAGTCGCGACCAGCAAGAGAAGGTGTACGTTCAAGACCGTCTTATCGAGCAAGCTGAACAAGTGTGGCAGTGGCTACAAGAGGGCGCTTACCTATACGTATGTGGTGATGCGACTCGTATGGCAAAAGATGTCAACGAAGCACTGATCACAATCGCACAAGAACAAGGCAAGCAGAGCCGAGAGCAAGCCGAAGAATATATTAACGATCTACGTAAAGCGAAACGTTACCAAAGGGATGTGTACTAATGAGCAAGCAAGTAATAGAGCAAGAAGTATTAGGCCAAGTGCTTGGCCCATTAGCAGACAACGAACGTTTAAAGCGTGAAAGTAATCATCTGCGTGGCACCATTGAAGCCGATCTACAAGATCGCATCACAGGTGGCTTTACTGCAGATAACTTCCAGTTGATTCGTTTCCACGGTATGTATCAACAAGATGACCGTGATATCCGTAACGAGCGTGCAAAGCAAAAGCTAGAACCGCTACATAATGTGATGCTTCGTGCGCGTATGCCGGGTGGCATCATTACACCAAAGCAGTGGCTAGCAATTGATAAATTCGCGGATGAGAGCACTTCGTATGGTTCTATCCGACTCACTACGCGTCAAACGTTCCAGTTTCACGGTGTATTGAAGCCAAATATCAAGTTGATGCACCAAACGCTAAACAGCATCGGTATTGATTCGATCGCGACTGCGGGTGACGTAAACCGTAACGTGCTATGTACAACTAACCCAGTAGAATCTGAGCTTCATCAAGAAGCTTACGAGTGGGCGAAGAAAATCAGTGAGCACCTTCTGCCAAAAACGCGTGCTTATGCTGAGATCTGGCTAGATGGCGAGAAACTAGAAACAACCGACGAAGAGCCGATTCTAGGTAGCAATTATCTACCTCGTAAATTCAAAACCACGGTAGTGATCCCACCACAGAACGATGTGGATGTTCACGCTAATGACCTGAACTTCGTGGCAATTGCAGAAGACGGCAAGCTGGTGGGCTTTAATGTGCTTGTTGGTGGTGGTCTAGCAATGACTCATGGTGATACGTCGACTTATGCACGTAAAGCTGATGACTTTGGTTTTGTACCACTAGCAAACACATTAGATGTGGCTGCTGCTGTGGTAACAACACAACGTGATTGGGGTAACCGTTCTAACCGTAAGAACGCAAAGACCAAGTACACACTAGACCGTGTTGGCATTGATGTCTTTAAAGCTGAAGTCGAGAAACGTGCAGGCGTGAAATTCTCTGATAGCCGCCCTTATGAGTTTACTGGTCGAGGCGATCGCATCGGTTGGTCTGAAGGTATCGATGGTAAATTCCATTTAGCACTATTCATTGAGAACGGTCGTCTACTGGATTTCCCAGGTAAGCCACTTAAAACCGGTGTTGCTGAAATCGCTAAGATCCATAAAGGCGATTTCCGCATGACAGCAAACCAAAACTTGATTGTTGCAGGTGTGCCAAAGAGTCAAAAAGCCAAGATCGAGAAGCTTGCTCGTGAATATGGTCTGATGGACGATGCGGTAACCGAGCAGCGTAAAAATTCAATGGCATGTGTGGCATTCCCAACTTGTCCGTTAGCAATGGCTGAGGCGGAGCGTTTCCTTCCTGAGTTTGTGACTGATGTGGAAGGCATTCTTAAGAAGCATGGCTTACCGGAAGATGACAACATTATCCTGCGCATTACGGGCTGTCCAAATGGTTGTGGTCGAGCGATGCTAGCGGAGCTTGGTCTAGTGGGTAAGGCTCCGGGTCGCTACAACATGCACTTAGGTGGTAACCGAGCGGGTACACGAATTCCTAAGATGTATAAAGAGAACATCACCTCTGCACAAATCCTTCAAGAGATCGATGAGCTGGTGGCTCGTTGGGCAAATGAAAGAGAAGAGGGTGAGGGGTTCGGTGATTTCACCATTCGCGCCGGCATCATTGAAGAAGTGATTATTTCTAAGAGGGATTTACATGCATAATTCTGTGACTTCCAAATTGAAGTTAGCAGATCTGCTTGCATTAACCAAGACGGAGCAAATCCTCCGTCTTTCAGAAATCAATGCTGAGTTAGAGACGCTAACCGCTCAACAAAGAGTTAAGTGGGCACTAGATAATCTAGAAGGCAATCACGTTGTCTCATCTAGTTTTGGGATTCAAGCGGCGTTAATGCTTCACCTTGTGACCCAAGCGAAGCCGGATATTCCAGTGATCTTGACGGATACTGGTTACCTTTTCCCTGAAACGTACCGCTTCATTGATGAGTTAAGTCAGCAACTGACATTAAATCTTCAAGTCTTTAGAGCGAAACAGAGTCCGAATTGGCAAGAAGCACAATACGGCAAGTTATGGGAGCAAGGTTTAGAAGGGATAGAAAAGTACAACAAGCTGAATAAAGTCGAGCCAATGAGGCGTGCACTGGATGAGCTTGATGCCGGGGTTTGGTTCTCGGGTTTGAGAAGAGAGCAATCTAAGTCTCGTGCAAACCTTCCTATTCTCTCTATCCAAAACGGTGTGTTTAAGTTCTTGCCTGTCATCGACTGGAGTAATAAAGATGTTCATTATTACTTAGAAGAGCATGGTTTGAGCTATCACCCACTACGAGAAGAAGGCTACCTATCCATTGGTGACACTCACACTACTAAGAAGTGGGAGCCGGGTATGACCGAAGAAGAAACTCGATTTAATGGTTTAAAACGCGAATGTGGTCTTCATGAAGACGATGGTGAGCAATACGGTTCCGGTATTTAATCCATCTTGTGTTGAAAAAGCTGCTTTTAAGCAGCTTTTTTTGTGTTTGTAGAATACAAAAAACATCAATTGTGGATAACTCTGTGGGTAGCTTGTAGTTCGATTGGGGTTAAACTTGCATAAATATGGCTTTGAATGTTATTTCTGCACTTAAGCGTTATTTTTGCAATTTTCTTGAATTAAAGCTTGCCAATGTGAGGAACATCTCTATAATGCCGCCTCACTGACACGGCAGACGCCACAAGGCTTCAGCGAAGAATGTTAGTTCGGCAACTAGCTTAAAGCGATATTTCGCTCCTACTTTTAGAAAGTAGAAATTAATTTTCAAAAAGTGTTTGACACTGAGAATTAAGTCGCTAGAATGGCCGCCTCTTCCGAAGTGATGTAAGTCACAACGAAGAGAAGCTCTTTAACAATTCTAAGTTTGTTTTCGCTTTTATAAGCAAAGGCAAACAGATACTTCGGTATCAAAATGATTTCAATGAACTGAGTGACCAATTCGAATTGGTACAGCCTTGAGCTGTTTGATTTCATTTTTTAAAGTGAAAACCAATTTAGAGCACAGTCAATTCACAGTCACTATTCGTAAGCTTTTTGCTAAAACGAATGGGGAATGTAATCAGTATTCATTGAGTCGACAAAATCTTAAATTGAAGAGTTTGATCATGGCTCAGATTGAACGCTGGCGGC
>NZ_JFFR01000003.1 GCF_000695685.1 Vibrio fortis | reverse complement strand
GTGCCGACTACCGGAATCGAACTGGTGACCTACTGATTACAAGTCAGTTGCTCTACCTACTGAGCTAAGTCGGCACACTAATATTCTTTGTGCTTTTGTCCGTGTTAATGCTTCCTGTTAAAAAGCGCTGACACCAACAAATCAAATTGTGGTGCCCGGAGGCGGAATCGAACCACCGACACGAGGATTTTCAATCCTCTGCTCTACCGACTGAGCTATCCGGGCAACGGAGCGCTATTAAACGGATTTTCTGCATAACCGTCAACACCTTTTTTCAAAATAATTAAAAAAAACGTTCGTTAGTTGTTTTTTTATTCAAAAGTGAGGGTTAGGTTTTGCCTTGGTTAAACTCTTTTTTGAATTTTGTTACTTTTTCTAAGTATCTACGCGATTCTTTGTTGGGATGCTTTTTGGTTAATGCCCAATAAACTTGATTAGGTTGCAAAGAGTTAAGGTCATTCATTGCGCGCTTTCTATCGCGACTAAAGGTATTTAACACTCCTCCTGTGCCTCCGTTGTACGCAGAAATCATGCTGTACTCCAAGGTGGTCGGGTGTTGAACGTCTTTTAGGTAGCGATTTTTAAGGATGTAGAAATACGCAGTACCTGCATCAATGTTGTTTTCTGGATTAAATAAATATTCAGGGCTAGGCTCACCCGATTTATTTTTCACCAGCTTAAAGACATCGCGGCCAGCTGTTTTAGGGACGACCTGCATCAAACCATAGGCGTTAGCCCAACTAACGGCGTAGGGGTTAAAGCTACTCTCAGTTTTGATGATGGCGTAGATAAGATCTTCTGGGATGTCATAGCGCTTTGAAGCACGCTGAACGATGTCTGCGTATTTATAGCTTCGCTTACTCGCGTGATCGGCCACCATTGGGATCTCAACGTAGTAGGCTTTTTTGAAGTCGACGTTCTTCGTTTTTAGGTTGTTTGCTATTAAGTAGTCAGCAAATCGATTGGCACGCCAAGTCCATTGAATGGGCTTTTTGTCTTGATCAACAACTTGGTTATAGAGGAAGGGTTGGCCTTCTAGCTTGATGCTTTTAGAGGAGAATAGATCAACACTTGCTGGATCATCGGGTGTCAGCAAGGTTGTCATGATCGCATCTTTTAGGTGCTTTTTCGGCTCTGTCGATGAAACTGTTTCGACGGTAATCAAACCTTTTGAGAAGTTTACTTCTGAACGACTCAAGTAATTATCTATGTATTTCACATAGTTACTTTTACCTGCAATCTTTACTTCATTGCTGCCCCAACGTTTTTGGATGTTACCCGAGAAGCTATTGATGAGGGCATCGAGTGCGCCTGTATCTTTCTCGAATTGACCCGGTAGCTCGGCAAGGTTGCCTGCAAAACGGTTGGTCGGTTCATAATTGACGTCATAAATGCTCTCAATGAACTCTCGGCTACAACCGGTAAGTAGCATAGCCGCTAGGAAGTAACTCAGCTTTTTCATAGGTCCTCATACAAAAATGACATCACAGCGCGAACCATGATGTCATTAAACTTGGTGTAAATAAATGTCTTATTCGCTTGGTGGCGTGTAGCCATCAATCACGACATCTTTACCTTCGAAAAGGAAATTAACCATTTCTGTCTCAAGCAGTTTTCTGTGCTCAGGATCCATCATGTTTAGCTTCTTTTCATTGATAAGCATGGTCTGCTTGCTTTGCCATAGTGCCCATGCTTCTTTAGAAATATTGTCGAAAATACGCTTACCTAAGTCACCTGGGTAAAGTTGAAAATCTAAGCCTTCAGCATCTTTCTGTAGGCGAGCACAAAATACAGTGCGGCTCATAATGGTTCCTCTTGTCGTATTCGTCTGTTTAAACGTGATCGTTTAATTCAAAGGTTAGACTTTCTAATAGCTGCTTAACAGGGGCAGCTAAGCCTATCTCTTCAGGTTTTGATAAGTTATACCAGAGACCCTTTGTCCCTTCCATTATCAAATCTGGTTGTTTGTCTAATTTTACTAAGACAGGGGTGATATCTAAGTGGTAATGGCTAAAGGTATGCCTAAACGCAATTAGAGTCTCTTGGTTTTCTATAGAAGCTGAGCCAATCGAGCGGATGTCGAGTTGGTGTTCAATCTCCTGATTTTCATGTTGAGGGAAACAGAACAGCCCTCCCCAGATGCCTGATTGCGGTCGTTGCTCCAACCAAACCTGATTGTCGTGATAAAGAATCACAAACCAAGTCTCTTTTACAGGCTTCTCTTTCTTGGGCTTCTTACCCGGAAAGTCGAGCTGACGGTCTAGCTTGTTTGCCTCACACATCGATTCAATTGGGCACAACGTGCACTTCGGCTTGCTTCGAGTACACACCATAGCACCCATATCCATCATAGCTTGGTTGTACTTATCGACATCTTGTTTGGGAGTATTTGACTCAGCATGTTCCCAAAGCTGATTTTCAATCTTTTTTTGCCCCGGCCAACCTTCGACGGCAAAACTTCTTGCTAAGGTTCGTTTGACGTTGCCATCTAAAATCGCATGAGGCTGCTTATAGACAGATGATAGAACGGCTGCGGCGGTTGAGCGTCCAATGCCGGGTAGGGCGTTCATCTCTTCAATGTCGGTTGGAAACTCTCCACCATACTCAGTGGCAACAATCTTTGCGGCTTTGTGTAGATTACGCGCTCTTGCGTAGTAACCAAGGCCGGTCCAAAGGTGTAACACTTCATCTTGCTCTGCATTGGCAAGATCGATAACGGTTGGAAAGCGCTCCAGAAATCGTTGGTAATATGGGATCACAGTAGCGACTTGCGTCTGCTGGAGCATGATCTCAGAGAGCCAAACGGAGTAGGCGGTTTTGTTTTGTTGCCATGGGAGTTCTTTACGCCCATAGGCGTCATACCACTTTAATATGGCGGATGCGAAAGGAGTCACGACTTGCTCATTGCTTTGCTATTATTAGAAACGAAATTGCACCACACTTGTGGTTGGATGTAAAACAGACAAATTGTGTGGGAATTTATCAGCAGAAAGACTTGCACAGAAGGCAATTCTTTGGATAATCCCCGCTTTGATTAATCAATGTGCAGGCAAAAATCAATGAGTGAAGTGACCACTAACGAATATACTGAAGACGGCAAACTGGTTCGTAAGATCCGCAGCTTTGTTCGCCGCGAAGGCCGCTTAACCAAAGGCCAAGAGAACGCGATGAACGAGTGTTGGCCAACTATGGGTATCGACTACAACCCAGAACTTCTAGATTGGAAAGAAGTTTTCGGTAACGATAACCCTGTAGTACTAGAGATCGGCTTTGGTATGGGTGCATCACTGGTTGAAATGGCGAAGAACGCACCAGAGAAAAACTTCTTAGGTATCGAAGTTCACAGCCCTGGTGTAGGTGCGTGTCTTGGTACTGCGCGCGACGCTGGCGTAACTAACCTACGCGTGATGTGTCACGATGCGGTTGAAGTGTTCGAGCACATGATCCCAGATAGCAGCATTCATACGCTACAGCTATTCTTCCCAGACCCATGGCACAAAGCGCGTCACCACAAGCGCCGTATTGTTAAAGCCGAGTTTGCTGAGATGGTTCGCGCGAAGCTACACCTTGAAACAGGTATCTTCCACATGGCGACTGACTGGGAAAACTACGCAGAGCACATGATCGAAGTGATGAACGCGGCTCCAGGCTTCGAGAACATCGCAGAAGAGGGTGATTTTATTCCTCGTCCAGATGAGCGCCCGCTAACTAAGTTTGAAGCTCGTGGTCACCGTTTAGGTCACGGCGTATGGGATATTAAGTACAAGCGTACTAAGTAATTCAAAGCAAAGTGAGTCGGCTCAGGTACTGAGCGATTGCCCCTACACTTTGTAGTATTGATAAAAGCCAACATTGTTGTAATGTTGGCTTTTTTGTCCTTAGCTGATGAATAAATCAATGGTGTGAGACACCAGCCCTACAAGAATAACAATACAGAAGTACACAAGCATGAAACCGACACAAGCTATCTTGGCGGAGATTCTAGAAGAAGTTCGCCCTTTAATTGGCCAAGGGAAAGTGGCTGACTACATTCCGGCTCTGGCCAAAGTCTCGAATCAAAAGCTTGCTATTGCCGTTTACACCAATGAAGGTGAGGTGATCCAAGCGGGAGACGCAGAAGAAGCCTTTTCTATTCAATCTATCTCTAAAGCCTTAAGCTTGACCTTGGCCATGGTGCTTTATAAGCCTGAAGAGATCTGGCAGCGTGTAGGTAAAGAGCCTTCAGGCCAAGCGTTTAACTCGATGATTCAGCTAGAGATGGAGCAAGGTATTCCGCGCAATCCGTTTATCAATGCGGGTGCGATCGTGGTTTCAGACTTATTGCACAGTCGCCTATCTGCACCAAGACAGCGTTTGTTGGAGTTTGTACGTCAGCTCTCTGGTGATACGCATATCGTCTACGACAAGGTTGTTGCGGCTTCAGAGATGATGCATAGTGATCGTAATGCGGCGATTGCTTACTTGATGCGAGCATTTGGTAACTTCGACAATCAAGTGATTCCGGTATTGAATAACTACTTCCACGCTTGTGCGCTTAAAATGACTTGTGTCGACTTGGCGAAGACCTTTAGCTATCTAGCGAATAAAGGCACTTCAGTACAGACTCAGAAGCAGGTGATTACTCCAACTCAAACGAAACAGTTGAATGCATTGCTTGCGACTTGTGGATTGTATGACGGTGCTGGTGAATTTGCGTATCGCGTTGGTATGCCGGGTAAATCTGGTGTAGGTGGTGGCATCATCGCTATCGTACCGGGCGAGATGACGATTGCTGTGTGGTCTCCGGAGCTTGATCCTTCAGGTAACTCATTGGCCGGTACTAAGGCTCTTGAACTGCTTTCAGAACGCATTGGTCGCTCGATTTTTTAGAAGATAGATGCGAGGTGCGAGCACGGACTTCGTCCTATAGAGCGCTTCGCTGTGGTGGAGTTTAGAGATCCCCAACTCACTCGTTCCTTGTTCTTGGGGATGACGGGTTAAGCTAGTGTTCTGATCATCAGTGACAATATTTGCCGTCATTCCCGATAGCGACGAAGGAGCGTAGTCGGGAATCTGTTTTTTTCTTCGCGCAAATTAGAAAAGGGTTGACCCTAAAGCCAACCCTTTCAATCTCGAACTACTCGTCTTCTTCTGCCATAAACGCTTCTAACAGGTCATTGAGGAACAATTTACCTTTTTCGGTAATTTGCCAATGCGTCTCTGTCTCTTGCAAGTAGCCTAGGTCAATAGCCCAGTTGATGGTCTCTTGAACCGCTTCAAAGCCCAGCCCTGTCGTATCCAAGAAATCTTGTTTTGGGCATGCTTCCATTAATCGAAAGCGGTTCATAAAGAATTCAAATGGCCTATCTTCATTAGCGACCTCAAATTCATCCGAAAGATAAGGCTTAGCAAGGTTCTGATATGCAGCGAGATAGCCTCTAGGGTGTTTAACCTTAGTGGTGCGTACGATCCTACCATCGCTAAAGCTCAGCTTACCGTGAGAGCCACAACCGATGCCGAGGTAGTCACCAAAGCGCCAGTAGTTGAGGTTGTGCTGACATTGATAGCCCGGCTTGCTGTAGCCTGAGATCTCGTATTGCACATAACCTGCTTCGGCGAGCTTCTTATGCCCTAGCTCGAAGATATCCCATAGGTCATCATCGTCTGGCAGCGTAGGTGGCTTGTAGTAGAACATGGTATTAGGCTCAATAGTGAGCTGATACCAAGATAGATGCGGCGGATCGAGTTCGATCGCCTTATCAAGATCCGCCAGAGCTTGTTCAATACTCTGATCCGGCAAGCCATGCATAAGATCGAGATTAAAGCTGTTTAGACCGATCTTATGTGCAAGATGAGCCGCATTGATCGCTTCATCTTGACCGTGGATTCGTCCCAATCGCTCTAGTTTCTCTTGCTCAAAGCTTTGAACACCAACTGAGATACGTGTGACTCCAGCCTCTCGATAACCGGCAAAACGTTCCGCCTCGATGGTACCTGGGTTTGCCTCCATGGTGATCTCGATGTCAGCCTTAAACGGGATACGTTGCTCAATCCCTTTAAGCATTCGCTCGATACCTTGAGGGGAGAATAAGCTCGGTGTTCCACCGCCAATAAAGATCGAGTGTAGGGGTCTCGGTGACTGGTTGAGGTGATATCTTTCAATATCGGTATCAAGATCCTCAAGCAGGGCATCAATATATTCGTTCTCCGGTATGTCGGCTTTTAGCGCATGCGAATTAAAGTCGCAGTATGGGCACTTCTGCACACACCACGGGATGTGAACATACAGACTCAGAGCTGGTGGAATCAGTGTCGCTTGACTCATTACTGAGCTTGCTCTTTTAGCGTTTTGAACAGTGTAGTCAGAGCTTTACCACGATGAGATAGCTGCTTTTTACGTGTTGGTTCAAGCTCTGCTGAGGCACAATTGTCTTCAGGTACGAAGAAGATAGGGTCGTAACCGAAGCCGTTGTCGCCATGCGCTTCATTTAGGATACGGCCTTCCCATTTGCCGTGACAAACGATAGGTGTTGGATCGTTTTCGTGACGCATTAATACTAGAACACAGTGGAAGCGGGCGGTACGCTCGGCTTCTGGCACACCTTCCATCGCCTTTAGAAGCTTCTCTAAGTTCTCTTGATCTGATGCATCTTCGCCAGCGTAGCGCGCTGAGTATATTCCCGGTGCGCCTTTTAGGTAGTCAACCTCTAGACCTGAGTCATCCGCAATGGCTGCACGCCCTGTTTCTTTGGCTGCATGACGCGCTTTAATGATCGCATTTTCGATGAAGGTAGTTCCGGTTTCTGCAACCTCAGATACGTTGAATTCACTTTGTGCTAAAACTTCAAAGCCGAAGTCAGACAGCAGATCTGCCATTTCGCGAACTTTGCCTTGATTGCCTGTAGCTAGAACGATCTTATTCATTGGGGTAACTCTAAATTTAAATAGTGAAAGTGAAGAGATTATTCTTCAACATAAAATTTTTGGGTAAAACGAAGCGGGCCAGCGCCTTTTAGGCCAGAGTTAACATCGATATCAAAGGTGATGTTCTCTTCGTGTGTGATTGGAAACTCTGCGAGATAGTAAATCGCATCGCCTTCTTTGATTTCACGAAACTCCAAAGTTCGAGTGTTGCCGACTAGGTTTCTTGCAGTTCCAGAGATTTTAGCAGTCGTAGCGGGTTTGCCTAGTGCAGAAGTATCCAGAATGCTGATGTTTAAAATAGCTGAGTAGCCGTTTCGTTTTAACTGATACTGCTTAGCTACTTGAGCGGTTAGGAATGTTGAGTTGAAAGCAGAATAATGTACCTCAACGTCTTTGATGTTTTTAAATTGTCCCGCCCAAGTTGGCAGTGCAATCAAGCTTGTAAGTAGTGCTGTAATCCATAAACGCATAATGACTCCAATAAATAGCAAAAAGCCATCACAAGATGGCTTCAATTTCATTCGGTATTTGGCTAGGGGAACATATTCGAACTTGTTTATGTCTACCTAACTCGCCCTTTTCGATCTTAACCAGCCCTTTAGCGACTTTAAATTGCTTCGACAGATACTTGGTTAGATGGGCATTGGCTTTGCCATCAACAGGCGGTGCTGTGATGGCGACTTTTAACTCTTCACCATGCAAGCCGATAATCTTGTCTCGGCTTGCTTTGGGTTGGATGTAGAGCCGCAGAAGAATGTCATCTTCCTCTCTCCAAACGGCCACTGACATTATAGTTGGAACCAGATAGGGCCAACTAGATCACCCATCAAGAAGTTAGCAAACTGCAGAACAATAAACAGTACTAACACGCTAAGGTCGAAACCACCCATATCAGGAAGAATGCGGCGGACCGGGATTAGCATTGGCTCTGTTAGTTGATGGAATACATACTCAATTGGGCTACGACCTTGGCTAACCCAGCTTAGGATTGCACGGATCAATAGTACCCAGAATAGTAAGCCACCTGCAGCTTTCAGTAGTGAAAGAGCCCCAAATATTAGGAAGCTGATATCAAATACGGCAGCGCCACCTGAGATGATCAGGTTAAGAGCAACAAACTTCAGTACGCACAATGCATAGGCAAACAATACTGTCGCCATATCAATGCTACCGATCGATGGAATGACACGACGCAGTGGTGCTACAACTGGTTGAGTAGCTTTTACGATGAATTGTGAGAACGGGTTGTAGAAGTCAGCACGTGATGCTTGCAACCAAATACGTAAGATCACCACCATGATATAGAGATCAAAAAGGGTCGAGATCAAAAAGCTCATCGAGTTCATATAGGTTCCTTTTTCGGAGTAATTCATAGCGATCCAGTGATCGCTATGCTGTTCTTAAAATAGTTTTTCCATCTCTTCAGCTCTTGCTACCGCGGCTTGCATCGCTTTGGCAACAATCTCTGATAGGTGATTCTCATTAAAGGTGCGCAGAGCTTCAGCTGTTGTGCCGCCCTTAGATGTCACTTGTTCACGCAATGTAGAAAGTTCAGTGTCAGGGTTTGCGACAACCATTTCTGCTGCACCGAGTGCCGATTGCTGAACTAATTGGCGTGCCGTTTCAGGCGTAAAACCTTGTTTAATGGCTTCCGCTTGCATCGCTTCCATAAATAGGAAGAAGTAAGCTGGAGCACTACCTGCAGCGGCAATGATGTTGTTAATCCCAGACTCTTGCTCAACCCAAGTGACTTTGCCAACCGCTTGCATCAGCTGTGCAGCAAAGGTTTTATCGTCTTCTGTCGCTTTGGCATTGGCAAACAAACCACTCATGCCTTTGCCAACTAGCGATGGCGTGTTTGGCATCACTCGAACAAGGCTCAGTGAAGAGTCTAACATTTCATCAAATCGAGCCGCGTTGATACCTGCTGCAATTGAGATAACAAGTTTGTTGCCAAAGTCGACCTGCTGCAGTGGCTTGCACACCTCTTCCATCATTTGTGGTTTTACGGAGAGTACCACTACGTCAGCCTGCGTGGCTGCGTCGATATTGTTACTGGTTGTATTAATACCGTAATCTTTTTCAAGCGGTATTCTGCGCGTTTCTGATGGTGCTGTCGCGGTAATTTTATCAGCAGGGTAACCACTCGCGACTAAACCCGCCACGATAGAACGTACCATGTTGCCTGCGCCGATAAAGGCGATGTTCTTATGTTCCATATATACAATCCTGAGCTTCATCGCCAGTTGAAGGCTGATGAGATAATACGATTAAACTATTTTGCGTAATTGCGTGCACCAAAAATAGCGGTACCGATACGTACCATGGTACTTCCTGCCTCAACGGCCGCTTCCATGTCTCCGCTCATCCCCATAGATAGTGTATCTATATTGTCGTATTTGGAGCTGAGCTTTTGCTGCAGGCTTGAGAGCTGATTAAATGCAGCAAGTTGCGATTCATAATCTGACACGTTAGCAGGAATTGACATCAATCCTCTTAAAGTGAGGTTGGGAAGTGATGAAATCAACTCCGCCAATGCAAAAACTGATTCTTCATCGGTTCCTGATTTAGAGTCTTCACCACTGGTATTAACTTGAATAAGGACTTGAAGTGGTTCTTGGCCTGCAGGACGCTGATCGTTTAAGCGTTGGGCAATTTTATCGCGCTCAACCGAGTGTACCCACTGGAAGTTTTCTGCAATCGGTCGCGTTTTATTGGATTGAATTGGTCCAATAAAATGCCACTCTAAATTAAGGTTAGAATGTTGTTCTGAAAAGTGTTTTACTTTATCAACACCTTCTTGAACGTAGTTTTCACCAAAGGCAACCTGTCCTCCGAGTGCCGCTTCAAGGATCGCGTCATTCGGTTTTGTTTTACTAACGGCTAAAAGTTGCACCGACTCTGGCGTTCGGCCACATTTTTTCTCTGCAGTTCTAATCTGCGAGGTGATTTGCTCGATATTTTGTTGAATACTACTCATAGCTGACTTTACTTAAGGGAAAATAAATGGATATCACTGAGTTACTGGATTTTAGTGTAAAGCATAACGCGTCAGATCTACATCTTTCTGCGGGTGTATCTCCAATGGTACGTATAGATGGTGAAGTTAGGAAGCTTGGAATACCGGCTTTGAGCCATGCTGATGTTCATCGTTTGGTTTTTGAGATCATGAACGATTCACAGCGCAGTGAGTTTGAAGAGAAGCTGGAAGTGGACTTTTCATTTGAGTTGCCGAATGTTGGCCGTTTCCGTGTGAATGCCTTTAACCAGTCGCGTGGTTGCTCTGCGGTGTTTCGAACCATCCCTGTTGATATCCCGACGCTCGATCAGTTAGGTGCTCCTGATATCTTTGAAAAGATAGCTAACTTTGAGAAAGGTTTGGTTTTGGTCACTGGCCCAACAGGCTCTGGTAAGTCGACCACACTGGCGGCGATGGTTGATTATGTAAACCGTAACCACAACAAACACATTCTTACCATTGAAGACCCTATCGAATTTGTTCATACCAACAATAAGTGCCTAGTGAACCAGCGAGAGGTTCATCGTGATACTCACAGCTTTAAAGCAGCGCTGCGCAGTGCACTGCGTGAAGACCCAGACGTTATCTTAGTGGGTGAGCTACGTGACCAAGAGACAATCAGCCTAGCCCTAACAGCGGCTGAAACCGGTCACCTGGTGTTTGGTACACTGCATACTAGCTCTGCGGCTAAAACCATTGACCGTATCATTGATGTCTTCCCTGGTAGCGATAAGGACATGGTGCGCTCAATGCTATCGGAATCTTTGCGATCGGTGATTGCTCAGAAGCTACTGAAACGAGTCGGCGGAGGACGTGTCGCTTGTCATGAGATTATGATGGCAACGCCTGCTATTCGTAACTTGATTCGTGAGGACAAGGTCGCTCAGATGTATTCAATCATTCAAACAGGTGCCGCGCATGGTATGCAGACTATGGAGCAAAATGCCAAACAGTTGATTGCTCAAGGCGTGGTTGACTCAGATGAAGTCCAAAAGAAAATTGAGATAGAAACAGCACTGTTTTAATCAAAGGTATTGATAATGGAATTAAATCAGATCCTTGAGGGGATGCTGTCGCAAAAGGCGTCCGATCTTTATATCACGGTTGATGCGCCAGTGTTGTTTCGCGTCGATGGAGAGCTGCGCCCACAAGGTGAAGTTCTCAATGCCGCTCAAGTGGCGCAGCTGCTAGACGCAATGATGGATCAAGAGCGACGTGATGAGTATCGCCAAACGCGTGAGGCGAACTTTGCCATTGTTCGAGACGGTGGGCGCTTTCGTGTCAGTGCTTTCTTTCAGCGAGAACTGCCAGGTGCAGTGATTCGTCGTATTGAAACCAACATCCCAACCTTTGAGCAATTAAAGCTCCCTGATGTTCTACAGGACCTTTCAATCGCTAAACGCGGCCTTGTGCTGGTGGTTGGTGCAACAGGTTCTGGTAAGTCGACGTCAATGGCGGCAATGACGGGTTATCGTAACAACAATCGTTCAGGTCATATTCTTACGGTGGAAGATCCGATTGAGTTTGTGCATGAGCACAAGAAGTGCATTGTCACCCAGCGTGAGGTGGGCTTAGATACAGAGAGCTACGAAGTTGCGCTCAAGAACTCGTTACGTCAAGCTCCCGATATGATCTTGATTGGTGAGATTCGAAGCCGTGAAACCATGGAATACGCAATGACTTTTGCTGAGACGGGGCACTTATGTATGGCCACTCTGCATGCGAATAATGCTAACCAAGCTTTAGAACGTATTCTTCATTTGGTGCCGAAAGAGCAGAAAGAGCAGTTCTTGTTTGATTTGTCGATGAACCTGCGTGGAGTTGTTGCACAACAGCTCATACGAGACAAAAATGGCAATGGTCGTCACGGTGTGTTTGAGATTTTACTCAACAGCCCACGTGTGTCAGATCTTATTCGTCGTGGTGATTTGCATGAGCTCAAAGCAACCATGGCAAAGTCGAAAGAGATTGGTATGCAGACTTTCGATCAAGCGTTGTATGACTTAGTTGTTGCAGGGAAAATCAGTGAAGAGGATGCATTCCACAGTGCCGATTCGGCTAACGACCTGCGATTGATGTTGAAAACACAACGCGGTGACGATGATTACGGCGGTGGCTCTCTGGCTGGCGTTAAGATAGACATGGGATAAATAACAAAAGCCCTGAACGTGTTCAGGGCTTTGAAATCTTTGAGTTTGAGAAAGCTTAATTATGTGAAAAACTGCGGTTGTCAGAGGAATAACCTCTCTCTTTCTCAAGCTTTATTTTTTCAGGGTATTGGTTACCGCTGTAGCCTGCTGAGCTGGTTAATGAGCTGCAAGCAGAAATGGTTAGAGCGGCAAAGATTACTAGAAAAACTTTCATGTGAACTCCCACTTTGACTATGAATAGCACCAGTACTACGTCATGAATTAAGAGCGAGATCACAAAAAGGTCGAATTATTGACCACTTAATTTTTGCTAAGAATATTGTGCTTCAAACCAGCTTTCTAGAATTACTACAGCAGATTGGTTATCAACATTGCCTTTACTCAAGGCTTTGTAGCCACCCATGTCAAACAGTTCAGCGCGCGCTTCAGCCGTCGATAGTCTTTCATCATGCAGTTCAACATCAACACCAAAACGTCCCTTTAGGCGGTTAGCAAATTTCTTTGCTCGCGGGGTAATGGTCTCCAGCTCTTTGCCATGAAGGTCTGTTGGATACCCAACAACAATGAGGTCGGGTTGCCACTCTTTGATCTGCTTTTCAATATCGTCCCAATTTGGGATGCCATCTTTCGCTTTAAAGGCTTTTAGTGGGCTAGCTGTGCCTGTGATTTCTTGACCAATAGCGCTACCGATACTTTTTGTACCGTAATCGAATGCCATAATTGTACGTGACATAGTGTTTCCAAATTGATGAGATGGATAAAGGTTATGCGTGACCAGATTCTGCCGACAGTTGTGCCGCGTTGATTCCGAGCATCTGAACTGCGACCTTCCAACGTTCTGCGATAGGGGTGTCAAATATGACCTTAGGGTCGGCCTCAACAGTCAGCCAAGAGTTCTCAGTCAGTTCTGTCTCTAGCTGTCCTGGCTCCCAACCTGCGTAGCCTAAAGCCACAAGATAGTGTTGAGGTTCATCCTCAGTGCCGAGAACCGTAAGAATATCACGTGATGTCGTGACAGAGAGCTGATCCGTCATGCTGATGCTAGATTGGTAGTTGCCGTTGGGCTTGTGCAGAATAAAGCCTCTGTCTTCAGCAACAGGGCCGCCACTCAAGACGGGTTTGTCTAAACTGGCTTGATTCAACTTAGGCTGAGTCGCGTCGATTTCAACTTGCTTGAGCATATTGCCTACAGTGACATTAATGGGAGCGTTAATCATCAGCCCCATTGCTCCTTCGTCGTTGTGCTCACAAAGGTAGATCACTGAGTTTTGGAAGTAAGGATCTTTCATTCCAGGCATTGCGACCAGAAAATGGTTAGTGAGATTCATAGTACCTCCTGCTCTAAAGGAAAAAGGAGCGGCTTGGTCGCCGCTCTCATGCTAACTCAGTCAGCTAATATTATTGTCTAATTATTAGCTTAGGTTATTTTGCGCTAATGCGGCGTTCAATCGCATCCATTAGCTTACCGGTAATCGAGATATCGAAGGCACCTTCAATTTCACGAATACAAGTTGGGCTGGTTACGTTGATCTCTGTTAGCTTATCACCAATCACATCAAGGCCAACAAAAATCAGTCCTTTCTCTTTCAGAGTTGGAGCGACTGCTTTAGCAATTGCCCAGTCAGTCTCGCTAAGAGGACGTGCTTCACCTGTACCACCTGCGGCTAGGTTACCACGAGTTTCGCCTTTCGCAGGGATGCGCGCTAAGCAGTAAGGCATTGGTTCACCATCCACTACAAGAATACGCTTATCACCATTGCTGATGTCTGGAACGAAAGTTTGAGCCATCGCGTAGTTTTGGCCGTGGTTAGTCAGCGTCTCAATGATCACAGATACGTTTGGATCGCCTTCTTTAACTCGGAAGATAGACGCACCACCCATGCCATCAAGAGGCTTAAGAATCACATCACCATGCTTCTCACGGAACTCTTTAATCTTTTCCGCTTTACGCGTAACGATAGTGGTTGGCGTTAGTTCTGGGAACCATGCTGTGAACAGCTTTTCGTTACAATCACGAAGGCTTTGCGGTTTGTTGACGATTAGCGCGCCGTTCTCTTCTGCACGCTCAAGGATGTAAGTCGCATAGATGTACTCAGTATCAAACGGAGGATCTTTGCGCATTAGAACCGCATCTAAATCAGCCAAGGCAATTGTTTGTTCTGATTTGAATTCATACCAGCCGTTTGGATCTTCTTTCAGTTCAACAACCTTAGTGTCGGCAATTGCAACACCTTGATCGAGGTGAAGATCATTCATCTCCATGTAATGGATTTCGTAGCCGCGGCGTTGCGCTTCAAGCATCATGGCAAAGCTAGAGTCTTTTTTGATGTTGATGGACGAAATAGGGTCCATCACAATACCGAGTTTGATCATTATTTTTCTCCGTTTAACCAAGATCGCCGAAACGAACTTGTAAAGCTGTAATTGCAGTTAGAGCCGCAGTCTCTGTACGTAGAACACGTGGACCAAGTAGCGTCTCTTCAAATTTGTATTGTTCTGTCATGCTGATCTCTTCAGCTGACAAGCCACCTTCTGGGCCGATCAATAGGCGAACCTTGTTGATAGGTTCTGGCAGAGTATTGATTGAGTACTTTGCTCTAGGGTGTAGGTTTAGCTTTAGTGCTTCGCTTGGCTCACTACACCACTCTTCGAGCTGCATGATAGGGCGAATCACAGGTACAGTGTTTCGACCGCACTGTTCACAAGCAGCAATTGCGATCTTCTGCCACTGCGCTAGCTTTTTCTCGAAGCGTTTCGCATCAAGCTTCACGCCGCAGCGCTCAGAGATGAGTGGGGTAATGGTGTTTACGCCAAGCTCTACCGATTTTTGGATGGTGAATTCCATCTTATCGCCGCGAGAGATAACCTGACCAAGGTGCAGGTCGAGTGGTGACTCACTGCTGCGCTCAATACGCTCTGTTACGTTAACCGTCACATTCTTCTTCGACACTTCGGTGATCTCAGCCGGAAACTCAGCTCCGCTACCATCAAAAAGCAGGACTTCTTGGCCCTCTTTCATGCGCAATACGCGTCCAACATGCCCCGCAGCATCCTCGCCAAGTGCGAGAGAACCTAATTGTTGAATGGGTTCAGGGTGGTGAATTCGAGGGATTCTCATGTTGGTTGACCTGTAAATTGTTTATCTGGGGTTTAGTGTCTCAGCCTAACATGGATGCGCAGTGAAGAAAAAACAAGTGGTTGGCATAAATAGGCGTGCTATCCGAAGTTTAAGGGGGACGATTTGTAATTTATAAACTTGAGGAATAGAATCCAAGTGATTGAAAATAAATATAATTAAAACTAGGCTTATTTATGTTGCAAATGAAAAAACGTTCTATCTTAGCAGGCTCTATTATTAGCGCACTGTTGGTTGGCTGTGGGGGAGGCTCTGGCTCGTCATCAGATGCCCCTGCGAGCATTGCTTCACCTAATGTGAATGGTACGCCTTCTTTAACGTCGGTTTCGACAGTCACATCCACTTCTTCATCGTCTGATATTGTTGATTGTGCTAAGGCATTTTTAGAAAAGCGCTCTTGTGATTTATCGGTTATTCAACCTATCGGGGTCGATGGTACAGATGTCACGATTGAGCAGATTGAAAGTCGGTTGGTCGTTTCACACTCATGGATGGCTGAGAGCTTTATTGCAGCACTGCGAGAAATTAACGACCAGGATCTACTCAACCTGTTTAAACCACTTAACAGTATCGTGCTCAGTTATGATGTGCGCCCATCTTTTTACAATACTGCTACGGCATCAATGTATATTGACCCGAGGTATGTGTGGCGTACGAAGAATGAATGGGATTCTATTTACCGACAAGATGATTACCGTAAGAACTTCCAAACAGAGTTTAAGTTCGACAAGGCGCAGCGTTACGTTGAGCAAAACTCTTACAATTACGTGACCTATTCAAATACATACAATGCAGCGACAAACTATCAACGGGGATCTGAGCACGTTGCGCCAGGGCTGTTTCGATTGTTGGCGCATGAGTTAGCTCATGCCAATGACTTTTTACCGGCAAGTGATTTAATACAAACGCCAGACTCAGGCACTATCTCTACTTACCTTCAGAAACTACAGACATTGAATCGAGATTTGTTTGATAGCAATCCGTTAACCTCAACAACATTGAGAGACGCAGCACAAGTAGCGTTTCGTGGTAAGGCGATGACCGATGATGTCCGCAATTTGACCGGTGAAGCCGCTGGTATGGAGTTCGCAGGTGATAAGGCCGCTGCATTCTACTCTTATTCGCATCCAGCGGAAGATGTCGCGATGCTGTTTGAAGCGTACATGATGTATAAGAAATACAATGCGATCTCTGATTTTGCGTTTGTGAGCATTCCGCAATCAAGCAATCCGTCATGTGATGAATGGAAGATCCAATGGGGACAACGTTCTCGATTGTCAGATCAAGGTGTTCAAGACAGAGCCGTATTTGTGGCTAATAGAATCTTGAGCAAGTCTAGCGCTGACATTCGCATGGAGCTTGAGAACTTACCAGATAACCCAAGTGCGTTTGCGCAGGGAACAGGTTGGTGTGATAGCCGCCAATCAGGCGTGATGGCCGCTTCTCGCTCTGTACAGTGGGAAGACAACACAGTCGTCATTGATGACTTGCGCTACCTGGAAGATTTTGAACACTAATTAGCGACCAAGGCTCTTTAATTTTAAAGAGCCTTTTGTTGTTTCTGTGGGTACTTTTCTAACAATATTCAATCGTTCACTTACTTACAGCTCTCATAAACGAATGGGTTATGGTTACCTTGAATGCGGAAAATACGTTCATCACGAGTACACTCCCATTCATCGACAGGGAATTGCTTATTCCACGCCATCATTAGGTTGGTTTGTTGTTTCGATAGCTTGAAGCCGTATTCTCTGCTCATGTACAGGTAGGTACGCGCAATTGAACCTTTGGCGCGATCGGGTGGCATAACCTTGCGCTGTTTGAAGTTAACCTGCATCTCACATTGGCCGTAGCTAACGCCATCAACACCATTCCATTGGCTGAAGTTGTAGTTAGAGCGATCACCATTCACTTCACCGATCGCGGGAGTTAGGTTGTGGAGGTCTGCTTCCATTGATTTGAAGACCTTGTCATTGCGGGTGCAGTTCTTACGACCGCCATTCTGCCAACACTGACGCTGGTGGCCGAATTGCCATGCAGGCACCACATGCTCCCACTCAATGCGAGAAGCTCGCTTCTGCTGTTTCCTGACTTCATAGCCGCAACCTTCAAGGTCAGGGACCCCTTTCTTTTTATCCTTCCAAGTAATGTCACAACCACAATAGAAAGAAGTGGGGTGGTCAAGGTAGATCTTTACGGCTTCCCGTTTTGCTTTGGAAAAAGAGCTTGGCGGCGCGGCGAAAACGCTTTGGGTTACCAGTAGGCCAAATAGTATTGAAAAGCAAAAAGACACCAGTAGGCCAAATGCTTTTGAAGGTGATTTTTTCATGCGAAAAGACTGATAAAAGTATGATAATTATCAGTCTAGCACTCAAATGACACTTTACTCTATTACATTTTATGGCTGGCTTTATTGTGCTTAGCTGAGCTGTTTACCGGTGAAAGTGAGAAGCTGCTTGCACTGCTGACAGCGGTAGCTTGCCTGATTGCGCTGCACTTTATTATGACGGCGGATGGTCAGTGGGTAGAGGGTACAGCCGCAGTTGTATTCGAATGTCTTTCCTTGTACTGAGTCCACCGAAAAGCTATGCGTGGTCTTTGCTGGCACCTTGAACACTTGCTCCATTACATACTGCCACTCTTTACCATGAGGCTTAACGCGACCAAAGACTTGGTGAGTAATGAGGTGTGCTATCTCATGAGGGATCACTTCCTCAATAAAGGCGTCTTGATTTTCATTGAACAGCACCGAATTTAGACGTATCTCATTAAGTTGAAGATAAGCTTTGCCCGCGGCTTTTCCTCGTACTTGGTAAGTCAGCTTTGGAATTTGAAATTGGCGAGAGAAGTGCGAGTTTGCAATGTGAATACACTCAGCCAATTTCTTGTTGGCACGATGGTGTAATGGGCTGTAAGACGACAAAAGTGAGACTCCAAACAAAAGGCCTTAGCTTGATGCTAAGGCCTTATCCTATCATTGCTCCCGATGGAGATCAGGTATTACATGTGGTGCTTTTTCTTGATGGTCTCATGGTACGCGTGCCACGTACCATAGCCGAGTAGTGGCATGGTCAAGATCATACCGACACCGTAAGTAGCAAAACCGATTAAGATACCGCCGCAAATGATGGCAGCCCATACTACCATGGCTGGTAGGTTAGATTTCACCGCGTTGAAGCTAGTGAATATCGCACTCATTACGTCAACTCGGCGCTCCATCATTAGTGGAATCGAGAAGGCTGAGATACTGAAAATGAGGCTAGCAATGACAAAGCCGACGACAGAGCCTGTTATCAAGAATGGGGCAAACTCAGCAAGTGGCGCACCTTGTACTGATGGGTACAGAGCGTGTAACAGGGCTGCGATTCTCATCCAAAAAATCATCGCTACCATTAACACAATGGCAAAAGCCCATTGGTGAGTTGAGTTGCGAGTGATTGCCTTCATTGAGTGGAGTAGGCTGGCGTTGTGGCCTTTTTCTCTTTCCCAGCTAGCGTCGTATAAGCCGAGCGCTAAAAACGGTCCAATCAGCATGTAGACAATCAGGCTCGGCATAACCACTAGGTGTGTGCCTTGCCACTGCACAAGCTGAACAATCGCCACGGCAGCTGCCATGAAACATAAACCATAGAATGCACTGATCATCGGCATTCGCACTAAATCGTGAAGCGCGAGTGAAAGCCAATGAAAGGGCGCAGAAATACTGACTTGGTTACACGGAATAGTGCGAGCGTATTCACTGTCACTCACCCTATTTTTGTCTTTTTTAAAATCGGATGGATTTGCAGTACGAGGCATAACTTCCCCTTAGTTAAAATAACGTCCTAGATTCAACCTCGTATGTCTTCACAGCGGCTGGCAGCGAGTCATCTTGGCTGAGCTGTTATTGAAATATCATGTCCTAGAGAGTTGTCTCGTGTTTCCTAACGGGGTGTAACCTAACCAGTTGTTGCACCAAATGTGAGCTTGATCGCCTAGGAGTACTTTAACTATTGTCACTACTGTCAAAAAACACAAATTATCCGGGGGGTTTTTAATGGGGTATAAGAAGAGAAGTGGACGAAATGTGGTGGGGTATCTGAGGTAACTGTATAAAAATAAAGCCCTTACTAACGAGTAAGGGCTTTTGAAATTTTTTTGCGTGGCGTTAAATTATTTTAGGCCAGCGAAGTCAGCTAGGATTGCTGCTTTGTCTGTTGCTTCCCATGGGAACTCTTCGCGACCGAAGTGGCCGTAAGCTGCCGTCTTCTTGTAGATAGGCTGAAGAAGGTTCAGCATCTCTTGAAGGCCGTATGGGCGTAGATCGAAGTTTTGACGAACTGCTTCAATGATGATGTCATGAGGTACTTTCTCTGTACCGAAAGTTTCAACCATGATAGATGTTGGATCAGCAACACCGATAGCGTAAGAAAGTTGGATTTCACAACGGTCTGCCATGCCAGCTGCAACGATGTTTTTAGCAACGTAACGAGCTGCGTAAGCTGCAGAACGGTCAACCTTTGATGGATCTTTACCAGAGAATGCACCACCACCGTGACGAGCTGCGCCGCCGTAGGTATCAACAATGATCTTACGACCAGTTAGACCACAGTCACCCATTGGGCCACCGATTACGAAACGGCCAGTTGGGTTGATGAAGAAGTTAGTGTCTTTGTTGATCCACTCAGAAGGTAGTACTGGCTTGATGATCTCTTCCATTACTGCTTCACGTAGATCAGGAGTTGTTACTGAATCACAGTGTTGCGTTGAAAGAACAACAGCATCGATACCAACGATCTTGCCTTGGTCGTATTGGAAAGTAACTTGTGATTTCGCATCTGGACGAAGGAAGTCTAGCTTGCCGCTTTTACGTACTTCAGCTTGTTTCTCAACAAGACGGTGAGAGTAAGTAATTGGTGCTGGCATTAGGATTTCAGTTTCGTTTGTTGCGTAACCAAACATGATGCCTTGGTCACCTGCACCTTGCTCTTTAGGGTCAGCTTTATCAACACCTTGGTTGATGTCTGGAGACTGCTTACCAATTGTATTTAGTACAGCACAAGAGTCAGCATCAAAGCCCATGTCAGAGTGAACGTAACCAATTTCACGAACGGTTTCACGAGTGATCTCTTCGATATCAACCCACGCAGACGTTGTTACTTCACCGCCAACCATAACCATGCCCGTTTTCACGTATGTCTCACAAGCAACTCGTGCTTTTGGATCCTGTTCTAAGATGGCATCAAGAACAGCATCAGAGATTTGGTCTGCAATTTTATCTGGATGGCCTTCTGAAACAGATTCAGAAGTGAAAAGGTGCTTAGCCATGAGAGCTCCACTTTTAGTATTAGGTGCAAAGTTTCTATCTGCGTCGCATAGGGTTGCGCCGAGATTAAATTCAATAATTTCTGTAGGTGTTTCTACATCTAGACGTCTATTCTAAATTCCAACGGTCGAATTACAAGCTCTTTTTTATGATATGTCATAACCAAACGATTGCTTTCTCACTTGTGCTAGTCCGTTAAAAACTAGGGAAATGTTGTAAAAGTGCGAAAACTGACCTTGAAAACCTCAGCAAAACGTTTGCAGTCGCCATAGGCGTTTGAGAGAATAACCGCGCTAATAACTAGCAATTATTTCTCATTTTTCAAATCGCTTATGCACTCAGGAGCAGACATGCCTTCTCGTAAAGATCTCGCAAATGCAATCCGCGCACTTAGTATGGACGGTGTTCAACAAGCTAATTCAGGCCACCCAGGCGCACCTATGGGTATGGCTGACATCGCTGAAGTTCTTTGGCGTGGTCACTTGAACCACAACCCAGCAAATCCAGAGTGGGCAGACCGCGACCGTTTTGTATTGTCAAACGGCCACGGCTCAATGCTAATTTACTCTCTGCTTCACCTAAGCGGTTATGAGCTATCTATCGAAGATCTTAAGAACTTCCGTCAACTGCACTCTAAGACTCCAGGTCACCCAGAGTATGGCTACGCACCAGGTATCGAAACGACAACAGGTCCTCTAGGCCAAGGCATCACTAACGCAGTTGGTATGGCGATGGCTGAGAAAGCACTTGCTGCTCAGTTCAACAAAGAAGGCCACGACATCGTTGACCACTTCACTTATGCATTCATGGGTGATGGCTGTCTGATGGAAGGTATCTCTCACGAAGCATGTTCTCTAGCAGGTACGCTAGGTCTTGGTAAGCTTATCGCTTTCTGGGATGACAACGGCATCTCTATCGATGGTGAAGTTGAAGGTTGGTTCTCTGACGACACGCCTAAGCGTTTTGAAGCATACGGCTGGCACGTAATCCCTGCAGTAGACGGTCACGATATCGAAGCGATCAACGCTGCAATCGAGGCGGCTAAAGCAGACCCTCGTCCTACGCTTATCTGTACTAAAACTATCATCGGTTTTGGTTCTCCAAACAAATCTGGCTCTCACGATTGTCACGGCGCACCATTAGGTCACGACGAGATCGCAGCAACGAAAGAAGCACTAGGCTGGGCTCACGGCCCATTTGAAGTTCCTGCAGACATCTACGCTGAGTGGGATGCAAAAGAAGCAGGTGCTGAGAAAGAAGCGGCTTGGAACGCGAAGTTTGACGCGTACGCAGCGGCTTACCCAGCAGAAGCAGCAGAGCTTAAGCGTCGTCTGAATGGCGAACTACCAGCTGAGTGGGAAGAGAAGGCAAACCAAATCATTGCTGATCTTCAAGCAAACCCTGCTGATATCGCATCACGTAAAGCATCTCAAAACGCACTAGAAGCGTTTGGTCAAATGCTTCCAGAATTTATGGGCGGCTCTGCTGACCTAGCACCCTCGAACCTAACTATGTGGTCTGGTTCTAAGTCTCTAGAAGCAAATGATTTCTCTGGTAACTACATCCACTACGGTGTACGTGAATTCGGTATGACGGCTATCATGAACGGTATCGCTCTGCACGGTGGTTTCGTTCCTTACGGCGCAACATTCCTGATGTTCATGGAATACGCTCGTAACGCAATGCGTATGGCTGCTCTGATGAAAGTTCAGAACATCCAAGTTTATACGCACGATTCTATCGGTCTTGGCGAAGATGGCCCAACTCACCAACCTGTTGAGCAAATGGCATCACTACGTCTAACACCGAACATGAGCACATGGCGTCCATGTGACCAGGTTGAGTCTGCAGTGGCTTGGAAACTGGCTATCGAGCGTAAAGACGCACCGACGTCTCTGATCTTCTCTCGTCAAAACCTTGCACAGCAACCTCGTGATGCAGAGCAAGTAGCGAACATCACAAAAGGTGCTTACATCCTGAAAGACTGTGAAGGTAAGCCAGAGCTTATCCTTATCGCAACGGGTTCTGAGGTTGAGCTAGCAGTAGAAGCTGCCGCGCAACTAACGGCTGAAGGCAAAAAAGTACGCGTTGTTTCAATGCCATCTACTGATGCATTCGACAAGCAAGACGCAGCGTACCGCGAAGAAGTTCTACCATCAGACGTAACAGCACGTATCGCTATCGAAGCGGGCATTGCTGACTTCTGGTACAAGTACGTTGGCTTCGACGGTCGTATCATCGGTATGACAACATTCGGTGAATCTGCACCAGCTGGCGAACTGTTCAAGATGTTCGGCTTTACTACTGAAAACGTAGTAAGCACAGCTCAAGAGCTTCTAGCTTAATGTGAGTTATCCACGAAGGCTTTAGTGCTGAAGTGAAAATAGAAAACCGAGCTTTGATAGCTCGGTTTTTTTATTGATTGCAACGAAAGCAGGTTACTCGAACTCACTTCCCCAGTTATCCAGCTCTTTAGTCCCACATACTTTGCATGTCACGTAGCGATCCATGTTGTAGTAGTGACCACCATTGATAATAGCGTGGGCAAACAATTTTACTTTGCCGAACCATGTTTTATCTTGGTCATAGCTGCTGGGTTGGCGAACAAGTATTTCTCTGTGAGGTGTTTCTTTGTTGCACTTTTTACAAAAATGAGTCGCTGGGTATCCAGACATAACCTTTCTCTTTGGTTGAAAAACGAGAGGAAAAACAGCCGTAGAGTTTGATTAGCTCATCTTCATCATCAGTATATTGCCAGTAGACCATTGATGGCTGTTATGAATTATTTTTAGCGAGTTAGATCACTCAACTAATGCCTTTTAGGTAGGATTCGGTTATCATCTGTTGCACGAAATTTTGGTTAGATGTATGGAACTATGCTAAAAGTCGCAATCAACGGATTTGGAAGAATAGGGCGCAATGTTCTAAGAGCGCTTTATGAAAGTGGCAAAAGCCAACAAATCAAAGTCGTCGCTGTTAATGAGTTAGCACAACCTGATGCTATGGCTCATTTGCTTCAATACGACACCAGTCACGGCCGTTTCGGCAAGAAAATCTCGAACGATCAAGAGCATATTTATATTCATCATGATAGTGGTGAAATCGATACTGTTCGTATTCTCCATTTAGCTGAAATTGACCTACTCCCTTGGCGCGATCTTGAAGTGGATATCGTGCTTGATTGTACCGGCGTGTATGGTTGCCGTGCCGATGGCCTCGCTCATATCGAAGCTGGCGCTAAAAAGGTGCTGTTCTCACACCCAGGTGCGAACGATCTCGACAACACCATTATTTATGGCGTTAATCACGACACCATCAAAGCCAGCGATCGCATTGTTTCCAATGGTTCATGTACCACCAACTGTATCGTACCTATCATCAAGGTTCTTGATGAGGCGTTTGGTATCGATTCTGGCACTATCACCACGATTCACTCGTCGATGAATGACCAGCAAGTGATTGACGCCTACCACTCGGACTTGCGTCGTACCCGAGCCGCGAGCCAATCTATTATTCCGGTTGATACCAAACTTCATAAAGGTATTGAGCGAATTTTTCCGAAATTTTCTAACAAGTTTGAAGCGATTTCTGTGCGAGTACCAACGGTTAACGTTACAGCAATGGATTTAAGTGTCACAATTAATACGAATGTGAAAGTTAATGACGTAAATCAAACCATTGTTAACGCATCTCAGTGTACATTACACAATATCGTTGACTATACTGAAGCGCCGCTCGTATCCATCGACTTTAATCACGATCCCCATAGCGCGATTGTGGATGGTACTCAAACCAGAGTGAGCAACGGCCACTTAGTAAAAATGCTAGTGTGGTGTGATAACGAATGGGGCTTTGCAAACCGAATGCTGGATACGGTACTTGCAATGCAAGCTTCTGACGGCGAGAAGTAAGGCCCGGAAGCAAATATGCGGATTATTTATTTTTAAGCTTGAAATAAATTCCAAGTATCCACATATTATGACCAGTTGAAGAATTTATAGGCTTAGCAGGGTTGCTGAGTTTCCAAAACTTTATATTTATTTAAATTTGAGAGGACAAATCATGTCTGTGATCAAGATGACTGACCTGGAACTAGCAGGTAAACGCGTATTTATCCGTGCTGACCTAAACGTACCAGTAAAAGACGGTAAAGTAACTTCAGATGCTCGTATCCTTGCATCGCTACCAACTATCAAGCTTTGTCTAGAAGCTGGTGCAAAAGTAATGGTTACTTCACACCTTGGTCGCCCAACGGAAGGCGAGTACAACGAAGAGTTCTCTCTACAACCTGTAGTTAACTACCTAAACGACGCTCTAGAGTGTGACGTTAAACTAGCAAAAGATTACCTAAACGGCCTAGAGCTGAACGCTGGTGAGCTTGTAGTTCTAGAAAACGTTCGCTTCAACAAAGGCGAGAAGAAGAACGAAGAAGAGCTATCTAAAGCATACGCATCTCTATGTGACATCTTCGTAATGGATGCATTCGGTACGGCTCACCGTGCACAAGCATCTACTCACGGTGTTGGTACTCACGCTCCTGTAGCATGTGCAGGTCCTCTTCTTGCTGCTGAGCTAGAAGCACTAGGTAAAGCAATGGATAACCCAGAGCGTCCACTAGTTGCTATCGTTGGTGGTTCTAAAGTTTCTACTAAACTGACTGTTCTTGAGTCTCTATCTAAAGTTGCTGACCAACTTGTAGTTGGTGGTGGTATCGCGAACACGTTCATCGCTGCTGAAGGCCACAACGTAGGTAAGTCTCTATACGAAGCAGACCTAGTTGAAACAGCTCAAAAGCTAATGAAAGAGTGTGCTATCCCAGTTGCAACTGACGTAGCATGTGCAAAAGCATTCGATGAGAACGCAGAAGCTGAAATCAAGCACGTTTCTGAAGTTGCAGACGACGACATGATCTTCGACCTAGGTCCAGAATCAACAGCGGCTCTAGCTGAAATCATCGGCAACGCTAAAACTATCCTTTGGAACGGCCCTGTAGGTGTATTCGAATTCAAGAACTTCGAAGCGGGTACAGCAGGTATCTCTAAAGCAATCGCTGAGTCTGCAGGTTTCTCTGTAGCAGGTGGTGGTGACACGCTAGCAGCTATCGACAAGTTCGGTATCAAAGCTGACGTTTCTTACATCTCTACTGGCGGCGGTGCTTTCCTTGAGTTCGTTGAAGGTAAAGTACTTCCAGCAGTTGCTATGCTAGAAGAGCGCGCTAAGGCGTAATGAATATGAAGGCGGGTGACTATACCCGCCTTTAACGTTTGCTGCATGTCACACTTTTTTGCTAGAATGGCATAAGTTGTGAGCAAACGTTTGCAAGTTTTTAAACTTAAGTTTTTTAATCTTAAAACGATAGAATAAATAGGACTATTTCCATGTCTAAGATCTTCGATTTTGTAAAACCTGGTGTAATTTCTGGCGATGACGTACAGAAAGTATTTGAAGTAGCAAAAGAAAACAAATTTGCTCTTCCAGCAGTAAACGTTGTTGGTACTGACTCTGTAAACGCAGTACTAGAAGCAGCTGCTAAAGTTAAGTCTCCAGTTGTTGTTCAGTTCTCTAACGGCGGTGCTGCTTTCTTCGCAGGTAAAGGCGTTAAACTTGAAGGTCAAGGCGCTCAAATCCTTGGTGCTGTAGCTGGTGCTAAATATGTACACGCTGTAGCTGAAGCTTACGGTGTTCCAGTTATCCTTCACACTGACCACGCTGCTAAGAAACTTCTTCCATGGATCGACGGTCTACTAGACGCTGGTGAAGAGTTCTTCGCTCAAACTGGTAAGCCTCTATTCTCTTCTCACATGCTAGACCTTTCTGAAGAGTCTCTAGAAGAGAACATCGAAACATGTGCTAAGTACCTAGAGCGCATGGCTAAAATGAACATGACAATCGAGATCGAACTTGGTTGTACTGGTGGTGAAGAAGACGGCGTTGATAACTCTGATATGGACGCATCTGAGCTTTACACTTCTCCAGAAGACGTTGCTTACGCATACGAGAAACTAAGCGCTGTTAGCCCACGTTTCACTATCGCTGCATCTTTCGGTAACGTACACGGTGTATACAAGCCAGGTAACGTTGTTCTAACTCCAACTATCCTACGTGACTCTCAAGCATACTGTGCAGAGAAGTTCGGTATCGCACCTAACGCTCTAAACTTCGTATTCCACGGTGGTTCTGGTTCTACTGAAGCAGAAATCCAAGAGTCTATCGGCTACGGTGTTATCAAAATGAACATCGATACTGATACTCAGTGGGCTACATGGGATGGTATCCGTGCATACGAAGCGGAAAACCGTGACTACCTACAAGGTCAAATCGGTAACCCAACTGGCGAAGACGCTCCAAACAAGAAGTACTACGATCCACGCGTATGGCTACGTGCTGGTCAAGCTTCTATGGTTACTCGTCTTGAGAAAGCATTCGCTGACCTTAACGCTGTAGACGTACTATAATTCTTCTGAATTAAGTAACGCTAAAGTTTTGAAAACCCGCTCATTGAGCGGGTTTTTTTGTGCCTGATAAAAACTTGTATGAAATATGTGAAAACCCTAGCGTACGGTGAATAAATTTCGTAGTCTTTTAACTATCGGTATTTGTGTTTATGCGTAAGTTTCCTTTATTCAAGAGCTTACATAAATATGACTTTGCAATCTGTCAAAGATAGGATATCGTGCCGAAAAACAGGGGTAGACCCCCTGTTTAGTAAAAAGGACTTAGCCAATATTTGTTTTTAAGGTGATGATTTCGTTATATAAAATGAGATTGTTTGTGCTTTATCTACGATATTTGGTTTAAGGCAGTTTAGCTCATAGCATATTACATAGAGGATGCAAATTATGGCTGAAAGCTCTACCGAATTTGAGACTCCAATTGTGGATAGTCTTTCAAATGCAGAACAGTGGTTAACGAATAACTCAGATCTCTTTATTCAGTACGGTGTAAACATCATTTCAGCACTGGTTATCCTATTTATCGGTAACATTATCGTTAAAGCGGTAGCGAATAGCGTCTCTAAAGTGCTTCAGAAGAAGAAGATGGACCGAGCTGTCGTTGAGTTTATCCACGGCTTAGTTCGTTACTTGTTGTTTGTTATTGTTCTGATTGCCGCTCTTGGTCGTTTAGGTGTTCAAACCGCGTCAGTGGTTGCTGTAATTGGTGCGGCTGGTCTAGCTGTCGGTCTTGCTCTGCAAGGCTCGCTATCTAACTTCGCTGCTGGTGTACTGATTGTTGCATTCCGTCCATTCAAGTCTGGTGACTACGTTGAGATTGGTGGTGTAGCGGGTTCTGTAGATTCGATTCAGATTTTCCAAACGGTTCTAACAACGCCTGATAACAAGATGGTTGTAGTACCAAACGGCAGCGTTATCGGTAGCCCAATCACGAACTACTCTCGTCATGCGACACGTCGTATCGATCTGATGATTGGTGTTTCTTACGGTGCTGATCTACAAAAGACCAAAGAGCTTCTGACTAAGATCTGTGAATCAGATGAACGTGTATTGAAAGAGCCAGGTGTTCAAGTAGGTGTTCATACTCTAGCGGATTCTTCAGTTAACTTCGTGGTTCGTCCATGGGTTAAAACAGAAGAGTACTGGGGAGTGTATTTCGACCTAATGCAAGCGATCAAAGAAGGCTTGGATAAAGAAGGTATCGAAATCCCATTCCCACAAATGGATGTTCACATGAACAAAGTAGAAGCTTAATCTTGAATTAGCTTCTACAGCGATAAGCTTTTGAAAGGAAAGGCGGATAACTTAGGTTATCCGCCTTTTTGTTTGATTGGCATTTTAACAATGATGTGATTACAAGTACTGTTCAATCAAGCCGTTAGCTAGCACTGCTGCAATCGTGAACATCATGGTTGCGACAGCGATATCAATGCCTTTTTTTACTCTTGGTTTTGACAGTGTTGGGCCTAGCTTAGCTGCGCCTAGTGAGAGCGAGTAGAACCACACAAATGACGCAAGGATTGTCCCCAAAGCGAAAGCAAGACGATCATTACCTTCAAATTGGCCGCCAATCGAACCTAAGATGACGACAGTGTCTAGATACAAGTGAGGGTTTAGCACGGTCACTGCCAGCGCCCCTAGGATCACGGTACGCTTACCACGAGCTAACACCTCTCCCTTTGATTCCTTGTCTGATGGTGCTTTAAAAGCACTGCGCAACGACAACAAACCATAGACAGTTAGGAAAGCGATACCACCCAGAGTTACCGAAGTTAGTAGGACTTCATTCTGCGACAAGATAGCACCACCACCAAAGATACCTAACGAGATAAATAGGGTGTCGAGCAAGCTACAAATCGTTGCTGTAGTTAAATGGTGATTGCGCTTAATACCTTGATTCAAGACATAGGCATTCTGCGCACCAATAGGAATAATCATGCTCGCACCTAATCCAAACCCTTGTAATAAAACCCAAAAACTCATTTTAACCTCCACGTAATCTATTGAACCCTTAGTTTTAGAGAGAAGATACGCTTAGATATTGAATAAGTATAATTAATGATTTTAATATAATATTAGGCAAGCTTATACTGGCTGAGTGCATCCATATTTAGGAGGAAAAACAGTGAGAGGAATGGATTATAAATGGTTAGAAGCCCTTGATTCTGTTGTGAATCAGCGAAGTTTTGAGAGAGCTGCAGAGCACCTCTATATCTCTCAGTCTGCGGTATCACAACGCATTAAGCAGCTCGAGAAATGGCTTGCACAACCAGTATTGATTCGTGAAACACCTCCGAGACCAACCCCTGCGGGCAAGAAATTATTAGGACTATACCGACGTGTGCGCCTGCTTGAACATGAGCTCGTCCCCGAGTTGATGAACGAAGAGAGCAGCCAAGCGCTGTCAGTTTCAATTGCGACCAATGCAGATAGTCTCGCGACTTGGTTATTGCCAGCACTGTCCGATGTGATGAAGACGAGACAAGTCGAGTTGAATATGGCTATCCATGGCGAAGCGAGGACCATCGCTAAACTCAAGAATGGGGAGGTTGCTGGCGCGATCAGTTTAGAGTCTCAAGCGATTCCAGGATGTCGCGCAGATTATTTAGGTCGGATGGATTATGTCTGTGTCGCAAGCCCTGAATTTTATCAGCGTTACTTCTCTGAAGGCGTTAACTACGCAACCCTCAAGCGTGCACCAGCTGTCTCTTATGATCAGTATGATGATCTGCATAAAAAGTTTCTTCATGACCACTTTAATGTACCAAGAGATGCCGTGATTAATCATACGGTGGGTAGCTCAGAGGCATTCGTTCGTATTGCCATGTCTGGCGTCGCTTACTGTTTGATTCCGCGTTTACAGATCGTTGAGGAGTTAGAGTCGGGCTCGCTGATTGATATCACTCCGGGTTTCCTGCTCTCTTATCGGATCTATTGGCATCACTGGCAGCTGGAGAGTGGGGTACTCAAAGAGATTTCCCAAGCCATTCTTAACTACGCGCATCAACACCTTCCTCAGTAAGCTGACGGTTTTATCAGCGTAAAAGTTATGTAAGAAGTTCAATATCCTCATTGGTATCACGATAAATTACTCTATGATGATAAGACATTTGCTTAGCATGGGTTTTCCTAATGAAATTAGTTCCAAATATGTTAGCGACATCTCTTACTCTGACTGCAGCTCTGAGTGTTATCAGTTTCCCATCATGGGCTGAAGTGGCCAACTTTCCTCATCTTTCAACGACTGGTTACGGTGAAGTCGTTGCCAAGCCAGACATGGCTACTTTCTCTGTAAAGGTGGTTGAGTCAACCATGACAGCCGAGCAAGCAAAGGGCACGGTAGACAGAGTCGTTACCGCTTTTCTGAATAAGCTAGAAGAAGCTGGCATTGATAAAACCAGCATTCAAAGCTCTAACCTATATCTTGCGCCTCAGTATCATTATCCAAAAGAGGGCAAACCAGAACTTGTGGGTTACCGAGCATCACGTAATGTCACAGTGCAGGTTGAAGATTTAGCAAACCTAAATCGCTACTTGGATATTGCGCTAAGCGAAGGAATCAATCAGGTGGATAACATCCAGCTGCAAGTTCGAGATCAGGTTAAGTATCAAGAGATAGCTCGTTTAGAAGCGATTAAAGATGCGCAGACTAAAGCTAAGTCTTTAGCGAATGGTTTTGATAAAGAGCTCGGTGATGTGTGGCGCATTGATTACAACGCACAGTACGCACAACCGGTTTTGATGCGCTCGATGGCTATGGATTCAAGAACAGAATCTAATTCATATCAAGATTCGACAATCACCATTCGTGATCGTGTTGATGTGATCTATCAGCTTGAAGAGTAATTGGATCATCATGATCTAATTACCTATAGTAGGCCAAATACTAAAAAGGCTCTCGTAATGAGAGCCTTTTTTACATCAGCTAAACGGAGAGATTAGTGAAGTAGACGAGCACGGATCGTGCCTTCAATCTCTTTCAGCTTCAGCAGAGCTTCTTCAGAGCGATCCGCTTCAACATCAATCACTACGTAACCCATATCAGCTGCCGTTTGTAGATACTGACCCGCAATGTTAATGCCTTCTTCAGCGAAGATGGTGTTGATTTGAGTCAGGATACCTGGGCGGTTTTCGTGGATGTGCAGCAGGCGTGATGTACCTGTATGCAGTGGTAGAGATACCTCTGGGAAGTTAACACTTGATAGCGTTGAGCCGTTATCTGAGTACTTCGCCAGTTTACCCGCTACTTCTACACCGATGTTCTCTTGCGCTTCCTGAGTAGAACCACCTACGTGTGGAGTTAGGATCACGTTATCGAACTGCATTAATGGTGACTCAAATGGGTCAGCATTAGTTTTAGGTTCTGTTGGGAAGACATCAATCGCTGCACCACCTAAGTGACCAGAATCCAGTGCACCACATAGTGCTGGGATATCTACAACCGTGCCACGCGCCGCATTGATAAAGATAGCGCCCGGCTTCATGCGGTCGAATTCCTCTTTACCCATCATGTTCTTGGTTTCGTTTGTTTCAGGAACATGCAGAGAAATTACATCACACTTATTCAAAAGCTCAGTCATAGTATGAACTTGCGTTGCATTACCTAGCGACAGCTTGTTCTCGATGTCGTAGAAGTAAACGCGCATACCTAAGTTTTCAGCAATGATACCTAGCTGAGTACCGATGTGGCCGTAACCGATGATACCTAAGCGTTTACCACGCGCTTCATAAGAGTTGTCTGCACTCTTTTTCCAAATACCACGGTGCGCAAGTGCGTTCTTCTCTGGAATACCACGTAGAAGTAGAAGTACCTGACCTAACACCAGCTCAGCGACACTACGTGTGTTTGAGAAAGGTGCGTTAAACACAGGCACACCGCGCTTAGCCGCAGCGTCTAGGTCAACTTGGTTAGTACCGATACAGAAACAGCCGATTGCAACCAGCTTTTCAGCTGCATCGATGACTTCTTGGGATAGATTTGTACGAGAACGGATACCAATAAAGTGCGCATCTTTAACTGCTTCTAGTAGCTCTTCTTCAGGTAGGGAGCCTTTATGATATTCAATATTGGTGTAACCGGCGGCTTGTAGTACTTCAACTGAAGAAGGGTGAAGGCCCTCTAACAGCAGAATTTTAATCTTATCTTTTTCCAGTGAAACTTTGGCCATTGTTCTCGTCCTTTAAAATGGAAAGGTTGGGCAAATGCGGCGCACGTGCTACAAAATGGCTTAAGGGGATAAAACTAACCATTTTGTTAGGAGACAAACGTTTTCCCTGTGCGTCTTCTGAACAATAAAGTAACAAAAAAAAAATGATTTGGGTAAGAAAATTACGGAATAAGCCATAATTTTACAGAAGCTAAGCAAAAAAAACGGTGCCCTTAGGCACCGTATGTAATGAAGTAACAGAAAGTAGAACTATTACTGGTTTGTTATTCTTCGATTTTTGCGCCTTCAGGGGTGCCTGTAATTACAACATCAGCACCACGGTGAGCAAATAGACCAACAGTTACAACACCAGCAATACCGTTGATGATATCTTCCATCTGTTTTGGATTTTCAATCGCCATGCCGTGCACGTCTAAGATCACGTTGCCGTTATCTGTGATACAGCCTTCACGGTAAACCGGGTCACCGCCTAGTTTTACAAGCTCGCGCGCTACGTAAGAGCGAGCCATTGGGATAACTTCTACTGGCAATGGGAATTTGCCAAGTACGTCAACGGCTTTAGTACCATCAACAATACAAACAAATTTTTCAGAGATTGCAGCAACAATCTTTTCGCGAGTAAGGGCTGCGCCGCCACCTTTAATCATGTCACGAGTTGGGTTGATTTCGTCAGCGCCATCAACGTAGATGTCGAGTTTCGCAACGTCGTTACACTCATACACTTTGATCTCTAGTTCTTCTAGACGTTGTGTAGATGCTACAGAGCTAGAAACGGCACCTTTAATCTTGTCTTTCATAGTGCCTAGTGCGTCGATGAAGTGATTTACTGTAGAGCCAGTACCAACACCCACAATGCTGCCTTCTTCAACATACTGAAGTGCTGCCCAACCAGCCGCTTTTTTCATTTCATCTTGAGTCATGCCAATCTCCTGAATAGGTCGTGCTTTTTTGAATAAATAGAGCGTACGTGTAAGTTAACGTTTGCGGGCGGATTATAGCGCTTTAGCCATCAATTTCCCATTGCCAAGTTTTACTCGGAGTCACGATTTTAGGTAACGGGATGTCCCAATTTTCGGTAGGTAGCTGCTCAACGTGCTGACAATCATGAGCAAGCCCAATGGGTGTGGCTCCAACGCCAGTTTGGAACCAAGGTGCTAACGTGCGGTCGTAGTAGCCACCACCCATGCCTAAGCGATGACCATCGGAGTCAAAGCCAACCAGTGGTGTAAAAATAATATCAAGCTCACGCACGGGTTTAACCTGAGTTTGGTCGAGCTTGGGTTCCACAATGCCATATTTATTGTGCACCGTTGGTGTATCCGCCGCGTAGCGCAAGAATAGGAGATGTCCTTCCGAAAAAGGGTGTAGCACTGGGAGGTAGACTTCTTTGCCTTGTGACCATAGCCATTCGATCAGCGGCTGTGTATCTAGCTCACCGTCAGTAGATATATAGAGGGCGATATGTTGTGCTTTATGGATGTCGTTTAAGGTTGAACAACGTTCAACGAGATCTAAGCCAGCTTGCTGTTGTTCAAGAGTAGAGAGTGCTTTACGTTTCTGTCGGATGAGAGTGCGAAACTCGTTACGAGTGAGCGTCTTCATAAGAAGGGATACCCCAAAGTGCCGTTGAGAATAGATGGCCCTTGAACCTGCGAGTTCAAGGCGGATCAGCAATGATTACCGTAGGCTTCTCGGTACGGGCCGAGCATGCTCAATAGTACTCAAGTACTAACCCTTAGGGATTGCTTATCGGCTCGGGGACGTGAATCCTCTGACAAACACTCCAGGGTAAATTTGTGTACGCTATTGCTGTCCGTGCTTAACCTTACTGAGTACATCTGAAAGCGATGCAGTGAGCTTTTCCATGCGCTCGGTCAGTGCGTTTTGTTCGTCGTTAGCTTCGAACTTCTTCGTCTGTAGCTCATAACAGATGTTAAGAGCAGCGATAGTTAGCAGCTTAACTTCATTGGTTACCTTAGTACGTTCAGCCATCTCTTTCAATCGATTATCAAGATCGGCCGCCGCTGCGATTAATGACTCTTCTTGCCCTGCAGGACAATTAACTCGAGTCAATTTACCTAATATTTCAACGTCTACCGCTTGATTACTCATGATGGATGAACTCTTTAACGCGCTATTCTAAGGCCGTTGCCCTTTGTCATTATGAGAAAGAAAAAGTGCCAGCACCGATGAGGAAGCTAACTCCTCTGAGGAGGAAACTATAGGTAAACCGCTATTAAGATTCAAGCTTTTCAGGGTGACTGTTTGTAAATGAGAGCTTGAGCACACAGTAATTCAGCAAATTGAACATTTGGTAGTCACTCTTGCTGCAATTGCTAAGGATCTTCGCTTACTAGAATTGGGGTGAAGTGGTACGATTAATAGATTGATATAAAGAACAACTGAGCGAGTTATCTGATGAGCGAAACTACTTTACCTGACTACCTAACGGTTGCAACTGAATTGCAATCAGCAAGCCTTGCTGTAACGCCTGCAGAAATGCATGGCCTATTAACAGGGATGCTGAGCGGTGGGTTAAGCCTTGCAGATAAAAGCTGGCAGCCGTTGATCTTCGATTACACCAACGACGGAATGGGTTGGCCGGATCGCGCACTGACATTGGCAGAAGCAACGCTGAAAGTAACAACCAGTGAAATTACGGGCTCAGGCATGGAGCTTTCTATGCTGCTTCCGGATGAAGACGCGAGTGCAAGCCTGTTTGATCTGGCGGATGGTGTATCAGATTGGATTAATCACTTTATCTCAGGTTTAGGTTTGGTCGGTGCGCAACTGAACAAAGCGTCAGATGAGACCAAAGAAGCGTTGGCTGATCTAGAAGAGATGGCAAAATTAGGCATTGATGAAGACGATGACCTAGATGAACAAGCACAGCTGCTTGAACAGGTTATTGAACACGTTAAGGCTTGTGCATTAACGATTCATGCGGAGTTCGGTGCTCGTCCATCAGAAGATAGTGCACCAACCATTCACTAATTGTTTCGAGTTTAGAGGTCACGATGGCTCAATTTGATGTGGTAATTGCTGGTGGAGCAATGGCAGGCGCAACACTTGCTTTAGCCCTCAACCAGTTAAGTCAACGCTCTTTATCGATAGCTGTGGTTGAACCGTATCAGGTTGACCATAGTGCTCACCCTGGGTTTGATTCTCGCTCTATCGCACTCTCTTACGGAACGGTGCAGATTTTAGAGTCTCTCCAATTGTGGTCATCGATCTTACCGGTAGCGACGGCGATCAAAGATATTCATGTCTCAGACCGCGGTCATGCAGGGATGACGGATATCTTTAGCGAACAGCTCGCAGTGGATGCCCTAGGCTATGTGGTAGAACTTGCTGATGTTGGGCGTATCTACCAAGAGATGCTTGAGGCTGAAAACAATATCACTCTGTTTTGTCCATCCTCGGTGAGTGAGATTACTCGCCATCTTGATCATACGGATATTGAACTCAGTTGCGGCGAGACGATTTCTACGAAGTTGTTGGTTGCGGCTGATGGTGCCATCTCGACTTGCTGTGAGCGTTTAGGTATTACTCTGAACGAACACGATTTTGGTCAGGTTGCCGTTATCGCAAATATTGTCGCGAACGAACCGCATGCCGGGCGTGCGTTCGAACGCTTTACTGAGTATGGCCCAGTCGCGTTATTACCGATGACTAATAACCGTTTGTCTTTAGTTTGGTGTCTGCCACCAGAACAAGCTGAGAAAGTAATGGCGTTAGATGAAGCGGCCTTTCTTGAACAACTTCAAGACGCCTTTGGTTGGCGCCTAGGCAAGTTGGAAAAGGTAGGACAGAGGGCGAGTTACCCGCTGATTTTGCGTCATCGACAACAGAACATCTCCCATCGATTCGCGATTGTTGGCAATGCCGCACAAACCCTACACCCAATTGCGGGACAAGGATTTAACCTCGGCATTCGCGATGTTGCGTCGCTAGCGGAAGAGGTATGTGGGCAACTGGATGACGCAGGCCACTACTCAGGGTTAACACGCTTTAGAAAACGTCGAGAGTCGGATCGTGAAACCACGATTTCACTCACTTCAGGTCTGGTTCACCTGTTTTCAAATGACTGGCCAGCTACACGCTTAGGTCGTAATCTCGGATTGGCAGCAATGGATAACATCTCACCCCTTAAAGGCCCTTTATTGCGTCACACGCTAGGCTTGGTTGAGAGATAAGGTAGAAAATAATGATGCAAAGTGTTGATATCGCTATTGTTGGCGGTGGCATGGTTGGATTGGCATTAGCCGCAGCCCTTAAAGATAGTGATCTAAGAATCGCTGTGATTGAAGGCAAAGCGCCGAGCGAAGGATTGAATGAACTGCCGGATGTTCGTGTGTCGGCATTGAGCCGTTCAAGCGAAGTGATATTACGTAATCTAGGCGCATGGCGCGGTATTGAACAGCGACGTGCTGCACCTTATCAAGCGATGGAAGTGTGGGAGCAAGACAGCTTCGCACGCATCGAGTTTGATTCCACTCGTCTGGCGCAGCCAAATCTTGGTCATATTGTTGAGAACCGAGTGATTCAACTGGCACTGTTGGATCAAGTGAAAAAGCAGGACAATGTGAGCTTGTATATGCCAGCTACATGCCAATCTTTGGCTATTGGTGAAAGTGAAGCTTGGCTAACTCTAGATAATGGTCAGGCATTGACGGCCAAGCTGGTTGTTGGTGCTGATGGCGCAAACTCATGGGTTCGCAGACAGCAAGATATCCCACTCACACATTGGGACTATGGGCACAGCGCGATAGTGGCAAACATTCGCACTGAGTCTGCGCATGACAGTGTTGCGCGTCAGATCTTCACACCGCAAGGTCCATTGGCGTTTTTGCCAATGCAGTCGCCAAATATGAGCTCAATCGTATGGTCAACCGAGCCGAATCGTGCCGAGAAATTGGTATCGATGTCCGAACAAGAGTTCAACAAGCACCTAACGACAGAGTTTGATGCCAAGCTTGGTCTATGTAGCGTAGTTGGTGAACGCTTTGCCTTCCCACTTCGTATGCGTTATGCGCGTGACTTTGCCGTAGAGCGCGTGGCTTTGGTCGGTGATGCAGCCCACACCATTCATCCATTGGCAGGCCAAGGCGTGAATCTTGGCTTGCTTGATGCTGCGAGTCTGGCGCAAGAGTTAATCAAGCTGTGGCAAGCGGGTGAAGACATCGGAACCAAGCGTAATCTACGCAGCTACGAACGCTGGCGTAAGGCTGAAGCCGCGAAAATGATTGCCTCTATGCAGGGCTTTAAAGACCTGTTTGAAGGAGACAACCCAGCTAAGAAGTTGATTCGTGGTTTGGGGATGAAACTCGCTGGACAGCTGCCTGGGGCAAAAGACGAAATCATGAAACGTGCACTAGGTTTAACCGGTAATCTACCGGAGCTTGCTAAGCGACCAATAAGCACCAATTAATGATAAATGCTCAGGTTTCTAGAAACGCAAAAGGGTTGGCAGTGCCAACCCTTTTTTGTATTCAGTCGATAATTATGTTGATTAAGCGTAAGCGCACCTTAGCTTCATAATTTCATTGTTTATCTCTTTAACGGTATCAAAATGGCGCTTTTCAGCCCTCTCTGGCAGAACCAGTTTACCGTTATCAAATTCAAATTTCCCAACGCCGTAAATGTAGATTCGTCCTTTAAAAAGTCGACTTACATGTTTAGCAATCATACCGGGTGTATAGCGCTTAAACAGTCTCATTTTTTCTTATCCTTATCTTTACCTAGCCAGCATATTATAGAAAATCTCCGGGGGAATAATTGTGATAAGCGTGGAGTAATATGCAGTAGAGTTGTCTCTTAGTAGATATTTGTGCTGCAGTAAGCAGATTTACTAGCAAATATCGTTTTTATCGTGAGCTTCTCCTCAAAAACAGTGGGTTTAGTGAACTGCCTGCTGACTTTCCTGTCTGGGCTTTAGGCAGCGCACTGTTAGCAAAGTTAAGAATAGGCGTAAATTCTTTATTTGTGTAATAAAAGTGTAAATTTTTTGCATAAAAAAAGCCCGTTCAAAAACGGGCGAATAGTCACAGATGCATTACACAAAAGTGGATGACTGACGTTACTCAGTGGATTCACTTTGACTGGTTAGTTATCGCTTTGATTAAAACCTAACCAGTGAATGTAGACTACCCTAGAATAGTCTTCTTGACTAGTTATGCTTTAATTTTGACTAAATATATTTTCTGGTCGGTCTGGTAAATATGATAAATGTCTCAATTGCTATGAGAATTTTCATACAAAGCTTAGTGCTTTTGAGACCAAGATCGATCTGTAATTGAGGCTATTTGCAGATATCGGCTTCAATCGGCGCACATAGGTTCATAAGATCGTTGAGATCAAGGGCGATCCCAGCCATTCGCTCACCAGAACTGATGGTGACAATTTTATTCTGTTGAAGAGAGCGATCAAAAATGATCGGCATATAGCGCTTAAGTGCTAGTGGGCCAACACAACCGACTTTAAAGCCAGTGACCGATTCAACATCTTGTTGGGATACACAGGTCATTCGGCGGCAATTGAGCACGGCTCGCACTTTTTTGGGATCAATTGACTTGTCGCCCGGTGCACACGCTAGCGCGTATTGGTTGCCCATATCTCGCAGCAGAATACATTTGACCATTTGTGACGGCTCAATACCTCTAGCCTGCGCTGTCTCTTCAATGGAAGTGGTTTTTTTATCTTGCAATAGCAGGCGGTAGGCCACCTGCTGTTGATCCAACCAATCTGTAATTACCGTTTTCAAAGGGAATTACTCTTCTTCCAAGCTATAAGGTAGCGGTTGGATAGTCCATTTGTGTTCTGGTTGCTCGGCAAGGCGCAGTTCAACATCATCATCTAAATTATTCGGTAGAACAATCAGGCCAATAGCTGTGTTATCAGAGAATTGGTAGACGTTCAGAAGACGGCCTGCACCACGCCAGTTTTCACCTACGCTGCGCTCTAGTTCAATCGCTGAATCCAACGTTAGTGGCCGCTCGGTCGTACCAGATACAATGCGCATTTCACGTTTGTTCATGCCACGGTATTTCGCGCGTGCCACGGTCTCTTGGCCAGTGTAACAACCCTTGCTAAAACTGATGCCGCCAATCGCTTGTAAGTTCAGCGCTTGCGGGATGTGTTCATTCTGCTCTGCTGCAGACAGCTTTGGTTGAGCATCCATGATCTCAAAGTACTGCCACAGCGTTTCGGAAACTTTTTCAACTGAGCTGCCCTTAACTAATGTTTGTGCCGCGTCTGAAGTCACAAGTAGCGCCCAGCGAGAATCCGCGACTTTCACAGCGCTACCGCCTTCGATTGCACGTACATTGCCACGATCCTCAGAAAGGGTATCGATCAAGCTATCCGCTTGAGAACCCATGATGCCAAGGACAACGTCTTCAGTCTGCTCAATGGTTACCTTAGAGAATACCGCGTACTTTTTGATTTCCTGAAGCTCAACTTCAATCGCTGACTTTGGTTGGAGTAGGGCGTAACCATCATTGTGGTGGAATAGGCGGAAAATGCTCCACACTTTACCTTTCGCATCACAGTGTGCGCCTAGCGTTGACTCATCACTCGCTAGCTGCACTACGTCGCACGTTACTTGGCCTTGTAGGTAAGACTTCTTGTCGTCGCCTACCATAGTAATCGCACCCCAGTCAGAGATGTGTGTCATCATCACTTCTGGAAGTGTGTCGTTATGCGTGTGATTAAGTGGTTGAAACGTGTTTTTCCAATCCATTTTGCCTTTCCTGAGAAATTTGATTTGTGTCTATGTTAATCCGGTTCGTTTTTTTTGTCAGCCTAGGTTTTTTTGTGAGCTGAGATAGGGACTGAGACGACTATGCTAGTTGCAGCGCTTATGAGTTGTTACACTCGAAGAGAGAAAAATAATAGGTGAGGATAACCAATGTACACTGCAGAGCAGAAAGCACGAATTAAATGGGGCTGCCGTCGCGGTATGTTAGAGCTTGATGTAGTCATCATGCCCTTTTTTGAGGAATGTTTTGATTCATTGCAAGAGCAGGAGCAACGTGATTTTGTTTCGCTACTAGAGTGTGATGATCCCGATCTGTTTACATGGGTGATGGGTCACGGTCGTAGTGAAAACCTAGGTCACGCATCAATGGTCGACAAAATTGTTGCACACAACCTCAGCAAGGTTCGTTAAGCTCAAGCTTAGCCCTTCGTATTACGCATTATTCGCAAAAGGCGCCACTCTGTGGTGCCTTTTGTTTTTTGTGATCACGTCAAATATCCCTCTTGTTGCCACTCCTTGCATCTTCGCACTGCTGTACCTGATGATGCGCGATAATAAAATTGGCTGGCCAATAGCCACGGGTGCGATAGAGCTTAGACCCAACCAAGAGATAACGGTTAATGGGCAGAAACGTGTTCTTCAATCAAGCGATACTATTTTCCGTTCTCTATTTGTGATGCTGAAGTTCAGTGAAGGTGAGCCAGTCATTGTATGGCGGGATAGCTTTTGTGAAGCGGACTATCGTTATTTATTGGTGTGGCTAAAAACAAAAAGGGAGCACCATGCTCCCTTTAAGTCGTAATTTTTTCGCCTTAGTTTTTGTTCGGCGTCAGAATTGTTGGACCGCTGTCTTCAGCCAGTTCAGGGTAGTCCAGCGTATAGTGCAGACCGCGGCTCTCTTTACGTTGCATCGCACAGCGCACCATTAGCTCAGCAACTTGCAGTAGGTTACGCAGTTCTAGTAGGTTGTTCGAAACCTTAAAGTGACTGTAGTATTCGTGAGTCTCTTGTTGCAGCATCTGAATACGACGCATAGCGCGCTCAAGACGCTTATCAGTACGTACGATACCCATGTAATCCCACATAAAGAGACGCAGTTCATGCCAGTTGTGCTGGATGATGACTTCTTCGTCACTGTTGGTCACTTGGCTCTCATCCCATGCAGGTAGTGCTGCACACAGTTGAGATTGTTCGATGTTCTCGACGATGTGTTTGGCTGCGGACCAAGCGTAAACGACACACTCTAGCAGTGAGTTTGATGCCATGCGGTTCGCACCGTGAAGACCTGTGTAGCTTACCTCACCAATTGCATAGAGGTTTTGTAGATCGGTCTGGCCATCCTTGTTCACCATCACGCCACCACAGGTGTAGTGCGCAGCAGGAACAATTGGAATCGGCTCTTTGGTCATATCGATACCCAGATCCATCAAGCGCGTGTGAATCATTGGGAAGTGCGCAGTAATGAACTCTTCAGGCTTGTGGCTGATGTCCACATACATGCAATCGGCGCCAAGACGCTTCATCTCAAAGTCGATAGCGCGAGCCACCACATCACGAGGGGCTAGCTCACCACGCTCGTCGAAATCTTTCATAAAGCGAGTGCCGTCAGGGCGGCGTAGATACGCACCTTCACCGCGAAGAGCTTCAGTTAACAAGAAGTTACGAGCTTCAGGATGGAATAGACAGGTCGGGTGGAACTGGTTGAACTCAAGGTTCGCAACACGACAACCTGCACGCCAAGCGATCGCAATACCATCACCAGAAGAGACATCTGGGTTGGATGTGTACTGGTAAACTTTCGAGGCACCGCCAGTGGCAAGTACCACGAATTTCGCGCGAACGGTTTCTACTTGCTCTTGGTTGCGGTTCCAAATGTAGGCACCGATAACTTTATCTTTTGAGCCACCGATTTTATCTTCGGTGATCAAGTCGAGGGCATTATGGCGCTCTAAGATCTCAATGTTTGGGTGGTTATTAACGTTGTCTTGCAGAGAGGTCTGCATTGCCATGCCGGTTGCATCTGCTGCGTGTAGGATACGTCGGTGGCTGTGGCCGCCTTCACGAGTCAGGTGGTATTTAGGCTGACCTTCAGTGCTGTTTTCGTCTTTATCGAAAGGCACACCGCCATCGATTAGCCATTGCACACACTCTTTAGCATTCTCAGCAATGAATTGAACGGTGTCTTCTTCACATAACCCAGCGCCAGCAATTTGCGTATCTTCAACGTGCGACTCAATGCTGTCCGATTCGTCAAATACGGCCGCGATACCACCCTGTGCGTAGTACGTCGATCCTTCGCTACGTGGTCCTTTGCTTAATACGATTACTTTTGCATGTTCAGCGACGCGTAAGGCTAATGACAAGCCAGCAGCACCACTCCCCACCACTAATACATCACATTGATGTTCACGGTTTGCGTTCATAAAACTTTTTAAATCCCGGGCTATAGTCGAGTTGTCCACTCTAAATTGACGTTGTCTTGTTTTAGGAGGGCTTTAACGACTGTTATACTCAGTCTCAATGAGTCCTTAAAGACAATGCAGAATCAAGATATAGACAGCTATCTAGAAATATTTAATTGCTCAATACCATTGCTTTTGCTTAAGTTTCCCCAAATTGATAGGGGCAGCTATTTTTATTACATCACATTGTGAAACAATAATGGCAAATAATTTTAAGAAAGTTGGAACTTTCCTTATTTGACCTAGTCACAATAGTGCTCATGTAGACAGTGATGTCAATACTACATTTCGCATAATTAGTACCCATATCTGAGAAGGTAAGGGTGATAACAATAGGAGTACCCGCTCGAATGAACGAGCAGCTAACCGATCAAGTGTTGATTGAGCGAGTTCAGAGTGGAGATAAGCAAGCATTTAACCTGTTAGTGGTTAAGTATCAAAACAAAGTTTGCAATCTTATCTCTCGCTACGTGAATAATTCCGGTGATGTGGCTGATGTGGCACAGGAAGCGTTTATAAAGGCTTACCGCGCAATACCAAACTTTAGAGGCGAGAGCGCCTTCTACACATGGTTGTACCGAATTGCCGTGAACACAGCAAAAAATCACATAGTTGCACAGAGCCGTAGGCCTCCTGCAACCGATGTAGATGCAGATGATGCAGAATATTTTGAAACTGGCAGCGCATTGAAAGAAATTTCGAACCCTGAGAACTTAACGCTGTCGAAAGAATTGAAAGAAGTAGTGTTCGGAGCGATTGAAGCGCTACCGGAAGACTTGAAAACTGCAATGACCTTACGCGAACTTGAAGGCTTGAGTTACGAAGAGATTGCAGAAGTAATGGATTGCCCTGTAGGAACCGTACGTTCGCGTATTTTCCGTGCTCGTGAAGCGGTGGAAAAGAAAATTAAACCTCTTTTGCAGCGCTAAAACTTGTAATAATTATGGTGAAAATAATGGCTGATAAAGAAAAGCTTTCGGCACTCATGGATGGTGAAACGATCGATAAAGCTCTGATTGCTGAGTTGGAGTCTGATCAAGAAAGCAAGGATACCTGGCAGAGTTACCATTTAATCGGTGATGTCATGCGAGGCGATGCGCCAGAAACGCTAGAGTGGAACATTGCGGATAGTGTTGCTGCGGCGCTTGAGAATGAGCCTGCGCACAACAAACTCAACAATGTGCATTCATTGCGCCCAGAGCAGACACAAACTGTTGCTCCAGAAGTGCAAGAAGAACAACCTAAACCTCAACAAGCAAAACGCCAGATGCCAGCTTGGCTGCAGCAATTTGGTCAAGTTGCCGTTGCGGCTTGTGTGTCGTTGGCGGTTATTTTGGGTATTCAACAGTATGGTGGTAGCGATCCAGCCGCACCTGAAGCAGAACAACTGCCTGTACTGCAAACTATCCCGTTTGCCGGTTCGGTAGAGCCAGTAAGCCTAACTCGTGAATCTGTTGAGAAACCTGTAACAGATGCTAACTTGCAAGAGCAGCGCAAGCGCGTACACGCTATGTTGCAAGATTACGAGTTGCAATTGAGATTAAACAACGACGCGTCGACTGAAAATGAGTCGCGTCTAGAATCGGATATTGAATGAAGAAATTCCTGGTCAGTGCACTGACACTGTTCAGCTTGATCTCTCCAAGCGCCTTTGCAGAAGAGCCCTCTGCAAAGGCCTTATTGCATCAAATGAACGAGGCCAGTCAGCATTTAAATTACGAACTTTCCTACATACTGATCAAGAAGAGCAGTATTGAACCGCTCTTGTATCGTCATGCCGTAAGTGACGAGCAACAACTCGCTCACCTTGTCTACCTAAGTGGTCCTGTACGCGAAGTAATTCGTCGCGGCAACGAAGTCAGCTACATCGAACCAGGTACTGAACCTTTTACGATTGAGTCTGGCAATATGGTTGCGCCAGTTATTCCGATGTTGAATAACGACATTGATATCCTGAACGAGTATTACGACTTCGTGAAGGTAGGGCGTGCGCGTGAAGCCGGTACGACAACGCAAGTGTTGCGTGTGGTGCCAAAAGACGGCCTGCGTTACTCCTATGTTCTTTGGGTTGATGAGAACACTAATCTGCCCCTACGAGCGGACCTGCTCGACCGAGATGGTGAAATTCTAGAGCAGTACCGTACGATTTCTTATGTGGTTAACGATAAGATTGCAGAAGCGATGGCAGGGCTGAACAACGCTCAGCTACCGAAAGTGCTCTCTTTACCTGACGGTGTGGTGGGCGAAAGCGATTGGCGCGTCTCTTGGATCCCTGATGGATTTGAAGCGAAAGAGCTAAACCGCTACCCAATGGCAACAACCAATAAGATGGTTGAAAGCCAGATGTTTAGTGACGGTCTATTTAGCTTCTCGGTTTATATCTCAGACAGAGATGAGCACTCTCTTAAAGGTCAGCTTGTGCGCCAAGGTCGTCGTACCCTGCATAGCTTAGTGAGTGGTGATAACGAGATCTCTGTAGTCGGAGATATTCCTCCTGCAACCGCGCAGCGTATCGCACAATCGGTGCAATTTGCTGCTAATCAAGGTACAAGCCAATGATGACCGCATTGGCTACCGTGAGCGCCGTTGAGAAACAGGGCGCTCACTATCATGTGCAATTGAGCTGCGAGCAACAAACCAGTTGCAGTAGCTGTTCCTCTCAAAAGAGTTGTGGCACTGGTATCGTGACCAAAGCCGTTGGCAATAAGTCCCTTTTCTGGCAACTAACGACCAAGAACCTTGTGAAAGCTGGACAAATCGTCGAGATAGGTTTTCCTGAAAGGAGTCTGCTGGAGTCGGCAGCTCTAGTGTACCTCGTTCCATTGTTCATGATGATGCTCGGTGCTGCCTTTGGTCAGCTGCTGTTAGCGCCTTTACTTGGAGTCGGAGAGGGCGCAGTTATTCTGTCTGCTGCTATATTTACAGCTGGTGGTATTGCCCTTGCAAAACGTTTGGCCAAACCAATGGAAGACAAATCGAAGCAGCAAGTGGTGTTGATTCGAATCCTTGGTGAGCCGCTTGTCTAATTTATGATGCGTATTGCGGTTAAATTGGGTAGAATCTGCCAACTTGATTGAAATGCCGCCACCGCAGTCTATGAAACGCGGTCGATACGCGGCTTTCTTACCGTCCTAATTTAAAGAGTTTGTCACACCAAATTATGAAGCACATTCGTAACTTTTCGATTATCGCCCACATCGACCATGGTAAGTCGACCCTATCTGACCGTCTAATCCAAGTTTGTGGAGGATTAAGCGATCGTGAAATGGCTGCGCAAGTCCTTGATTCGATGGATCTGGAGCGTGAACGTGGCATCACTATCAAATCTCAGAGTGTGACTCTTAACTACACTGCTAAAGATGGTGAAACTTATCAATTAAACTTCATCGATACTCCAGGACACGTTGACTTCGCATACGAAGTATCTCGTTCTCTAGCCGCTTGTGAAGGTGCGCTACTGGTTGTCGATGCGGGTCAGGGTGTAGAAGCTCAGACACTAGCAAACTGTTACACAGCGATCGAAATGGATCTGGAAGTTGTGCCAATCCTAAACAAGATTGACCTTCCTGCTGCGGATCCAGAGCGCGTATCTGAAGAGATCGAAGAGATCGTTGGTATCGACGCAATGGAAGCGACTCGCTGTTCTGCGAAAACTGGTATCGGTGTTGACGATGTACTAGAAAACATTGTTTCAGCGATCCCTGCGCCAGAAGGCGATCCAGATGCGCCGCTACAAGCACTGATCATTGACTCTTGGTTCGATAACTACCTTGGCGTTGTATCGCTAGTACGTATCAAGAACGGTTCTCTAAGAAAGAACGACAAGATCAAAGTAATGAGTACTGGTCAAGTTTGGGGTGTAGACCGTCTAGGTATCTTCACACCAAAACAGGTTGATACCGAAGTTCTGCAAACTGGCGAAGTAGGCTGGGTTGTATGTGGTATTAAAGACATCCTTGGTGCACCAGTAGGTGATACGCTGACACTGGCTAAAAACGGCTGTGAAACGGCACTACCGGGCTTTAAGAAAGTAAAACCACAGGTATACGCAGGTCTATTCCCAGTATCATCTGACGACTACGAAAACTTCCGTGATGCACTAGGCAAATTGAGCCTAAACGATGCATCACTATTCTACGAGCCAGAAAACTCTGCAGCTCTAGGTTTCGGTTTCCGTTGTGGCTTCCTTGGTATGCTTCACATGGAGATCATCCAAGAGCGTCTAGAGCGTGAATACGACCTAGACCTGATTACAACTGCGCCAACCGTAGTTTACGAAGTTGAAAAAACTGACGGCACACTGCTTTACGTAGATAGCCCAGCTAAGCTTCCTGCTATTAACGATATCGATGAGATTCGTGAGCCGATTGCACGTTGTAACATCCTAGTACCATCGGATTACTTAGGTAACGTAATCACACTGTGTGTTGAGAAGCGTGGTGTGCAGGTTGATATGATCTATCACGGTAACCAAGTAGCGGTTGTTTACGATATTCCTATGGCTGAAGTGGTACTGGACTTCTTCGACCGTCTGAAATCAACATCTCGTGGCTACGCGTCACTGGATTACAACTTCCAACGCTTTGAAGCGTCTAGCATGGTTCGTGTAGACGTTCTTCTAAACGGCGACACTGTTGATGCACTAGCAATGATTACCCACAAAGATCAGTCTCAGACTCGTGGTCGTCAGCTAGTTGAGAAGATGAAAGAGTTCATCCCTCGTCAGATGTTCGATATTGCAATTCAAGCGGCTATCGGTAACCACATCATCGCTCGTTCAACAGTTAAGCAGCTGCGTAAGAACGTTATCGCGAAATGTTACGGTGGTGACGTGAGTCGTAAGAAGAAGCTTCTGAAGAAACAGAAAGAAGGTAAGAAGCGTATGAAGCAGATCGGTAACGTAGAGCTGCCTCAAGAAGCGTTCTTAGCAATTCTTCACGTTGGCAAAGACTAGTATCAATCGTACTAACTAACTGCTAAATATTACTGGTTAAAATCGCTTATTTCGTTGTTGCAAAGATTTGTAATTAGGCCCACTAGTCACTGCACTTTGCGCCTAGAACTAAGCGATTTTTCCTGCGTAATCTTTCAAGCATCTAGTCAGTGTGATTGATAACAATTAGAAATATTAAGTAGAGTGAAAGAGTTATACTCTTTCACTTTCGTTATTTTTAAAGAAATGAAATTTAAGGGATATAAATGGCTAATACATTTTCGCTTATTTTAGTGATCGTAACCTTAGTGACTGGCGTTGTATGGGCGTTAGAGAAGTTTGTTTGGGCTAAGAAACGCCAATTGAAACTGGCTAGCGTTACCGCTCAAACTAACGGTTTAGATGCTGAAACCAGTGCAAAAGTGACGGCTCAGCCTTGGTGGGTTGAAAATAGCGTATCCATTTTCCCTGTAATTGCATTTGTTTTGGTGCTGCGTTCATTTATCTACGAACCGTTCCAAATCCCATCGGGCTCGATGATGCCAACCCTACTTGTAGGTGACTTTATCCTAGTTGAGAAATACGCTTACGGTCTAAAAGACCCAGTATGGCGCACTCAACTGGTAGAAACAGGCAAACCTGAGCGTGGTGACTCAATCGTATTCAAGTACCCGCCACAGCCAAATATTGACTACATTAAACGTGTGGTTGGCCTGCCGGGCGATATGATTCGTTACAACAGTAACAAAGAGCTGTGTATTCAAACCAAAGGCACACAAGGCTGCAAACCTGTGAAGCTGAGTAACGTTGAAGAGAGCCAATTTATTCAAGACGGTGTGCCACTTATCCAACTCAATGAGAAGTTGGGTGATGTTGAGCACCAAGTTTTAGTTAACCCACTGCGTCGTGACCGTGTGCAATCGTACCAGCCTCGTCCAGGTGTTAACGAGTGGGTTGTTCCAGAAGGCCAGTACTTTGTAATGGGTGATAACCGTGACAACAGTGCAGACAGCCGTTACTGGGGCTTTGTCCCTGAAGAAAACCTAGTAGGTAAAGCGGTTGCGATTTGGATCAGCTTTGAATTCGAGCGTAGCTCAGACAGTGTTTTACCTTCTTGGATCCCAACTGGTGTGCGTTTCAACCGCATCGGTGGCATTAATTAATCGATCACTAAATACATCGAGAGAGCATGAATTCTCCAATTGATAAACTAGAGAGAAAGATCGGCTATCAGTTCAAAGATACCGATCTCATTCACCTGGCGCTGACTCACCGCAGCGCTGCAGGTAAGCACAACGAACGTCTTGAGTTTCTGGGCGATTCAATTTTAAGTTTTGTCATCGCTGATGATCTCTACCACCGTTTTCCGAAAGTAAACGAGGGTGATATGAGCCGTATGCGTGCTACTTTGGTACGCGGACATACATTGGCTGAACTAGGTCGTGAATTCGCCCTAGGAGATTACTTAAAATTAGGTCCAGGTGAGTTAAAGAGTGGCGGATTCCGTCGTGACTCTATTCTGGCAGATGCTGTCGAAGCAATCATTGGTGCTATCTACCTAGATAGCGACACTGAAACAATTCGCGGCATCATTTTAAGCTGGTACAAAACTCGCCTAGAAGCGATTCAGCCTGGTGTTTCTCAAAAAGACCCGAAAACGCGTCTGCAAGAGTTCCTACAGGGCCGAAGAAATCCGCTACCTGTCTACACAGTGACTAATATTAAAGGTGAAGCACACAACCAGGAATTTACGGTTGAGTGTAAAGTGGCAGGTGTGGATAAACCTGTTATCGGTAAAGGCACTAGCCGCCGCAAGGCAGAACAAGCGGCTGCTGAAACAGCATTAGAGCAACTAAGCAATGTCTGATAACAACCAAGAATTCGATATCGATGCATTCTTTGCATCTGATAACAAAGAACCTAGCCTACCGGAAAACCAGCACTGTGGTTTCATCGCTATCGTCGGTCGTCCGAACGTAGGTAAGTCGACACTTCTGAACCATATTTTGGGTCAAAAGATTTCGATCACATCGCGTAAACCTCAAACGACTCGCCACCGTATTATGGGTGTAGAGACCGAAGGGGATTACCAAGCGATTTACGTTGATACTCCAGGACTTCATATCGAAGAGAAGCGTGCTATCAACCGTCTGATGAACCGTGCAGCAAACAGCTCTTTGAGTGATGTGAACTTGGTACTTTTCCTTGTTGACGGTACGCACTGGACTGAAGACGATGAGATGGTACTGACCAAGCTTAAGAAAGCGAACTTCCCAGTCGTTCTTTGTGTGAACAAAGTAGACAACGTGCAAGACCGCAATGACGTGATGCTGCACATGATGGAGGTGTCTAAGAAGATGGACTTCATCGATGTTGTGCCAATTTCGGCAAAACACGGTAAGAACACTGATGTACTGCGTAAGCACGTTCGTGAACATCTTCCGAAAGCGACACACCACTTCCCTGAAGAGTATGTAACGGACCGTTCTCAGCGCTTCATGGCGTCAGAGATCATTCGTGAAAAGCTGATGCGTTTTACGGGTGATGAGTTGCCTTACTCAGTGACGGTTGAGATCGAACGCTTTGACTACAACCCAGACAACGATGGCTTCCACATTAACGCACTTATCTTAGTTGAGCGTAGTGGCCAGAAGAAGATGGTGATTGGTAAAGGCGGCGAGAAGATCAAGACAATCGGTCGCGAAGCTCGTCTGGATATGGAAGAACTATTCGGTCGTAAAGTATTCCTAGAAACTTGGGTTAAAGTGAAGTCGGGTTGGGCTGATGATGAACGTGCACTGCGTTCACTGGGCTACATCGACGACTTATAACCCGCTAGAGGCGCAAGCGCTTCGCTCCGGGTCGAAACCATTTTAAAAGGAGCCAGTTAGGCTCCTTTTTTCTATTTAGAAGGTGATATGTCTTCAGAAGGGTTACAGCGCTGCTTTGTATTACATCGCAGACCGTACAGTGAATCGAGCCTGATTTTAGATGTGTTCAGTGAAGAGTTCGGACGAATGACACTGATGTCTAAAGGGGCACGCAGTAAGCGTTCCAATCTTAAGGGCGCGTTGCAGCCGTTTACGCCACTGCTGCTGAAATGGTCTGGTAATGGCTCAATGAAAACATTGCGCCAAGCGGAACCTATCAGCCTTGGACTGCCGCTAACTGGGATTAACCTCTACTCCGCCATGTATGTAAATGAATTAATCGGGCGAGTTTTGATGGCAGAAGTGCCAATGCCCGCACTTTTTCATGATTATCTTAATGCTTTAACAGAACTGGCGCATAATGAGAATCCAGAGCCGGCATTGCGACGCTTTGAACTCGCTCTGTTATCAGCAATGGGTTACGGCGTTGATTTTCTGCACTGTGCAGGTACCGGAGAACCTATTGATCCGACAATGACTTATCGCTATCGCGAGCAGAAGGGCTTTATTGCCTCTGTGCGTCGTGACAACCTGACCTTTATGGGGGATGAACTGATAGCGATCAGTGAACGTAGATTTATAACGAAAGAGCAGTTAAAAGCGGCAAAACGCTTTACACGCATAGCCTTAAAGCCGTATCTTGGCGGCAAACCATTAAAAAGTAGAGAGCTGTTTATGCCACAAATAGGTCTCTCTAGAGCACGGAGTATTGGAAAATGAGCTCAATCCTTTTAGGCATTAATATCGACCACGTTGCAACCCTACGTAATGCACGTGGAACTCAATACCCAGATCCAGTTCACGCAGCAGAAATTGCTGAGCGTGCCGGTGCAGACGGTATCACTATTCACCTTCGTGAAGACCGTCGTCATATCCTTGACCGCGATGTTCGTATTCTGGCTGAAACTATCCAGACTCGCATGAATCTAGAGATGGCGGTAACGGATGAGATGGTACAGATTGCGCTAGATACTAAGCCTGAGTTTGTTTGTCTGGTTCCTGAAAAGCGTGAAGAGCTAACGACAGAGGGTGGCTTGGACGTGGTTGGCCAACTTGAAAAAGTAAAAGCGGCGACACAAAAGCTAACTGAAGCGGGCATCAAAGTATCTCTATTCATCGATGCGGACCGCGAGCAAATTGATGCAGCGAAAGCGTGTGGTGCACCATTCATTGAACTGCACACCGGTCATTATGCAGACGCTAAGACTGAAGAAGATCAGCAAGATGAGCTGAAGAAGATTGCAGCGGGCGCAAGCTACGCAGACGACCTAGGCATCACAGTGAATGCGGGTCACGGTCTGACTTACCACAACGTTGCGCCAATCGCCGCTCTACCAGAAATCTACGAGTTGAACATCGGTCACTCTGTGATTGGCCGTGCAGTATTTGATGGCCTAGCGAAAGCGGTATCAGATATGAAAGCGGTCATGGAAAACGCGCGTAACAACGCTTAATTGATAAAATTGGAAGGTTAAAGAGTCATGGCAGTGGTTGGCCTTGGTACAGACATCGCAGAGATTGAGCGAGTTGAAAAGGCATTAGCACGCAGTGGCGCAGCCTTTGCGGAACGTATCTTAAGTGAGGTAGAGCTTGAACAGTTCCACTCTTTGAAGCAGAAAGGGCGCTTTTTAGCTAAGCGCTTTGCCGCCAAAGAGGCAGCTTCAAAAGCATTAGGTACAGGTATCGCAATGGGCGTCACCTTTCATGATTTTCAGGTTGCGAACGATGAGCATGGTAAGCCGGTACTTACCTTGCACAACAAAGCGAAAGAGTTAGCCGCAAGCATTGGCGTTAACTCTATCCACATTACGATCTCAGATGAACGTCACTACGCAGTAGCAACGGTGCTCTTCGAGTCTTAATAGTGATAATCAAAAAAAGCAGAGCTATTGGCTCTGCTTTTTGTTTCTATGGTCCCCACTACTTAACTGTGCCGAGAGCTAACTCGGCTGAATTGGCGTTAGGTAGTGAATAGCTGTGGCCTGAACCTTATCTAGCTCATCCTGAAGTTCGAACAGTTCTGGCTCGATGTCCTCTATCTGAGTGCCAGAGCGCAGCTCTTTCTCAATGGTTGCACACACCGCTTTGAGTCTCGGCACACCGCTGTATGAGCTGCTGCCGTGCATCTTGTGGATGATGTGGATTAGCTCATCAACTGGGTAGTCCGGTTCTTCAATCGCTTTCTCTGCTGCGTCGTACACTTCAGGAATAAAGTCGACCAGCATCTGCAACATATCACGCGCAAGATCTTCTTTATTGGCTGCTTGCTTGAGTGCGGCTTGCCAATCAATGATGATGTTTTTGTGCTGGCTGCTCTCTGTTTCGATGGTGTGGCTTTCAATCTCAACACCAACTGCAGGGTGCTCAGGATCGATCTTTTCTACATTCTCTACTTCGGATTCGGGACTCCAGTGAATCAGCACTTGCTGCAGCACATGCTCTTCAATCGGTTTGGTCAGGTAATCATCCATACCGGCTGCTAATAGACGATCGCGTTCGCCACTCATCGCGTGTGCAGTCACCGCAATCACAGGCGTTTTGGCATTGTTCTCTAGCTCTTTAATGTGCTTACACGCGGTCACACCATCCATCTGTGGCATTTGGATATCCATGAAGATGATATCGAATGTCTGCTCGGTCGCTCGGTCAATCGCTTGTTGGCCATTGGTGCAGCTGACAACCGTTTCTACACGCTCTTGCAATAGGGCGGTAATTAGTTTCAAGTTGGCTGGGTTATCATCTACAGCCATTACTGTCAGTGGCAACTTCTCGTCACTATGCGTCTCAATGACTGGCGCATTAAGGAGCGGTGCTTGGTTAGAGACCAGCGTTTGCAGCAGCTTCTTGCGAGACAGTGGTTTGGTAATGCACTGTACATCAACATTTTTCATCAGCTGCTCACCCAGTGCCAACTCTGTACTTGGGGTGCCAATGATGACGTTTTGCGAGATCTCTCTAGCGCGGTTTGCCCACTGCTGAACGACTTCTAGTTCATAGTCTTGGTTAGCCGCAAGGTTGAGAAGAACGTAATCATAGTTGGTCGACTCCTCTGGCATTACTGAACGGTAGGTCACGACCAACCCTTCTTGAGTCAGTACTTGCTGAGTAATCGACGCCGCTTGCATGTTCGGTTCAATCAATAGTAGTTGCTTCTCTTGCAGACACTGCGTCTCAATAAGATCAGTCATCGGCATATCGGTGGTCGATAGTCTTAGTGTGAACCAGAATGTCGAACCTTGGTGCAGGCGACTGGTTAGACTGATCTCGCCGCCCATCTGGCTAACCAGTTTTTGGGTGATAACCAGACCTAAACCAGTACCGCCATAGCGACGTGAGATACTCGCATCGGCTTGACTAAAGGCTTGGAACAGTTGTGCTTGCTGACGTTCAGAGATACCAATACCGGTATCACGCACCATGAACTGTAACTCGATGTTATCTTCTGATTGAGAACGTAGTTCAACGCTGATATCGATATTACCGCGCTCGGTGAACTTGATTGAGTTGCCCACCAGGTTAGTAAGAATCTGTTGAATACGCAGTGGGTCACCGACAAGACCAGCAGGTACTTTCGGGTCAACTTTAAGGGTTAGTTCAAGCCCTTTCTCGTGAGCATTGGTGGCTTGTAGGTTCACGACCTCTTCAAGGCTTGCTTGGAACTCAAACGGGATGTTCTCTAGTGCTAGTTTACCCGCTTCTAGCTTCGAGAAGTCGAGGATATCGTTAATGATGCTCAGTAGATTGTTGGCTGAGCGCTCGATGGTCTGTAGATAATCGGTCTGGCTGGTGGATAGGTGCGTTTTCAGCATCTGACGAGTAAAGCCAATTACCCCATTAAGTGGCGTTCTTAGCTCGTGTGACATGTTGGCCAAGAACTCTGATTTTACGCGCGCGGCTTCTTGAGCGCGCTTCTTCGCGATATCCAATTCAACGTTCTGAATCTCTAGCTGCTCGAGTGTTTCACGTAGATCGGAAGTCGCTTGGTCGATACTGTGTTGCATCTCAACGTGGTATTCCGACAGAGATACCGCCATTGCGTTGATACCGTTTTTGAGTGAGTCCAACTCACCGTGCATCTTACCTTCGATACGTACATCTAAGTGACCGCGACGAATTCGGTCGACCATGTTCTTCATGTGTGTGATCGGTTGAGTCACGTCGTGCATTAAGCGGAATGCAAACACACCAGACAGGCCAAGGCCTAAGATAAGGACCAGAAACGCTGAGAATATCTCTTGGTATTGCTGTAATCGTAATGAGGAGAGATCCAACTCGATGGCGATATAACCGACAGCCTGATTCGCTTGAGATTGCCCATTAGCAGAGTTCATGAACTGACCTTCGGCAATAATCGGGGTTCTTAAAATCAGCGTATTATCGAGCAACTTGGACGAACTAAGATGCGGGATAGGCTTATCTTTAGGATAGGTTAAGCTTTCAAAGTCAGGGTGGAAGTTTGAGGTTACAAACAGCTCATGACGCTCATCAAACACCGCGATACTGCGCACCAACTTAGAGTTCTTACGATGGGCGTAGCTGATCAACTGACGAACCGACTCTCGACTCTCTAATTGCATGCCAGACTCACTTGCAATCGCAAGAGGTTCTATAATGCTGGTACCTGTATTGACAACTTGTCCTTCGAGGTCTTGATAGCGGTTAAATGAGAAGAATGCACTCAATAACAACCCTATAATCAGGGTCGGAGCTAGAGTTAGGGTAATTACACGGGCTCTCAAGCCATATCTGGTCATGTTCTTTAATTACATCGAGGTCTGGATATGGGAAAATAACGCACACAATGGTGGCTAAGTGAACGGTAAGCTTAATCAAAGCCGCCACGTTCGACAATGATTCCAAGACATAATAGTGAGTCCTGGATACAAATAAATGATTAAAAGATAGTTTAGGCACAAGCAATGGCACGTTTTTTTCAACCAAAAAAGAAAACTCAATTCGAGACCAAGCATCAATCGGTTTTGGTTGAACGAATGGATCACAATGGCGCAGGTATCGCTTATCAGAAAAATAAACCTGTGTTTATTGATGGTGCGTTGCCGGGCGAGCAAGTGGTGATTCAATTAACGGAAAGCAAAAGTAAGTTTGCCCGTGCGAAGTTGATTAAACTATTAAAGCCAAGTGAGCAGCGATTAAAGCCTTTCTGTAAGCACTTTAATCAGTGTGGCGGTTGTCATCTACAACATATGGATTATGCATCGCAAGTAGAGCACAAAGGGCAGTCACTGAGTCACTTGATGAGCCAATACCAAACCCCTGCCACTGAAATTGCAGAACCAATTACTGGCCCGCAGGTTGGCTATCGTCGCCGTGCTCGCGTGAGCTTATTTATGGATAGAAAGAATCAACAGCTGCAGTTTGGTTTTCGCAAGAAACAGAGTAAGCATATCGAGAATGTGACGGACTGTGCGGTGTTGGAGCCAAGCTTAAATGCACTATTGCCAAAGTTGAAAGCGCTACTCGATACTTTTAGCCAACCTATGAACCTTGGGCATGTTGAACTGGTTTTGTCTGATAAAGGGCCTGTGATTGTCCTTCGTCACCTTAAACCACTAGCAGACAAAGACCAGCAAGCACTTATCGATTTAGCGACAGAGCAGGGTGCAATCTTGTATTCAATGCCAGAAACGGATCAGCTGGTTCGCTTGGTGGGTGATGCGCCGACATACAGTGAAACTGGTGTTACTCTGCCGTTTGAACCGAATCACTTTATTCAAGTCAATCAGCAAGTGAACCAGAAGATGGTGGCACAAGCGATTGAATGGCTGAATCCACAAGCGGATGAACGCTTTCTCGATCTGTTTTGCGGTTTAGGTAATTTCAGTTTACCTATCGCACAACAATCTGCGCTGGTGGTCGGTGTTGAAGGCGTCGATGAAATGGTGAAACAGGCAACGAGCAATGCTGAAGTAAACCAACTCAACAACGCAACTTTCTATCAAGCGAATCTAGAAGAAGAGCTCTCTTCTCAGCCGTGGGCGAAAGAGAAATTCGATAAGGTATTGCTTGATCCTGCGCGCGCTGGAGCAAGTGGGATTGTCGACCAAATTTCAGCGCTAGGAGCGAAGAGCGTGGTTTATGTTTCATGTAATCCTGCTACTCTAGCTAGAGATACGGCAAGCTTGCAAAATCAAGGTTATCAAATGGTCAAAATGGGTATGTTAGACATGTTTCCGCATACCAGTCATTTGGAATCTATGGCACTATTCGTCAAAGAAAAATCATAGAACGAAAAGGCGTATAAGAAACGTCTTGTTACCAGTATGAGTCGAACTAACTTGGACCCGGTTAGTCATACTGAGTTGGGTATAAAACATAATAACTAGGAAGGCATGATGGTTGCGGTACGAAGCGCACATTTAAACCCAAGCGAACAGTTTGAGCTAGAGAGCTGGATTGCATCTTTAAATCAGGATGCCAAAACGTCGAATAGACTGATCAAGGTTTATCGTCACTGTGAAGAACTGCTAAAAGAGCATGAGCAAGCCTCACTGCTATTGTGGCGTGGCCGAGAGATGATAGAAATCTTGGTGACGTTATCAATGGATCGCGCGACACTCGTTGCGGCTCAGCTTTTTCCTGTTGTCTCCAGTGGTGTATTTGAGCGAGAAGCCTTTGAAGAGAGCTACGGCAAAGAGATCGTTAAGCTGATTGATGGCGTTGAAGAGATGGCGGCACTTGGCCAACTCAACGTTACCCTTGAAGGCAGCGCAGCGTCAGGACAGGTTGATAACGTGCGCCGCATGCTATTGGCCATGGTGGATGATTTCCGTTGTGTGGTCATCAAGCTTGCTGAGCGTATTTGTAACCTTATCGAGGTGAAAAAAGCGCCTGATGAGGTGCGTAGAGCGGCAGCGAAAGAGTGTGCCAATATCTATGCGCCACTGGCTAACCGTCTTGGTATTGGTCAGCTTAAATGGGAAATCGAAGATTACGCTTTCCGTTACCAACAACCAGATACCTATAAGCAGATCGCTAAGCAGCTTTCTGAGCGTCGTATCGTTCGCGAACAGTACATCACAGACTTCGTTGATGACCTTACGTCTGAAATGGGACGCTCTAGCATCAACGCGGAAGTGAGCGGCCGCCCAAAACACATCTACAGCATCTGGCGTAAAATGCAGAAGAAAGGCTTGGCCTTCGATGAGCTATTTGACGTGCGTGCTGTACGTATCATCGCAGACCAATTGCAAGACTGTTATGCAGCGCTTGGTGTTGTGCATACCAAATACAAACACTTACCAAGCGAGTTCGATGACTATGTCGCGAACCCGAAACCGAATGGCTACCAATCTATCCATACCGTGGTACTTGGGCCTGAAGGCAAAACCATCGAGATCCAGATCCGTACTAAACAGATGCATGAAGACTCAGAGTTGGGTGTTGCCGCGCACTGGAAGTATAAAGAAGGCTCATCAGGTGGTCGTAGTGGTTACGATGAGAAGATCACATGGCTGCGTAAGCTGATCGACTGGCAAGAAGAGATGTCTGACTCTGGCGAGATGCTGGATGAAGTTCGTAGCCAAGTTTTCGATGACCGTGTATACGCGTTTACACCTCGCGGTGATGTGGTCGATTTGCCAATGGGTGCAACTCCGTTGGACTTCGCTTACCACATTCACTCTATGGTCGGTCACCGCTGTATCGGTGCCAAAGTAGGTGGACGTATCGTTCCATTTACTCACAAGCTCTCGATGGGTGATCAGGTTGAGATCATCACTCAGAAAGAGCCAAACCCTTCGCGTGATTGGCTAAACCCAACCACAGGCTTCGTTCATTCTGGTCGTGCCCGCGCCAAGATTAACGCTTGGTTCCGCGCACAAAGCCGTGAGAAAAACCTCGAAGCAGGTCGTGATATTCTAGAGAGTGAACTGCACAAGATTGGCGCGACGCTCAAAGACGCCGACCAATATGCCCTGAAGCGTTTTAACGTGAATACGCCAGATGAGCTGTATGCCGGTATCGGTAGCGGTGATTTGCGAATCAACCAAGTGATCAACCACATCAATGCATTGGTGAATAAGCCAACTGCGGAAGAGGAAGATCAAAAGGCACTAGAGAAGCTACTTGAGTCAGAAAACAAGCCTGCTCAACAGAGCCGTCCTAAGAAAGATGCGGTTGTGGTTGAAGGTGTCGATAACCTGATGACGCACCTTGCACGCTGTTGTCAGCCAATCCCAGGTGACAGCATCAAGGGTTACATCACTCAAGGTCGCGGTATTTCAGTTCACCGTAGTGACTGTGAGCAACTGAGCGAGCTAAGAATCCACGCACCAGAGCGAATCATTGATACGGTTTGGGGTAATGGCTTCGTTGGTTCTTACATCCTAACGCTGCGTGTTGAAGCGCTAGAACGTAGTGGATTATTGAAAGACATCACTTCGCTGTTTGCTAATGAGAAGATCAGTGTTACGACTATGAAGAGCCGTACCGACTACAAGCGTCAGCTATCAGTGATGGACTTTGACCTGGAAGTGACCAACATTGAAATCCTCAGCCGCGTCACAAGCCGGGTAGAGCAGATCAAAGATGTTATGAGCGTCAAGAGATTAGGATAGTTTTTACGTCGTACTTAGCTTTCTAACGGCGTTAGTTTCACTTATTTCGCTCCATCACATAGGCAAGCTATGCTCAGGAGCCTCATAAGTTTACTGCCTTGTTAGAAGAACTAATTACTTAGTAAAAAAATATAGTTGTCATTCCCTACAGTGAGGAACGAACGTGATAGGGAATCTCGCTATGCGGTTTGAGATCCCCAACTCGTTCATCCTTCACTCTTGGGGATGACGAATAAATAGAAAGGTGAGTGGTTTTAGCTGCTCACCTTTTTTAGTTTTAAGAAAAGAATTAGATTAAAACAATCAAATCGAATAATAGGAAAGCACCATGAGCCACCCGATTGAACAACTAGAACAAATTATGGCGAAGCTGCGCGACCCAGAAGGTGGCTGCCCTTGGGATCTGAAACAAAATTTTGAAACAATTGTGCCGCATACTATCGAAGAGACATACGAAGTGGTGGATGCGATTCACAACCAGGATTGGCCAAACCTACAAGAAGAGTTGGGCGACTTGCTGTTTCAGGTGATTTTTTACAGCCAACTTGCGAAAGAGCAAGGGTTGTTCGAGTTTTCTGATGTGGTAGATGGTGTGAATGAGAAGCTGACTCGTCGTCATCCACATGTGTTTTCTGATGTTGAGTTTGATGATGAAGAGGCAATCAATGCCAACTGGGAAGCCGAGAAAGCTAAAGAAAAAGTGCAAGCAGGCAAAACTCAGGAAAGTATTCTAGACTCAATACCAAACTCTCTACCTGCACTTTTGCGTGCTACAAAGGTGCAAAAGCAGGTCGCAAAATATGGCTTTGATTGGGAATCAATTGGCCCTGTTGTCGATAAGGTTAGGGAAGAGGTCGATGAAGTGCTTGAAGAAGCACTGCAAATTACGCCAAATGAGGATTTGGTAGAGGAAGAATTGGGTGATTTACTGTTTGCGACGGTGAATCTAGTGAGGCATCTAGGGAAAAACCCAGAATCGGCACTGAGTAAAGCAAACGTAAAATTTGAGCGTCGCTTTAAAGGTGTAGAAGGAAAAGTTCGCCAAAAAGGCAAAACTTTGAACGATTTTTCCCTCTCCGAGCTCGATTCTATGTGGGATGAAGTCAAGTTGGCGGAGAAAAGTTGAACAAAGCTTTTGTGCTGATTTGATTTGAAGCAAAAAATAAAAAATAGCAGTGTGATAGATTTCACGTTGTGGCGATAAGGGGCTTCTGGTATATTTTCATCCCGTCCAGAAGAAATCCATTTTCCCTCATTCAACCAATTTCAGGTTAAACATGACGACAAATTACATTTTTGTTACTGGCGGGGTTGTATCCTCTCTAGGTAAAGGTATTGCAGCGGCATCGCTTGCAGCTATTTTAGAAGCTCGTGGTCTTAAAGTGACTATGATGAAGCTTGACCCTTACATCAACGTTGATCCAGGCACTATGAGCCCGACTCAACACGGTGAGGTGTTCGTTACGGAAGATGGCGCTGAAACTGACCTTGACCTTGGTCACTACGAGCGATTCATTCGCACCAAGATGACTAAGCGTAACAACTTCACAGCGGGTCGTGTTTACTCAGACGTTCTAGCGAAAGAGCGTCGCGGTGATTACCTAGGTGCAACTATCCAAGTAATCCCTCACATCACTAACTCTATCAAAGACCGTGTAATCGCTGGCGCAGAAGGCCACGATGTTGCGATCGTTGAAGTTGGTGGTACGGTTGGTGATATCGAGTCTCTACCATTCATGGAAGCGATTCGTCAGCTAGCAGTTGAGCTAGGCCGTGAGCGTGCAATGTTCATGCACCTAACACTAGTTCCTTACCTAGCAGCAGCTGGTGAAGTGAAAACTAAACCGACTCAGCACTCTGTAAAAGAGCTACTGTCTATCGGTATCCAGCCAGATATCCTAGTTTGTCGTTCTGATCGCATGATCCCTGCGAACGAACGTAAGAAGATCGCTCTTTTCTGTAACGTACAAGAGAAAGCGGTAATCTCAATGAAGGACGTAGATTCAATCTACAAGATCCCTCAACTAATTAAATCACAAGGTCTTGATGACCTTGTGTGTACTCGTTTTGGTATCAACGCTCCAGAAGCTGACCTATCAGAATGGGAACAGGTAATCTATGAAGAAGCGAACCCAACTGGTGAAGTAACCATCGGTATGGTTGGTAAATACATTGAATTACCAGATGCATACAAGTCAGTGAACGAAGCACTTAAGCACGCGGGTCTGAAGAACCGCCTAAGCGTTAAGATCAAGTACGTTGACTCTCAAGAAGTAGAAGCGAAAGGCGAAGAAGCACTTCAAGGTCTTGACGCTATCCTAGTACCAGGTGGCTTCGGTGACCGTGGTGTTGAAGGTAAGATTTTCGCAGCACAATATGCTCGTGAGAACAAAGTACCTTATCTAGGTATCTGTCTTGGTATGCAAGTGGCACTTATCGAGTACGCACGTAACGTTGCGGGCATGGAAGGTGCACACTCTTCAGAATTTAGCAAAGACACGAAGTACCCAGTAGTTGGTCTAATTACTGAATGGGTAGATGGTGAAGGTAAAGTTGAAGAACGTACTGAAAAATCTGACCTAGGTGGTACTATGCGTCTAGGTTCACAGCTATGTCACCTAGAGAAAGGTACGAAAGCTCGTGAACTATACGGTAGCGCGACGATCCATGAACGTCACCGTCACCGTTACGAAGTGAACAACAATCTTCGTCCACAAATCGAAAAAGCGGGCCTAAAAGTATCGGGTCTGTCTGCGGACAAGAAGCTGGTTGAAGTTATCGAGATTCCAAACCACCCATGGTTTGTTGCAGCTCAGTTCCACCCAGAGTTCACTTCTACGCCTCGCGATGGTCACCCATTGTTCGAAGGCTTCGTTAAAGCGGCTGGCCAAAACCAGCGTGACGAATTAGAGAAATAAAGGATACCGGCAGTAGCGTTTGCAGTGCTGCTGCCTTTAATTTGACATTATATATTCAACGAGAAGGAAACATTCAATGTCTAAGATCGTTAAAGTTCTAGGTCGTGAAATCATCGATTCACGTGGTAACCCAACTGTAGAAGCTGAAGTACACCTAGAAGGCGGTTTCGTAGGTATGGCTGCTGCTCCATCTGGCGCATCAACTGGTTCTCGCGAAGCTCTTGAGCTACGTGACGGCGACAAAGCACGTTTCCTAGGTAAAGGTGTTCTTAAAGCTGTTGAAGCTGTAAACGGCGAAATCGCTACAGCTCTAACTGGTAAAGACGCTAAAGACCAAGCTGCAATCGACGCAGTAATGATCGAGCTAGACGGTACTGAGAACAAATCTAAGTTCGGTGCTAACGCAATCCTAGCTGTTTCTCTAGCGAACGCTAAAGCTGCTGCAGCGGCTAAAGGCATGCCTCTATACGAGCACATCGCTGAGCTAAACGGTACTGCTGGTCAGTTCTCTATGCCTCTACCAATGATGAACATCATCAACGGTGGTGAGCACGCAGACAACAACGTTGACATCCAAGAGTTCATGATCCAACCAGTTGGCGCTAAGACTCTTAAAGAAGGTCTACGTATCGGTGCTGAAGTATTCCACAACCTAGCTAAAGTTCTTAAGTCTAAAGGCTACAGCACTGCAGTTGGTGACGAAGGTGGTTTCGCTCCTAACCTTAAGTCTAACGCTGAAGCTCTAGAAGTTATCGCAGAAGCTGTTGCAGCTGCTGGTTACGAACTAGGTAAAGACGTTACTCTAGCTATGGACTGTGCTGCATCTGAGTTCTTCGACAAAGAAGCTGGCATCTACAACATGAAAGGCGAAGGTAAGACTTTCTCTTCTGAAGAGTTCAACCACTACCTAGCTGAGCTAGCTAACCAATTCCCAATCGTTTCTATCGAAGACGGTCTAGACGAGTCTGACTGGGATGGCTTCAAGCACCAAACTGAACTACTAGGTGACAAGCTTCAACTAGTAGGTGACGACCTATTCGTTACTAACACTAAGATCCTTGCTGAAGGTATCGAGAAAGGCGTAGCTAACTCTATCCTTATCAAGTTCAACCAAATCGGTTCTCTAACTGAGACTCTAGCTGCAATCAAGATGGCTAAAGACGCAGGTTACACAGCTGTAATCTCTCACCGTTCTGGCGAAACTGAAGACGCAACTATCGCTGACCTAGCGGTAGGTACTGCTGCAGGTCAAATCAAGACTGGTTCTATGAGCCGTTCTGACCGTGTTGCTAAGTACAACCAACTAATCCGTATCGAAGAAGCTCTAGGTTCTAAAGCTCCTTACAACGGTCTTAAAGAAGTTAAAGGTCAATAATTCATACATTGAATTGTTAGCTTAAAGCTTTTGAAACGCTCTACTTCGGTAGGGCGTTTTTTTATGTTTGTAGAAAATAGCGAGAAGAAGCTCTAGGTTCTAAAGCTCCTCCTTTTTACAACGAAAGCGGCCTTTAAGAAGTTAAAGGTCAATAATTCCTAGCGAATTGTTAGCTTAAAGCTTTTGAAACGCTCTACGTCGGTAGGGCGTTTTTTATGTTTGTAGAAAATAGCGGGAAGAAGCTTTAGGTTCTAAAGCTCCTCCTTTTTACAACGAAAGCGGTCTTAAAGAAGTTAAAGGTCAATAATCTCTCGTAGATTGTTAATCTAAGCTTTGAATGCCTCGCTAATGCGGGGCATTTTTTTGCCTACAATTCGTCATTCCCTAGACTGACGAAGGAAGGAGTCGGGAATCTCTTAATGTTAACTTCGATAGATTCCCAACTCAGTCGTCCCTCCTTCTTGGGAATGACGAGAGTGGGAGGTGAATGAATCGGGAGTCTCTTTGTTACCATTAAAGATTCTGTCCGATAATTCTGCTACTTATCGATTCCCTTACACCACATATCTCGCACCAATAAGCGCATTATGGTATATATGTGCCTTATTCTAGTTCCTTCTTTTCTAACCGGCGAAAGGTGTTATGCGAATCTTTGCTCTTGTCCTGCTGATCTTACTTGGCTGGCTGCAACACACATTGTGGCTCGGTAAAAATGGCATTTCTGATTACTACACAGTGAACAACGAAATAGACGTTCAAAGACAAGTGAATGAGAAGCTGCATACTCGAAATGCAGAAATGTTTGCTGAGATCGACGACCTTCGACAAGGGTTAGACGCCATCGAAGAGCGTGCTCGACATGAGCTCGGAATGGTGAAAGAAGGTGAAACGTTTTATCGCATAATTGGTGAGGAATCGCATTAATGTCGACTGATAAACAAGGTATTGTCGCGGTTGTACCTGCGGCTGGCGTAGGCAGTAGAATGAAGGCCGATCGCCCAAAACAATATCTGACGATTAACGCGATCACCATCTTGGAGCACACCGTCAACAAGCTACTTTCTCATCCTCAAGTGAGTAAGGTCGTGGTAGCCGTAAGTGAAGGTGACCCATATTTCCCTGAGCTGAGCTTGAGCCAACATCCAGATGTGGTGCGTGTTAAGGGTGGTAACGAACGTGCAGACTCGGTTTTGTCGGCTCTGAACTATATTCAAGAGAGCGGTTTGGGCGAGTGGGTTATGGTGCATGATGCTGCTAGGCCATGCATTCAACAAGGTGACATCGATAAGCTGATTGAAGCAGCACTGTCTCATCCGGTAGGTGGCATTTTGGCTGCCCCCGTTCGTGATACGATGAAACGTGGTGTTGATGGGCAGATTGATCACACGGTAGAGCGTGCAAACTTATGGCACGCATTGACACCGCAAATGTTTCGAACTTTACCGCTGCAGCAGGCTCTAACAGAGGCTCTTGAACAAGGCGTGTCGATTACCGATGAGGCGTCTGCTTTTGAGTGGAAAGGCGCATCACCAGCTCTGGTTGCTGGGCGCTCAGATAATTTTAAGGTTACTCAGCCAGAAGATTTAGCATTGGCTGAGTTCTATTTAAGTCAGAATAAGGAATAATGATGATTCGTATTGGCCACGGTTTTGATGTTCATAAGTTTGGTGGTGAAGGCCCAGTGATTATTGGTGGCGTGAGCGTTCCTTATGAGCAAGGACTGGTTGCGCATTCAGATGGTGATGTGGCTTTGCACGCATTATGTGATGCGCTATTAGGCTCCATTGCCGCAGGCGATATTGGTCGTCATTTCCCAGACACCGATGATGAGTGGAAGGGAGCAGATAGTCGTGAGCTGCTTAAAGATGTTTACCGCCGCGTTAAAGAACAAGGTTACCAAATCGGTAATGTGGACGTGACCATCATGGCACAAGCGCCAAAAATGGCCCCGCACATTGATGCAATGTGCCAAGCGATTGCCGAGGATCTTGAAACAGATATTGGCAACGTGAATGTAAAAGCGACAACAACTGAGCGTCTTGGTTTTACCGGACGTAAAGAGGGCATTGCGAGTGAAGCAGTCGTCCTAATTACTAAAAGTGCGTAAGCACCAAAACGAAAAGAACAGCATGTCAGATATTCTATCTTCATTTGCCTATTTGAATGGCAAGCCGACGGCACAAGCTAAACTGAAAGCGAAGGCCGAGCATTTTGTGGTTATCGAAGACTTAGGTTTCGAATTCACTGGAGAAGGTGAGCACCTAATGGTGCGTATCCGCAAAACCGGTGAGAACACCAGCTTTGTTGCCAATGAACTGGCAAAAGCATGTGGCGTTAAATCGAAAGACGTGAGCTGGGCGGGTCTGAAAGACCGTCATGCAGTGACTGAGCAATGGTTGAGTGTTCACCTACCAAAGGGGGATACGCCAGACTTTACAGCTTTCTTATCTCAGTACCCAAGTATTGAGATCTTAGCGACGGCACGCCACAACAAAAAGCTGCGCCCAGGCGACCTAGTTGGTAACCAATTTGAACTGACTCTGTCTGAAGTGACTGACACCGCTGATGTGGTCAATCGCCTTGAGAAAGTGGCTCAGCTAGGTGTACCGAACTATTTTGGTGCTCAGCGTTTTGGCAATGAAGGTAATAATTTGTCTGAAGCTCGTCGCTGGGGGCGTGATAATGTGCGTACACGCAACCAGAACAAGCGCAGTTTATATCTATCTGCAGCTCGCTCTTGGATTTTCAATCGCATTTTGTCAGAGCGTATTGAACAGAACGTGTTTAACTCAGCAATTCTTGGCGACGTCGTTTTCAGCGCTGGTGAGCAACTGTTGGCAACGGCTGAAAACATTGAAGCGTTGAACTTGGCGATTGAGAAAGGTGAAGCGCAGGTTTCTGTAGCGATGGCTGGCGACAATGCACTGCCGACACAAGACAGCGCACTCGCTCTTGAGCAGAAGCATCTTGATGACGAGCCAGATTTAATGGCGCTCATTCGCGGAAACCGTATGCGTCATGATCGTCGTGAAGCTTCTCTTAAACCACAACAGCTCTCATGGGAAGTGGATGGCGACAACATCACGCTCAAGTTCTCATTGGATGCAGGTTGCTTTGCGACAGCGATTGTTCGTGAGCTAGTGGAAGAAGTGGCTGTAGAGCGACAATACGCGCAGTAAAGGCGTAAATTGGACGGATATAAGAAAGGATACAGAATGAAGATTTTACTCAGCAATGATGATGGCGTTCATGCTCAGGGTATTCATGCCCTAGCTGATGAGCTACGCGACCTTGCTGACGTTATTATCGTTGCACCTGACCGTAATCGCTCGGGTGCGTCGAATTCATTAACGCTTGAGCAGCCTCTGCGTGTTCAAGAAATCGCAGCTAACACTTACTCTGTGCAAGGTACACCGACGGATTGTGTGCACTTTGCATTGAATGAGCTGCTTAAGGATGATATGCCTGATTTGGTGCTGACTGGCATTAATCATGGAGCAAATCTAGGCGATGATGTGCTCTATTCAGGTACCGTTGCCGCAGCGATGGAAGGGCACTTTTTAGGTGTACAGTCAGTCGCGTTCTCTTTGGTAGGCAAACAACACTTTAAAACCGCCGCTCTTATTGCACGCCAAATCGTTGAACAGCACTTAGCTCGACCGATCCCAACCAATCGTTTGTTGAACGTCAATGTTCCAGATGTTGCTGTTGGTGATCTTAAGGGAACACAGGTGACGCGTCTTGGCGCTCGCCATCACTCTGAAGACATGATTAAGCAGAAAGATCCAAGGGGGCATGATATCTACTGGTTAGGTCCTCCAGGTAAAGAGCAGGACGCAGGACAGGGAACAGATTTCTATGCGATAGAGCATGGCTTCGTTTCAGTGACACCGCTGCAGGTTGATCTAACAGCTCATGAATCTTTAGGTGCCATGTCGCAGTGGCTAGGAGAGCACCAATGACTAACCCTCACGCACACCGCTTAGTCAGTTTCTTGATTGAGAGTGGTATTCGAGACCAAAAGGTTCTGGATGCGATTTTTCGTTTGCCTAGAGATCGTTTTCTATCGCAGGCGATGTATCACCAAGCTTATGACAATAATGCACTGCCAATTGGACAAGGTCAGACAATCTCTCAACCATATATAGTGGCGAAAATGACGGAACTGTTGGAACTTCAACAGACTAGCCGCGTCTTAGAAATTGGAACTGGCTCGGGGTACCAAACGGCGGTATTGGCTCAGTTAGTCGATCATGTTTATTCTGTTGAGCGTATCAAGTCATTGCAGTGGGATGCGAAAAGAAGGCTCAAGCAGCTTGATTTTTATAACATTTCCACGAAACATGGCGATGGCTGGCAAGGGTGGGCTGCGAAAGGCCCATTTGATGCCATCATCGTAACGGCAGCCGCTGAATCAATCCCTCAAGCGCTTCTAGAGCAATTGAGTGATGGTGGACGTTTACTGATCCCGGTTGGGGACAACGAGCAACAACTGTTAAAAATTACCCGTCAAGGTGACGAGTACCTTTCAGAAACGATTGAGATGGTACGTTTCGTTCCTTTGGTTCCGGGTGAATTGGCGTAACAAAACTATTGGTGTAGATGGATAACAACTGAATGCGTTCACAGTTTTCAAAAGGGATAGCGATATTGTTGAGTTGCGCACTAGCAGGGTGCGCAGCGAACTCCCCTGCACCTGTATCAAACCTGAACAAAGATTACTCCACCATTGAACGTGGCAGCTATCGTGGCAGTTATTATGAAGTTCAGAAAGGCGATACCCTCTACTTTATCGCTTATTTGACCAACAAAGATGTCAATGACCTGATTCACTACAACGATCTCTCTGCGCCTTATACTATCCATCCGGGGCAGAAGCTTAAGTTATGGCGTCCGTCATACAAGGCTCCTGCTTATGGCAAGTCGGCGGCCGTTGCCAGCGTTACCCCTGCACCTAAACCAGCACCGGTGGCTCCCGTTGTGAGCACACCGAGCTCCTCCAGCTCGAAATCCTCTAAGCCAGCGACCACCAAAGCTGAACCTGTGAAGAGTAAAAACTCTAAACCGGCACCTGTGCAGTCAACGGCGAAAACGGTTAAAAAAGATCCACCAAAGAAGGTTGAACAATCGAAGCCAAAGGAGTATGTTGGTTCTAAAGGTAAACAAAATGTTACAACCGCCAGCAAGCCAACTAACGATAAAGTATCGAAATGGTTATGGCCAACCAAAGGGAGAGTAATCAAGAATTTCTCTGTAGGTGAACAAGGAAATAAAGGCATCGACATAGCAGGACAGCGTGGTCAGCCTATCGTATCTACTGCAGGGGGAACGGTTGTTTATTCGGGTAATGCACTCAGAGGCTACGGCAATCTCGTGATTGTAAAGCATAATGACAACTACTTAAGTGCATACGCGCATAACGATCGACTATTAGTATCTGAAGGGCAAAGTGTTAAACCAGGACAGAAAATTGCCACAATGGGAAGTTCTGGAGCCAAAAGCGTTAGGCTGCACTTTGAGATTCGTTACCAAGGTAAATCCGTGAATCCAAAACGATATTTACCTTAATATGAGTGCCGCAATGGTACTTGTATAAAGTGACATAGTCATTTAGCGACATTTGAAGTTGTAATGTCTTGCTAATATCGCCAGGGGGAGGCGTTATGAGTATCAGCAATGCAGTTATTAAAGAAGAGTTCGAACTTGACCAAGAGACCACGGAGTTGGCAAACGTTGAGCAAGGCGAACAAACCGTCACTAAAAAAACAGAAGCAAAAGAAGAAGTCGAAGTGACTTCGAAAAGCCTAGATGCGACTCAGTTGTATTTGGGTGAAATTGGCTTCTCACCACTCTTAACCGCAGAAGAAGAAGTGCTTTATGCTCGTCGCGCATTACGCGGAGACGAAGCTGCTCGTAAGCGCATGATCGAAAGTAACCTACGTCTTGTGGTAAAAATTTCACGTCGTTACAGCAACCGTGGCTTAGCTCTGCTCGATCTTATCGAAGAGGGTAACCTAGGTTTGATCCGTGCTGTTGAGAAGTTCGATCCAGAACGAGGCTTCCGCTTTTCTACTTACGCAACATGGTGGATCCGTCAAACGATCGAACGTGCGTTGATGAACCAAACGCGTACTATTCGTCTGCCAATTCATGTTGTGAAAGAGCTAAATATCTACCTGCGTACCGCTCGTGAGCTATCACAAAAGCTTGACCATGAGCCAACAGCGGAAGAGATCGCGACCAAGCTAGATAAGCCGGTGAGCGACGTAAGCAAAATGCTACGACTTAATGAGCGCGTAAGCTCAGTCGATACACCAATCGGTGGTGACGGTGAGAAAGCGCTACTGGACATCATTCCAGACGTAAACAACTCAGACCCAGAAGTGTCGACTCAAGACAGCGATATTAAAACATCACTGATCTACTGGTTAGATGAACTGAATCCGAAGCAGAAAGAAGTACTTGCACGTCGCTTTGGTCTTCTTGGCTACGAGCCATCGACTCTTGAAGAAGTCGGTCGTGAGATTAGCCTAACTCGTGAGCGTGTACGTCAGATTCAAGTAGAAGGCCTACGTCGTTTAAGAGAAATCCTGATCAAGCAAGGCTTGAATATGGAGAATCTATTCAACGTTGAAAACGATTAGTCTAGATCTAGAAATGCCCAATAAAAAACGCTGACTCAATGTCAGCGTTTTTGTTTTTTATCGAGGTTAAAGAGACTTACTTTTGACTAGAGAAGTTTCTTTAGGCGGTACAACTCTTCCAATGCTTGGCGTGGTGTTAGATCATCTGGATCTACGTTTGCTAGCGCTTGCTCTACTTCACTTGGCTCTGGGATAAGGCTAAGTTGATTCGCAATATCGACACCGCTTGGTTTTGCTGTTGGTGTCTCAGCACTTAGCGCTTCAAGTTGGGTGAGCTTAGCTCGCGCATTCTTAATCACGGCTTTTGGCACTCCCGCAAGCCCAGCTACTGCAAGACCGTAAGATTTGCTTGCAGCACCTTCTTGAACTGCGTGCATGAAGGCAATGCTGTCGCCATGCTCAACGGCATCCAAGTGAACATTCGCCAAGGTTGGGATCTGGTTTGGTAGTTCAGTCAGTTCGAAGTAGTGAGTCGCAAATAGTGTCATCGCATTGATTTGATTTGCTAACCACTCCGCGCTTGCCCAAGCCAGTGATAGGCCATCATAGGTGCTGGTACCACGACCAATCTCATCCATCAGAACCAAGCTGCTCGGTGTTGCGTTATGGAGAATGTTCGCTGTTTCTGTCATCTCTACCATGAAGGTTGAACGGCCAGATGCAAGGTCATCAGATGCACCAATTCGAGTGAAGATACGATCGATAGAGCCAATGATTGCACTCTCTGCAGGAACGTAACAACCGATATGAGCCATTAGTGCGATCAACGCAGTTTGACGCATATAGGTCGATTTACCACCCATATTTGGACCTGTGATGATCAGCATCTTACGTTGATCATTCAAGTCAATCGGGTTGGCAATGAAAGGTTCGTCCATCACCTGTTCAACCACAGGGTGACGACCCGCTTGAATGTGAACTCCAGGCTCCTTGTTTAGAGTCGGGCGACAGTAATCTAAAGTATCAGCACGCTCAGCTAGGTTTTGAAGAACGTCTAATTGCGATACAGAAGAGGCGATGTTCTGCAGTTGTTCTAGGTGCGGCAATAGTAGGTCGAATAGTTCTTCCCAAAGCTGCTTTTCAATCGCTAGTGCTTTAGATTTTGAGTTCAGAACCTTGTCTTCGTGCTCTTTTAGCTCAGGGATAATGTAGCGCTCAGCGTTCTTCAATGTTTGGCGGCGTACGTAATGAGGTGGAACCAAGTGGCTTTGACCACGGCTCACCTGAATAAAGAAGCCGTGTACGTTGTTGTAGCCAACCTTTAGCGTATCAATCCCGTGACGTTCACGTTCTTCCGCTTCGAGTTTGTCTAAGTACTCTGTTGCGCCATCTGCAAGGTCACGCCACTCATCTAGCTCTGCACTGTATCCTGCAGCAATCACGCCGCCATCGCGAATCACAACTGGTGGGTTCTCTTTGATCGCACGAGTAAGCAGCTCAGACACTTCTTCAAAAGGTGCAGCATATTGTGCAAGCTGAGACAGGTATGGATGAGAGACTTGTTCTAGTGTATCTGCAAGTTCTGGAAGGTAGTCCATCGCTTGACGCAGGCGGGCCATATCACGCGGACGCGCAGAGCGAAGAGCTAATCGAGCAAGGATACGCTCAATATCACCAATCTGTTTCAGTGTTGGTTGCAGCTCCGTGAATAGAGCTAAATCTTTCATCTCACCAATTGCATCTAAGCGTTGGTCGAGGGCTGAGATATTGCGCATCGGCTGATGTAACCAACGCTTGAGCATACGGCTACCCATTGGCGTTGCTGTATGATCGAGTACCTCTGCCAGCGTGTTGTCGGTGCCACCTGCAAGGTTATGAGTGATCTCTAGGTTGCGACGAGTCGCTGCATCTAAGATCACAGAGTGATCTTGGCGATCATATGTGAGTGAACGAATATGCGGCAGAGCGGTACGTTGGGTATCTTTTACATATTGGATCAAACAACCCGCAGCACATAGACCAAGCTTGGCATGTTCCACACCAAAGCCGACAAGGTCGCGAGTACCGAACTGTTTGTTGAGTTGCTGCTTGGCCGTATCTAATTCAAACTCCCATACTGGGCGACGGCGGTTACCGTTACGGTTCGCCATTAACTCTACAGGTTCGAAGTCTTCTGGAAAGAGCAGTTCTCTTGGAGAAGTGCGTTGCAATTCAGCGGCCATTGACTCTTCGGTCTCTGGCTCCGAAAGTTGGAATCGACCTGAAGTGATATCTAAAGTTGCGTAACCAAACTTGCCGTTATGGTGATAAATCGCAGCAATCAGATTATCAACGCGCTCAGAAAGAAGGGCTTCGTCAGTGACGGTACCCGGTGTCACGATACGAACAACGGCACGCTCTACTGGACCTTTCGATGTCGCAGGGTTACCGATTTGTTCGCAGATCGCCACAGATTCACCGAGTTGAACCAGTTTAGCGAGGTAGCCTTCTACTGCATGAAACGGAACGCCTGCCATTGGGATAGGTTCGCCAGCAGATGAGCCACGTTTGGTTAGGGAAATATCAAGGAGTTGAGAGGCTCTTTTAGCATCATCATAGAAAAGCTCGTAGAAATCTCCCATGCGATAGAAAAGCAGGATCTCTGGATTCTCTGCTTTGAGTTTTAGGTACTGCTGCATCATGGGAGTATGTTTTTGATCGGCTTTCACTGGTAACTTCTTTCGTTTATTTCTATTGCGGCTTAGGATACGTGAAAGCGACACCTGCGAAAAGCGGCGCAAGCGATAAAGATTCAAATTCACTCATGTAGAAACCATGCAGAAACAATGGAGTTTGTCACCATGTCATCGATTCAACAACTCAGCGAAAAGCTCGGCCAGCTTTTATTAAAAAATCAGCACGTTTTGGTCACGGCAGAGTCGTGTACTGGTGGTGGCGTTGCAAGTGCAATCACAGATATAGCCGGTAGCTCAGCATGGTTTGACCGTGCTTTTATCACTTACAGTAATGAAGCCAAACAAGAGATGATTGACGTGCAAGCTGCAACGCTGGAAGCGCATGGGGCAGTCAGTGAGGCTGTGGTGGTTGAAATGGCGCAAGGCGCGTTGGCAAACTCTAATGGTAGCATTGCTGTCTCGATCAGTGGAATTGCAGGCCCCGGAGGCGGCAGCGAAGAAAAGCCGGTGGGTACTGTATGTTTTGCATGGGCTGGTAAGAATGGCTGGCAAAAAGTAGAAACGCATGTATTTGCGGGTGATCGATCACAAGTACGACAACAAGCGACCACCTGTGCGCTTGAGGTTATTTATGATTACCTGTTGGAAGAGAAGTAACAATTGTACAAATAATTTTCATACAGGTATGGACACTGTATGAATCAACAGTATAATAAACACCAATTAGTCACCCCTATGTGGGTTAGAAACAGATTCTAAATCGCTTGTTATAGACAACCGATTATGTGGAGATAGTAATGGACGAGAATAAACAAAAAGCGTTAGCCGCAGCCCTTGGTCAGATTGAAAAGCAGTTTGGTAAAGGCTCTATCATGCGTCTTGGTGACAACCGCACAATGGATGTAGAAACGATTTCTACTGGCTCGCTATCTCTAGATATCGCACTAGGTGCTGGTGGTCTACCAATGGGTCGTATCGTTGAGATCTACGGTCCAGAATCATCAGGTAAAACAACACTAACACTAGAGCTTATTGCAGCAGCTCAGCGTGAAGGTAAAACGTGTGCATTCGTCGATGCGGAGCACGCACTAGACCCTATCTACGCTCAAAAACTGGGTGTTGATATCGATGCACTTCTTGTTTCTCAACCAGATACTGGTGAGCAAGCACTAGAAATCTGTGATGCGCTAGCGCGTTCAGGTGCGATTGACGTTCTTGTTGTCGACTCAGTAGCAGCATTGACACCGAAAGCGGAAATCGAAGGCGAAATGGGCGACAGCCACATGGGTCTTCAAGCACGTATGCTTTCTCAAGCAATGCGTAAGCTAACGGGTAACCTTAAGCAATCTAACTGTATGTGTATATTCATCAACCAAATCCGTATGAAGATCGGTGTGATGTTTGGTAACCCAGAGACGACGACTGGTGGTAACGCACTTAAGTTCTACGCATCTGTTCGTCTTGATATCCGTCGTACTGGCTCTATCAAAGAGGGCGACGAGATTGTTGGTAACGAAACTCGTATCAAGGTTGTTAAGAACAAGATTGCTGCACCATTTAAGCAAGCAGAAACTCAAATTCTATACGGGCAAGGCTTCAACCGTGAAGGTGAGCTGATCGACCTAGGTGTTAAGCACAAGCTAATTGAAAAGGCAGGTGCTTGGTACAGCTATAACGGCGATAAGATTGGTCAAGGTAAAGCGAACGCTGGTAAGTTCCTTCGTGAGAACCCAGAAGCAGCGAAAACTATCGATGCTAAACTTCGTGAAATGCTACTGACTCCAGCTCAGCCTGAAGAGCCAGAGACTGGCGAAATGCCACAAGAAGAGCTGTAATTTACCTGCAGCCTGATATTGAAAGCCTCGCTTATGCGGGGCTTTTTTATGTCCGTTACCCTTAGTTGTTATTTCTCCTCTACATCTTATTAAGTTTTTCTACCCCACTACTAAAAACTCACGGCTACTGCCGGAGAACTCTTGGCTTTGTCTTGCTTAGTTTTGCTTACTGTCGTGCCTTTGTTGACTGTCATATCTTGCTAGGGATTTGTTTCCTTTATTGCATGGTGCTGAGAACAGGAAAACAAAATTCTATATCGTACTTTTCTTCGTGCAGATTTAATCACAATGAAACACCTTAGTTAGATTTGAATGTAAATCTATTTCACTATTTATCAGTAATTTACGTTGATGATTTTGTTGGTCGTTACATTTTTATGCGCTGATGTTTTAGTAAGGTGTGATGTTTTATCCGTCATTACATTTTTCTTTGAGAAAGGTTTGTGGCTCGGTGTTACATCGAGTGATAAATTTTTTCCACGATTTGAGGTTACTGATAGTTAAGTTATTAATTTGTTTTGTGAATAGGTAAGAGAATGTCAAAGATTAAGAAAAAAGACGCAGAGTTGGCGACGCATTTGCTAGAGGAGTATCGAACGATGACGTCGATTGAATCCTTTCAACTGGATGTGTTGCAAAGCCTAGTCAAAGTGCTGTCTGCAAACATTAAATCACTGGACGATAATGACCGTGCCGTCTTACTGAATCTTGCCAAGCAGCACATCGATGTAGAAATGGACTTTTCACAATCTGTTGGCTTTGACGATGCGCTACCAAAGCTGAGCGAATTTAAAACTGCTATTAACCTCACTTAAACAGCACAAAAAAAATAAAACAGATGGCTTTTAGAGTCATCGGCAATCAAAAGGATAAATCATGAATAAAGTTACATTTCTTGGTGAAGAAGTTGTATTGGCAGGTAATTTCCCAAGTAAAGGCGAGCAACTAGTTACACCTGAATTGTGTACTCTGTCGCTTAACCCATTGACAATCTCTGATGTAGACAGCAAGTACAAGCTGATCTACCTATTTCCGAGTATCGATACTCCAGTATGCGCAGCAACGACCAAGAGCCTAGCTGAACTGGCTCAACTAAACCTGAAAGATGTTTCGGTTTACACTGTATCAGCGGATCTGCCATTTGCTCTGGCGCGATACAATGAAGCATCTGAGATTGCGAACGTTGAGCACCTTTCTGTGTTTAAAGATGCGGCTGCGCTAAACGCATTTGGTGTTGAAATTAAAGACCATGCACTGACCGGTCTAGCGTCACGAGCGGTTATCCTATTGGATAGCGAAAACAAAGTGATTCATAGTGAGCTCGTTAGCGAAATCACTGAAGCACCTAACTTCAACTTAGTTGTTGAAGCGATTCAAGGCTAGTTCGTTCTTATTGTTAGGGCGTGTTGACCTTTCGTGGTTAATTTTTGTTCGGATGGGGACGCCTAGTCAAAAGCGTTTTAATCGCGGCGAGGGGGAAGTAGCCTAGTATTCTAAGCAAATCCCCCTCAACAAAGAGTAAAACGCTTTTTGCGGGGGCGCCCAGCTCGAACCCTTCGGGCAGCGTTTGCTGGTCATTTCTACTGCGTTATCGGCTTTTCATGTAGGCTAGCTACACATCAAAGCCTCTGCCTTGTAGAAATACCCAGCAACTCGCTGCAAAAATCAGCTCAAAAAATCAACACGCCCTAACCTCAAGGCTTATGGTCTTGAGGTTTTTTATTATTTAATGGGTTGGTTAATCGACTCTATTTTTATTGTCGAGCTTAAGCATGTCGCTGCGTTATTTTCTGCGCCGTTTGATGGCAATGACTCTCGATTTTGAATAATTCTCACCAAAATTCCATCCTAACGGTTCTTTTGTACAAGAAAACTAGTCGAAGCCTTAACCATGATCTACAATACGGCAAAATTCTAACTCGACTATTTTCAGGAAGAGCTGCATGTACATGAGCACTGATGAGGTTCGCAACGCGTTCCTTAAGTTCTTTGAGAGCAAAGGACACCAAATCGTAGACAGTTCATCGTTAGTTCCACATAACGATCCAACCCTGCTATTCACTAACGCAGGTATGAACCAATTCAAAGATTGTTTCTTAGGCGCCGAAAAGCGTGCCTACACTCGAGCGACTACGGCTCAACGTTGTGTACGTGCTGGCGGTAAACACAATGACCTTGAAAACGTAGGTTTCACGGCTCGTCACCACACATTCTTTGAAATGCTTGGTAACTTCAGCTTTGGTGACTACTTCAAAGAAGACGCGATTGCGTTTGCTTGGGAATTCCTAACAGAAACTCTACAACTGCCAAAAGATCGTCTATTGGTAACGGTATACGAGACAGATGACGAAGCATTCGATATCTGGAACAAGAAAGTAGGTGTACCTGCTGACCGTATCGTTCGCATCGGCGACAAAGAAGGCGGTAAACAGTTCGAGTCTGACAACTTCTGGACAATGGGTGACACAGGTCCTTGTGGTCCATGTACTGAAATTTTCTACGATCACGGTGAGCACATTTGGGGCGGCCGTCCAGGCACTCCTGAAGAAGATGGTGACCGTTTCATCGAGATCTGGAACAACGTATTCATGCAGTTCAACCGTCACGCAGACGGCACAATGGAACCGCTACCTAAGCCTGCTGTTGATACAGGTATGGGTATTGAGCGTATCTCTGCAATCATGCAAGGCGTACACTCAAACTACGAAATCGATGTATTCCAAAAGCTAATCAAAGCAACGGCTGAAACGATCGGTTACGAAGACCTATCAAACCAGTCGCTACGCGTTATTGCTGACCACATCCGTTCTTGTTCATTCCTGATCGCTGACGGCGTTATGCCTTCAAACGAAGGTCGTGGTTACGTTCTACGTCGTATCATCCGTCGTGCAGTTCGTCACGGCAACAAGCTTGGTGCACAAGGCGTATTCTTCCACAAACTTGTGGGTGTACTGGCTGAAGTGATGGGCTCTGCAGCAGATGAGCTGAAGAAGCAACAAGAGCTTGTAGAAAAAGTACTTCGTATCGAAGAGGAAAACTTTGGTCGTACACTAGAGCGCGGCATGGTTATCCTGAACGAAGCACTAGACGCACTTGAAGGCAAAGAGCTAGACGGCGAAACAGTATTCAAACTATACGATACCTACGGCTTCCCAGCTGACTTAACCAATGATGTAGCTCGTGAGCGCGACTTCACAATTGATGAAGAAGGCTTCGAGAAAGCGATGGAAGTTCAGCGTCAGCGTGCTCGCGAAGCGGGCCAATTCGGCACTGACTACAACGCGACGATTAAAGTTGAAACCAACACTGAATTCTGTGGTTACACAGGTACAGAAGGTGCTGGCGAAATCTCTGCACTGTTCGTTGAAGGCGAAGAGGTTGCTTCTCTGTCTGCCGGCGATAAAGCAATCATCATCCTTGAAGAGACACCATTCTACGCGGAATCAGGCGGTCAATGTGGTGATACTGGTACGCTAAAAACTGCGTCTGGTCTGTTCAAAGTTGAAGACACTCAAAAGCTAGGTAACGCATTTGCACATCACGGTGAGCTGGTTGAAGGTGTATTCGCGAAAGGCGATAAAGTAGAAGCAATCGTAGACGCTGAGCGTCGTGCTGCTATCTCTCTGAACCACTCTGCGACTCACTTACTTCACGCTGCCCTGCGCGAAGTTCTTGGTGAGCACGTAGCTCAAAAAGGTTCTTTGGTTAAGCCAGACAACCTACGTTTTGACTTCTCTAACCTTGAAGCGGTAACACCAGCACAACTTAAAGAAGTTGAGCGTCTAGTTAACGCACAAATTCGTAAGAACCATGTGATTGAAACCAACATCATGGACATCGAATCAGCGAAAGCGAAAGGTGCAATGGCACTGTTCGGTGAGAAGTACGATGATGAAGTTCGCGTACTGTCTATGGGTGAGTTTTCTACCGAGCTTTGTGGTGGTATCCACGCTTCAAACACGGGTGACATTGGCCTGTTCAAGATCACTTCTGAAGGTGGTATCGCAGCGGGTATCCGTCGTATCGAAGCGGTAACGGGTGAAGCAGCACTAGATGCTATCGAAGAGCAACAAGCGAAATACGAAGAGAAAATCGCTGAATCTGCTTCTAAGGCGAAAGCTCTAGAGAAAGAGATTCAGAAGCTAAAAGAGAAGATGGCTGCATCTGAAAGTGCAAACATCATGGGTAAAGCACAAGAAATCAACGGCGTGAAAGTTCTGATCGCTGGTATGGAAGGTGCGGATCCTAAGAACCTACGTACTATGGTTGATAACGCTAAGAACCAAATGGGTAGCGGCGTTGTGATGCTGGCTAACATCAACGGTGATAAGATTGGTCTTATCGCTGGTGTAACTAAAGACCTTATCGGCAAAGTAAAAGCGGGTGACCTAGTGAAGATGGTTGCTGAGCAAGTTGGCGGTAAAGGTGGTGGTCGTCCTGACATGGCGCAAGCAGGTGGTACAGATGTATCAGCTCTGCCTGAAGCGATGAAGTCAGTTCAACCATGGCTAGAAGAGCGCCTATAAAACTTATCTCTTGATTCAAAGATGCCCAATCACCCGATTGGGCATCTTTTATTTTGTATCATCGATAATTGTTCAAATTTGTAGATTTCATTGAAATTAGCCAAGAGGCCGAGAGCCTATCCCGACCTCTTGGGTAATTTTTATGACTTCGCTATGACGTGAAGTGTGTTGTTTTGTCATATATAGACATTGGTCTTGGGAAGGTGAGGACGGGTGAAAATGCCTCTTATCGTGCAGAAATTTGGTGGAACGTCAGTGGGCTCTATCGAGAGAATCCACTCAGTTGCAGAGAAAATCATTGAAGCAAAAAACGACGGTAATCAAGTCGTGGTGGTGGTCTCTGCAATGTCAGGAGAAACAAACCGATTAGTTGATTTAGCCAATCAGATAGATTGCGTACCAAACGCGAGGGAATTGGATGTCTTATTGACAGCCGGTGAACAGGTCTCGATGGCTCTATTAGCAATGACGTTACACAAATTGGGCTATGAAGCGACATCGATGACAGGTTATCAAGCCAAGATTCACACCGACTCAAACCACAATAACGCAGCGATCACTCATATCGATACCACTCCGATTGAAGCCTTGCTTGAACAAGGGCAGATCGTGATTGTTGCCGGCTTTCAGGGCGTCAATCATAAAGGTGATATCACAACTCTGGGCCGTGGCGGATCGGACACCAGTGCTGTTGCGCTAGCGGGAGCACTCGATGCCCAAGAGTGTCAGATCTATACTGATGTTGATGGTGTCTACTCTTGTGACCCGAGAGTGGTTAAGGATTCCAAACGCCTACCTCAACTGGATTTCCCTTCGATGGAAGAGATGGCGCGCTGCGGAGCTAAGGTTTTGCACCTGCCGTGCGTTCAATTTGCATGGAAGCATCAAGTGCCACTCCGAGTACTATCAAGCTTTGAGAAGGGTGAGGGCACCTTAATTTCAGGTGAAGAGTGTTTGAATGATATTTCTGGCATTGCCATTCAGAAAGATATGGTGTTGATAGAATGCGCATTAGAAGAGCTGTCGTCTCTCATATCACAAGCGCAACTGCTTGGTATCGAAGTGTGTAGTGTGATCGAGGAAACAGAACGAGCAGCAGTGGTGATTAAACGCGACGCAAGTACGAAATTAAAACTAGTTTTTGCTGAAAAAATCCGTAATAGTGAACAAGTTAGTTTGTTAACTGTAGTAGGTAGTCGAACACAAGATATTGTGGTCAGTTCACATGGATTGTTGTCTGAAGGCGAGGTTGATGTACAGCATCACTTATTGCAGCAGCAGTCTTTAACCCTGGTGGTTTCTCCCGACCAGGTCGATACAGCTGCTAACATACTACACAAAGCATACATTGTAGCGCGTGAAACACAGGGTTATCTTAAAAAAGAAGTGCATTTTGGTTAAATAAACTCATTCGATAGTTTACGAAAATATAACTTTTGGTGGATAATGCTCTCGTAGCTAGATAAATTTAGAGATTACTCAAGGAGCAAAGAATGCTAATTTTGACTCGCCGCGTTGGCGAAACACTGATGATTGGTGATGAAGTAACAGTGACTGTACTGGGCGTTAAAGGTAACCAAGTACGTATTGGTGTTAATGCACCTAAAGAAGTATCTGTTCACCGTGAAGAGATCTACATGCGCATTCAAGCTGAAAAAGGTAATGGTAACGTTGCATCTGGCAACTACTAATACTTTCGCGTAGAAAAAGGGCTAGCACTGTTGCTAGCCTTTTTTGATCTTGGTGTTTTAAACCAAGAATAGGTGATAGCGATAGAGAGTGGCTGAAACATTTGCTGCAATTTCGCTTTCATCGATAAACACTATAACTGCGTCACGAGTTTGTCTTTTTTCTTGCATTCACATGTAGCGAAATTTTTAGGCTCGTAGTATGGTTGCTTATGCACTGACAATGTCATTGTTGAAAATTAGATAACTTAATTCAGCTCGTAATCTTGCTAATCTTTCACCTTAATTTTTAAGGGAAAAAGAGCCTTTTGATACTAATAAGTTCAAATAGCAAGCGCTTTGATTAAATTGCAAACGGTTGAGTGTTTTTATCCATTTTTTTTCAATAAAGTGTTTGACATATTTTCGGTAAAACGTAATATGTGCCTCCGCAAGACGGTGAGGTGGCCGAGAGGCCGAAGGCGCTCCCCTGCTAAGGGAGTATGTGGTTTGTAGCTGCATCGAGGGTTCGAATCCCTCCCTCACCGCCATTTCTTGCGAGTCTAAACATAGCAAGTTAGACAACAATATGTGCGCTCTTAGCTCAGCTGGATAGAGTACCTGGCTACGAACCAGGCGGTCGGAGGTTCGAATCCTCCAGAGCGCGCCACTATTTAGGGTTTCTTAGTGAACTCCTGATATTGGAATGGGGGGGGGGGGGGGGGGGGGGGGGGGGGGGGGGGGGGGGGGGGGGGGGGGCTCAGCTGGATAGAGTACCTGGCTACGAACCAGGCGGTCGGAGGTTCGAATCCTCCAGGACGCGCCACTTATTCTAGGGCTTTCTTTCTTAATAGAATGAGAATCCTGATATTGATTATTATGCCTTTGGCAATTAATATCGGGGGGGGGGGGGGGGGGGGGGGGGGGGGGGGGGGGGGGGGGGGGGGGGGGGGGGGGGGGGGGGGGGGGGGGGGGGGGTGCGTCCTTAGCTCAGCTGGATAGAGTACCTGGCTACGAACCAGGCGGTCGGAGGTTCGAATCCTCCAGAGCGCGCCACTATTTAGGGTTTCCTAGTGAACTCCTGATGTTGGTAATACCGATATCGAAAACTGGGGGGGGGGGGGGGGGGGGGGGGGGGGGGGGGGGGGGGGGGGGGGGGGGGGGGGGGGGGGGGGGGGGGGGGGGGGGGGGGGGGGGGGGGGTACGAACCAGGCGGTCGGAGGTTCGAATCCTCCAGGACGCGCCACTATTTAAGGGTTTCCTAGTGAACTCCTGATATTGGTAATGCTGATATCAAAAACTGGGGGGGGGGGGGGGGGGGGGGGGGGGGGGGGGGGGGGGGGGGGGGGGGGGGGGGGGGGGGGGCCTTAGCTCAGCTGGATAGAGTACCTGGCTACGAACCAGGCGGTCGGAGGTTCGAATCCTCCAGAGCGCGCCACTATTTAGGGTTTCCTAGTGAACTCCTGATGTTGGTATCGGGGGGGGGGGGGGGGGGGGGGGGGGGGGGGGGGGGGGGGGGGGGGGGGGGGGGGGGGGGGGGGGGGGGGGGGGGTACGAACCAGGCGGTCGGAGGTTCGAATCCTCCAGGACGCGCCACTATTTAAAGGCTCCTCTCTTATGAGTATGGAATCCTAGTATTGACTTTAGTTGATACAGGGGGGGGGGGGGGGGGGGGGGGGGGGGGGGGGGGGGGGGGGGGGGGGGGGGGGGGGGGGGGGGGGCCTTAGCTCAGCTGGATAGAGTACCTGGCTACGAACCAGGCGGTCGGAGGTTCGAATCCTCCAGAGCGCGCCACTATTCAAAGAAAGCCTCGTTTATACGAGGTTTTTTTTCGTCTCAAGCTTTTATTGTTAATTAAATGTTAATATTTGATTTTCTCTAACTTGTTGTATTTATTGTAGTTAGTTATATCTAACTACTTATTCCACCTTGCTCATATCATTTCCAGAAAAACTCCTAATTAAGTCGCAGTTTATTCACCTAAAAATCATTAATTTGTCAGATTTATGTGATCTGTATGGCGAATAATTAACCTGATCTGTGTGTTATCCGTAACACAGCCTTAAACAAAATTGACAAACTTTTACCAATCGAGATAATCCATGGGTCGGGATCATTATTCGCTGAAATCCTGCACACATGTCAGGATGACAAAGAAAGGAAGCAACATGACTAATATAGGAAGCCTGCTAGGAGATGCGGCAACCCTAATGGTGACAGGTATGTCTGTCGTCTTTATCTTCTTAACTATTCTCGTTTATCTCGTTCGGTTAATGTCGAAACTGGTACCAGAAGAAGTACCCGAGCCGATCGCTGCACCAAAAACAATTCAAAAATCACAATCAACCCCTTCTGCTGTTAGTCCACAGGTTGTGGCAGCAATATCGTCCGCGGTTCACCAATACCGTGTATCGACTGCTAAGTAGCAATTAAAAAGGATTAAAAGGAGTTAATGAGCATGTCTAAACCACTAGCTATCACAGACGTGGTACTTCGTGACGCCCATCAGTCACTATTTGCTACAAGAATGCGTATCGAGGATATGCTGCCAATCGCAGCTGAACTGGATAAAGTTGGATACTGGTCACTTGAAACATGGGGCGGGGCAACCTTCGATTCATGTATTCGTTTCTTGGGCGAAGACCCATGGGAGCGTCTGCGTGAGCTGAAAAAAGCGATGCCAAACACCCCAATGCAAATGCTACTTCGTGGTCAAAACCTTTTAGGCTACCGTCATTATGCAGACGACGTGGTAGAGAAATTTGTAGAGCGTGCACACAAGAACGGGATGGATGTATTCCGTATTTTTGATGCAATGAATGACGTACGTAACTTTGAGAAAGCGGTAAAAGCAACGGTTGATGTTGGCGCACACGCTCAAGGTACGCTGTCGTACACCACAAGCCCAGTGCACAACGCAGATACTTGGGTTGATCTTGCTAAGCGATTAGAAGATCTAGGCTGTCACTCGCTTTGTATCAAAGATATGTCAGGCCTACTCAAGCCTTATGAAGCAGAAGAACTGATCACACGTATTAAAGCATCGTGTGATGTTCCTCTAGCACTACACAGCCACGCGACAACGGGTCTATCAACGGCAACAGCTGTGAAAGCGGTTGAAGCGGGTATCGATATTCTAGATACCGCTATCTCTTCAATGAGCTGTACGTACGGCCACACACCAACAGAAACGGTTGTTGCTATGCTGGAAGGCACTGAGCGTGCAACTGGCCTTAAGCTTGACCAAATTGAACCGATCGCTGCTTACTTCCGCGAAGTTCGTAAGAAGTACGCGAAGTGGGAAGGCCAATTGAAGGGTGTCGACTCACGTATCTTGATTGCTCAAGTACCAGGCGGTATGTTGACGAACATGGAAGGTCAGCTGAAAGAGCAAGGCGCTGCGGATCGCATGGATGAAGTTCTGGAAGAAATCCCACGCGTACGTAAAGAGCTGGGTTACATTCCTTTGGTTACACCAACTTCTCAAATCGTCGGAACGCAAGCGGTAATCAACGTTCTAACGGGTGAACGCTACAAGAGCATCACGAAAGAAACAGCGGGTCTTTTGAAAGGCGAATACGGTCAAGCGCCTGCTGAGCTGGATGCTGAACTGCAAGCGAAAGTACTAGACGGTGCTGAGCCAATTACATGTCGTCCTGCTGATCTGCTTAAGTCAGAAATGGATGATCTAACTACTGATTTGTTAGAAAAAGCGAAAGCAGAAGGTATTTCTCTGGCTGAAGATACGGTCGATGATGTGCTGACTTACGCGCTTTTCCCACAAGTTGGTCTTAAGTTCCTGAAGAATCGTCACAACCCTGAAGCCTTCGAGCCTGCACCAGGTACTGAAGTTGAAGCTCCAGCAGCTCCTGCGCCGGCCGCGGGTGGCATTGAAAGCTACAGCGTGAAAGTAGATGGTCAAGTATACGATGTTGAAGTCGGCCCTCAAGGTCAACTGACATCAGTATCACCTGCAGCACAACCTGCTCAGCAAAGTGCACCAGCAGCAGCCCCTGTGGCATCAAACGCGGAATCTGTACCAGCACCACTGGCTGGCAACATCTTTAAAGTCAACGTACAGCCGGGTGCTCAAGTAGCAGAAGGTGACGTTCTACTGATCCTAGAAGCGATGAAGATGGAGACAGAAGTTCGTGCAGCGCGTGGTGGTATCGTGCAAGAGCTAAATGTTAAAGAAGGCGATGCAGTTACTGTAGGCGCTCCACTACTAAGCTTGGCGTAAGGGAGTACCATGGAAGGATTGATGACCTTATGGTCTGAAACGGGTATTGCTAACTTTGAGTTTGGCCAGATCTGCATGATGTTGGTTGGCTGCTTACTGTTGTTCTTGGCAATTCGTAAAGGATTTGAACCCCTACTACTGCTACCGATTGGTTTCGGTGCAGTATTGGCAAACATTCCTAATGCTGGCTTTACTGAGCCGGGTGGTCTGCTGTACTACGTTTACTACATCGGGATTGAAACGGGCATCTTCCCGCTTCTGATCTTTATGGGCGTTGGTGCTATGACTGACTTCGGTGCCTTGATCGCTAACCCGAAAACATTGTGGCTTGGCGCGGCAGCGCAGTTTGGTATCTTTGCAACGCTATTCGGTGCGATCTTGTTGAACTACGTACCTGGTATGGAGTTCTCGATGGCGGATGCTTCGTCTATCGCGATCATTGGTGGTGCAGATGGCCCAACGGCAATCTTCTTAGCCAGCCAGTTGTCTCCGGATCTATTGGGTGCGATTGCGGTTGCAGCATACAGCTATATGGCGCTTGTACCAATTATCCAGCCGCCAATCATGAAGGCACTGACATCTCCAGAAGAGCGTAAGATTCAGATGGCTCAGCTGCGTCACGTGAGTAAGGGTGAGAAGATCCTTTTCCCGCTTGCCGTGCTGCTGATGACGATTCTGTTCTTACCATCGGCAACACCGCTAGTAGGTATGTTCTGTCTAGGTAACCTGATGCGTGAAGCCGGTGTGGTCGATCGTCTATCGAAGACAGCTCAAAACGAGTTGATCAACGTTGTGACTATCTTCCTTGGCCTAGGTGTCGGCTCTAAGCTACAAGCAGATACCTTCTTGAACCTAGAGACACTTGGTATTCTTGGCCTAGGTGCTGTTGCGTTCAGTATCGGTACTGCGGGTGGTGTGTTAATGGCGAAGCTATTGAACAAGCTATCTAAAGAAGATATCAACCCTCTTATTGGCGCGGCGGGTGTCTCTGCTGTACCAATGGCGGCACGTGTAGTGAACAAGGTTGGCCTAGAGGCTAACCCACAAAACTTCCTACTAATGCATGCTATGGGTCCAAACGTTGCGGGCGTACTGGGAAGTGCGGTAGCGGCAGGTATCTTGTTGGCTCTAGTGGGTTAAGCAGGTTACATCTTGCCAAACGGTTGAGTTAATTGGTGGTTAATTTTCAAACCAGTGGTTAACTTAGCCTAACAAAATGGTTTATAGTCGAAGGGATGCTTGTGCATCCCTTTCTTTTATTCGTTAGGTTTTAACTAATTAGGGACGTGTTGAAATGGAAAATAAACAGATAGCGATTACCGAGTTTGGCGGGGTAGATAACCTTGTGCTTCAGACCAGTGCGATACCAGAACCTCAAGAGGGTGAGGTAGTGGTTAAGGTTGCGTTTTCTGGCGTTAACCCAATTGATGTTAAAACCCGTGCGGGATTAGGTTGGGCTGCTGCACAGAACAAAGATAATCTTCCTTGGGTTCCTGGCTACGACATTTCGGGTCAAGTGATTGCTTGTGGTGAGTCGGCAGAGCGCTTCTCTGTTGGTGCTAATGTCGCTGGATTTATTGGGTTTCCGCTTCAAGGTGGCGGCTATAGCCAATATGTTGCGGTACCAGAGAGTGCTTTGAGTGCTGTACCTGACGCAGTGACTCTAGAAGCTGCAGCAGCACTACCATTGGCTAGCCAAACGGCTGCACAGGCGCTAAACAAAGCAGAAGTGAAAGAGGGCGACCGCGTTCTTATATTGGCTGGTGCAGGTGGTGTTGGTCACCTAGCGGTGCAGATTGCCGTCGCTGCAAAAGCCGAAGTTTACACCACATGTAGCGAAGCGAACCTTGACTACCTTGCCACACTTGGCGCTCATGCTATCAACTATCAGTTTGCTCCTGCGTCTGAGCGAGTGTCTGACGTTGATGTTCTGATTGACCTTGTTGGTGGCGACACGGCGCTTGATGCACTTAAGTGTCTCAAAGACGGCGCTCGAGTGGTCACAGTACCAACGCTATCGGCAGAGCTAATCTGTGAAAAGGCTCAGCTGTTAGGCTTTACGGCAAGCGGCATGTTGGTTGAGCCACAACCTGAGCAGATGGATACCATGCTATACATGGTGAGTGTTGGTCTCTTAAAGACAGAAGTGCAACGTATCTTCCCTATAGAGGAAGCACAAGCGGCGCACTTACAGGTTGAAACTGGTCATACACGAGGCAAAGTTCTACTGGATATGAAGTGCTAGAATCATTTAATTCACTGTTTGAAGCCATAGCGCTGTGGTTCTCTGATTCCGCGCTATGGGTACTGTTCATTAGTGGCTTTCTCAGTGCCACATTGTTACCCGGAGGTTCAGAAGCCAGCCTTATTGCTGCTTTGAGCCTCAACCAATTCTCAACGTTCTCGATTATTTTGGTCTCAACTGTAGGTAACACCCTAGGTGGACTAACCAACTATTGGATTGGTTTATGGTTGCCTAATCGAACTCAATCCGAGAAGCATGGTCATAAAGCTATATCTTGGTTGCGTCGCTATGGTTATTGGACCCTATTATTCAGCTGGTTGCCCGTGATCGGTGACCCATTATGTCTGGCTGCGGGTTGGCTTCGAATGAAGTTCTTACCAAGTTTGATATTGATTGCGATCGGCAAAGCACTGCGATACAGCTTATTGGCTGGCATCTATTTCGGTTTTTTCTAAGGAGAACCTATGAAGAAGGTTTTACTGGGTACATTTTCTCTTATTGCCCTTGCAGGGTGTTCTCATCAAGTACCTAGCTCAACTTCCCTGTTTTCTTCCCTGCCAGAAGGCATCACGCTTGTTGATGAGGTGAAACCTTCTAGCGATAAAGTTGTGATTCCATACACCAAGTATCAATTGGAGAATGGTTTAACTGTCATCCTTTCACCGGATGATTCTGATCCCTTGGTACATGTTGACGTGACTTACCATGTCGGCTCTGCGCGAGAAGAGATAGGTAAATCCGGTTTCGCCCATTTCTTTGAACATATGATGTTTCAGGGCTCTGAGAACGTAGGTGACCAAGAGCACTTTAAGATCATCACGGAAGCGGGTGGTACCTTAAACGGCACCACCAATCGAGACCGAACCAACTACTTTGAAACCGTGCCATCAAACCAACTAGAGAAAATGCTGTGGTTGGAATCTGATCGTATGGGATTCTTGCTGGATGCGGTTTCTCAACGAAAATTTGAGATTCAGCGAGATACGGTGAAAAACGAGCGCGCTCAAACCTACGAAAACCGTCCTTATGGCTTAATGTGGGAACGCATGGGAGAAGCTCTCTACCCTGAAGGCCACCCATATTCGTGGCAACCAATTGGTTATGTTGAAGATCTTGACCGCGTTGATGTTAATGATCTTAAAGCCTTCTTCCTTCGTTGGTACGGTCCAAACAATGCGGTACTGACTATCGGTGGTGACATTGACGTAGAAGACACACTTGAATGGGTGAATAAGTACTTTGGCCCGATCCCTAAAGGTCCAGAAGTTGAGAAAGCTGAGAAGCAACCAGCAGTCTTAACGGAAGACAAATACATTACGCTTGAAGACAACATTCGCCAGCCAATGGTTTTAGTCGGTTGGCCAACGACTTATCGTGGTGAAGAAACACAAGCGACATTGAATGCCTTGTCTAATGTTCTTGGTAAAGGGACCAACAGCTACTTGTATCAAAACCTAGTCAAGACTCAGAAAGCGGTCAGCGCGGGTTCGTTCCATGATTGTGGCGAGCTCGCATGTACTCTTTATGTTTATGCGATGGGCGACTCGGGTAAGAAGGGCGACCTGACTGTATTGAACCAAGCACTACTGGATACGCTAGATAAGTTCTCTAAAGAGGGCGTGACTCAAGAACGTCTTGACCAAATTACGGGTATGGCAGAAGCCAATGCGGTGTTTGCGCTGCAAAGCGTTCGCGGCAAGGTTTCGCAACTCGCTTCGAATGAAACCTTCTACGGGCAGCCAGATCGTATTGAGTCACAACTAGAACAAATTCGAGCTGTGACCCCTGAGAGTGTAACTCAAGCTTATAAAGACTTTGTCCAAGATAAGCACAAAGTGACGTTAAGCGTTGTTCCTCGCCGTCAGCTTGATTTAGCCGTGCGTGAAGCGACATTTGTGACGCCACCTCGCACGCTACCTGAATATACCAAGGTAACTGAAGACCAGTTGGAGTTTAGAAAGGCACCTAATACCTTTGATCGCAGTGTGATGCCAGAGGTCACTTTTGGTGTTACCGCTACTATGCCTGAGTTGTATCGCGTCCACTACGCCAATGGTGGTGAGCTGATTGGTACTGTGACGACAGAAACACCAACGGTACAACTTCAATTCCAGCTGCCAGCCGGTGAGCGTTACGTTGCAAAAGGTCAGGAAGGTTTAGCGAACCTAACCGCAGCTATGATGGAAGAGGGTTCAATGCAGCGCTCAGTTGAAGAGTTGCAAGCGACACTCGATAAGCTGGGCAGCAGTGTCAGTATCAGTGCGGGCAGTTATACCACCGATATTTCAGTGTCATCGCTTGAGAAAAATCTAGCGCAGACACTGGCGATTGTAGAAGAGGTGCTGTTCTCTCCTAAGTTCGATGAACAAGACTTCGAACGAGTGAAAAGACAGATGCTAGAGGGAGTAGTGTATCAACATCAACAACCGAGCTGGATGGCATCCCAGGCCACACGCGAAGTGTTGTTTGGCGATAGCCTGTTTGCCCGTTCAAGTGATGGTACTGAAGAGTCTCTGAAGTCATTAACACTGGATGATGTAAAACAGTTTTACAATCAGCACTATACTCCTGAAGGGGCGAATATTGTTATTGTAGGCGACATCTCGAAAAGAGAGGCTGAAAAGCAGCTAAACTTCTTTAAAGAGTGGCAAGGCGATGCGGCTCCACTGACGCGTCCGCAGGTCATTACGCCGTTGGAAAGCCAACATCTGTATTTGGTCGACAAGCCAAATGCACCACAAAGCATTGTTCGTTTGGTGCGTAAAGGTCTACCTTTTGACGCGACTGGAGAGCAGTATTTAGCTCAATTAGCGAACTTCAACCTTGCAGGTAACTTCAATAGCCGAGTGAATCAGAACCTACGTGAAGACAAAGGCTATACCTACGGGGCAAGCGGCTACTTCGCAAGTAATCGTGAAACAGGGGCGGTGGTATTTAGTGCTCAAGTTCGTGCTAATGCGACAGTTGCCTCTATTCAAGAGTTCGTTAATGAGCTCAATGAGTTTAGCCAGAGTGGATTAACTGATGAAGAGGTGAAATTTATGCGCCTCGCAGTCGGTCAACAAGATGCACTCAAATACGAAACACCAAGCCAGAAAGCGGGACTGTTAAGTAACATCGTGACCTTAGGTCTTGATGAAGACTACCTTAAGCAGCGCAACGAGATAGTCGACAACGTCTCTAAAGAGCAGCTTAATGAGCTCGCTAAACGCTGGTTTGATCCGAATGATTATCAAATTATTGTCGTGGGTGATGCAGCTTCACTGCGTCCACAACTAGAAAAGTTAGATATTCCCATAGAAGAGCTTGAAATCATTCGTTAGAGTACACATTAATGGGGGAGAAAAGAGAGAAGCTGTTTTTCTCTCCCAACCAATTATGATAGTTCTAATCAGAACGATATAAGATAAGTGAACTGAATTTTGACTGATTTTGCTGCGCGACTGAAGCAAGTTGCAACCAACCCAAAGACCTTTTCTCAGTTTGGTCGTGGTGTTGAGAGGGAAACGCTCCGCTACAAGGAAGATGGTCGTCTAGCGACTGGTCCTCACCCTGAAGCTTTAGGTTCTGCGTTAACCAACGAGTGGGTAACGACGGACTTTTCTGAATCGTTACTCGAATTCATTACGCCGGTCTCGAATGACGTTCCGACATTGCTGAACCAGTTATCAGACATTCACCATTTTACTCAAACCAAGTTAAATGGCGAAAAGCTATGGCCACTATCTATGCCTTGTTACGTAGGTAGCGAGGATGACATCCAGTTGGCTCAATATGGCACGTCGAACACGGGTAAGATGAAGACTCTATACCGTGAGGGTCTAAAGCGCCGTTACGGTAGCCTGATGCAGATCATTTCAGGGGTTCACTTTAATTTCTCGTTCCCAGAAAGCTTCTGGGATAGCTTGTTTGGTGAGCAAACTGAACAAGAGCGTAGCGATGCTAAATCGGATGCGTACTTCGGTTTGATTCGTAACTACTACCGTTTTGGTTGGTTGATCCCATACTTCTTTGGTGCGTCACCAGCTCTATGCTCTTCATTCATCAAAGGCCGCGAAACCAAACTACCGTTTGAACAGCTAGGTGGCACTTTGTACCTGCCAAAAGCAACGGCACTGCGCCTAAGCGACCTTGGCTACACTAACAGCGCGCAAAGTGTGCTTAAGATTGGTTTCAATAGCCTGGACCAATACCTTGAAGGGCTGAACAAAGCGATTCGCACACCATCACAAGAGTTTGCTGAAATCGGCATTAAGGTTGACGATGAATACCGTCAACTGAACAGCAACGTTCTGCAGATTGAAAATGAACTGTACGCACCAATTCGCCCTAAACGTGTGGCGAAAAGTGGTGAGAAACCGTCTGAAGCGCTAGCGCGCGGCGGTGTTGAGTACATTGAGGTTCGTTCATTAGATGTTAACCCGTTCAGCTCAATCGGTATCACTGAGCAGCAGGTTCGCTTCCTAGACCTATTCCTAACTTGGAGTGTTCTATCTGAGTCTGCTGAGATGGATAACTGTGAACTTGAGTGCTGGCGTGACAACTGGAACAAGGTGATCCTTGAAGGTCGCCAAGTGGGTCTTGAGCTGCAAATCGGTTGCCACGGCGAGAAACTGTCGCTGCAAGATTGGGCGAAGCGCGTCTTTAAAGACCTTCGAGTGATTGCAGAATTGATGGATGCTGAGCAAGGTGGCCGTGCTTACCAAGAGACATGCGACACCCTAGAAGCTTGGATTGATAATCCAGAACTGACGATTTCTGGTCAACTGCTAGAAGAGACTAAGAAGCACGGCGGTTTAGGCAAGGTTGGCTGTGAGCTAGGTAAAGAGTACGCTCAGAAGCACCGCGATCACCAATACCAAGTCTACTCAGCAGAGCTGATGGAATCTGAGGTTGCTCGTTCAGTGATGGCGCAGAAACAGGTCGAAGAGGCGAGTACTCAAGACTTTGATAGCTTCTTAGCTGATTACTTCTCGTATCTTAAAGCATAGCGAGTTTGTGGTGGAAAGGATTCAAGCCGTATCAAGTAACAAGCGTCGTCAGCTGCTATCTTGGGTCACTATGGGTGTTGCCGTTGGCCTCTTAGCAGGTTGTGCAACCCCTCCGCCTAAGAAGCAAGACAACCTGTGTAGTATCTTTCGCGAGAACCCGTCTTGGTATGACGATGCTGTCGATATGCAAGAAGAGTGGGGCACGCCAATTAATGTGGCAATGGCGTTTGTGAAACAAGAGAGTAGCTTTCGTCACGATGCCCGCCCACCGAAAGATTACCTGCTAGGCTTTATCCCATGGGGGCATGTCAGCAGCGCTTATGGTTATGCTCAGGCGCAAGACCCTGCTTGGCAAGACTTTCAGAAAGCGACAGGGCATGGTGGCTCTCGAACTAATTTTGATGACTCACTAATGTTCATCGGCTGGTACACCAATGAAACGCGTCGTCAATTAGGGCTCTCTCTTTGGGACCCATACAATCAGTATTTGGCTTATCACGAAGGTCGTGGTGGCTACAAACGTAAAACCTATAACAGTAAGCCGTCATTAATTAAGGTGGCGCGCAAAGTTGAGAAGCAAGCGAAAGATTATGGTTGGCAACTGAAACAGTGCCGCCAAGAACTGGAAGACAACCGGAGTTGGTTTTTCTAAACCGACCGTCATGGAGAATAAGAATGCCTTTATTAGATAGTTTTACTGTGGATCACACACGCATGAATGCACCTGCAGTACGTGTGGCAAAAACGATGCAGACTCCTAAGGGAGATACGATCACAGTATTCGATTTACGTTTTACTGCACCCAATAAAGATATCCTGTCAGAGAAAGGAATTCACACTCTTGAGCACCTTTACGCTGGCTTTATGCGTGCACACCTAAATGGCGAGCAAGTTGAAATCATCGATATCTCACCAATGGGTTGTCGTACGGGTTTCTACATGAGCCTGATTGGTACACCTTCAGAGCAGCAAGTCGCTGATGCTTGGTTAGCAGCAATGGCTGACGTGTTGAAAGTTGAGAGTCAAAACAAGATTCCTGAGCTGAATGAATACCAGTGTGGCACAGCAGCGATGCACTCTCTAGAAGAAGCAAAAGAGATTGCTAAGGCTATTCTAGATGCTGGTATCTCAGTGAATAAGAATGATGAGCTGGCACTACCAGAATCTATGCTTAAAGAGCTGAAGGTAGACTAAGTTCATTTTATCGTTCGTGAATTAAAAAAGCCCTGTTCTGAACTGACCCCGTAAGGGTAAAGTTGAACAGGGCTTTTTGTTTGTCTGCTATTTTGTGTCTGTCGAAGTGACACTATGTATTAAAGCTGGTGGTCTCTTGCATTATTTGAGGGAAAACACGAACCAGCTTAATCCGGTTCTCTTCTAGCTCTACAATCTCCATTGGGTGACGCGCAACTTGAACACTTAGGTGACTTTCTGGAATGTCTTCTAGGTGCTCTAGGATCAAACCGTTGAGAGTTCTTGGACCATCGGTAGGCAAGCTCCATTGAAGCCCTTTGTTGATGTCTCGAATATTAGCGCTGCCTTCAATCAGGAAGCTACCGTCGCTTTGCGGTGTTATCTCTTCCGATAGGCTCGGTGCAATCGAGGTTGTAAACTCACCAACAATCTCTTCCAAGATATCTTCTAGTGTTACAAGGCCATTGATATCGCCATACTCATCAACAATCAAACCGATACGTTGCTTATTACGTTGGAACTTTAGAAGCTGAATATTGAGTGGTGTTGCTTCAGGAATAAAGTACACCTCATCAGCTGCGCGCAGCAGTGTCTCTTTGTTGAATTCATTTTTTTCTAGCATCAAGCGGTACGCTTCACGCAATCTCAACATACCCACTACTTCATCGATTTGATCGCGGTACAGCACGATGCGGCCATGAGGAGAGTGGGTCAGTTGTCGAACGATCGACTTCCAGTCATCATTGATGTCGATGCCCGTGATCTCGTTGCGTGGCACCATGATGTCATTCACCGTGACGTGCTCTAAATCGAGAATAGACACCAACATATCTTGGTGGCGCTGTGGAATCAGAGTACCTGCTTCATTCACGACCGTTCTTAATTCTTCAGAGCTGAGGTGGTCTGTCGCATCGTGATCTGCTTTTACGCCGATGATGCGGATAAAACCGTTAGTGATGAAGTTAACCAGCATGACAAGCGGCGAAAGCACCTTCATCAGTATCGTTAATACAATACTGCTGGCGTAGGAGACGCGCTCAGGGTAAAGAGAGGCGATGGTCTTAGGGGTTACTTCAGCAAACACAAGAACCACTAGGGTTAAGGCACCGGTTGCGATTGCCACACCAAGGTCGCCATAAATACGCATACCTAAGATAGTTGCTATGGCTGAAGCGAGAATATTAACGAGGTTGTTGCCGATAAGGATAAGACCGATAAGGCGGTCAGGTCGGCTTAAGAGTTTTTCTACACGACGCGCACCCTTATGACCCGATTGGGATAGGTGTTTCAAACGGTAGCGGTTCAAGGACATCATGCCCGTTTCAGAACCAGAGAAATAACCAGAAATTACAATGAGACACGCGAGTAGCGCAAATAAGATACCCGTAGATATGTCGTCCAAAACTATTACTTTCCTAAATTTGTATCTTGATTAATTTATGACCGATGCAGGTCGAGATGTCAACTGAATGTAAAGTATGCCATACATTAAAGGCAAGGTGGGTACCTTGCCTTTATATATCGAACTATTAATTCAGGATGATTTCTTGAACAAAGCGACTACCGAAGTAGGCCAGTGTTAGTAAGGTTGCACCCGCTAGTGCAAACCAAGTTACCTTCTGGCCGCGCCAACCTTTTTTGTAATGACCCCAAAGCAATATTGAATAGATCACCCAAGCGATAAAAGAGAGCACCGCTTTGTGTGCTTTTCCTTGAGCGAACATGTCTTGAACAAAAATAAAGCCAGTAAGAAGCGTACCCGTAAGCAGACCGTTGCCGATAAGAATAATCTTGAACAGCTGTCTTTCAACCATCATGAGTGGTGGTAGGTTCGGGTTGATGACCAGTGCCTTTTTCTTCTTAAGCTTGTAATCGAGCCACGCCAGTTGCATAGCATACAGAGCACCGATGGTCAGAGTTGCGTACGAGAACAGTGCCAATGAAATATGCATGAGCAGTTTAGGGTCGTTCTCTAGGTGCTTAATAAAGGTGCTTGGGAGAAACGCAGCGGCCAACAGGTTTAGAGCCGCAAAGCTGTACACGACAGGGAGAATAAACCAGAGGCGGTTTTTAAGCATTGCTCCACTCATTACCAACGAGATAATAAAGCTGATCAATGAGGCAACATTGAGAATACTGAGGTTTTGACCGCCGGCGTTAAAGATTAAGTCGCCCAGCAACCACGCATGAAAAGCGATAGCAAGAAACGCGCTCACCAGTACCGTTTTGGCACGGATTCCTGTTTGGTGTACAAGACCTGGGATGATCGTGGATATAGCCATTGTGTATAGAAAGGCTGCTGCGATCGCAATTAGACTGTCCATGGTATCCATTTAAATGATTACTAATTCGCGAATTATACCCTGCATCGCCCTTTTGGGCTATGGTGAACCTCACTCATTTATTAGTGAACAGCGCCCTATATCACACACCGCTATTATTAACCGCTGACAACGGGTGTGACTCTATTCCACGCTAATGTATACTCTCGGTAATAGTCGCAGGATTGAGCGAAGAGAAAACTATGTTTGATAATTTAACGGATCGTCTATCCAAAACGCTGAAGAATATCAGCGGTAAAGGTCGTCTGACCGAAGACAACATCAAGGATACGCTACGTGAAGTACGTATGGCGCTACTGGAAGCCGACGTTGCACTGCCGGTTGTCCGTGATTTCGTAAAGCGCGTTAAAGAAGGCGCGGTAGGTGTTGAGGTTTCTAAATCTCTAACTCCTGGCCAAGAATTTATTAAGATCGTTCAGGCTGAGCTTGAAGCGGTAATGGGTGAGTCGAATGAGGCTCTTAACCTAGCTGCTCAGCCGCCAGCAGTGATCTTGATGGCTGGTCTACAAGGTGCGGGTAAAACCACATCGGTAGGTAAGCTATCTAAGCTCCTAACTGAGCGTGATAAAAAGAAAGTACTGGTTGTTTCTGCCGACGTTTATCGCCCAGCGGCGATCAAACAGCTTGAAACATTAGCTGCAGATGTAGGTGTGGATTTCTTCCCGTCTTCTGCAGATCAAAAGCCTATCGACATTGCGAATGCCGCAATTGACCACGCGAAGAAGAAATTCTACGACGTGCTACTTGTCGATACTGCGGGTCGTTTAGCCATCGATGAAGAGATGATGGGCGAGATCCAAGAGCTTCACACTGCGATTAACCCAGTTGAGACGCTGTTTGTTGTCGATGCAATGACAGGTCAAGATGCGGCGAATACAGCGAAAGCCTTTGGTGATGCACTACCGCTAACTGGTGTAATCCTAACTAAGGTTGATGGTGATGCACGTGGTGGTGCGGCGCTTTCTGTACGTCATATCACAGGTAAGCCAATCAAGTTCTTGGGTGTGGGCGAGAAAACCGACGCGCTAGAACCATTCCACCCAGATCGTGTTGCTTCTCGTATCCTAGGTATGGGTGACGTTCTTTCTCTTATCGAAGATCTACAGAAGAACGTAGACCAAGATAAAGCAGAGAAGCTGGCTAAGAAGTTCAAAGAGAAGAAAGGTTTCGACCTTGAAGACTTCCGCGAGCAGCTAGGTCAAATGCAAAACATGGGCGGCATGATGGGCATGATGGATAAGCTTCCAGGCATGTCTCAGCTACCAGACAACGTAAAAGATAAAGTTGATGACAAGATGTTCAAGCAAATGGAAGCGATCATCAACTCTATGACCATGAAAGAGCGTCAGCGCCCTGAGCTTATTAAAGGCTCACGCAAGAAACGTATTGCGGCAGGTTCTGGTACTCAGGTACAAGATGTTAACCGTCTGCTTAAGCAGTTCACCCAGATGCAGAAGATGATGAAGAAAATGCAGAAAGGTGGCATGAAAGGCATGATGCGTAACATGCAAGGTATGATGGGTGGCATGGGCGGTGGCGGCATGGGTGGCGGTTTTAACCCATTCGGCCGTTAAGTCCTTCTTCCTATTAAGTTTGAGCTATCACCACCTAAGTTTGCGTAGTCAGTGAAATGCTCGCTGCGTTACTTTTCAGAGTGTTAGCTCTGTCACAGAAAGTGTACAGAGACTCTGTTGGCGAAAAAATAGCTAAACCCCTTGCATTGCCTCGGAATAAGAGTAAAATTCCGGGGCTTTAATTTGGCACGAGACCCCAAGTTATTTATTGATAAGTAGCTTCTGGGGTTAATTTATTTATTAAGAAAGCAAAGAGGACGACATGGTAACCATTCGTTTGGCACGTCACGGCGCTAAGAAGCGTCCATTCTATCAAATCGTAGTAGCGGACAGCCGCAATGCAGCAACTGGCCGTTTCATCGAGAAAGTAGGTTTCTTTAACCCTACTGCTCAAGGTCAAGAAGAAGGTCTACGTCTAGACCTAGATCGCGTTAACCACTGGGTTGGTCAAGGCGCATCTCTATCTGACCGCGTAGCTAAGCTAGTTAAAGACGCTCAAAAAGCGGCTTAATTTTACTTTAAAGTAGAAGACATAGCTTATGTCGATGAAGGATAAAGAAACGATGAGCAAGCAAGACGAAAAAATTGTTATGGGCAAGTTTGGTGCTACCTATGGCATTCGCGGCTGGCTGAAAGTTTTTTCCTACACAGACAATGCTGAAAGCATATTCGATTACACCCCTTGGTACATTAACCAAAAGGGTAAGTGGGTTGAGTTCAATGTTGAAAGCTGGAAGCGCCATAACAAAGGTATGGTGTGTAAGCTTGAAGGGCTTGAGGTTCGTGAAGAAGCTCATACTCTGACTAACTTTGAAATCGCTGTAGACCCGGCATCACTACCTGAATTGTCAGAAGATGAATTCTACTGGCGTGAATTGTTTGGTATGCAAGTTGTTACCACTAAGGGCTATTCCCTTGGTGAGGTCACTGACCTATTAGAAACTGGCTCAAACGATGTTCTAGTGGTGAAAGCAAATCTTAAAGATGCTTTTGGCCAAAAGGAACGGTTAATCCCGTACCTTGAAGAGCAAGTGATCAAAAAAGTTGATCGCGAAGCTCAACGGATCGAAGTTGACTGGGATCCTGGATTCTAATTCCAAAATTACAGAGCGAGAGAACACATGTGGGTTGGCGTAATTAGCCTTTTTCCTGAAATGTTCCGTTCTGTTACTGATTTTGGAGTAACAGGTCAAGCGGTTAAAAAAGGTCTTTTATCGATTGAGACATGGAATCCTCGCGATTTCACTCACGATAAACATCGCACTGTTGATGACAGACCTTACGGTGGTGGTCCTGGCATGTTAATGATGGTTCAGCCTTTGCGCGACGCTATTCATACTGCCAAGCAAGTATCACCGGGGAAGACGAAAGTTATCTACCTTTCACCTCAAGGTCGCAAGCTCGACCAGAAAGGTGTTGAAGAGCTGGCAACAAATGAGAATTTACTTCTTATCTGTGGCCGCTATGAAGGGGTAGATGAGCGCATCATTCAATCAGAAGTCGACGAAGAATGGTCGATTGGTGATTTTGTGATGACGGGTGGCGAACTGCCAGCCATGACGTTAATTGACTCGGTCTCACGGTTTATTCCGGGAGTCCTAGGCGATTTCGCGTCAGCAGAAGAGGATTCTTTTGCAAATGGTTTGCTAGATTGCCCTCACTATACGCGCCCTGAGGTGCTAGACGACAAAGAAGTGCCTTCGGTACTCAAGTCTGGAAACCATAAGGACATTCGTCGCTGGCGATTAAAGCAATCGCTAGGCCGTACTTGGCTAAGAAGACCAGAACTCCTGGAAAACCTAGCTCTGACTGACGAACAGGAACAATTACTGGCTGAATTCATTAAAGAGCAACGCTCTTAACGAAAAGCAAGCAGTAACCTATTAAATTTAGTATCAGTTTATTCTAGGAATTTATACAAATGAGCAACATCATTAAAGCTCTTGAAGAAGAGCAACTAAAATCAGACCTTCCTAAATTCGCACCAGGTGACACTGTTGTAGTTCAGGTTAAGGTAAAAGAAGGTGACCGTGAGCGTCTACAGGCTTTCGAAGGCGTTGTAATCGCTATTCGTAACCGTGGTCTTCACTCTGCATTCACAGTTCGTAAGATCTCGAACGGTGAAGGTGTTGAGCGTACGTTCCAAACTCACTCTCCAATGGTTGATAGCATTGAAGTTAAACGCCGCGGTGCAGTACGTCGTGCCAAGCTGTACTACCTACGTGAGCGTTCTGGTAAGTCTGCTCGTATTAAAGAGAAGCTTGCTAAGAAGTAATTCTTTTTGCATTCTATCGATAAAAGCGGAGCCATTTGGCTCCGCTTTTTTGTGCGCGTTATTTAGAGTTTCGAAAGCAAGAGATCCCCAACTCGCTCGTTCCTCACTCTTGGGGATGACGGATAGGTTTGAGGTATGGAGTTAGTGTAGAAAACTAAAGGAGATCGCCGCGGGCAACAGTGGCCGTCATCCTGACAGCGACATCAGAAATCTAGTTTTTCAATGACGATTGGAGAACAAGCCTGCGTATAACTGTCATTCCCCTAGACTGACGAAGGAAGGAGTAGGGAATCTCTTTCAGCAAGTACTAATTCACCAGCAATAAAAAAGGATTGACGCAAAACGCCAACCCTTAACAATTAATCTGATGTGACCCCATTAAAGTAGACACTTAATACGGAGTATTAAGTGTCATGAAAGTAAAATCACAAAGACAATATACA